>DASXZK010000108.1:0-13163 GCA_036501965.1 Solirubrobacteraceae bacterium
TTGAGGTTCTTCTCACCGGATCGATCCATCCGCCCCGTCGAGGGGTCGATGCGCTTCTCGACCGCGGCGTCCGGAACCTCTTTGACCAGGACGCAAATCTTCAAGTGTGGCCTCCTATCGATGTCCTCTCGCGGGTCCGTCGGTGCCCGCGGGTCCAAGCGCTCTCACGCGGGCGTCGCCGCGGAATCATACCGAGTTGACTGACGAGTCAATCGGGAACCTACACCGCTGTCGCTTATCGTGCGGCCCAAGGCGGGGCGCGCGGTGTGCGACCGGTCACAGGATCGCGGATCGGGACTTGATCGTGCTGTCTGCCCCGACCGGCGCGGTCATCGGAAAGGCGTTGACGCCGCGGTGAGCGGCCCCGACCAGGCGCGGGCGCGGGACGACCCGGAGCCGCCCATTCGCCGGCCGATGGTGACGGCGGCCGCGCCGCCCGCCGCGGCGGCGCCGCTGAGCCCGGCCGCCCACCACAGGCGCCGGCCGAGGCGGTCCAGGCGCACGACCTCCCAGCCTCGTTCCCGGGCGATCCTGCGCAGCGTCGCATCGGGATTGACGACCACCGGATGGCCGACGCACTCGAGCATCGGCAGGTCGGACTCGGAGTCGGAGTAGGCGTACGAGGCTCCGAGGTCGAGCCCGTCGCGGGCGGCCAGCTCGGTGATCGCCCGTGCTTTGCCGCCGCCGTACATGAACTCCCCGGTCGGACGGCCCGTGTACACGCCGCCCTCGACCTCCGAGAGCTGGGACCCGAGGGCGCCGTCGAGCGCCATCACACGGGCGAGGATGTCGGCGAGGTCCTGGGCGGCGGCGGTGACGATGTACGCCGGCCGCCCCGCGTCCTGGTGCTCATGGGCGATACGCAGCATCCGCGGGTAGATCCGCGGCAGCACGCCGGCGAGCACTCCCACGCCGAGCCGCTCGAGCTCGACCACCCGCGTGCCCTGGAGCCCCGCCGCGATCCGCTCGCGCAGTGCGAGCGACACCTCGTCGGAGGCGCCCCGCAGCCGGTAGCGCAGATTCGCCCACCCGTCGGTGACGATCTGCCGGCGGCTGATCAGCCCCTCGGCGTAGGCGGCACGGGCGAACTGGAACGCCGAGGAGCCCTGCATGAGCGTCTTGTCGAGATCGAAGAACGCCGCGCCGCGCGGCCCGGCGCTCTCCCGCGCCTGGTCGCGCTCAGCCGCCATTGACCTCGACGATCATCGCGTCGCCCTGGCCTCCGCCCGAGCAGATCGCGGCGCAGCCCAGACCGCCGCCGCGGCGGCGCAGCTCGAGCACCAGCGCACCGAGGATCCGCGCGCCCGAGGCGCCGACCGGATGACCGAGCGCGACCGCACCGCCGTTGACGTTCACCTTGTCCTCGTCGATCCCCAGCACCCGCGTCGAGTTCAGAGCGACCGAGGCGAACGCCTCGTTGATCTCCCACAGGTCGATGTCGTCCGCGGTCAGCCCCGCCTTCTCCAGTGCCTTCTTGGCCGCGTTGGCAGGGGTGCGGGCGAGGTAGGCGAAGTCGTCGGCGACCGCCGCCTGAGCGATGATCGTGGCCAGCGCCGTCCTGCCGTTCGCCTTGGCCCACTCGTCGGAGGCGAGCACGAGCGCGCCGGCGCCGTCGTTGACCCCCGGGGAATTGCCGGCGGTGTGCGAGCCCTCCTTGCCGACCAGCCCGGGGAGCTTGGCCAGCCGTTCCAGCGTCGTGTCGCGCCGCGGCGCCTCGTCGACCTCGACCGTGGTGTCGCCCTTGCGACTCTTGATCGTCACCGAGACGATCTCCTCGGGCAGCCGCCCCTCGTCGGTGGCGGCGATCGCGCGCTCGTGGGAGCGCAGCGCCCACTTGTCCAGGTCGGCGCGGGTGATCTCCATCTCGTCGCCCACCTCAGTCGCCTCGTCGAACATCTGGCGCCCGCTGAACGGGTTGGTGAGCGCGTCGCTGATCATCGCGTCCAGCGCCTTGCCGTCGCCCATGCGGAAGCCGAAGCGCGCCTCCTTGAGCACGTAGGGAGCCTTCGACATCGACTCCATGCCGCCACCGACCGCGACGTCGAGGTCGCCGGCGCGCACCGCGGCGTCGATCATCCCGGCGGCACGCATCCCGGAGGCGCACACCTTGTTGATCGTCTCGGAGGAGACCTCCTTCGGGATGCCGGCGCCGATCTGCGCCTGGCGCGAGGGGATCTGACCGGCGCCGGCCTGGATCACCTGGCCCATGACCACGTGCTGGACGTCGGAGGGCGCGACCTCCGCGCGCTCCAGAGCGGCGCTGATGGCGGTCGCGCCGAGCTCGGTGGCGGGGAGCGACGAGAGCCCTCCGCCGAGCTTTCCGATCGGCGTGCGAGCGGCCGAGAGAATGACGGTCTTGGGCATGGGCGGACTCTCCTCGGTGGCGGGCAACGGTGCTCCAGGGGATCCTAATGCGCCCTGCGCGGGCCGCGGTCGACCGCTTACGATCTGATGCGCTTTGGCCATCGGTCCCAGAGAGTCCGTTCCCACGTTCGCCACGGCCCCGCCGGCGATCGCCGCCGCACCCGCATTCGTGCGCGCCGGACCGCCGCCGCTGCACGGCGGGCCGCTGGAGTTCCTTCGCTTCGCACGCGTCAATCACATGCTGTCGTGGCGCTACGCGCGGCTGCTGATGCGGTGGGGTTGGCTCAAGCTCCGTTATCGGGGGCGGTTGACGACCGACGGGATGTGCTTCATCTGCCCTGGAGTCCGGTTCGAGATCGGCCGCGATGCTCGGATCCACCTCGGACGCTGGTCGTGGATCGGCCAGGGCAGCAAGGTCCGCGTGCACGAGGGCGAGTTGCGGGTCGGCGCCAAGACCGTGTTCGGCCAGGAGTGCACCATCTCCGCCTTCCAGCACATCTCGATCGGCCGCGAGTGCATCGTCGCGGACCGCGTGATGATGATCGACTTCGACCACGGCGTCGTCGAGGTCGAGCGCCCGATCCGCGAGCAGGGGATCTACAAGCGCGACGTTCGTATCGGCCACAACGTCTGGATCGGCTACGGCGCCTGCCTGCTGCGCGGCGTGCGCGTCGGCGACAACTCCGTGATCGGCACGAGCTCGGTGGTGACCGCCGACGTCCCGGCCAACGCGGTCGTGGGCGGCATCCCGGCCAAGCTCATCCGCAGGCGCCGGGCGCCGCGGACGTTCCGCTGGGCGGAGTAGGCCCGCCGAGGCTCGGCGGCGCTCCCGGGACCCGATCCCGGCGGCGCTCCGAGGTCGCCTTCAGCACCGCTGGGAGCTTTCTTGATCTTCAGCGCCAAGAACCTTCCCGGCACCGGGGCGCGGACGGCTCACCCCCAGCCTTCGAGCCAGGGGGCGAGCGATCGCAGTGAGGGGTCGGCGGGGTCGGTGAGCGCCTGGTGGAGCGCCGCCTCGTGCCCGGCGGCCCGCTCCTCCGGGTAGTCGCCGGAGAGGTCGCAGCCGTGCAGGAACGCCCAGTCGGAGGACTGCAGCGCGAGCAGCTCCCGCAGCGCCCGGTCCGGAGGGCGCTGATCGCGCGAGGCAAGTGCGCGCTCCGCCCGGCGGGCTCGCCACGCGAACGGTGCCGCCCGCGGGCCGCTCCAGGTGCGCAGGTCCTCCCCCGTTCCCCAGCTCGTGGCGTGCGGTGACCGCGCCTGGTCGGGCGTCGGCCGCGGCTCGTGTCGCTCGAGCGTCGCGTGATCGAGCCGGGTGAGCCTGAGCCCCTGCGCGGCTGCCTCCTCGAGCACGGCACGGAGCCAGACCGGACCCTCGTACCAGTGGTGGCCCAGCAGCTCGGTGTCGAGCGCACACACGCAGACGCCGCCGCCGGCGACCCGCTCACGCACGCCGGCGACGAACTCGGCGGCGTCGGCCCGGGCCTGGGCAACCGCCGCGACGTGGTCGTAGAGCGCGCCATCGATCCGGTGGACGCGGTGCCGGTGGGTCGTGTACCGGTGATAGTCGCGGTAGCGCGCCCGAGACGGGTAACCGCCCTCGCCCCACACCCAGGCGATCACGCTGCGATCGAGCGGCCACAGAACCGGGCCCGAGTCGTCGCTGAGGGGATGCAGGTGCCGCGGGTCGCCGGGCCCGAGCCGACGGGTGAGCTCGACACACGTCGCGGTGACGCCGGCACGCCGCAGTGCAAGGCCGACCCAGGACGCGTGCGCGCATTCCGGCAGCCAGAACCCGCCGTCCCAGCGGGTGAAGCGTCGCCGGTGGGAGGCGATCCCGGTACGGACCTGGAGCTCGATGCCTCGGTCGGTGGTGAGCAGCGGCAGGATCGCGTGGGTTGCGGCCGACGTCCAGCTCGCGTGGGCGCCGAGCGCTCCAAGCAACCCTCCCTGCGCTTCGAGCGCCTCGAGCCGGTCCGCCGCGCCCGCGTACTCCGCAGCCGAGCGCTCAAGCTCGACCGCGGCCGGTTCCTGGGCGGCGGCGCCGAGCTCGGCGATATCGCGCCGGTGTGACTCCGGCCGGATCTCCCGCAGGAAGCTCACGCACCGCTCCATCGCCCCCGGCGCCGCCAACTGGTCGCACAGCACCGGCGTCAGGCTGAGCGTGACGGGAGGCGTCCGGTGTGCCCCGCGCGCGCTGTGGTCATCGAGCACCTCCAGCAACGGCAGGTAGCTCGTCGCGATCGCCTCCCAGAGCCACTCCTCGCCGAACGGCCACGTCCCGAACCCCTCGACGTAGGGCATGTGGGTGTGGAGGACGATTGCCAGTTCGCCCTCGGGCACGCCCGTGACTCTAGACGCGGCCTACAGCCAGACCCCCACCAGCCAATGGCGGGGGTCAGAGCTCAGGAATGCCTCCACGTGGCTTTGAAAGCCTTGCCTTCGTCCGTCAACTTCGAGACGCCGGCGTACGTTATGCCGCCCGCTTCCTCTGTGACCGCGGCCCGGAGCCAGTGAGCTCCCGGTGTGACCTGATGGAGTCGCCTGCGTTGATGCTGAAGACGGTCTGAATTGCGTTGGTCGGGTACATCTCCCACCACGTCGCGTACTGTGGCGTCCCGTTGACGCATCGGGCAGACGTGCCGCCCTGTTCGACGGTGTCGTCCCACCACCCGTCGAGTCCCACCCAGAACACGGCCCAGGCGTTCGCCGTCGGGCATGTGACCGCGCGCTGTGTCCACTTCGCTCTCACCACATCGAGATCCGTGCCCTCCATCGACGCGTACGAGAGGCAACCGCCCCCATTGCGTGAGGTGAACTGCCCGGTCGCAGCCGTCGCGGACAGCAACCCGCCCTTGTCGTGAGCCGGACCCGCGAAACCCGCAGGTGCCGCGGCGGACCCACCCTGGGGTGTCGCCCAAGAGCCACGGCGCCGTCCGGTCCGTCGAAGCTCCCCCCTCGGGGATCGCGCGAGCGTGCGAGGTCCCACGCGCCCGATTTCGTGCCACCCGCCGCCGCTGCGGTGGCCGTTGTCGGATTTCACGCGCTGTTCGCCGAAAACGTGACACCGGGCGCCTCCGACCGGACCGGTGGCACGATTTCCCGGCGACGGCCCACCCGTATCGGCCCCGCCCATCCCCGCGGCCAGATCCGGTGGACAGGCGATGAGTTATCGGCAAGAATGGCGGCAGGGTCGCGGATGGCGGCTCGGTCACTCAACCAAGGGGGTTCAGGTGAGGAGAGTCTTCGACGTGCGCATCGCGAGCGCGTCATTCGTCGGGGCGGTGGCGGCGATGGGCTTGGCCAGCGCACCGTCGCTCGCGGCCCATTCACGTGCGTCCAAGCTCCCCGGTGTGGCGCCGGCTCGCGGGACGGGGCACACCGCGACGGGGCTTCACCCGCTCGCAAGCGGCATGCCGCGGTCTTCAACGGTCGGCGGATACATCGTCACGCCTGCCGAGGGGATCACGTCGGCGAGCTCGACGTTCAAGCTCCCGTCCAAGGCCACGTGTACTGACTCCAACGGCGCCGCTGTCCTGCTGGGCTTGGACGTCCCAGGCAGCGGCGGGGGCGACGATGCGTGGGCTCAGGTCGCGATCGGATGCGGCGTGAACGGGGTCATGACCGTCGGGTCACCGTCCGGAACGGTCGCCAACGCCGATGCCAGCCTCGGCGACAGGGTCGAGACCCGCATCGTCGAGACTCCGGGCGGCGCGACCATCGCCACGGTGGATGACCTGACCAAAGGCCAGGTGATCACGTCCAACGGGACGATCAATTCGGCCGACTCGCAGGTCATCCTCGGCTCCGAGATCCTCAGCACGGGGGATGGGACGCTCGAGAAGTTCTCCTCCCCGGTCGCCTTCTCCGGGGTGGAGGTCGGTGGCCTGGACTGGAGCCAGACCAGCCCGGCTCCGAGCCCCTTCGCGCTCGTTCTGACCGGCTCCAAGCCGCAGATCGTCCCGAGCAAGGTGCCGGCAAAGGCGTCCTCGACGTTCACATTGACCGAGAACGCGACCTCGTAGCCCGCTGCACCGGGCGCCCGCCGCGCGGGCGCCCACTGCATGGTTCTCACCCGGCGACGCCCTCAGCCGTGCGGGTTGCGCACGCAGGCGTCGATCAGCGCCCGCTCTCCCGCGTTGACGGTGAAGCTCGCCGCCCCGCCGCTCTGGTCGTAGGCCCAGACGATCCGCCCGTGGGTTTGGTAGCCGGAACGGCTCAGCTCGCCGAAGCCGTTCTGGCGCACGACCGCCCGGGCCGCGTCGGCCGACGCCGCCTGGCGCAACACGGCGAGGGTGTGGTGGGCGAGGTTGGTCTGAACCGCGACCGTGGTCGTCCCGCGCTCCGGGGCGACGCCGGTGCCGAACGCGACCACCCGGAAGCTCGTGTTGCGCTCCAGGCAGCCCAGCGTCGCGCCCCAGTGGCCGGGGGGCAGCGTGCGCGAGCGGAGGTTGTGGCGCGGCACGACCGCGATCAGGATGAACAGCAGCACGAGCAGGCCGATCGGCACCCACGGTCGGCGCATCCGCTGCCGCCACGCCGGACGGACATCGATGGCCTCGCCGGCCGCCGGCTCGTCCTCGTCCTCGTTCCCGGCGCCGCTGCCGTTGAAGGTGCTCATCACGCCCGACAGATCGCCAGGAAGTCGAGCGCCGCGTCGAGGTCACCCTCGCGCAGGGCGAAGTCACGCGCGGTGATCGACGGCGTGAACCGGTCATAGAACGGCCGGGTGATCCGGAGTCGCGCGTGGACGGCGTCCCAGCCCCAGCGAAGCGCGAGGGCGTGCAGCGCCAGCCGCCGCGCGTGGTGCAGCCCGAGCACCTGCACGGTCCCGAACACCGACCGGCAGAGCTCCTCGAACTCCACGGCGCGGTATTCCCGGACGTGCCACGGGTTGTCGGACTTCTCAGCCCCGGCGGGCGCGATCGTCAACAGGTTCGGCGTGGTCACGTAGACAGTCCCACCGGGGGCGAGCAGCGAGCGCATGTGGGTGAGCACCGCCGCCGGGTCCTGGACGTGCTCGATCGTCTGCAGGAACACGACCGCGTCGAAGCTGCCCTGCTCCCCGTGGCTCTCGACCGGGCCCCGCTCGAAGCGCAGGTTGTCGGAGCGGTAGCGCAGCGTCGCATGCTCAAACGCCTCCGGATTGGCGTCGACGCCGACCACCGACGCGGCGCCGCGGGCGAGGACGGCCGACCCGTAGCCCTCGCCGCACGCCATGTCGCACACGCGGGCGCCAAGCACTCGCGCACCGATCCATTCATAGACCGCGAGGTGGCGCCTGAACCAGTAGTTCTCGGCCGGCACATCCGGCAACGTTCGCTCGCCGGTGAGCACCATCGGGGGCACTCCGGGCGGCTGATCCTGCTGGACGAAAAGGTCGCTCGTCATATGCATCGACAGGCTAATGTCCGCGCCGAGTATGAGCGCCCCCGGCACCGCAGAGGAGATCCGCGACGTCAACACGCGCTACCACGATGTCGCCGCCGAGAGCTACGACGCGAAGTGGGGAATCGACTTCGGCGAGATCGGCCAGGGCCAGGTGCTGGGCAAGCTGCGCAAGCTGCTCGGCTCGGAGCTCGACGCGGGTTATGACCGGTCGCTGGAGGTCGGCGCCGGTACCGGCTACTTCAGCCTCAACCTGCTGCGGGCCGGTGTCGTCTCACGCGCGACCTGTACCGACATCTCGCCCGGGATGCTCCAGACGCTCGCCGCCAATGCCGAGCGGCTCGGCCTCGAGGTTCGGACCGCGCGCGCCGACGCCGAGTCGCTCCCATTCGCCGACGAGAGCTTCGATCTCGTGCTCGGCCATGCGGTGCTGCACCATCTCCCGAACCTGCGGCGCGCGTTCTCGGAGTTCCACCGCGTGCTGCGGCCGGGCGGGCGGATCGTGTTCGCCGGCGAGCCCTCGCGGGTCGGTGACCGGATCGCGTCGCTGCCCAAGCGGGGCGCGGGTCTCGTCGCGCCGATCTGGCGGCGGGTGCTCGGCGCCTCTCCGGCCCCACCCGCCGAGAGCGCCACGGCGGGCACGCACATTTCCGACCACGATCTCGAGCGCTATGTCGACATCCACGCGTTCGATCCCGGCGACCTGGCCCGGTACGCCCGCAAGGCGGGGTTCGAATCGGTCAAGGTCCGCGGCGAGGAGCTCGCGGCCAACTGGTTCGGTTGGTTCAACCGCTCGCTGGAGGCATCGGCCGATCCCGAGGACGTGCCGATGCTCTGGCGGCAGTACGCGTTCCACGGCTACCTGCTGCTGCAACGACTGGATCAACGGCTGCTCGAGCCACGGCTGCCGCCGGCGATCTTCTACAACCTGTTGATCACGGCCCGCCGAGGGTCCTGATGGCCGGAGAGCTCCACGAGGAGTTCCCGCTGTTTCCGCTCGGCCTGGTGGCGCTGCCCTCCGAACTCGTGCCGCTGCACATCTTCGAGGAGCGCTATCAGGTGATGATCGCGCACTGCCTGGAGGTGTCGAGCGACTTCGGCATCGTCTGGATGGCCGACGACGGGCTGCGAGAGATCGGCTGCGCCTGCACGATCGAGAAGGTGCTCGAGCGGATGGAGGACGGCCGCTCGAACATCGTCGTGCGCGGCGAGCGGCCGTTCCGGATCGTCGAACGGCAGAGCCATCTCGCTTACCCGGCCGGGATCGTGGAGTTCCTCGACGACGAACGGGAGCCCGTCGACGAGGCCGCCGCCACCGGTGCCCGCAACGTCTACGCCGAGCTCGTCCAGCGGGCCACCGACCGCGAGCCCGACCGCGAGGAGCTCGCCGGGCTGGACGCCTACGGGATGGCCGCGACCGTCGACTTCGGCGCGGATGTGAAGCAGGGCCTGCTCGAGCTGCGCTCCGAGAACGCACGGCTGCGGCTCGTCGCGCGACTGTTCCGCGCCGCCACCAAACGGCTGGACTTCGTTGACCGCGCCCAGGCGCGGGCGAGGTCCAACGGCAAGGTCCGCTTCAGCTGAGACGGGCCGCGTCCGGGCTCACACCACGACCGCGGCGCCGCCCCGCCGAGGGTCGCCGCCGCCGCTGAACCCGCCGTCCTCGTGCCGCTCGGCCGCCTGCGCGCCACCGAAGAACAGGTTGGGCGCTCGGAACCGCCGGACGGTCCGCCCCGCCTGCTCCAGCGCCGTGGCGTCGATCCCCGGCTCGGCGAAGACGACACCGTCCTCGTAGTGGATGCGCGGCGCCCGCACCGCCTCCTGGGCGGACATGCCCTCGTCAACACACCGCAGGATGGTCTGGAGGATCGCCGAGCGGATCCGGTTGGAGCCCGCGCTCCCCACGGCGAGCTCCGGGTGGCCGTCGCGCAGCAGCACCGTCGGCGACATCATGCTCGGCATCCGATCGCCGGGCGGGTGGCGGTGAAACCCCTCCGGGTTGAGGTCGGACTCACCGAGCATGTTGTTGAGGTGGATGCCGGTGCCGGGGACCACGACACCCGACGCCGAACCGTTGGAGCACGTCACCGAGCACGCGCCGCCGTCCGCGTCCAACGCCGCCACGTGCGTCGTCGACCCCAGCCGGGAGGCCCGTCCCAGAAACTGCGCGGCAAAGCCCGGCTCGGCGAGCCCTCGCAGGAAGTCCACCGTTCGCGCGTCCTGGGCGGACTGCATCGCGTCGGCGATGGCGGTCACGGGCGGAGGCGAGGGTGCCCGGTCGAGCTCGGCGAGCGCGCCCGCCAGCAGCAGCCCACCCGGCGCGGGCGGAGGGTTGGTGAGCACCTCGCGGCCGCGGAATCGGACCCTCAGCGGGTCTCGGACGACCACCTCGTAGGCCGCCAGGTCGGCGGCGCTGACGAGGCCACCGCGGTCGCGCAGCCAGGCCGTGATCGCCGCTCCGATGTCGCCGGTGTAGAAGGGATTGCAGCCGTCACTGCCGAGCCGCTGGATGGCGTCGCCGACCTCCGGCTGGCGGAATCGATCCCCGACCCCGAGCAGCCGGCCCTCCGGAGCGAACAGCGCAGCGCACTCCGGCGTCGAGAGCACCGTCGGTCCGAGGATCTCGACGATGTAGGCCTGCTCGGGCGAGAGCGGCACCCCGTCACGGGCGAGCCGCGCCGCGGGCGCGGCCAGTTCGGCGAGCGGAATCGTCCCGAAGCGCCGCGACGCCTCACAGACGCCGGCCGGGAACCCGTAGGCCCCCGCCGATGCGGGGCCGACGTGGAAGATCTGGACGGCGTCGCCGAAGGACACCTCGACCGGGAGCAACTCCCCCGCGAGAGCGCCATCGCGGCCGGGTGCCTCGACGAAGAAGTCGAGCAGCACGGGCGCCGCGCCCTCGGTGACCACCAGCATGTAGCCGCCGGCGCCCAGCCCGGTGAGCAACGGCTCACACGTCAGCGCCGCGAGCATCGCGCCCAGCGCGGCGTCGACCGCGTTGCCGCCGGCTCGCAGCGCCGCGGCGCCGGCGCGCGCGCTCTCCGCATGGCCGGCGGCCACCACACCGCGCGCGCCGCTCATGGCGTGGTGGACCTACCTGCGGGGGATGAATTCCGGCACGTCGAACTCCGGCGTCTCACGCCGGACACGGCTGACGCGCGGCTCGCCCTCGGGCTCACGGAAACCCCGTGGGCGCTCGGACGCGCGGGCGACCGGACGAGGCTCGGTGCGAGGTGCCGCGAACGGATCCTCGGGGCGCCGCCGGTAGGGCGAGTCACCGAAGCCGGTGGCCACGACCGTCACCCACACCTGGTCCTCGAGCTTGTCGTCGACCATCGCGCCGAAGATGATGTTGGCGTCCGGGTGCGCGGCCTCCGCGACCGCCTTGGCCGCCTCGTTGACCTCCCACAGGGAGATGTCCTCGCCGCCGGTGATTGACAGCAGGATCGAACGGGCGCCCTCCATGCTCGTCTCCAGCAGCGGCGAAGCGACCGCCTGCTCAGCAGCGTCGATCGCCCGGCGCTCGCCGGTCCCCATTCCGATCCCGAGCAGCGCGCTGCCCGCGTCGCACATGATCGTGCGCACGTCGGCGAAGTCGAGGTTGATCAGACCCGGGAGCGTCACCAGATCGGAGATCCCCTGCACGCCCTGGCGCAGCACGTCATCCGCGACGCGGAACGCCTCGACCATCGACACGTTGCGGTCGAGAACCGACAGCAGCCGGTTGTTCGGGACCACGATCAGCGTGTCGACCTCGGCGCCGAGCGCGGCGATGCCGGCCTCGGCCTGCTCGCGCCGGCGCGAGCCCTCGAACTGGAACGGGCGGGTGACGATCCCCACGGTCAGCGCGCCGAGCTCACGGGCGATCTGGGCGACGACCGGCGCCGCTCCGGTGCCCGTTCCGCCGCCGGCACCGGCGGCGATGAACACCATGTCCGAGCCGCGCAGCATCGCCTTGATCCGGTCGTACTCCTCGCGCGCGGCGGCACGGCCTTTGTCCGGATCCGACCCGGAGCCCAGGCCGCGGGTCACCGCATCGCCGATGTGCAGCGTCTCGTCGGCCGCGGAGATCTGCAGCGACTGCAGGTCGGTGTTGATCGCAAGGAACTCGACGCCGTTGATGTCGGCCTCGACCATGCGATTGACCGCGTTGACGCCGGCGCCGCCGACGCCCACGACGCGCAGCACCGGACCGCTGATCCGGTCCCGCCCAACCCCCGCGATCGCGGTTTCCGCGTCGAGCTCGCGCTCGGTGCGCGCGTACACGTCCGGAAGCTCCTGCGGGACGGGCGCGGGCTGTGTGGGCTCGAGCATGTCCTGCGGGATGTCCGAGCTGAACGCGGTGCGCAGACGGTCGCGCGGGGTGAGCTGCGGCTGGGGTGCCTGCGGCGACGCGGCCGGCTGCGTCTGATCGGTGGGCCACCGTTCGGCCGCAGGGGCTGGTGCTCGGCCCGCGTCCGCAGAGCCCTGCGCGGCGGGCTCCTGGGCCTCGGCGGGCTGCGCCGGCGGGACCGCCTTGTGCTCGTCGGTGTCCTCCGCGGTCTTGCGGAAGAGATCGGCGAGCGGTCCCTCGCGCATCGAAGCGCGTTTACCGGTTGGCATTGTCGAGGACCTCCTTGGCGAGCTGCCTGTAGGCATGGGCAGCCATGCCGTCGGGATCGTATTTGAGCACTGACATGCCCTGGACCGGCGCCTCGGCGAAGCGCACGGTGCGGCGGATCCGCGAGGCGAAGACCTGCTTGCCGAAGTTCTCCTCGAGCAGATCGATGGCTTCCTGGGCATGAAGCGTGCGCAGGTCCACGAGGGTCGGGAGGATCCCTTCGATCTGCACGTTCGGGTTGAGGTTCTCGCGGATCATCTCAAGCGTGTCCTGCAGCTGCAGCAGACCGCGCATCGATAGATATTCGCATTGGACGGGGACGATCACCCGATCGGATGCCGTGAGCGCGTTGATCGTCAGCAGCCCGAGGCTCGGCGGAGTGTCGATGAAGACGAAGTCATAGTCGTCGGCGACCGCCTTGAGCGCCTTCTCGAGGGAGCGCTCACGGCCGATCATGGACGCCATCGCGATCTCGGCGCCGGCGAGGTCGATCGAGGCGCAGGCAACATCGATCTCGCGCGGGGCGATCACCTCCTTGATCGGGAGGTGGTGCACGAGCACGTCGAACATCGACTTTTCAAGCTCGTCCGGATCGACGCCCTGCGACATCGTCAGGTTGCCCTGCGGGTCCATGTCGCAACAGAGGACGCGGTGGCCTTCCTCGGCGAACGCCACCGCGAGGTTCAGCGTGGTCGTCGTCTTGGCGACGCCGCCCTTCTGATTGGCGAGTGCGATCACCTTCATGTCTGGATCGGCCTTTCGATGGGTCGAGGACTCATACGCGCCCTGTATTCGCAGGTTCCGGGAGAAATCC
>DASXZK010000109.1:0-3684 GCA_036501965.1 Solirubrobacteraceae bacterium
AGCTTCTCGTGCCGTTCCCTGACCTCCTCGGCCGCGGCGGCCTGGTCTTCCTCGGTCTCCTCGGTGCGCCGCGTCGTTTGCCGCTGGCCCCCGGTGTCCTTCGTTGCCATCTGCGCTTCTCCGTCCCTTACAGGCTCGTGCCCCTCGACAGCTCCAACGTTATCCTCGCCCGCGATGTTGCCTTCCAACCCTCCGGATATTCGAAAGGTCCGGAAATCATCTCGCGGCATTTGCCCCTGAGGGCGGGGCGGCTAGCCCTGATTCGTCAGGGCCGCTACCAGGTCGGCGGCGGTCTTGCACCGGTCTAGGAGGTCGCCGACGTGCGCCTTCGTGCCACGCAGCGGCTCTAGGGTGGGAACCCGCTGCAGCGATTCACGTCCGGGGATGTCGAAGATCACCGAATCCCAGGACGCGGCGGCCACAGAATCCGCGTACTGCCGCAGGCACCGGCCGCGAAAGTACGCCCTGGTGTCCTCCGGCGGGTTGTCGATCGCCCAGGTGATCGCCTTGTCGTCGGTTATCCTGTCCATGCGGCCACGGGCCGCGAACTGGTTGTAGAGGCCCCGCTCCTGCCGCACGTCGGAGTACTGCAGGTCGATGAGCTGTAGCTTCGGCGCGTCCCAGGCGAGGCCGTCGCGGCGCCGGTAGCCCTCGAGGAGCTCAAGCTTGGCGACCCAGTCGAGCTCCCTGGACAGCTGCATCGGGTCCTCGGCCAGCCGGCTGAGCACCGACTCCCAGCGGGACAGCACGTCGAGCGTCATGTCGTCGGCGTCGGCGCCGTACTTGTCCTCGACGTACTTGCGGGCCAGCTCCAGGTACTCGGTCTGCAGCTGGATCGCGGTCATCTTCCTGCCGTCCCGCAGCGTCACCAGGTACTTCAGCGACGGGTCGTGGGAGACCGCGCGCAGGTCGGCGACCGGCGCCTCAAGCGACAGGTCGTGGCTGAAGAACTTGTCCTCGATCATCGCGAGCACCAGCGCCGTGGTGCCCATCTTGAGGTAGCAGGCCACCTCGCTCATGTTGGCGTCGCCGATGATCACGTGCAGCCGCCGGTACTTCTCCGGGTCGGCGTGCGGCTCGTCGCGGGTGTTGATGATCGGCCGCTTGAGCGTCGTCTCCAGGCCGACCTCGACCTCGAAGAAGTCAGCACGCTGGCTGATCTGGAACCCGGACCCGCGGCCGTCCGCGCCGATGCCCACGCGCCCCGCGCCGCAGATGACCTGCCGGGTGACGAAGAACGGCGTCAGGTTCTTCACAATGTCAGCGAACGGCGTCGACCGGCGCATCAGGTAGTTCTCGTGGGTGCCGTAAGAGGCACCCTTGTTGTCGGTGTTGTTCTTGTAAAGCTGGATCGGGTGCGAGCCGGGGACGGTGGCGGCCTTGGCCGCCGCCTCCGCCATGACCCGCTCGCCCGCCTTGTCCCACTTGACGACCGACAGGGGGTTGGTGCACTCGGGGGCCGAGTACTCGGGGTGCGCGTGGTCGACGTAGAGCCGCGCCCCGTTGGTCAAGATAACGTTGGCTAGCCCCAGGTCCTCATCGGTGAGCTGGGTAGCGTCCGCCGTCTCCCGTGCGAGGTCGAATCCGCGCGCGTCCCGCAGCGGGTTCTCTTCCTCGAAGTCCCACCGGGCGCGGCGCGCCCGAGCGGCAGTGGCCGCCTGGTAGGCGTTGACGATCTGCGATGAGGTCACCATCGCGTTGGCACCCGGCTGGCCCGGTACGGAGATGCCGTACTCGGTCTCGGTGCTCATGACCCGCAGCACACTCATAGTTGTTCAGCGTAGTCCGGGCGAGCGACGTTTCGTTCCGTGTGCCCACTCCTCCGAAAGATCACCCCGCCGCCTTTTTGTCCGCGGGGGTCCAGGGGGTCGTCCCCCCGGGGGATATGGCGAGCGGGCCACCGGGAAGCTGACCGGAGGTCAGCGACCATGGTGGCCCGCCCGGCCGCGACTAGAGGTACTGGCCCGTGTTGGCGACCGTGTCGATCGACCGGCCCGCCTCGGTGCCCTGCTTGCCCGAGACCAGGGTCCGGATGTAGACGATGCGCTCGCCCTTCTTACCGGAGATGCGCGCCCAGTCGTCGGGGTTGGTGGTGTTGGGCAGGTCCTCGTTCTCGCTGAACTCGTCCACGCAGGCGGCGAGGAGGTGCGCGACGCGGATGCCCTTCTGGCCCGATTCGAGGAACTGCTTGATGGCCATCTGCTTGGCGCGGGCCACGATGTTCTCGATCATGGCACCGGAGTTGAAGTCCTTGAAGTACAGGACTTCCTTGTCGCCGTTCGCGTAGGTGACCTCGAGGAAGCGGTTCTCCTCCGTCTCGGAGTACATCCGCTCCACCGTGCGCTGGATCATCTCCTCCACCGTCGCCGTCGCCGAGCCACCGTGCTCGGCCACGTCGTCGGGGTGCAGCGGAAGGTCCGTCAGCACGTACTTGGTGAAGATGTCCTTGGCCGCCTCGGCGTCCGGCCGCTCGATCTTGATCTTGACGTCGAGACGCCCTGGCCGCAGGATCGCCGGGTCAATCATGTCTTCGCGGTTGGAGGCGCCGATGACGATGACGTTCTCCAGGCCCTCGACACCGTCGATCTCCGACAGCAGCTGCGGGACGATGGTGTTCTCCACGTCGGAGGAGACACCAGAGCCTCGGGTCCGGAAGATCGAGTCCATCTCGTCGAAGAACACGATCACCGGCATGCCCTCTGAGGCCTTCTCCCTGGCCCGCTGGAACACCAGGCGGATGTGCCGCTCGGTCTCGCCGACGTACTTGTTCAGGAGCTCCGGACCCTTGATGTTGAGGAAGAAGGACTTCCCTTCCTCGGGCTTGGTGCTGCCGTCCGCGTCGGCCGCCGCCTTGGCCCGCACCTGCTTGGCGAGGGAGTTCGCCACCGCCTTGGCGATGAGCGTCTTGCCGCAGCCGGGCGGGCCGTAGAGCAGGACACCCTTCGGCGGGCGGAGCTGGTGCTCGCGGAACAGGTCCGCGTGCAGGTACGGCAGTTCGATCGCGTCGCGGATCTGCTCGATCTGCGTGGTGAGGCCGCCGATGTCGGTGTAGGCGATGTCCGGGACCTCTTCGAGGATGAGCTCCTCGACCTCGGCCTTCGGAATGCGCTCGTAGACGTAACCGGAGCGCGGTTCGAGCAGGAGCGAGTCGCCCGCCCGCAGCACGGAGTCGAACAGCGGCGCGGCGAGCCGCACGATCCGCTCCTCGTCGGCGTGGGAGATGACCAGGGCGCGCTCGCCGTCGGCGAGCACCTCCTTGAGCATCACGACTTCGCCGATGGTCTCGAAGTCCTGGGCGATGACGATGTTAAGCGCCTCGTTGAGCACGACCTCCTGGCCAGGCCGGAGCTCTTCGAGGTCCACGTTGGGGCTGACGTTCACGCGCATCTTGCGACCGCCGGTGAACACGTCAGCCGTGTTGTCCTCTTGGGCTTCGAGGAAGATGCCGAAGCCGGACGGCGGCTGCGCCAGCCGGTCGACCTCTTCCTTGAGCGCGACGATCTGGTCGCGTGCCTCGCGCAGCGTTGACGCTAGGCGCTCGTTCTGTGACGTCACCGACGTTAGTGACGCCTCTGTCTCGCGGAGCCGTTCCTCTAGAAGACGGACCTGGCGTGGTGAATCGGCCAGGCGCCTACGCAACACTGCGATCTCCTCATCGAGGAAGGAGATCTGTGCGGTAAGGCT
>DASXZK010000110.1:0-6750 GCA_036501965.1 Solirubrobacteraceae bacterium
ATGCGAGCGCTGCATCGTCATCGGCAACGCCGTCGAGGCAGGGAGGCTGGCGGCCAAGCTCAACGCGTCGTCCGCGGTGAACTCGCGCGTGATCGGGCGCGTGTCGCTCCTTCAGCAGCCCGATCCGAACCGAGAGCTCGCCCCCGGCGAAGTTCCAGTGCTGGGGGAATATGCGCACCTCGGACGGGTCGTCTCCGAGCACGAGATCGAGCGGGTGATCATCGCTCCGCGCAATGACGGCCAGGAGCAAATCCTCGACGCGATCCGCCTTGTCAAGGCGCTCGGCGTCAAGGTGTCTGTCGTTCCCCGGCTGTTGGAGGTCGTCGGCTCAGCATCGACCGTCGACGAGATCGACGGCGTCTGGATTCTCGGGGTGCGCCAATTTGGGTTGCAGCGCTCCTCGGTGTTGCTCAAGCGCGCAGTCGACCTGCTCATCACCAGCGCCGGATTCGTCCTGCTCGGGCCGCTGTTCCTGTTGCTGATGATCGCGATCAAGCTGGACTCACGCGGACCGATCTTCTTCAAGCAGCCTCGCATCGGCCAGCGCGGCGAGACGTTCTGGATGCTGAAGTTCCGCTCGATGGTGAAGGATGCCGAATCGCTCAAGGCGGAGCTGCGAGTGAAGAACGAGGCGCAGGGCGGTCTGTTCAAGATCGATGGGGACCCACGGATCACACGTGTCGGGCGCATCATGCGCAAGACGTCGCTCGATGAACTGCCGCAGCTGATCAATGTCCTCCGCGGCAACATGGCGCTCGTCGGCCCGCGCCCGCTCGTCCCGGACGAGGACGCGCTGATCGAAGGCTGGCAGCGCCGGAGGCTCGCGGTCAAGCCGGGCATGACCGGCTTGTGGCAGATCTTCGGCTCGGCCCGGATCCCGATGCACGAGATGGTCAAGATTGACTACATCTACGGCGCCAACTGGTCCCTGTGGCTCGATCTGCGGATCCTGCTCCGCACCGTGCCCTACGTTCTGAGCCGTCGAGGTCAGTAACCGGCGCCGACCGGAGGCACCTTGGGCGCGGAGGCGTCCGAGGTGACAGGCGGCCGGCGAGCCGGCGCGGAGGCGAGCGGCCCGGTGATCGCCTCGGGCGTCACCGCGGCAACGTCCGCCTCCTCGGTCTGTTCGTCCACGAGCAGATCCTCATAGACGCCCAGGGCAGCGCGGCGGCGACCGAGCACGCTCGAGCTGACGTACAGGCCGACGACGACGATGGCTGGCAGCAGGACGATCCATCCGATGAGGAGCATGATCAGCATCGGTGTCAGTCTTCCCTCTCTGGGTTGCCCGCTGTTGAAACCATCGTTACGTGGTTGTTCGGCTCTCGGAAAGGGTTTCTTTACCTCGCTGGCGCCGGATCGAACGAACGTCCATTGTCTGCCTACCCTCCCTGACCCTTGACCGATCCCACGTCCTGGTCCCGCGGCGGCGGATTATCGAGCAACAGGCGCGGAACCGTCACGAGCCGATAGCCGCGCCGGCGCAGGCCGCGAATGATCGCCGGCAGCGCCGCGACGGTCTCAGCGCGATCTCCGCCTCCGTCGTGCAGGAGGATGATGGCCCCCGGCTTGGCGCCCGAGAGCGCGTTGTGGACGATCTGATCGGTCCCGGGCCTCTCCCAGTCGTCGGTGTCGACCGACCAGAGCACCATCAGCATGTCGTTCTGGCGCAGCAGCGACAGCGTCGTCTCGTTCCAACGCCCGAACGGCGGCCGGTACATCTGCGGGAAGCGGGCGCCTTCGTTCCCGATGATCGCGGCCTCCCTCAGGAGCTGGCGCTGCTGGCGACGACGCGACAGGTGTGCCATGTCCGGATGACTCCAGGTGTGGTCCCCGACGGGATCGCCGAGCCGGACGATCTCGGCGGTCGAGGCGTTGAAGTACCGCAGTTCCTCGCCAACCTCGAAGAACGTCGCCGGCGTGTGCGTTCGCACCAGGATCCGCAGGATCGCCGGCGTGTACGGGCCGGGACCATCGTCGAAGGTGAGCGCGATCTCACGGTGCTGGCCACCTGCCATCCGCACGATCGGCACCGTCAGCCGCGTGCGCTGCAGCGCCTCCGACTCCTGCGTCGCGAGGCTCGCGCTCTGGATGGGCAGCGGTCGCAGCAACGTGCCGGGCGTCGTCAACGGGCCGTGCGTGGCCGACGATCCTCGATGTCGGCCGCCGCCGCGCGCGACCGCGCCCAGCACCATGCCGAGCACCAACGCCGCCAGCGCGATCCCCAACAGCGCTCCCGCGCGTCGCCGGCGGCGGCGGACGATCCGTGCCCGGTCGGCGGCCGAGTGCCCGCTCGGACCGCGGCGCGGGCCTCCCCCTCCCCCGGATCCGGAGCTCGGCCTGGCCGCCGTTGCCTGCGAGTCATCCATCGTGAACCTCTCCCTGTTCGCGAATGATGACGGCCCCCCTGCCCGCGTGTCACGCGCGAAAGCGAAGCGCCGTTCTTCGGATCAGCGGATACGCTTGCGAGCCGATGAGCGCTGACGTCTGGTTGATCATCCCCACATACAACGAGGCGGCCAACGTGGAGCGCATCGTCGCTGCTGCGCGGGTCGAGCTCGAACAGGTGCTACCCGGCGGTTTCCGCATCCTGGTCGTCGACGACAACTCCCCGGACGGCACCGGGGAGATCGCCGACACGATCGCCGCGAGCGACGAGGCCGTCGAGGTGCTGCACCGTCCCGCCAAGGCCGGGCTCGGCCGCGCCTACCTCGCGGGCTTCGCCCACGCGATGGCGGCCGGCGCCGAGACCCTGATCGAGATGGACGCGGACTTCTCCCACGATCCCGCCTATCTGCCGGCGCTGCTCGATGCCTCCCACACGGCGGACCTCGTGCTCGGCTCCCGCTATGTCCCGGGTGGCGGCGTGCGCGACTGGGGCGTCGTGCGCCAGTGCATCAGCCGGGGAGGCGGCCTGTACGCGCGGTGGGTGCTCGGCGTCTCGGTGCGCGATCTCACCGGCGGGTTCAAGTGCATCAACCGAGCGGTGCTCGAAGCGATCGACCTGCCAAGCGTCCGCGCGGAAGGCTACGTCTTCCAGATCGAGGTCACCTACCGCGCGATCAAGGCCGGCTTCACCGTCCATGAGATCCCGATCGTGTTCGCCGACCGTGTCGCGGGAACCTCGAAGATGTCCGCGCGGATCGCGTTCGAGGCGATGGTGCGCGTGCCGGGGATCAAGCGCGAGTCGGCGCGCGCGCTGGCCCGCCGCGAGCATGCCGCGGAGCGCCGGCACCCGGTCGCCTGACGCGTCTGTCCGCGCGCCGCGGCACTTACACGATCCTCACGGTCGCCGGGCAGACTCAGGGCGCGCCACGGACCCCCGCCGGTCCGCCGGCGATCGAATCATGAGCGTACCTGGATCGTGGACGGCCCCCTCCTCCGCCCGGCTGGCGCCCGGAGCGCCCGCCCGCGCCCGAGGGAGCGCCACACGCTGCACCGCGTCGCTCGGCCTCACGGGGGTGCTCGGAGGGGGAGCACTCGTCGCCCTCGGCGCCGCGCACACCGCGTCGCTGCTGCCGGAGTCGATCCGGCCGGCTCCCGCCTGGCTGCAGGGGACGTTCGCCGCCGTCCACCTCGACCTGCACGTCGGTGGGACGATCGCGGCGCTCGCCATCATGTTCGCCGGCTACGCGCTGCTCGTCCACCGCGCCGCCCGGCTCGACGCGCGAGCCGTGGTCGTGGCGATCGTCGTCCTGCATGTGCTCATGCTGCTGACTGCGCCGCTGATCTCCACCGACGTCTTCAGCTATCAGGCCTACGCCCGGATGGGCGCTCACTACGGTCTCAACCCGTACCTGAACGGACCCGATGCGATCCGGCTGGATCGTGTCTTCCCCTACGTCGGCGCCAAGTGGTCCTCGATCCCGAGCGCCTACGGCCCCGTGTTCACCGCGGGCAGCTACCTGTTGGCACCGCTCACCGTGGCCTCGAGCGTGATCGCCTACAAGTCGATCGCGGTGGCCGCGAGCCTCGGCCTCGTCTGCCTGGTCTGGCGCTGCGCGCGGCTGCGGGGGATCGATCCGGTCCGCGCGATCGCGTTCGTCGGCCTCAATCCGCTGCTCGTCGTGTATGGGGTCGGCGGGGGGCACAACGACCTGCTCATGCTGCTCGCACTCTGTGCTGCGCTGACGATGCTGCTCACCGGGCGGCAGGGAGCCGGCGGAACCCTCTCGATCCTGGCGATCGGGGTCAAGCTGACCGGCGGCCTGGTGTTGCCGTTCGCTCTCGCCGACGGTGGCAGCAGGCGAAGCGTCCGGGGCCGGCGTGATCTGATGCTCGGCTGCGCGATCGGCGTGGGGGGTCTCGCCCTGCTGAGCGTCGCGTTCTTCGGCTCGGGCTCGCTGCACCTGTTCTCGACCGTCAGCCGGGCCCAGAGTGAGGGCGGTTGGCTGTCGATCTCTGGGGCGATCCGGGAGAAGCTCGGGCTGGCGACGCTGGGTCTGGTCGTGGGTGACGCGCTGATCGCCGGCTTCCTGCTCGTCTGCGTCCGGCTGCTCGTCGCCGTCTGGCGAGGCGCGATCGACTGGCTCGACGCCGCGGGCTGGGCGACGGTCGCGATGCTCATCGCGTCGAGCTCGCTGCTTCCGTGGTATGTGGGCTGGGCGCTTCCGCTCGCGGCGCTCGGGCGCGACGGTCGTCTGCGCGCGGCCGCGCTCTGGATGACCGGCGTCGTGCAGGGAGTCGAGCTGCTCGGGTTGATCGCGCACGGCTGAGAGCGAGCTCTGCGGTGCAGCACACCATTTGACCGCTCCATCGACCCTCCGGCTCGCGCGTGCCGGGGCCGTCCGTAGCATTGGTGCAGTGAGCGAGCCCGCGCAGGAGATCTTCCGGCAACGCACGCTGTCGCTGCTCAGCGTCGTCGCCCCTGTCTTCAATGAGGACGAGCTCATCGACGAGTTCCATTCACGGGTGACCGCGGCGCTCGAGAACGTGCCGTTCGAGCTCGTGCTCGTCGATGACGGATCGACCGACGGGACCGCACTCGCGCTCGACCGGCTCGCCGACTCCGACCCACGGGTGCGGGTCGTCTCGTTGTCACGCAACTTCGGTCACCAGACGGCGCTCACGGCCGGCCTGGATCACGCGACCGGGGATGCGGTCGTGATGCTCGACGCCGACCTCCAGGATCCCCCGGAGCTGATCACGACGATGCTCGACCACTGGCGGGCGGGATGCGACGTCGTCTACGCGGTGCGGCGCGCCCGCGCGGGCGAGTCGCGGTTCAAGCTCGCGACCGCCCGCTGGTTCTACGCGGTGTTCGACCATCTCGCCCAGATCGACCTGCGGCGGGACTCCGGCGACTTCCGGCTGCTCGACCGGCGCGCGCTCGACGCGCTGCTGGCGATGCGCGAGCGCAACCGCTTCCTGCGCGGGATGACCGTCTGGGTCGGCTTCACGCAGGCCGCCGTTCCGTACTCCCGCGACCCACGCTACGCGGGCAAGACGAAGTACACGTTCACGCGGATGCTGCGGTTCTCCGCGGACGCGATCCTTTCCTTCTCCGACCGCCCGCTGCAGCTCGCCACGCTGCTCGGCCTGATCATCTCGACCCTTGCGTTCGTCGCGATCCCGGTCGTCATCGTGCTGCGAGTGCTCGGCCAGTACCTACCCGGGTTCGGCACGCTCACCATCGCGGTCCTGCTCCTCGGCGGAATCCAGCTGATCTCGATCGGAATCATCGGGGAATACGTCGGGCGGATCTACGACGAGGTCAAGGGCAGGCCTCTGTATCTCGTCAAGGCGAGGCGTAATCTCGAGGGCTCGGGGGTAACGAGCGACAGGGGGTCTGCCGATACAGCTCAGGCCGGGGATCGCGGACCATCGGAGCCGACATGAGCACGCATCCGACAGCACACGCCGTCGCGCTCGGCAGTGCCGCTGCGGCGGCGCCGTCCCTGTGGGCGGGGGTCGACGCGGTCATCGACCGTACGAGCAGCCTGCGTGATCTGCGCGCCCACCGGCTGCAACTGCTTGCCGCGCGGCGCTGGCGCGAGCTCGGCCGGGAGGTGCCCTCCGAGATCGTCGAGGAGGAATTCCGTTCGGCCTGTCAGTTCGCCGCGTCCAAGGCGCTGCTGCGCGATGCGGTCGCCGCCTACGACGGGCCCCTGCTGGTGCTCAAAGGCCCCCACACCGCATCGTTCTACCCCGCACCCCAGCTGCGGCCATTCAGCGATGTCGACGTGCTCGCGGCGGAGCCCGAGCACGCCCACTCCGCGCTGCTCGCCGCGGGCTTTGAACCGATCGGGTTCGACGACGACTACTACCGCGGCCTTCACCATCTGCGACCGCTGCTCGACACCGAGCGCGGACTGGCAGTCGAGATCCATCGCCACCCGAACTGGTTCAGCTGGAGCGACCCGCCCGATCGCCATGAACTGCTGGCGACGGCCACGAGCGACGTCCTGGGCATCCCCGGCCTGCTCGGCCTCGCGCCTGAGTATCACGCGCTGGTGCTGGCCGCGCACGGCTGGGTCGAGCTGCCGTTCCGGCGTGTCTCGGACCTGCTCGACGTTGCCGCGGTCGCGGCCTGCGCCGACCCGGACGCGATCACGCTGCTTTCCCGGCGCTGGCAGATGGAGCGGGTGTGGCGCACGATGATCGCCGCCGCCGACGCGATGTTCCGTGGCGGCGAGATCCCGACCGCCATGCGGATCTGCGCCGGCAACTTCCTCGGTGTGCGGGACCGCACGGTCCAGGAGACCCACATCCGGCGCCTGGTGGCGAGCTTCTGGGCGCTGCCGCTCCCGG
>DASXZK010000111.1:0-59762 GCA_036501965.1 Solirubrobacteraceae bacterium
TGGATGTCCGGCAGCGCGACGTTGACGATGGTCACGTCGAGCAGCAGCATGAACGTCCCCGTGCACACCGCGATCAACGTCCACCACTTGCGATCCATTCCCACCATCCCTCTGTCTGGACCGGTCTTGATCGGAGGCTAGTGCGCGAGCGCTGGCCGTCCGGGCCGCAGCCCAAGATGTTCGGGTGCACACGCTCCTCACCGCATCAAGGGCGATCCCGGACGGCCAAGGGCTCAAGCAGATCGGCGAGCTCGGGCTCGCCTTCGCGCTGGCCTCGCTGATCGGCCTGGAGCGGGAGTGGCGCCAGAAATCGGCGGGCCTGCGCACCCACACGCTCGTCGGCTTCGGCGCGGCGCTGTTCGTACTGGTGAGCAAGTACGGCTTCAGCGACGTGGTGAACGGGACGGGCGTGATCCTCGATCCGTCGCGAATCGCCGCCCAGGTCGTCTCCGGCCTCGGCTTCATCGGGGGCGGGCTGATCTTCGTTCGCCGCGACGCCGTGCGCGGCCTCACCACCGCGGCGACCGTGTGGCTGACCGCCGCCGTCGGCATGGCCTGCGGCGCCGGGCTGGCGATCCTGGCGCTCGCCGCGACGCTTGCCTACTTCATCACCGCATTCCTGTACGTCAGCCTCGCCGCTCGCCTGCCACGGGCGCCCGACGCGGTCTTTGCACTGCGCATCGTCTACGAGGACGGGCGCGGGATCCTGCGCGACGTGCTCGCCACTTGCACCGATCAGGGCTTCACGATCGCGCGGGTGGCCACCCAGTCGCTCGAGGGAACGATCGGCAACCGACCCGCCGTGGCGGTGACAATGGAGGTCGGCAAGCACCCGAGCCGGCGCCACGCAGAGGACCTCGCCGCCGCGGTCGACGAGATCGATGGCGTCTACGAAGTGACGACACGCGATGTCGAGGCGGGCGGCGACTAGGGCAGATCCCGCCGTACCAGCTCGACGACGGTCAGCGCCCCCGGATCCAGCGACGGCGCGCACGCCTCCCATTCCGCGGCGCCGATCCCCACGAAGCCCGCGCGGACCGCCGCCAGGTAGCCGGCGTGGATGACCGCGGTGCCCGCGCGCACCCCATCGTCGAAGCGCGCCCGTCCATCGGCCGACCCGCGGTAGGCCCACACGCGGGCACCGCCGGCCTCCGGGAGCCGATCGCTGACCTCGATCCGGTCGTAGTTGCGCTCCCGGCAGTCGAGTGCGGCAAGCTCTTCAGCACCGACCGGCAGGCACACCCCGTTGACGCAGGCGCCCGTGGAGTCGTCGAGGTCGACGTCCAGGAAGCACACTGAGACGGCCGGCCGGCGCCCGTCGGAATCGAGGTAGCACTTGTAGCCCGGGAGGTCGACCCGGTTGTCCATCGCGACCCCCCACCCGCGCCGCACGCCGCGCAGATCGGCGACGAACCCCAGCGCGTGACGCTCACGGCTGGGGACGAACTCGCCCGCCACCAGCGAGCCATAGCCGAACACGTACTCGCGCACCCCACGCATGATCTCTATTTGCGTCGGGCTGCGACACCCTGGGTAGTGCCAGGTGATGCGATTCGCCGGACTCATCGGCGCAGTACTGATCTGCGTCCTCGCGGTGCTCGGCGCCGTGCTCCTCGGCGGCATCGGGTTCATCGTCGTCGCGGCCATCTTCGGCGCGATCGCGCTGCTCGGAGTGCGCGACCTCGTCCAGACCCGCCATTCGATCCTGCGCAACTACCCGATCCTCGGACACATGCGGTTCGCGCTGGAGAAGCTCCGTCCCGAGTTGCAGCAGTACTTCATCGAGCGCAACTACGACGGCCGCCCCTACGACCGCGACACCCGCACCGGGATCTACGAACGCGCCAAGGGGATTCAGGACGAGCAGGCATACGGCACCGAACGCGACGTCGCCGAGCCGGGCTATGAGTGGCTGCTGCAGTCGATCCACTCCTCCGATCCGCCCGATGAGCCACCGCGGGTCCTGATCGGGGGCCCCGAATGCACGCAGCCGTATGAGATGGCGCTGCTCAACGTGAGCGCGATGTCGTTCGGTGCGCTGTCGGCGCAGGCACTCACCGCCCTGAACCGCGGCGCGGCGAAGGGCGGCTTCGCCCACGACACCGGCGAAGGCGGCCTCACGGACTACCACCTGAACGGCGCCGACATCGTCTGGGAGCTCGGCACCGGCTACTTCGGCGCGCGCACCAAGGACGGGGGTTTCGACGCCGAGCAGTTCGAGAAGAAGGCCGCGCACCCACAGGTCAAGCTCGTCTCGCTGAAGCTCAGCCAGGGCGCCAAGCCCGGGATCGGTGGTGTCCTGCCCGGCGGCAAGGTGACCGAGGAGATCGCCAAGGCACGCGCGGTGCCGAAGGGCCAGACGTGCGTCAGCCCACCCGGCCACAAGGTGTTCGACACGCCGCGGGAGCTCGTCCGCTTCATTGCGCGGATGCGAGAGCTCGCCGGCGGGAAGCCCGCCGGGTTCAAACTCTGCATCGGGCTGCGCCACGAGTTCATCGCCATCTGCAAGGCGATGGTCGAGGAGGGCACCGGCCCGGACTTCATCATCGTCGATGGATCGGAGGGCGGCACCGGCGCGGCGCCCGCCGAGTATTCGGACCACGTCGGAGTGCCGCTCACCGAGGGGCTGATGACCGTCCACAACACGCTCGTCGGCTTCGGTCTGCGCGACCGGATCCGGATCGGCGCCAGCGGCAAGGTTGCCACCGGCTCGGACATCGTCAAGCGCCTCGCGCAGGGCGCCGACTACACCAACGCCGCCCGCGCGATGATGCAGGCGACGGGATGTATCCAATCGCAGCGCTGCAACACCAATCAGTGTCCGGTCGGGGTCGCCACGCAGGACCCACGTCGCGCCCGCGCGCTCGATGTCGAGGACAAGACCGAACGGGTCCACCGCTATCAGGGGGCGACCGTCAAGGAAGCACAGCGGATCATCGCCTCGATGGGTCTCTCCTCCCCCGGGGAGGTCTCACCCCATCACCTGGTTCGGCGGGTCAATCACGCCGAGGCGATGAGCTACGCCGAGCTCTACGACTGGCTCGAACCCGGCGCACTGCTGGACGAGCCGCCTGACAGCTGGCGCGTGGATTGGGACCGGGCCGACCCTGACCACTTCGCCCCGAAAATCGCCTGACATCGAGGTCCCATATGGCAACTGTCGCCGAATCGATCATCGACGCCCTCGCCGAGCTCGGCGTGACGCACGTCTGGGGTGTCGTCGGAGACGCGCTCAACCCGGTCACCGACGCGATCCGCCGTGAGGAGCGAATCGAATGGATCGGAGTGCGCCACGAGGAGGCCGCCGCGTTCGCGGCCGGCGCCCAAGCCCAGCTGACCGGCACGCTCGGCGTCTGCATGGGCACGGTGGGCCCCGGCTCACTGCATCTGCTCAATGGCCTCTACGACGCGCGCAAGTCGCACGCGCCGGTGCTCGCTCTCTGCGGACAGGTGCCGCTGGCCGAGATCGGATCGGACTTCTTCCAGGAGGTCAACAACGACGCGGTCTTCTCGGACGTCGCCGAGTTCTGTGCGACGGTGACGAGCCCCGCGCAGATGCCCGGACTGCTTGAGCAGGCGGTCCAGAGCGCGCTCGCCGGGCCCGGGGTGTCGGTATTGACGCTCCCCGGCGATGTCGGTGGCGCCAAGGCGCCGGGTGCCGCGCGGTTCGTCAGCCAAGGCCGCCCCGTCGTCCCCGACCCGGCAGCGCTGGACCGGGCCGCCCAGGTCATCGAGGAGTGTGGCCTGGTCACTCTGCTGGTCGGGACCGGCGCCCGCCACGCCCGCGCGGAGGTGCTCGCGCTCGCCGAGCGGCTGTGCGCCCCGATGGTGCTCACGATCAAGGCCAAGGAGGAGCTCGAGCGCGAGAACCCGTTCGCCGTCGGCCAGAGCGGCCTGATCGGAAATCCGGCGGCGCAGCGCGCCTTCGAGCGCTGCGAGCTGCTCGTGATGCTCGGCACCGACTTCCCCTACACCGACTGGTATCCGGAGGGCAAACGGGTGATCCAGGCCGACATCCGCCAGGCGCACATCGGGCGTCGCACCCACGTCGAGCTCGGGGTGGTCGGCGACTCCGGCCTGGTCGCGGCCGGCCTGATCGGCCGCGTCGCGGCCCGCGAGGACCGCTCCCACCTCGAGGACTGCACCCGCCGCTACGCCGACTGGCGCTCGCGGCAGCAGGCGATCGCCGACCCTGAGTACGACGGGCGCGGCCTCGTCGAGAAGGTGCGCTCGGCGTTCGACAACCCCGATGACCGCATCAGGCCCGAGGCGGTGGCCACCGTGACCGACCGGCTCGCCGCCGACGACGCGATCTTCACCAGCGACACCGGGATGTCGACGGTGTGGCTGGCGCGGTTCGTGACCATGCGGGCCCGCCGCCGGATGCTGGGCTCCTACAACCTCGGGTCGATGGCGAACGCGATGCCCCAGGCGCTCGGCGCCCAGGCGCTGGACCGCGGTCGCCAGGTGATCGCGTTCTGCGGCGACGGCGGGCTGACGATGCTGCTCGGTGAGCTCATCACCGCCGTCCACCATCAGCTCCCGGTCAAGCACGTCGTGTTCAACAACGGGCGGCTCGGGATGGTCAAGCTCGAGCAGGAGCAGGCCGGGCTCCCCGAGTTCGGCACCGTGCTCGGCGAGGTCGACCTGGCGGCGGTCGCGCGGGCCTGCGGGATGCATGCGATCCGCGTGACCGATGGCGACGCGCTCGTCGACGGGGTCCGGGAGACGCTGGCCCACAAGGGTCCGGCGTTGATCGACGTCGTCACCAACCCCGAGGAGGTCGCGCTCCCGCCGAAGGTGACCCCCGGCGAGGCCTGGGGATTCGCGATCGCCAAGCTGTCCGAGACGCTCGAGAGCCGTCCCGGCTGACGCCCTGAATCCGGAGCCGCGGTCCGGCCGCGGGCCGGCGGCGTGAGGCCTCGTCCGAACGTCCAGACCGCACAAAACTGTCTCATGAAGGTTCGGTGTGCATGACGACATGAGCGACAGGGCCCCCACGGATGGGGCCCGGACATCACCAAGGAGGTACTCATGAACAAGCTGCGTCTCTACCAGGCGGCGTCCGCTCTCGCGGCCATCGCCACGGTCGCCATCGCGTCCGGAGCCGGCTGGAAGTTCTAGTTCGAGGTCGCGGGCGCCTGGGCGCCTTCGCGTCGGCGCCCGCACACCTCCTTGGGTCCCATGTCCTCACGTTCTCCTGTCCGTCTCTACTGCGCCGCCGTCTTCCTGGCGGGGATCGGCCTCTCCCTGCTCGCCCTGCCCGACGCGCGGATGGGCTGGATCGTGCACATGCCTCTGAGCTTCGCGCTGCTCTCCGCCGGCGTGCTGCTCGGCGAGATGCTGCCGATCCGCATCCCCCGTCGCGGTGGTGAGGACTACGAGGAGCTGACCCTCTCGGGCGCATTCGCGCTCGCGCTGCTGATCACCGGCGGCCTCGGTCCGGCACTGATCGCCCAGGGCGTCGCCTCGATCGTCCAGGATGTCTACTCCAAGAAGCCGCCCTGGCGGGTGCGCTTCAACCTCGGCCAGTACTTCGTCGCGATGCTCGTCGCCTGGTTGGTCGTGCGGCTGTTCGCCGTCGATCCGCGCCTGGACATCCTGCATCCGATCTCCAGCGGGCAGCTGCCCGCAATGCTCGCCGGCTCGGTCGTCTTCGCGCTCGTCAACCGTCTCGTCGTCGGCGTCGCCGTCGCGCTGTACCAGGGCGTCACCGTGCGCGCTCACTTCCGTGAGAACGGTGTGTTCGGCATGGTCACCGGCTCGGTCATCCTGCTCACCGCGCCGATCGTGCTCGCCGCGGCCAGCTACTCGGTGGCGATCGTCCCCCTCTGCCTGGCGCCGATCGTCGCCATGTACAACTCGATCTCGCAGTCGGCGCGCTCCGAGCACCTGGCGCGCCACGACTCGCTCACTGGGCTGCCGAACCGGATGTTCTTTCAACAGACCGCTGAGAGCATCCTCGAGGGCGCCGAGAGCGGCTGCGTGCTGTTGCTCGACCTCGACCGCTTCAAGGACGTCAACGACACCCTCGGTCACCGCGTCGGTGACCTGCTGCTCTCGCACGTCGCCGTCCGCTTCCGAGAGGTCGTCGGCAACCTCGGCGAGATCGCGCGGCTCGGCGGCGACGAGTTCGCGCTGATCGCATCAGGCTGCTCCAGGGATCAGGCCCGCGAGCTCGCCCAGTCGGTCGCCGACTCGCTCCGCGACTCCTTCCAGCTCGAGGAGCTCGTCGTCGACGTCCAGGCGAGCGTGGGAATCGCGCTCTTCCCCGACCACGGCACCGACATCGAGACGCTGCTGCAGAAGGCCGACGTGGCGATGTATCGCGCAAAGGAGTCGAGCGCCGACATCGAGTTCTACGACGAGCGCCACGACCACCACAGTCCGAGCAAGCTCGCGCTCACCGGGGAGCTGCGCGCCGCCGTCTCCGGCCCCCAGCTCGTCGTCTGGTACCAGCCGCAGCTCGACCTGCACACCGGCCAGCTCACCGACATCGAGGCGCTCGTCCGCTGGGAGCACCCCGGACGCGGCCTGCTCGCCCCCGACGCGTTCCTGCGGATGGCCGAGCAGACGAGCCTGATCAAGCCGCTCACCGACCGCGTGCTGCGCACCGCGCTCGGCCAGGTCGCCGCCTGGCGGCGGCTCGGCCTGGACCCGACGGTCGCGGTCAACATCTCCACGCGCTCGCTCGTCGATCGCGACTTCACCGGGCAGGTGATGGCGGCCCTGAACGAAGCCGAGGTGCCCCCCGCCTCACTGCGGCTCGAGGTCACCGAGAGCGCGCTGATGGCCGACCCGGTGACCTCGCACACCGTCCTGCACGAGCTCGACGAGCTCGGGGTGAAGATCTCGATCGACGACTTCGGCACCGGCTACTCCTCGCTTGCCTACCTCGCCGACCTCCCGGTCTCCGAGGTCAAGATCGACCGCTCCTTCGTGATGAAGATGGACGGTCACGCCAAGGAGAACATCATCGTCAGCTCGACGATCGACCTGGCCCACCACCTCGGTCTGTGCGCGGTGGCCGAGGGTGTCGAGGATCCCGCGCAGATCCGCCGGTTGGAGGCCCTCGGCTGCGACGTCGCCCAGGGGTACGCGATCGCTCGGCCGGCCCCTGCGCCGGAGGCGACCCAGTTGCTGCTCGGCGGTGGATTCGACGCCGATGCGGCGACCTTCGAATCCGGCGACACGGAGTCACCGTCTGAGCGGCTGATCGTATCCAGCGCGATACCGAAGCAGGAGGTCGTCCGATGGTCCTGATCGCACTCGCCCTGATCTGCGTGGCCACCGTGCCGCTCACCGGCGGCAACCTCGCGCGGCTCGCCGACATCCGGCTGCGCGGCCTGTGGATCCCGCTGGTCGCGCTCGCGGTCCAGGTGATCATCACCGTGGTGGTCCCGACCGGGAGCATGGCGCTGCACCGCGGTCTGCACATCGCGACCTACGTGATGATCGGCTTCTTCCTGTGGGCGAACCGCCGCCTGGCGGGGATCCGGCTGCTCACGGTCGGCGCGGCCTGCAACGCGGCCGCGATCATCGCCAACCTGGGCGTGATGCCGGCATCCAGGTCCGCGGAGCGGCTCGCCGGCCTGTCGCTGCGTGCGGGCTTCGACAACTCCGCCCCGGTTCACCACGCCCTGCTGGCGTGGCTCGGCGACATCATCCCGTGGCCCGGTCCGCTGCCCAACGTGCTCTCGATCGGCGACGTGCTCATCTTCGCGGGGACGATGGTGCTGCTGCATCGCAGCTGCCGGCGCGGCGCAGCCGCCACGCCGCGCCTCGGCGACGCCGTCAGCTGAGGCATGTCGCGTTTTCCGAGCGGCCGCGCTCGGGTAGGCGGTAGCTTCGGTGCCCGCCTCGAACTCAACTGACGGACTCGCGAATCCGGCCTTCGGCAACGAGCGCCCGTTCTCAATCGGGATCGAGGAGGAGCTGTTCCTCGTCGACCCGCTGAGCGGAGCGCTCATCAACTCCTCGGCGGCGGTGATCGCTCGCGTCGGCGACAGCGCCGGCGAGATCGAGCCCGAGTTGCACGCGTGCCAGATCGAGCTCATCAGCCCCGTGAGCCGGACGGCGGTCGAAGCGACGGCGACGCTCGCGCAGACGCGCCGCGCGCTGCTCGAAACGGGCACCGGCCTGCTCGGCGCCGGCACCCACCCCAGCGCCTCTGAGACAGGCGCCGAGATCACCGACAAGGACCGCTACGAACGGATCCGGGAGCTGCTCGGCGATGCAGTGCTCACCCCGGTCGGCGGCCTGCACGTCCACGTGGGCATGGCAAGCGCGCAGGCGGCGGTGCGGGCCTACAACGGGCTGCGCGAGCATCTGCCACTGCTCCAGGCCCTGTCGGCGAACTCGCCGTTGCGCCACGGGCGGGACACCGGCCTGGCCTCCGCCCGCGAAGTGACCCTGCGCGGCTGGCCGCGGTCGGGCGTTCCACGCGCGCTGGAGAGCTATGAGGACTTCTGCGGCCTCGCCGCGTTGATGACCCGCGCCGCCGGGGTCCCGGACTACACGTGGTTCTGGTGGAAGCTGCGGCCGCACCCGCGGCTCGGCACGGTCGAGGTCCGTTCGCTGGATGCCCAGGCGCGCCTGGAGGACACGGCGGCGCTCGCCGCCCTCGTCCACTGCCTGGCTCACCATCACGCCGAGCGCGACCTCAAGGTTCCCTCGCCGCCAGAGGTGATCGAGGAAGGGCTGTTTCGCGCCGCCCGCTTCGGCGTCCACGCCGATCTACCCGACGCCAGCGGCGAGCTGCATCCGCTGTCGGAGGTGCTCGAAGCGACGCTTGACCTGTGCTCCGACAGCGCCACCGAGCTGGGTTGCGAGGCCGAGCTCGCCGCACTGGAGACGCTGGTCGCCGACGGCGGCGGCGCCGGGCGCCAGCGCGCGATCTACGAGGTTGCGGGCATGGACAGCCTGCTCCGGGCGCTCCTCGAGATCACTGCGGGCTCGGGTCGGCCAGGGACGCCGAAGGATCCGTGAGCTCGCGCAGGTTCGCCTGCGCGCGTCGCAGCAGTCGTGAGACCTGCATCTGTGAGCAGCCCATCCGCTCCGCGATCTCGCTCTGCTTCAGATCGCCGTCGATCCGCAGCTGCAGTGCGCGGCGCTCCAGGTGCGGCAGGCGCGTGATCGCGGCCGAGAGCGAGAGCTTCGTCTCGACGAGCGCGTACCCGGCGTCCCCGGCGCCCAGACCCTCGACGAGTGGCTGCGGCTCCTCGGTGGGACTCCCGGGTGCTGGTGCGTCGAGCGAGACCGAGTAATGCGCGCTGCCGGCCTCCAGGCCGGCGATCACGTCCTCGAGGCCGATCTCGAGGTATTCGGCGAGCTCGGCGACCCGCGGCGTGCGCCCGGTGTCGGCGGCGAGCCGCGCCGAGGCGCGGTCGACGCGCAGCGCCATCTCCTGGGCGCCGCGCGGCACATGCGCCGACCAACCCGTGTTACGGAAATAGCGCTTGAGCTCCCCGAGGATCGTTGGAATGGCGAATGACGAGAACCGCGGACCGCGCTGCGGATCGAACCGGTCGACCGCGCCCAGCAGCCCGACATACGCCACCTGCACGAGATCCTCGAGCGGCTCATGGGGGTTCGTGTAGCGGCTCGCCAGCCGTCGGGCCAGCGGCTGAAATCGCTCGAACAGCTCGTCACGGGCGGCGCGGTCGCCGTGCTGCTGCCAGCGCATCGCAAGAACGTTGATGCGGTCCGGGTCCGCGCTGACGCGGTCTGCGCCTGAGGGCGCAGACCCAATGGTGGTCGTCGACATCTAGGTCTCCTGCGTTGGGTCGCGTATGGGCGAATTCCCGTCAGAGACCGCTGCTGGCGGCCACCGCCGTCGTCATCCTCACCACCCGTTATCGCCGTGAAGCAGCGTTCGGGCTGCAGGAGAGTTACCCGGAAACCGACGACCGCAACGAAAACCTGCCGAATCGTTCGCAAACGAACCGCGGCCTGGCCGCCGTGCTCACACCGACGGCGCCGTGCCCCGTGCGCGCGCCGCGTCGGCGAGCCGCTCGACGAGCCCCGCAAACCCGATCCCCGCCGCCTCGGCCGCAAGCGGCGTCGGCCCGGTCTCCGTGAGACCCGGGATCGTGTTCACCTCGAGGATCTGAACCACGCCCGACGGCTCGAGGATGAGATCGACGCGCGCCATGTCGCGGGTCCCGAGCGTTCGACACGCGGCCAGCGCCGCCCGCTCCACGTCATCGCGGGCGCCGTCGGGCAGATCCGCGGGGGCATCGAGCCGCACCGCGTCGAAGTCGTAGTGCGCCTCGTAGTCGTAGACCTCACCGGTCCCGAGGATCTCGACGATCGGCAGTGCCTCGTACGGGACGGAGTCCGCCCCGGAGAGGCCCTCCTCCGGGCCCCCGAGCACGGTGACGGCAAGCTCGCGGCCGCTCACGTGGCGCTCGACCAGGATCTCGTCGTCGTAGGCGACCGCGCCGAGCACCGCGGTGCGCAGCTGCTCCGGCCGCGCCACGAACTTGATCCCGAACGACGATCCCTGCCGCGCGGGCTTGACCAGGACCGGCGCACCGAGCCGCTCCATCACCTCGTCGAACAGCGAGGCGGCGCCGAGGTCCTGGAAGGCGTGGCGGCTGAAGGCGTGAAACGGGGGCGTCGTCAGTCCGGCCCGGCGCAGCAGCTGCTTGGTGATGATCTTGTCCAGGCAGAGCGCGCTCGCCAGGCTGTCGGAGCCGGTGTAGGGCACGTCGAGCAGCTCCAGCAGCGCCTGCAGCGAACCGTCCTCACCGCTCTGCCCGTGGGCGACGATGAACACGAACTCGGGAGCGAGCTCTCGCACGCGCTCGACGACCGTGTGATCGATCTCGACCTCTGCCAGCTCCTGCCCGGACTGGCGCAGGGCGGCCGTCACCCGCCGGGCTCCCCGCAGGCTCACCTCCCGCTCGATCGAGGTCCCGCCTCGCGCGATCGCGATCGGCCCGGCGGTCACGACTTCGTGCCCTCACCCCGCATCGCGAGCAGGTTGCTCTCGAACGTCCGCGTCGTGCGCCGCCGCTCCGCGTGCTCGCCGATCGCAAGCTCGATCAGCGCATCCATCAGGTCGGGGAACGGCAGGCCGGCCGGCTCGAACAGGTAGAAGGACAGGGAGCCGGGAATCGTGTTGGGCTCGTTGACGAACAGCCGCTCCTGGTCGTCGAGCAGCAGGTCGACGCGGGTCACTCCGGCGCCGCCGATCGCTGCGAACGTCCGGCGCGCGAGATCCTGGACGCTTGCGGTGAGCTCGTCCCCGATCGGCGCCGGGATCAGCCGTTGCGCCGAGCTCATCCCCGCACCCTTGGTGCCCCCGTCGGACTCACCCGTCTTGTCCGCGCCGCCCTTGGCGCCGCCGCGCATGTATTTGTCCTCGTAGGACAGAAAGCCCTCGTCGCCCGCCACCGGCTGCTCGCAGAGCGAGACGCGCGGCTCCACGCCCGGCCGGCCGAGCACCGCGCAGTTGATCTCACGGCCCCCTTCGACGGCCGGCTCGATGATCGCCAGCCGGTCGAGCTCGAAGCAGAGCTCGAGTGCCTCGGTGAGGGTCTGCTCGTCGGTGCAGCGCTGAACCCCGACGCTCGAGCCGAGCGACGCGGGCTTGGCGTAGACGGGCAGACCGAAGCGCGCGCGCACGCGTTCGATTACCGCGTCGGGCCCCGTGCGCTCATATTCGTCGCGCCGGAGCGTGATGTCCTCCAGCACCGGGATCCCGGCGGCGCGCAGGATCGACTTCGTCGTCGCCTTGTTCATGGCCAGCACCGCCGCCTCGAGCGTCGGCCCCGCGTAGGGGATGTCGGCCAGCTCCAGCACGCCTTGCAGGCATCCGTCCTCACCCTGGGTGCCATGGGTGGCCGGGATCACCACGTCGAGCCGGGGCGCCACCGGTTCGCCTGCCCCACTCGGGCGTTCGCGCCCTCCGCCGAAGATCCCACGGCGGCGCTCCTCGGGCGGCGTCTCGGTGCCCTGCCCGCCCGCCCGCAGGGTGCCGGTGGAGAGATCGAGCGAAACCGGCGTCGCCACCAGCGTGTCGGCCTGGTAGGTCGCGATGTCGCGCAGGCTCGCGCCGGTGAACCAGCGACCGTGGCGGTCGATGTAGATCGGCACCGGTTCGTGGCGCTCCTGGAGCGCCTCGCAGGCCTGCAGTCCGGTGATGATCGAGACGTCGTGCTCGACGGAGCGACCGCCGAACACGACCCCGACGCGGAGTCCACGGGGGGGCACGGCGCGGGAGTGTATTGGCCCCGCCGGACCCGCCATGGCCCACCGGTGGCTCCGTCAGGCCTGATCCTCGGCGTACATGTCCGGCAGATCGTTCTCGAACAGGATCACGTCGCCGGCCCGCGTCAGCCCGCGGAGCACGTCGGTTGCGGCGCCGATGTCCCGGACCACCGTGATCGACTCCGGGTCGAAGCCCTCGTGCGCCAGCCCGGCCGCGATCGGGCGGGTGCGCTCCGGGCCGACGAGGATCACCCGATCACACGCCGTGGCCGCCTGGCGGCCGAAGCGCTCGTTGAGGTCGGCCTCCTGCGCGCCCAGCTCGACCATCCCGGGCGTGACCAGGATGCGCCGCTGTGCGGGGTGGGCGCGGAGCACCTCGAGCGCCGCCTGCGCGCCCGCCGGGTTGGAGTTGTAGGCATCGTCGATCACCACGATCCCGGCGCCCGGATTGGGAATTGGCTGCAGTCGATGCTCGGGCGGGCGGATCCGGCGCAACCCGCGGACGATCTGTTCGATCGTCATCCCGCACAGATGCCCGACCGCGGCCGCGGCGAGCAGGTTGGAGAGGTTGTGGTGGCCGAGCAGCCCGGCCCGAGCCGCGATCCGCTGCTCGCCGATGACCAGCTCGAAGCGCGTCTCCCCGTCCGCCATCTCCACAGCCTCGGCCCGCACGTGTGCGTCGGGATTCTTCAGGCCGAACAGCACGGTGTCGACGGTCACGCGCTCCGCGATCTCCAGGCAGCGCGGATCGTCCCCGTTCGTGACCAGGTGCCCGCCGGCGGGCAGCGCGAGCGCGAGCTCGGCCTTCGCGTCGGCGATCGCCTCGATCGTCCCCATCCGCTCGAGGTGAGCCGGACCGATCGCGGTCAGCACCCCGATCTCGGGGTGGACGAGCTCGCACAGCTCGGCGATGTCGCCGGCGCGGTACATCCCCATCTCGACCACGAACGCCCGGTGGCGCTCGGTGAGGTGCTCGTTGATCGTCCGGATCACGCCGAGGTGGGAGTTGAAGCTCGCCGGGGTGATCAGCGTCGAGGACGCCTCCTCGAGAACTGCTCCGATGCAGACCTTCGTGGTCGTCTTGCCGTAGCTGCCAGTGATCCCGATCACGCGCGGCGCGATCCGGGCGAGCTTGGCGCGGGCCGCGGACTCGAACCGGGCGTTGATCCGGCGCTGGACCGGCCCGAGCGCCCAATTGGCCGCGCACACCAGCCACGGCGCGGCCGGGACGCAGGCCACGACCAGCAGCGTCGCCACCGCGAACGGCAAGTCGGAGCCGAGCGCGACGCTGAGCACCGCTCCGGCGACCGCGACGACGGCAGGCACCGCGAGCGCCAGCGCCCACAGCCGGCGAGCACGCTCGGTCATCACCAGCGGCTTGACCTCCGCGCGCGTCGGCCGGGTCAGCTGGATCGCGACGAGGGCCGCGGCAATGAGCGCGAAGCCGGCGAGCTCGATCCAGTGGTGGCTGTGACTGGCCGAGAACGCCGCAATCACGATCGCCGCGATCGCCGCCGCGACGTCGACGACCGGGGCGACCTCGCCCCGCCGGCGGAGCCAGAGCAGCAGCCGGGCGTTCTCGTAGTGCTCGAGCTGAAGCAGGTGCAGCGCCCGGCGCGACCGTGTGTGGTAGCGCCACCCCGCCGCCAGACAGACGAGCAGCGCGCCGATCGAGCCGACGCTCATCGGACGGCGGCGGCCGCCGGGCGGGCGGGATCGTTTCCGGTCCCGCCGAGGAAGTGACGCGCAATCCGCGCGAACCGCTGCGGCTGGTCCGCGTAGGCGAAGTGCCCCGCGCCCTCGAACACGACCAGCCCCGCGTCCGGGATCAGGCGTTGCATCGTCTCCCCGTCGCGCAGCGGCGTGTCCTCGTCATTCTCACCCCAGATCAGCAGGGTCGACGCCCGCACCCGTGGCAGCAGCGAGGTCAGGTCGACGCCCACCAGACGGTTGAACGTCGGCCGCAGCGCCTCCGCGGTCGCGGAGTAGTCGCCCGAGGCGGTGCGGCCGACCAGCCGGCCGCTCAGCGCCCGCCCGGGCCCGCCGAAGCGGTTGAGCACGTGCTTGGCGAGCTTGGCCATCGCCACCCGGCGATACCACCGGAACGTCCGCGGGGCACGGATGCCGGCAGCGTCGACGAGCACGAGCTTGTCGACGAGCTTTGGGTGGTGCGCCGCGAGATGGATCGCGATGCGCCCGCCGTGCGAGTGCGCCACGATCGACACCTGCTCCAGACCGAGTGCTGCGAGCAGCGCGCACGTCCACTCCGAGTAGTCCTCGACCCCCCACGGTCCGGGCGGCAGGCCGCTGTCGCCGAAGCCGGGGAGGTCGACCGCATGCACCGAACAGCTGGGCTCCAGCGCGGTGACGATCGAGCCGACCGCCTCGATGCTCGCCCCCCAGCCGTGCAGGACAAGCACCTCGGGACCGCTGCCGACGGTGCGGCAGCGGGTGCTGATTCCCTGGATGTCGATGATCCGGTCCACGCGGATCTCAAGGCTACCTTCGGGCCGGCCGGTCTTCGGGAGCTCCGGCGGTCAGGGTCAGGTGAGCAGTCCGCGGCGCATCGCCTCGGCGACCGCGGCGCCGCGGTCGTTGACGCCGAGCTTGGCGTACAGGTTCTGGATGTGGGTCTTGACCGTCGGGACCGCCAGGTGCAGCCGCTGCGCGATCACGCCCGCCGATTCCCCCTCGGCGATGAGCTCCAGCACGCTGAGCTCACGGGCGGTGAGCCGCGTGCCGCTGTCGCCGCGCTCGCGCAGCGTCGTGGCAAGGTCGGTGCCGACGTCCGAGGGGAGCACGGCTTCCCCGCGCGAGATCCGCACGATCGCGGCGCAGATCTCCTCGGCGGTCGCGGCCTTGGTGAGATAGCCCGCCCCGCCCGCGGTGAGTGCCTGCAGCACGAGCTCCCCACCGTGGTACTCGGAGACGAACAGCACACGGGTGTCGAGCTCGGCCTCGCGGACCCGCCTGACCACCTCCCGGCCGTCGAGCTTCGGCATCCGCACGTCGAGCACGGCGACCTGCGGCTCGTGGGCGCGGATCAGCTCCAGCGCCTGCTCCCCGTCGGCCGCCACGCCCACCACCTCGAGCCCATCCTGGGCATCGATCGTCTCCTGCAGCGCTTTGCGGAACAGTGGATGGTCGTCAGCCACCACGACTGTTACGCGTGTGCTCTGCGTCGGGCCGCCCTCTTCCTGCGCGAATTGCGCCGGCTCGGTCATCGGTCGTCAAGTGTTGTGCATGTTGCGGCGCTCAACGAATTTGTACTCCCTCCCCGCTCTGCTCGCCGGACCCATCTCTCACCAACCCGAACCATCCCTGCGCAGCGCTCCTCCCAGAGCCCGCGACGGACTAGTCCCAAAGCCGATCCACCCGTAGGATGGTGGCAACGCTCCACATTTCGGACAATGGGAGTCCCTTGGGACTGGCAGCGCAACCGCACGTGCCTGAGGCGTGATTGGGAATGGGAACCGAACAACTCAACGGCCGCACGACGCAGGCGCCGGCGCCCCCGCCGGGCCAGGAGACGGGGCCGATCTCGGCCCGCGCACTTCCGCTGCGGCGGCTCGCCGATCAGCTCGAGACCTCCGACCCGTACACGAGCGGCCACTCCCGTCGCGTGGCGCGGTACAGCACACTCGTCGGGTCCCAGATCGGGATGAGCGGCGAGGCCCTGCGGCGGGTACGGACCGCGGCGATGCTGCACGATGTCGGCAAGATCGCGGTTCCCGTGGGGGTCCTGCGCAAGCCGAGTGGCCTCACCGACTGGGAGTTCGACCTGATCAAGGCCCACCCCGCCGAAGGCGCGAGGCTGATCGAGAGCGTCGTGGGCGACCTGCGGCTGGCGGAGATGGTGCGCCACCACCACGAGCGGCTCGACGGCCGCGGCTATCCCGACGGCCTGAAGGGGGAGCAGATCCCGCTCGGCGCGCGGGTGATTGCGGTCGCCGACACCTTCGACGCGATCTGCTCACGCCGCCCCTACCGCCCGGCACGCTCGTTCCAGGCCGCGCTCGACGCACTGACGGCCGCCGCGGGCACCCAGCTCGACCCCGTGGTCGTCGACGGATTCGGCGCGGTCTTCGACGCGCTGCCCGGGATGGGCAGCCTCGACGTCCTCTCCGACAGCGGCGAGCGACTCGTGCGCGGTGCCCACTCCAGCCTCGCCGGCCGCTCGTAGCGATCGCGGGGCGGAATGGTCAGTCCGCGCGACGGCCCGCGCGTGCAAAGATGGTCTCGATGAGTGATTCCATGATCGCCGAAACGATCTCCATCAGCGGCCACGGCGGCGATGAGATCGAGGCATACACCGCATCTCCGTCGACCGACGCCGCGCGCGGCGGCGTGGTCGTGATCCACCACATGCCGGGCTATGACCGCGCGACGAAGGAGATCACGCGCCGCTTCGCCGAACTCGGCTACGACGCGGTCTGCCCGAACCTCTACCACCGCGATGCGCCCGGCGCGGCTCCCGACGACGCCGCGGCCACGGCCCGTGCCCAGGGCGGGGTCCCGGACGAGCGCCTGATCGGGGACGTCACGGGCGCGGCCGGCCATCTGCGTTCGCTCGCGCACAGCAACGGCAAGGTGGGCGTGATCGGCTACTGCTCGGGCGGTCGCCAGTCCGTGCTGGCCGCGTGCAACGTCGACCTCGACGCGGCGGTCGACTGCTACGGCGCATTTGTCGTCGGCACCCCGCCGGAGGGCTTTCCGCTGCCGATCTCGGGGTTCCCGGAGCAGATCCCATCGCTGCGCTGCCCGCTGCTGGGCCTGTTCGGAAACGACGACTCGCACCCCAGCCCGGCGGACGTCGACGAGCTCGAGCGCCTGCTGGAAGAGGCGGACAAGACCTACGAATTCCACCGCTACGACGATGCGGGACACGCGTTCTTCTCCGTCGACCGCCCCTCCTACCGAGTCGCGGCCGCCAACGATGGATGGGAGCGGATCGAAACGTTCTTCTCCACCTACCTCGGAGGCAACTGATGTGCACCTACGCGACCGTCCGGACGCCGCTTCAGGGCAGCGCCAAGGGTCCTGACTCGAAGTGGTTCCACGTGACCGACGGCACCGTGTACTTCGACCATCCCGTGCACGCGATGGCCGATCACACGCTCAACATCGACTTCGCCGACCCGTCGCGCGGGCCCGGCGCGCGGGTGGCCGTCGAGCTCACCGCCGCCTCGGCGCGCGAGCTGGTGGGAGCGATCGAGGCAGCACTCGCCTCGGCGCCGGCGGAGATGACCGCCTGACCGCCGGCGCGTCCCCCGCCCCGGTCACACCTCGGCGATGAGCACCTCCTGGGCAAGCGCCAGCCCGCCGAGGGCGCCCGCCAGATCGCCGAGTGCGGGCGCGACGAGGTATTCGCTGAGGTCGCCGGCGAACTCCGGCCGGTCGGGATAGCCGCCGAGCAGGCGGGTGAGCTCGACCCGGGTTCGTGCCAGCAGTCCGGCGCGCAGCCCGACGCCGCCGCCCACGATCACCCGATGGGGGGCGGCGATCATCACGATCGCCAAGATGCCGGCCGCCAGATAGCCGGCCTCCAGTGGCCATGCGGAATGCTCCTCGGGGAGGACCTCCGGCTCGCCCCCCATCGCTCGCTCAGCGCCCGGCCCGAGGCGAGCCCCTCCCAGCAATCGCCGTGGAACGGGCAGGCACCCGGGAACGGATCGAGCGCACAATCGTGCGGGATCCGCAGGTGCGGCCTCGGGGTGCAGCAGACCATGCACCGCCCGCCCGCGGCGCACGATCCCGGCGCCGATCCCCGTGCCGACCGTGAGGTAACAGAGGCTGTGCGCACCGCGTCCGGCGCCCCAGCGCAGCTCGCCGAACGCTGCGGCTCCGACATCCGTCTCCAGCGCGATCGGCACGCCGAGCCCATCGCGCAGCGCGGGACCGATCACCGCTCCCGCCCACCCCGGCTTGGGCGTCGTGGCGAGTACCTGACCCCAGCGCGGCGAGCGCTCGTCGAGTTCGAGCGGACCGAACGCGCCGACCCCGACCGCCCGGGGACGCGGGCGCCCCGGAGCGTCGAAGAACGCGAGGATGCGCGCGATCGTCGTCTGCGGCTGTTCGGTCGGGAAACGCTCGGTGGCGATCAGGTCGTCCGGACCGCGCCCGAGCGCACAGACGCACCAGCTGCCGCCGGTCTCGACGCCGCCGACCAGGTCCGCCGCGTCGCCCGCGAGCGGAGGGTCGGCCCCGCTCAGCGGATCGCCCCGGCGGCGGTCACGATCAACTCAACGCAGGGCCTCACGTCCAGGGTGGTCGCGTCGATCGTGAGGTGGTAGAGCGCCGGGTCGTCGATGTCGACGTCGTAGAACTCGCGCAGGTAGTCGGCGTGGTAGCGGTCCAGGCGTCGCATCGCGGCGCCGGCGGCCTGCTCGTCAAGCCCGCTGAGCTGCATCGCGATCGGGAGCCTGCGTTCTGGCGGTCCGGTCAGGCGAACCCTGAGCACATGAGCGTGCTCGCGAAGCGCCGCGACCGAGCCACGGCCGAGGATCACGCCCTCGCCCGTGGCGGCCTGCTCGAGCACCGCGGCCTCGGCGGCGCGGCGGAAGTCCTCGGGCGAGTTCGCCTCTGGCGGAGGCCCGACCGGAGCCCCGGTGTCGACCCCGTGGAACGAGGACAGAATCCGCTCCAGGAAGCTCTGGCTCGGCGGCTCCCAGTGCTGGTGGGCCTCCTCGACGGACACCTCGAGGGCGCCTGCGACCCTGTGGGTGAGCGCACGATCGACGAACGGCACGTCGAGCCGGCGGGCGAGCTCGGGGCCGATCAGGCCGCCTCGCGCGCCGTAGGCGGCGGAGATGGCGACGATGGTCATCGGCCTCTCCCCCGCCGGTGAGAACTGCGTGTCACCTGCATGCGCACACTTTCTCAGAAGATCAGGCGGCCGGTCAGGCTCCAACTGGGTCCGCACCCGCATGTGGCCGATCTGGGCGGAGAGTCCGCCCAAATCGGCCACAGAGGCGGTTGACCCGGAGGCGGTCAGATCAGATCGTCCGCCCGCCGGTCGGGACCGTCAGCCCCGTGCCGGCGCATAGGTCGGCTCCTCCGCCGGGGCGCGCAGCTCGAAGGCGTGCACGACCCGCTCGGTGTGCAGCTCGTGGAGCGCCAGACCGGCGAAAGCGAGTCCGACGAATGCGGCGCCGGAGGCGAAGCCGAGCCAGGTGACGACGCCCGCGCTGAACACGAGACTCGCCACGATCGTCCACGCACCGAGGATCCCGACGACGCCGTCGAGCGCGCGCTGCGCCCGTCCGCGACCGGGGATTGCGGCCGCCGCCGCCAGAGCAACGGCGAGGATGCCCGCCGCGAACATCAGCCACATGAAGGTCGGCGGCGCCCACACCATCGAGGCGACGACCGTGAATGCGCCGATCAGCGACAGACCGGAGTTGGTGAGAAAGCGAGAGTTCATTGAAACCTCCGTTGGGTCCGCCGCGGTCCCCTTGGCCGCGGCCGCGAACGCCCGATCCGCTCCGTGTGAGGTAGTGGTCTCGGCGTTCGTCATGCACGCCACTATAGCTCAGACTGAGCGCTCGGACTTACCCATCGGCCCGACCCCTCGGAGCGACGGGTCACTCTGTTGCGTTTCTCGGTCACGCTGGCGATACTGCACGTCGTGGGTCCTGCTCCCTCCTCCGACGAGCTCAACCAGACGGCGCGCATCGTGCTCGCGATGGTCGCCGAGGGCCATTCGACCGGATACGCGATCAAGGCCGAGATCGAACGCTCGACGCGCCTGTTCTGGGGCGCGAGCGTCGGCGGCATCTACCCCGAGCTGCGGCGGCTGACCGCGGCGGGGCTCGTCGCGGTCCGCGATGATCCGCGGGGCCAGACGCGGCGGCACTGCTACTCGATCACCGACGCCGGGCGCGAGGTCCTGCACGGATGGCTGAGCGATGACTCCGAGCCGTTGCTCGAGATGCGCAACGAGGCGTTGCTGCGGCTTCGATTCGCCGCCGTGCTCGCACCCGCTGACCGCGTCGCGCTCGTCCACCGGCTTCGCGGCCTGCACGAGCTGCGCGTCGAGGCCCTGGAGGACCGCCTCGAGGAGAACGAGTTCGACGACGTCTACGACCGCATGACCGCCGAGTACGCGCTCGGGTTCAACCGCTGGGCGGCGGAGTGGGCGCGGGAGGCCGAGGAGCGCGTCGCGGCGGAGTGACCCGGCGCGAGCGCTGCAGGACGGCTGGGCACAAAACGCCGGCAGGGCCGTCGTTCTATGCCCAGCAGGGCCCTACTTCATCGCCCGGTAGCGGCGGATCAGCGCGTTGGTCGAGCTGTCGTGGCCGAGCTCGGGCTCCTCGGCGGACTCGAGCTCCGGGATGATCTTCTGGGCGAGTGCCTTGCCGAGCTCGACGCCCCACTGATCGAAGGAGTCGATCGACCAGATCACGCCCTGCGTGAACACGCTGTGCTCGTAGAGCGCGATCAGCGCTCCCAGGACGCGCGGGGTGAGCTCCTCGGCGAGGATCGTGTTCGTCGGACGGTTGCCCTCCATCACGCGGTGCGGTACGACCGCCCCGGCGGTGCCCTCGTCGCGGACCTGCTGCTCGGTCTTGCCGAACGCGAGCGCCTCCGCCTGCGCGAAGACGTTCGACATCAGGAAGTCGTGGTGCTCGCCGATCGGGTTCAGCGAGCGACCGAACCCGATCAGGTCGACCGGGATCAGCTTCGTGCCCTGGTGGATCAGCTGGTAGAAGCTGTGCTGCCCGTTGGTCCCGGGCTCCCCCCAGAAGATCGCGCCGGTCTGGTAGTCGACGTGGCGGCCGTCGAGCGTCACATGTTTGCCGTTGGACTCCATCGTCAGCTGCTGCAGATACGCCGGAAAGCGGCTCAGGTACTGCTCGTAGGGCATCACCCCGACTGTCTGGGCGTCGAAGAAGTCGCTGTACCAGACGCCCAGCAGCCCCATCAGCGCGGGCAGGTTCCGGGCGAGCGGGGTGGTGCGGAAGTGCTCGTCGAGTTCATGCATCCCGGCGAGCATCTCGCCGAACTGCTCCGGACCGATCGCGATCATCGTCGACAGGCCGATCGCGGAGTCCATCGAGTACCGGCCACCGACCCAGTCCCAGAAGCCGAACATGTTGTCGGTGTCGATGCCGAACTCCGACACCTTCTCGGCATTCGTGGACACCGCCACGAAGTGCTTGGCGATGGCGCTGTCGTCCTTCAGGGCGTCGAGCGTCCACTGCCGCGCGGTGTGGGCGTTCGTCATCGTCTCGAGCGTCGTGAACGTCTTGGAGGAGATGATGAACAGCGTCTGTGCGGGATCGAGGTCACGCGTCTTCTCGGCGAAGTCGGTCGAGTCGACGTTGGAGACGAACCGCATCGTCAATCCGCGGTCGGCGTAGTGCTTCAGTGCCTCGTAGGCCATCACCGGCCCGAGGTCCGAGCCGCCGATCCCGATGTTGACGATGTTGACGATCGGCTCTCCCGTGTGTCCGCGCCACGTGCGAGCGCGGACCTGGTCGGCGAACGCGGCCATCCGGTCGAGCGTCTCGTGCACCTGCGCGACGACGTCCGTTCCCTCGACCACGAGCGTCGAGCCCTTCGGCATCCGCAGCGCGACGTGCAGTACCGAGCGGTTCTCCGAGACGTTGATCCGCTCGCCTGCGAACATCGCGTCGCGGCGGCCCTCCAGGTCCGACTCGCGGGCCAGCCCGAGCAGCAGCTCGACCGTCTCGGCGGTGATGCGGTTCTTGGAGTAGTCCAGGAACAGGCCCGCCGCCTCGGCGGTGAACGCCGGGTCACCACGGCTCGGATCATGGTCGAACAGCTCCCGGAGCGTGGTGGGAGCGATCTGGGCGTGATGCTCGGTGAGCTTCGTCCAGGCGGGGCGGTCGCGGAGCGGCGGGATCGTCGTCTCGGTGCTCATGGAGTCTCCTGGTCAGGTGGACAGAAGGCCAGGCCCTGGGGCCGCAGCGCTCGGATCTTCCACCCTACTTCCCGAGTCGCGCGATCGACACCATCGAGATGCGAGGGCCCCCGTCACGCGGCTCGCCCCGGGCCGATCGGCCCGGGGCGAGTGAGCGCCTGTGTCAGCATCGAGTGGTGGGCGGCACCCTCAGGCGCCGCCCACCTGTTCACCGGTGCACCACGAAGCTGCGACTACCGTCGGCCGGCGCCTGCCCCGGGAGCACGAGCCTCCCGCTGGCGAGGAGCGTGACGCGAGAGCTCGTCCGCAGCACGTGCCTGCCGGCCGCCGTCAGCCGGATGGCGATCTTCGACTGACCGCCGCGGAGCCGGATGACCGCCCGGGCGACCACCACACGTCGAGCGTGGGTGCCGGTGGCGTACCAGGTGATGCTCAGCCGGCCGCTTCCCGGCGTCGCCACGACCCGGGTGTAGCCGCTGTGCTGCAGCAGCGATGATCCGCTGACCGTCCGGCCTGCCGGAACGATCAGGCTCATCAGCAGCGTCCGCGGCTTGACGGAGGCCGCCACGGGGCCGACCTCGGCCGAGGCCCGCTGCACCGATCCTGCGGCGTTCCTCGCGGTCACGAGGACCCGCAGGTGAGCGCCGACAGTGGTCTGACCCAGGGCCAGGCTGCTACCGGTCGCTCCTGCGATCGACGTGCACGTCGAGGTGCAGCGCTGCCACTGGTAGGCATACGTGATCGGCTGAGTGCCTGACCACGTCCCCGGCTGCACGGTCAACGTGCTGCCGACCTGCACGCGCCCGCTGATCGCCGGGGCGGTCACGCTCACGGGAGCGCTGACCTTCGCCGGCGGCGTCGGGCTCGGCGGAGTCGGGCTCGGCGGGGCCGAGGCCACCGCCGTCTGGGTGAGCGTCACCTGAGCCGTCGTCACCGGACTGCTCGAGCGATCGGTGGCGGTGATCGTGGCCTGACCGGCCTTCGTCGAACTGGTGATCGTCGCCGTGTAGGCCCCGTTGTTGTGATCGGTGACCGTCCCGATCTTCTCCCCGGTGTCACTCGAGGTGAAGCCGACCTGCTGACCGCTCAGCGGATGACCCTGTGCGTCGGACAGGGTCGCGGTGACGACCGTTGTCGACTTCCCATCCGCCGTGATCGTGCCGGAGGACAGCGACACCTTCTCGGACGCCGCGGCGCCCGCGGTCTGGGTGAGCGCTGCCGTACCCACCGCACTGGGCGCCACCGCGGCGTCCGATGCGGTGATCGTCGGAGACCCGACGGCGGTCGAGCTTGTGATCGTCGCCGTGTAGGTCCCGTTGTTGTTATCGGTGACCGCTCCGATCTTTTCCCCGGTGTCACTCGAGGTGAAGGTGATCGGATCGCCGGCCACCGGATTGCCGTCCGCGGTGACCGTCGCGGTCGCCTGCGTGGCCGCCGTCCCGTTCGCCGTCACCGACGTCGGTGAGAGCGCGACGGTCAGGCTGTCCACCGGCCACGTCGTCGAGGCGGTGTACGTCGAGGAGCCGGCCGGGACGCTCGTCCAGCCCGACTGATTCCCGCCGTAGGAGGAACCGACGCTCGGGACCCCGCTCAACGGGAGCGTGACCGCACTCGCGCCCGGGTTGGTGATCGTCACCTGGTTGCCCTGGATGTAACCGGTCACCGTGGTGTTCGCCGCCCAGGTCGACTGCTCATTGAGCAGCTGGGCGATCTGAGCCATCGTCAGCTGCTCGATCGGAGCCGAGGAGGCGAACTGCTGGTTGTACTCTGCCAGCAGCGGGTTGAGGGTCTCGTAGAACAGCCCGTCGCCCTCGCCGGTCGTCGAACCGGTCGTCTGCGCCATCAGATTGGTCTGATGGAAGTAGTCCGGGCGCGGATCGTTGCCCATCATGTGCTGGAACATCCCCTGGTCGACGCTCGCGACGATCTGACCGATCGTGAACGCCGTGCCGGTGGGGTTGCACGTCGTGACTCCCGCGATCGGTTGGCAGTCACCGGAGGGTGCCGAGTCATACAGCGTCTCGTACTCGTCGACCTCCTGGGCGTTGGTGGACACGTTGTAGTAGATGTTGGTCGGGTACCGGGGAACTCCGGTCGCCCCGGCGTCCTGGAACGAGGTTCCGGCGTTCGCCTCGGTGCCGGTGTAGGTGCCGGTGGCGAATGATGCGTCCGCCGGGGTCGGGTACGGCTTGGAGGCGTCGGCCCCGAACACCTTGATGCCTCCGTCGGCGGTTGCCGCAAAGGCGGCATCGAGCACCGGATTCTGCTCGTACGGGCTCTCGACGGCGCTGCCTTCGCTCGCCGGCGTGCTCGTGGCGGTCGGGTTGCCACTGCTGCCAGTGGTCGTTCCGGCGATCCCGGTGTCCGTGAACGTCTTGGTCACGGCTCCGCCGTTCGTAACGTCGCTGGTGGACGCCGGATTGCCGAAGTCGGTCGCGGTGTCGGCCTGAACGGTCTCGATCTTCGACCAGGCGCCGATCGTCCCCGTGCTCGCCCCTGCCGAGTCCGGCGTCCAGGGCGCGCGGTAGATCTGGTAGTCGGCCGCGTGGCAGACCGCTCCCCAGCTGAGGGAGACGGACTTGCCGGCGGCGACGGTCACCGGCGTGGAGACCGAGGCCGCGGACTCGCCCGTACCCGCCACCGGGGTGGCGCCGGGAGCCGCGGTGTTGAACTGATCGGTGACCGCGTACACGTACTGGCCGGCGGCGGGGCCGGAGGAACCAAACGTTCCGCCCGTCCCGACCGTCGCGTCGTCGAGGGACGGCGGGTCCACCTGTCCCGGGTTGCCCGGCAGCAGGTTGGCCAGCCCGGAGTGCTCGCCGGTGATGACGACCTGCGGGTTGTCGTTGCCGAGGGCCGCGGTCGGGTCGGTGGTCCCGGTCAGGCCGAGCCCGCCCTGGGTCGCGGGAGTGGTGCCCCAGGTGGTGTTCTCGTTGAGCTCCGCCTCGATGTAGTTCTGCGTGGCACAGCCCTCGTCGATGTTGGGGTGATCCCAGGTGTGGCTGATCCACCCGAAGTCATCGGTGTAGGGCTTGCCGCTGGTCGGGTCCGTGGTGGTGAACTGCGTGAGCAGCGGATCAGATCCAGTGCCTCCGGTTCCACTCGTTCCCGTGCTCCCGGTGGTGCCACCGCCGCCGTCGCCGGCGCCCACGAGCGAGCCGCCTCCCGACACCGCCGCGCTTCCTCCGCCGTTGAACAGCATGTCGATGCGGAAGTTGTTGGCCTTGGACCAGTTCGCCGCGGTGAGGACATCGGCCGGGACCTCGCGCAGCGCGTCTGCCGGGTCGTAGTCAGTCGAGTGCGGAGCCGTCGTCGCGTTGCCCGCGATGCTCCACGAGTCGTCGCTGAGGAAGTTGTCGTCGACGTCGGCCTCCAGGTAGTTGCGCTGATCACCGAAATAGACCCCGCGGGTGACCCAGTCGATCGCTCCATGGCGCAGCAGGAACGACTGCGTCTGGTTCGCGTTCTGATTGAAGGTCTCCACCATCTCCTCGACGCCATCCGGATGGGTGTAGATGCCGACGAGCGATGACCCGCCCGGGCCGGTGACGAGAGAGTCGAAATTCGATGTGCTGACCGGGGTGGCCTCGTAGCCGTAGGTCCCGGTGTCCATCGAGATCGACGCCGCTGAAGTCAGATACGGGAATACCTTCTGCCCATCGGAGGTCAGCGAGCCGCTCACCGCGGTCGCCGCGGTGCCGTCGGTGGAGAACACCGAGGCGGGAGTGTTCATCCCGTAGCCGGTGCCCGGGTACACATCGCCGCTGATCTGCCGGATGTTGAACTGATGTTCGTACTGCTCGAGCGTCGTCCACTCGGCGGTTGACAGGTCAGAGACACAGGTGCCGGTCGCGCAGTCGGTGAGATCGCCGACCGAGACGATGACCGCGTCGTACTTGGCCTCGAGCGTGCCGTCAGCCAGCGTCGTCTCAAGGCTGGAGGTCGTAATCGGGGTGTGTGCCGCGCCCACGATCGTGTCGTAACGGACGCCCTCGCGATTCAGTGCCGCCTCCCAGGCGGTGAAGTCCGGCTCGGTCGAGGAGGTGCCGAGCAACAGCACCTTCATGTCGATCCGGGGCGTCGCGGCCGATGCCGCGGCCGGCATCGCCGTCGCGCCGGCCACGCCGGCGCCCAGCAGGGTCAGGGCGGTCAGTGCCAGTCGCCTGATCCCTCCCCGGCCCCGGGCCGCCGGCCGGTGCCCCCGGCGGCGATGGTTGAGCGAAGCTCTCACGACATCCTCCATGTTCGACAGTGCGGTGTGTGTTGGAACGGCGTCGGTCGCCGAGCCGGTGTCGGGCCACTGTGCTCTGTGAGCACGGCCCCGGCCATGGGTGGCCTCACCGGTTGTTCGTTCATTCGTGAACGAGGGAATGTGCATGCGGCGCATGGTCAGCGCTGCCTGCTCAGACGGATCGTCCAGGCGCCCGGCGTGGAGACCCGCAGGTTGCTGTAATTGCCGCGGGTCAGGCCGATGGAGCCTCGGTGCCCTCGGCCGGCGACGAGGATCATGCCCCGGCTGGTGTAGATCTGGAAGCCGCTCCCGCTGGCGTGCCACTGCAGCACGACGGCCCGACGCTCGCGGAGCGAACCGATGGCTCCTGGACCGGTTCCGCTCAACGTCCGGACCAGCCGTCCGGGACGCGGGACGCGCAGGGTCGCAGGCCGCTTCGTACGTGCCCGGTGTTCAATGGTCGCCCTGGCGCCGGCGCGGTGCGCGGTCGCCGCTACGGATCGGTGCGCGGTCGCCCGCTTGGTCCGGTGCGCAGTTGCCGGCACGGTCCGGTGGGCAGTTGCCGGTACCGACCGGTGCGCCGCAGCCGGTCGGGACGAGAGCGCAAGTTGAGCAGATGCGTGCGTGGGCGCCTGCGCGTCCGACGCACTCAGACGGACGGTGGCGAGGGTGACGATGGCGGCGACGAGGAGGACGACGAGCGTCCAGCCGTGGCGGCGAGAGAGAGCGGTTCGCATGGTCGGCGCAGTGTCATGAGCCGCCCTTGTGGGCAAAACCGCCTATCCGGGCCTGTGTCCGTTCACGCCTGAACGCTCGCTGCTCAACTTATGGTCCAGGCCCCTTGAGCAACGGCGCGAACCGTGTTACCGTGCCTTTCTCACTCAATTTGTGAGCAAAGCTACCTACGGACGGGGGCATTGTGGGCACTCTTTTGGCTGAGGCGGGACCGCCTCTCGACCTCACGATCATCATCGCCGACGACCAGGGCCTGGCGCGCGCCGGCGTCCGGCGGGCACTTGCTGTTCCAGGTCTGCGCGTGGTGGGCGAGGCCGCCGACGCAGACCAGGCCGTCTCCGCGTGCGCGCGGCATCGTCCCGACGTCTGCGTCCTCGCGGCGCGGATCCGAGGCAACGCCATCATCGCCGCGGAGCAGATCCGTGACCAGTCGCCGACGACCAAGATCGTCATGATGACCCGGTCCGATCGCGCCGAGGATCTCTTCGCCGCGCTGCGAGCGGGCGCTGTCGGGTACCTCCCCGAGACGATGTCGCCGGATCGGCTCCCTCACGCGATACGAGGTGTGGCCGACGGTGAGGCGGCGGTGCCACGCGGCCTGATCTCGCGCTTGATCTCTGAGTTCAGCAACGCGGATCGCACCCAGCGGATGGTGATCGACCTCGGCCACGCCACGGTCGAGTTGACCCTCCGTGAAGGCGAGCTGTTGAGCTATCTGCGGCGCGGCGAGGGGACGGCCGCGATCGGCAACCGCCTCGGAATCTCGGACGTCACCGTGCGACGGCACATCTCGGCGATCGTGAGGAAGCTCGGCGTGCGGGACCGCCGCGCCGCCATCCAGCTTCTGGCACGGATCGAGCGAGAGCAGCTCAGCGACGTCGCGTGCCAGTGAGGCCGTGATCGCCGGGCACGACGGTCGTGCCCGGCGAGACCGTCAGCCATCCTGAGCGGGTGCCCGCGTACGACTCGCCGGTCGTCGTGCCGGTCAGTGGAGCCGACAGCTCGCCATCCGCGCCGTTCTCGATCCGCACCTGAGCGCCATCGGTGAACGCGCGCAGCGACCCGTCCTCCACCGCACTCCGCCACGCGATGTCCCGCTCGAGCAGGCGCCCGCTTTCACTCATGGTCGGCTGCAGGATCGGCGTGTTCGCGGCGACGGCCCCGCGGTAGCGCCGGCACACCGCATCCACGAGGCCGGCGAGCAGCGTCTGCTCACCAGCTGTCCCCGGCGCGCCGATCAGGTTGCTCTGGTGGCAGTAATGGGGGCGCGGATCGTTGCTGAGCATCGTCGACAGCACGCGTGCCGACTCCCGCGCCACGACCGACTCCCAGCTCGCGTCGTCACCCCCGCCGTGGTGACGCAGACGATCGAGCGCCTCATCCGAGCTCACCGCGTCATACGGAAGCGGCAGGGGGTGTCGGGGAACCGCGACAGCGCCACCGACCCGGAAGAGCTCGCCCGCGAGTGCCTCGCCCCCGTTTCCGCCCGTCGGGTAGGAACGCGACGCGTCGCACCCCACGAAGCGAATGCCACGAGCCTCGATCGCGGCGACGAGGCTCGCGTTGGGCGACTGCGGAGGGGTCACGCTGAGGTCTCCGAGGCCGCTGTGCGCGCCGGTGACGAGCGCGTCGGGTTCCAACTCGACCCCTGTCCTGCGCGCCCATTCGAGGTTCAGGTCGATCTGCTCGTCGACGGCAGCAGCCCCGGCGTCATACAGGAGAAGGTGGCTGTAGGTGTGATTGACCCACCCGACAGCGTCCTTCCCCGCGCGCAGGACCTCGAGCAGATCGTCTGAACCGCTGCCCGAGACAGCGGCCTGGCGATCGCTTCCGTAACCGTTGCAGACGAGGTCAAGTCGCAGGCCGCACGAGCGGGCCCACTCGAGGGCACGCAAGCCGTCCGCCGCGGTCATCCTCCGCGCGGCCGCCGCTGAGTCGTCGGTCGCATGCCGCGTGAGATCCCACGCATGATTCGGCAGCAGCACGTCATCGACGTGGAGCGGCAGATAGACACGTTCGCAGCCCAGATGCAGCCCCCTGGTGAGCCACCTGATCTGCCCCGGTCGCAGCAGCTGCGCCTGGCTCTGGTGACCGTTCACCGCGAACGTCTGGACCATCTCCTCACGCCCGTCCCGGAAGCGGTGGATCCCGAGCAGGACCGCCCCGCCGGGGTCCACCAGCAGCGGCTCAAACGACTGCCCGAGGCGCGGCAGCGCGCGCTGCGCCCAGCTGCCGGGGTCCATCGCGACCTCCCCCCGGAGATACGGAAAGACGTGGCGACCGCTCTCGGTCAGCCGTGCGGTCACGTCGTCGAGCGGCCCCGCGGTCCCGGCCGGACGCAGTCCGCGTGCCGCCGTGGGCGATGAGTACGCGACGAGCCGACGCGTGCCGAACCGTCGCTCCGCCGCCTGGAGCACCTCGCCGTCCGCGGTCCCCTGCATCTGATCGAGGATCTCGCCGTCGGCCACGATCAGGGCCTGGAACGCACCCTCCGCGAAGCCGGAGAGGAATGAGGAGCGCTGCTCGCGGTCCTGCATCGCGACGACGGTGAATGGCACCCCCGCGCGGCGCAATCCGACCGTCCAGGCGTGGAGCGCCGGCTCCCGTCCGTCGGCGCCGAGGACGGCGAGCATCATCCGCAGCGATTCCCGCGGCTTGGATCCAGGCTTGAGCTTCACGTGCCTGGTCGATCGTGGCACCCCGCGCGTGTGACGACGCAGGCGGAGGCCGCCCTTCTTCGTTCATGCCGTTGAACGCAGATCGCGCCGACGCCCCATGGGACCAATGCCGTCGACCACGCACCCTGTGATCCCAGATCTCCCCGCCGGGGCCCCGGCGAATCGCACCCTGACCCGGACTCTCACATGCCCACACCGCGCAACAGCTCGATCCACCGCCGTCCCCGCCGACCGCGTGTGCTGATGGTCACCGAGGGCACGTATCCGTACGCCGTCGGCGGGGTGAGCTCATGGTGCGACGTTGTCATCGGGGCCCTGGCGGACACCGACTGGGACATCCTGCCGATCGTCGGAGGCGGCAAGCGCTGGCGCCAGAACTTCGAGATGCCCTCCAACGCCAGGCTGCTGCGACCGATCGAACTCTGGTCGCAGGACCTGCCGCCCGGGCGGATGGGGCCGCGACGCCGAGCGCATGGCGTGACGATCGCCGCCCAGCTGCTTCGCGGGCTACTGCCGTGGGAGGGAGATCTCGATCAGCTGACCACCGCGCTCGTCCGCTGCCGCCAGCGTCCGGAGGAGATCCGCCGTGAGTTTCGAAGCCGCGCCGGCTGGGACTCGTTCGTCAGTGCGTTCGATGAGGTGGCCTCCCTTCGCCACCACGACGCCACGCCGCCGCCGGTCTACGACGCGATCGACGCGGCCCGGCTCTATCAGGTGCTGTACTGGATCGCGCGCACGGCCGCCGTGCAGACCCCTCCCTGCGACCTTGTGCACATCACCGCCGCCGGATGGGCGGCGATTCCGGCCATCGTCCACAAGGCGTTGCACGGAACACCCGTGCTGCTGACCGAGCATGGCGTCTACGTCCGCGAGGCGTACCTCGCCTCGATTCGTGACACGGCAGCCTCGCCGAGCGAGAAGCACACATCCACACGCATCGGACTCGGCTTGGCGCGGGCGGCGTATGCCGCGGCGGACGTCATCTCTCCGGTCACCGAGGCCAACGCCGCGTGGGAGCGCGAGCTCGGGGTCGTGCCCGAGAAGATCCGGGTCATTCCCAACGGCATCCGGCCGCAGCACGAGCCGACTCCGGCTCCGCGCGCCAACAAGATCATCGTGATGGGACGAATCGATCCGCTCAAGGACGTCCAGACGCTTCTGCTCGTGGCCAAGGAAGTCGCACAGCGGATGCCTGAGGCACGATTCGAGCATTGGGGGCCGGCGACGCCCGGTGAGGAGATCTACGCCGACGCGTGCCGGCGCATGCATGCCGGGCTTGGGCTCGGTGACCAGTTCCGCTTCATGGGCCGGACCACCGACCCCCACGGCATGATCCGCGGAGGGGACATGGTGCTCATGACGAGCATCTCGGAGGCCATGCCGATGACCCTGCTCGAGGCCATGGCCCAGGCGCGACCGACCATCTCGACCTCGGTGGGCGGCGTCCCCGACGTTCTCCGAGGATGCGGAATCGTCGTTGCACCCGGGGACGTCCACGGACTGGCGTCCGCAGTCGTCACGCTGCTGCGCAACCCGCGGCTGGCCACCGCGCTCGGCCGCCGAGGCTATGAACGGCTGCATCGCCGCTACACCCTTGACCACTGCACGCGCGCCTACGGCGAACTGATCGGCGAGCTCACCGGGGTGGCCGCATGAGCGAGAACCTGGGCCAGGCGGCCGGCGTCCTGGAGGCAAGGCTCGGCCGTGCGCCGCGCGACGTCATTGAGGCGACGGTCGTGCTGGAGGCCTGGGCGGGGCTGCCGGCCGGGAATGCGATGGCCGCCGCGCGGACCCTGATCCAAACCGATACGGCCACCGCGTCCGTGCCGGGCCGCATCGACGCGGTCGATCCGGCTCACCGGCAGAGCGTCGCTCTGGAGAGCCTCGCACTCATCCTGTCGATCTTGTCCGTCGCGGCGTGGGCGACTCCGCTCAGCCGCGCGTTCGGCGCGCAGACTCTCGCGGAGGCGATCCGCATCGCGCTGCCGGTGGCCGTCGCCGTCCAGTGGGCTCTCCGCAGCCGCTACCTGAGTCTCAGCTCTGGGATGGCGCTGCTGGCAGGCGACGGGCTGGCGGTCGTGGCGCTGGCCTTCCTCGGCGTCGTGGCTCCGCTGCTCCTGATACCCGGGTGCGGCAGGATCGCAGCGATCCTGGTTGCCATCTGGGTCGGTGGCGCGGTCGTGACCCGTCGTGGATGGGGCCTGCTCTATTCCCTGGCGCTCACCGGCGCCGCGGTGGCGCTTGATGACGGGGTCGATGCCGTTCTCGTCCTTCTGCTCCTGACAGCCGGAGTACTCGCGGCGACATTCGCCGGTGTGATCAGCAGCCGCGCGGAGACGGATGAACGTCCCGGCGGGGTCTCACGCACGACGCTCGCAGCACTGCTCGGTGCGTGCGTCGGGGTCCTGCTGATGGCCGACCCAAGCCTTGGGTGGGGCGTCCGTGGCCTGCATCCGGCGATCTCCCTGGTGCCGTCCGTCGCCGGAAGCCTCTGGGGCGGGTACCACCTCTGGAACCTCTACGAGGCGGTGCCGCAGGGCCTCAGCGGCGTCGCCCCGCTCCGCGCCAGTCGTCGCACGATGCGCGGCCCCGCGATGGCGCTGTTTCTGGGCGCGGCGGCGCGACTGGTGGTGGCCACGGTGGTTCTCTCGGCCGTCGTCATCGCCCTCGGCCGCTGGACCCACGGCACCGATCGGCCGAGCGTGTTCATCGCTTTCGGCTGTGTCGCGCTCGTCAGTCTGCAGGTGAGCCTGTTGGAGGCGCTCGGACGCCAGCGCGCCGCCCTGATGGCAATCGCGGCGGCGCTGACGGTCGAGCTCGCGTGGCCGCACCTGGTGGGATCGGGAATTTCCGGGGGTGCGTTGGCCGCAGGAGCGATCGTGGGGATCCTCCTCACGCTGCCACCGCTGATCACGCTGCTGTCTCGTGCCGGACGCGTGCTCGCCACCGCCCTGTGGATCCACTGAGCGAACCCGGCTGTGCGTTCATCCTGTGAACGGATTCGCCTGATGTGGCCGATGGCTCGGACCGCCCACGAGGACCATGCTTGGCGTGCAATCGACCACGGAAGGGACCGGAGATGACGATGCAGATCGCTCAAGAGCAGATGACACCCGATGACCGCCGCTTCGAGTTCCGATCCGCCGCGGCCACCGACAGCGGAACGGCCGTCACGGCCATCGGCGGCGCCGATGGGGTGACGCGCCCGCCGGCCGAAGACGGCGCCGGCCCGGAGCCCGTGTCCTCCCTCGAGCCTCGCACCGCTCAACGCCGGCTGCCGAAGCTGCGCCTGCGACGCGACCGCCGCGGCAACACCGCGACCGGAGCAGCCTCGGACGCCGCCGGTGATGCCCTGCTCGAGATGGCCCTGCTGCGAGAGGAGAACCTGAGGCTGAAGGGCGAATGTCACCGGCCCGCCGATCTCGGCGTGCTCATCGGCCAGCTCCGGCTCGCCGCCGCGTACGAGCTCGAGGTCGAGGACCCCGATGAGGGCTGGACTCTGCTTGCCGAGTGCCACAGGGTGCAGGAACAGTTGCGGCAGGCACAGCTTGAGGTCACCGGCGCAATCACCACACTCCGGGCGCGGCTCGCTCAGCTTGACGGGGCGAACCTGGCCCTGCTGGACGACGGCGATGACCTCGCCGCCAGGGACGCGGCCTGAGCGGAACCCTCAGGGAACCAGGCCGACCTGCACCGCGCGCACGGCCGCCTGCACCCGGTTCTGCACTTTGAGCTTCTCCAGGATCCCCGAGACGTGGTTCTTGACCGTGTGCTCACTCAGGAACAGCGCGTCGGCGATCATCTGATTGTCGATGCCTCTGGCGATCAACTGCAGGATCTCGACCTGCTGATCGGTCAAATCCGGAGCCGGATCGTCAACCATGCCGGCGGGCTTGCGCAGTCGCTGGACGAGCCGGGCGGCGATCCGCGGCGACAGCGGGACATCCCCGCCTGCCGCCGACCGTATCCCGGCGACGATGTGCTCGATCGACGAATCCTTGAGCAGATAGCCGCGCGCGCCGGCCAGCAGGGCATCGACGACGTGCTCGCTGTCCTCGACGATGGTGAGCACGACGACCGGCAGATCGGGGTGCATGGTGTTCAGCCGGCGTGTCAGCTCGATCCCGGACATGCCCGGCATGCTCAGTTCGAGCACGACGACGTGAGGATCGTGCTCGCGCACGTGGTCGATCGCGTCAGCGGCCGTCGAGAACTCGGCGACGACGTCGACGCCGCGCTCCGGCAGCAACGAGCTCAGTCCCCTCCGCAGCATCTCGTGATCGTCGACGACAACGATCCGGAGGCGTTGCAGGGAGCTCATCGACTCCTCTTCGGCGGACTGCGCTTCGAACTTGAGCGAGGACCGGCCGCGATCACGTCATGAACGCCAGATCACCCATCATTCCCCTGGCTGGCGGGGCGCTCCGACCGTGTAATGGACCCAGACTCGCAAAGAACGCGAAAGGAATCGTGATGTGCGGAATCATCGGGTACGTCGGGCACCGGCGCTCGCAGGAGGTCCTGTATGCCGGCCTCAAGCGACTGGAGTACCGGGGGTACGACTCGGCCGGCCTGGCCTGGCACGACAACGACCGGACCGAATGCGTGCGGTCCGTCGGCAACCTCGACGCGCTTCACGTTGCACTGGCCGCGCATGACCCGCAGTTCGGCGCCGAGGAGACGCCGGTCATCGTCGCGACGCGCTCCATCGGGATCGGACACACCCGCTGGGCGACCCACGGCGGGGTCACCGAGAACAACGCTCACCCCCATGTCGACGCCACCGGACGGATCCGGATCGTGCTCAACGGGATCATCGAGAACTACCTCGAGCTCCGCGGCCTGCTCGCCGAGGAGCTCATCGAGTGCGCGTCGGACACCGACGCGGAGATCGTCGCTCACCTGATCTCTCGTTACTACGAGGGAGATCTCGCGACGGCCGTCCGCCGGGCGACGAGCATGCTCTCCGGTCACTACGCCATCGTGGCGATGTGCGATGAGGAGCCGGACACCCTGGTCGGCGTGCGGCGGGAGTGCCCGCTCGTCCTGGGCCTCGGCGACGGCGAGCAGTTCATCGCGTCGGCGATCCCGGCGTTTCTGGAGCACACCCGTCAGGTGACGATCCTGCAGGATGGCGAGATCGCCGTGCTCCGGGCCGACGAGGTGACGATCCTCGACGCTTACGGGCTCCCCCACACGCCTCAGCCGACCGAGGTCGACTGGGACGACGATCACGCCGACAAGCAGGGCTACGAGACGTTCATGCTCAAGGAGATCCACGAGCAGCCACGCGCGATCGCCGACACGATCGCACACTGCCGCATGCTGCTGTGCGCCGAGGGAGCCGACGGGCTCACCGAGAGGCTGCGCGCCGCAAGTCGCATCATGATCATCGGCTGCGGCAGCTCGTATCACGCCGGTCTCGCCGGGCGGATGGCGATCGAGCGATGGGCGCGGGTTCCGGTGGAGATCGACGTCGCGTCGGAGTTCCGCTACCGGGAACCGATCATCGAGCCGGGCAGCATCGTCATCGGTATCACGCAGTCGGGCGAGACGGCCGACACCCTGGCCGCGATGCGGCTGGCGCGCGCGCAAGGTGCGACGGTCGTGGCGCTGACCAACGCCCCCGGCAGTCAGGCCACGCGTGACTCGGACGCCGTCCTGCTCACCCGCGCCGGTACCGAGATGGGAGTGGCGGCGACGAAGACCTTTGTCACCCAGGTCGTCGCCCTGCAGGCGCTGGCGCTGCGGATCGCCGAGCTGCGCGGCGCGCTGTCGCAGGCGGAGGTTGCGGAGCTGGATGCGGAGCTCGACCTGCTGCCGGAACGCGCGGAGGCGGTCATCGGCACGGCCGACTGCACCGTACGGGAGCTTGCCGGTCGCCTGGCCTCAAGTCCGTTCTTCCTGTACCTCGGGCGGCTCAGCGGCGTGCCGGTGGCCATGGAGGGCGCGCTGAAGCTCAAGGAGGTCTCCTACGTCCCCACCGATGCGTACGCGGCGGGCGAGATGAAGCACGGGCCCATCGCGCTGTTGAGCCCGGAGGCGCGGGTCGTGTGCGTTGCCACCGATCACAAGGTCCTGCCGAAGCTGCTCTCGAACCTCTCCGAGGTCCGCGCTCGCGGGGCTCGGGTGCTCGCGATCGCCACCGAAGGCTGTAAGGAGATCGCCGAGCACGCCGAGGAGATCGTGTACGTCCCCCGTACCGACCCGCAGTTGCAGGTGGTGCTCGCGACGATCCCCCTGCAGCTGTTCGCGTATCACGTGGCGCGCGCCCGGGCACTGAATGTCGACCAGCCGCGAAATCTCGCGAAGACCGTCACGGTCGAGTGAGGCGACATGGCACGCGTGACGGTTCTCGGAGGCGGCCACGGTGTCGCTGCGGCGCTGGAGGCCCTGCGTGATGACGGCCATGACCTGACCGCAGTGGTCACCATCGCCGACGACGGGGGTTCATCCGGGGAACTGCGGCGCCGCGGGGGCGGCGCCGCCGTCGGTGACCTGCGGCGTGCCCTCATCGCGTTGAGCACCGACGCCGAGCTCGCCGCGCGGCTCGCCGACCGTGTCTCCTGCGGCTCGCTGGGTTGTCATCCGGTGGGGAACCTGCTCATCCGCAGCCTGACCGACACGCTTTCGGGCGATCTGCAGGCGGCGGTCGACTCGCTGGGGACCCAGCTCCAGGTACGTGGCCGGGTGATCGGCGCGACCATCGGGGAGGTGTCGCTGATCGGCGTCGCCCAGGGTGAGCTGCTCTTCGGCGAGTCGGCCATCGGCTCGGCGAAGACACCCATCGACAAGCTTCGGTTCAGCCCGGCGAGGCCACAGGTCTCGCCAGCTGCGATCGACGCCGTGTTGCGCGCGGACGTGGTCCTGCTCGGACCTGGATCTCTGTTCACAAGCGTGCTTGCCGTCGCTGCCCTCCCCGAGATGAACGTGGCGCTGGCGACGACGCCGGCGCAGGTCGTCTGGATCTGCAATCTCGCCCGCGAGCCGGGCGAAACGCGCTCGCTTTCGGGCGGCGAGCACCTCAGCGCACTTCGGCACGCCGGGGTCCGCGTCGATGCTGTCCTGCATGACCCAGGAGCTCCTCTTCACCTCACAGCGGAGGAGATCGCCCGGGCCGCCGTCCCGGTCTGCGAGGGACGCCTCGCGGCCGCGGTCCAGCTGTCGGCGCATGATCCCGCCCGGCTGCGGTCCGCGCTGAGGGATGTCGTGAAGGCGGTCGGTGAGGCCGGGCCCGTGGCGAGCAGCGGCCGACAGCCTGAAGCGGCTCTGGCATGAGCTGGAGAAACATTCGCGCATGTGTCTGCGCGCTCCTCGGCGCCGGCGCCGCATCGATCCTCTGCTGCGGCGCCGCGGGCGCCGCGATCTGGCACCCACCGGCCGCACTCACCTGGTACTGGCAGCTGCAGGGCTCCCTGCGCAGCGAGCCCGTTCAGGCGTACGACATCGACGGCTTCGACACGAGCAAGGCCACGGTCACGCGGCGACACGCGCAGGGCAAGCGGGTCATCTGCTACATCGACGCCGGGACGTGGGAGAAGTGGCGCCCCGACGCGGGCAGCTTCCCGCGCCGGGTGCTCGGGCGGCCAAACGGCTGGCCGGGCGAACGGTGGCTCGACATCCGGCAGCTCCAGGTCCTCGAGCCGATCATGATCACCCGCTTCAAAATGTGCCGGCGCAAGGGGTTTGACGCGCTCGAGCCCGACAACATCGACGGCTGGGAGAACAACACCGGCTTTGCCATCACCGGCGCGCAGCAGGTGGCCTACAACGAGTGGATCGCGCGGACCGCGCACCAGCTCGGACTTGCCGTGTTCCAGAAGAACGATCCAGAACAGACGTCGACGCTCCAGCCGTTCTTCGACGGCGCGCTTGACGAGCAGTGCCGGCAGTACGACGAATGCTCGGACCTGCAGCCGTACGTGGCCGCGGGCAAACCGGTCCTGGATGCCGAGTACCAGTCGTCGCTCTACCCCGGCTTCTGCAGTGCCGACAACGTCGACGGGATCATGGGCGCGCTGTTCAACACCGCGCTCAACGGTTCGGTGTTTCAGCCCTGCTGGAGTACGGCGAGCGGCTGAACCGCGCTGGTCAGAGCAGCCGTCCGCGGACGGCGCGCACGGCGGCCTGGATGCGGTTCTCCACGCCGAGCTTGTCGAAGATGCTCGAGACGTGGTTCTTCACCGTGTGCTGGCTGATCTGCAACCTCTCCGCGATCTCCGCGTTCTCGCTCCCAAGCACGAGGAGTTCGAGCACCTCGTGCTCGCGTCTGGTCAGCGCGATCGCACCGGGAACCGGCGTTTCCTGGTCGGGCTCTCGAAGCCGGCCCACGAGCCGGCTGGCGAGTCGAGGGGTGATCATCGACTCCCCCTGAGCGGCGGCCGTGATCCCCTCGATGATCTGGTCGACCGATGAGTCCTTGAGCAGATACCCGCTGGCTCCGGCCAGCAGGGCATCCATCACGTCACGGTCGTCATCGGAGTCGGTGAGCACCAGCACGCGGGTTCTCGGCGCTGCGGCGGAGAGTCGATGCGTCGCTTCAGCTCCGGCCATACCGGTTGACGCGGTGTCGAGGACCACGACGTTCGGGCCGAGATCCTCCGCCCGTCGTACGGCGCCGACATGCAGGGCGTCGTCCGCCAGCACGGTCAGTCCTCGCCCACGGAGCTCGCCCGTCAGCCGGTGTCGGAACAGCGCGTCGTCATCCAGCACGATCACCGTCGTTACGTCTGCCATCTCTCGTGTCTTCCCCCTCGATCCGGTCCCACCCAGAAATGCCGAGAACGCACCCCGGCGACTAGGTCTGAGCGGCCGCCGGCGTCGCTGTCGCCTTCCAGTCTCGGTCGAACCAGCGCTTGACGCGGCTCGACCCGAATTCGGCCTTCTCGGCGGACAGGGCAGCCGACGGCCCGACCAGCGCGCCCGAACGCTTGTCGCCGAAGAACGTCACGTCGACCATCGCCACCTGGTCACCCCCGAACTCGAGGTAGCAGATGCCGCGTCCCGGGTACTCCGCCTCGCTGGTCGTGCCGCGGATCGCCGCGATGATGTGCTCGGCGGCGATCACCGCATGGCCCTCGGCGAACACGCCGGCGCGCGGCGTCCCGACGGCGGCGACGTCACCCAGCGCGTAGACGCCCGGGTAGGCCGTCTCGAACGTGAGGCGGTCGACCGGGATCCAGCCCTCGACCGTGAGCCCGGCCTCCGACACGACCGCGGGGGCGCGGTGCACGGGGACGGCGAGGAACAGGTCGTAGGGCATCTCGCCGCCGTCCCGCAGCAGGGCGACACCGCGAGCCGGGTCGAGCTCGCAGACCTCGCGCTGGGCATGCCACTCGATCGAGCGCTCCGCGAACGCCTCGAGGATCGCCGCCGACGCGTCCGGTGAGGGCGGGATCGGCCGCCCGAAGTCCATCACCAGCGCGATCTCGGACGTGTCGCGCAGGCCCCGCTCGGTCAGGTACTCGTGCAGAAGCAGCGCGGTCTCGCTCGGTGCCGGCGGGCACTTGAACGGTGTCGAGAGCACGCCGATGACCACGCGGCCCCCCTCGAAGCGCTCGAGCACGTCCCGCGCGGCGAAGCCACCCGGCACGGTGTAGAACTCGTGCCCGCCCGCGGTGAGGCCGGGTGTCGCCTCGGGGGCCAGGTCGGCGCCGAGCGCGACCACGAGGATGTCCGCCTCGAACACGCCGGCGTCGGTCTGCACGGTGCGGGCCGCAGGATCGATCGCCTCGATCGCGGCCTGCACGAAGCGGACCCCGGGCTTGACGATGTTCGCGTACGGGTGGCGGACCCCCTCCGGCACGTTGCGGCCGAACATCACGTCCAGCTTGGAGAAGCCGAACACGAACGAGTCGTTCTTGTCGATCAGGATGATGTCCAGCTCCTCGCCGAACGCCTCCGACAGCGAAGTCGTGAGCTCCAGCCCGGCGAACCCGGCTCCCAGGATGACCACGCTCGGCCTTGACCCGTTCACGCCGACCTCACGGACGGGACGGGCACTCCGGACAACGACGCATTCATCGATTCCCCCTCGGGTTTGTCCCCTGCCCGTGGCGTGATGCGAATCGGGGAGACAGGATTTGAACCTGCGACCGCCCGGCCCCCAGCCGGGTGCGCTACCAGACTGCGCCACTCCCCGTGACCTGCCGATCATAACCGCCCCGCGGCGCGCCGTCCGTTGCGCCGGCGGACCCTGGCCAGCGGGAATCGGAGCCCCGGTCAAGCGGGCGACGGGAATCGAACCCGCCCTAAGAGCTTGGAAGGCTCCTGTGCAACCACAACACTTCGCCCGCGGGAACGGTGAGCCTACCGCGTCGGTGGGCGGCGCTCACCGCGCGGACAGGTCGACCGGCGCCTCGATCGTCACGTTGTCCCGAGGCTCGATGCGGACCGCGACCGCCACGGCGCGGCCGGGATCGCTCGTGACGCCGCGGATCTCGAGCCCCTGGGCGCGGATCGGTGCTCCATCGCCGGTCCACGTCTCGAGAGCGGTCAGCGGGAACACCAGGCCGCTGCCGAGTGCTTTCACGGCCGCCTCCTTGCACGTCCAGCATGCGAAGAGCGCGTCGGCGCGCGCGGTCTCCGGGACCGCGTCGTAGAGCGCCCGTTCGCGGCGGGACAGAAGCCGCCCGGCAAGTCGCTCCAGGGGGCGCTCGAGGTCGACCCGCTCGACGTCGACGCCGACCTCGGCCTGGTCGCTGACCGCGTACCAGGCGACGTCCTCGCTGCGGGAGGCGCTGAAGTGCGGCCCGGCGCCGGTGAGTCGCGGCTTGCCGTGCTCGCTGTCGGTGAACGTGAGCTGCGATGCAGCGCGGTTGGGTAGACGCTCGGCGAGCAGGCAGCGGCGCCAACCGTGGTCGGCGATCCACCGCCGGCGGGCCCGCGGGGCCTGGAGCGCGCCGGCGCGCGCCATCTCCTCCGCGGAGAGCGTCGCAGCGAACGTCTCGAGCTGATCCGGCTCGAGGTCGAGCGGCGCCCGGAACAGCCCAACGGTCACCGGCCCGGGAAAGGCGCTACTCCCCGAGGACCTTGATGACCATGCGCTTGCGCCGGCCGCCGTCGAACTCGCAGTAGAAGATCTGCTGCCACGGGCCGAGGTCAAGCGCGCCGTCGGTGATCGGCACGATCACCTGATGGTGGACGAGCAGGTTCTTGAAGTGCGCGTCGCCGTTGTCCTCGCCGCCGCGATGGTGGCGGTAGTCGCCGGGGTCGGGCGAGAGCTCACGTGCAACCTCGTTGACCGGCTCGCTCCAACTCGGGGGCGCCAGCTTGTCCAGCCACTCGAGCACGTCCTCCTGCAGCCCCGGCTCGTCGTCATTGATCCACACCCCGGCGGTGATGTGCATCGCGCACACCAGCACCATGCCCTCGGTCACGGCACTCTCCCGGACGACTCCGGCGACGTCGTCGGTGATGTGGATGAACTCGCGGCGGCGGGGTGTGTCGAAGGTCCGGTAGACCGTGTGCGAGAGCAAGCAGGGGAGCCGGGATTCGAACCCGGATTCACGGTTTTGGAGACCGTGCGCATAGCCATTAACTCACTCCCCTGGGAGCGAACAGCGATGGTACTCGGCACACGAATGCGGGCGGAGGGACTCGAACCCCCAAGGGCATAGCCCACCGGCACCTAAAGCCGGCGCGTAGACCAATTCCGCCACGCCCGCGGACGACGCGGTCGATTGTACGGCCGGCGGCGGTGCGCAAATCGGCCCCGTCGGGGTATGGTCCCGGCGTGGCGCAACATCGAGACGTCCGTCCGGGCTACACGGTCATCCATCCCAACCGGGACCGTGTGATCTGCAAGCTGACGCGGATCTTCGTGGTAATCGTGCTCCTGATCTCGGTGGCGTTGATGCTCGCGGTCACGGTCGGCGGCTGGAGCAAGCTGGAGGGCATGACGCCGATCAACTTCGTCTGGTGCGCGCTCTACGTGGTGATTGCGTTCTTCATCGCGCGCTGGGCGCGCGGGCTGCTGCCGATCGCCGGAGTGCTCGGACTGCTGCTGCTCGCGATCGCGCTGATCGCGAGCGTGGGGTTCGGCGGCACGAGCTGGTTCGATCGCTCCAACGCCAGCTATGGGGCCGCCCACGCTCTCGGAGGCGGCCAGGGCCTCAGCTCCGACACGATCGGCACGCTCGTGCTCCTGCTCGTACCGGTCGAGCTCGTGCTCATCCTGGTCGCGGTCGTCGGCTTCGCCCAGGGCTGGAACGTCGAGCTCGAGGTCCCGGACGAGGAGGCCGCCGCGCGCCGAAGCGGTGGCGGCGGCCGGCAGGAGACCCGCTTCGGCGGCGGCCGGACAGCCGCAACCTGACGGTCTCCCTGGGAAGTGCGGCGAGAGGGATTCGAACCCTCACGTCCTTGCGGACAACGGATTTTGAGTCCGTCGTGTCTACCGTTCCACCACCGCCGCGGAGGGGTCCCCGAGTGTAATCCGCTGTCCGTCCGCACCCCGCGTGAGCAGAACTGCCCGAGCGCTCTGAGGCTCCTCGACGCGCGGGCGTTTTCGCTGCCCCAGGTGCCACAACCGCCCACACGCCCCCTCGCCCACCAACGCGCGGGCGTTTTCGCTCCTCACTGCACACCACTACGGGCCGCGCGCCCCGCCGGCGGCCCGGAGCCCGGCACCGCGTCGCGGAACCCCGGTCAGCCGTCGAGCACCAACGCGCGCAGCTCGCCGATCAGCTGCGCGGGGCCGACGAGGATGCCCGCCGGGCCGTCCTCGCTCTCCTCCAGGAGCTCCACGACCAGGCCGGCGCGCTCGGCGAGCAGCGAGCCCGCCGCGATGTCCCAGGCCTTGACGCCCCGCTCCCAGTAGAGGTCGAGGCGCCCGCAGGCGCACCAGGCGAGGTCGATCGCGGCCGAGCCGGCACGGCGGATGTCTCGTACCCGTGGCAGCACGCGGTTGAGCACGATCGCCTGGCGGGCGCGGACGTCGCTCTCGTAGCCGAAGCCCGTGGCCACCAGCGCCGTCGCCAGCGTGTCCGGCTCGCCGGCCTCAAAGGGGTCGCCGTTCAGCGTCGCGGGTCCGTTGCGGGTGGCCGCGAAGCACTCGTCGTGGTTGGGGTCCAGCACGACGCCGACGAGTGAGCCGTGGGCGTCCTCGCAGGCGACGCTGACCGCCCACTGCGGTACGCCGAACAGGAAGTTGGTCGTGCCGTCGAGCGGGTCGATCACCCATCGCAGCGCCCCGTCGCCGGTGGCGCCGCCCTCCTCGCCGAGGATCGCATCCTCGGGACGCCGGTCGCCGAGCACCGCCCGGATCGCGGTCTCGGCCGAGACGTCGGCCTCGGAGACGAGGTCGGTCGGCGAGGACTTGGAGCGAACCTGTCGCTGACGATGGCCGAAGCGCCCGACCAGCTCCGCCGCGCCGGCACGAGCCGCGTCCAGTGCGACCTGCAGCAGCTCGTCCTCGGTTGCGCTCATCTCCCCGCGTTCTAACACACCGCGCGCCGTCGGTCGGTCCGCGATCGGACACCCCTGGCACCGCGCGGCGCTCGGGCAGACCCCCGAATACACTCACGCGTCCATGGCCTCCCCGGTGTGCATCGTCGGCGGAACCGGCGCACTCGGGTACGGGCTCGCGCTGCGTCTCGGGCTGGGCGGCACGCCGGTCGTGATCGGTTCACGCGATGCCGGCAGGGCCCAGGAGGCCGCCGATCGCGCGTCGGCGCAAGTACCGGACGGCAGCTTCAGCGGCCTGCAGAATGCCGAGGCGGCCGCCGGTTGTGAGCTGGTGCTGCTCAGCGTCCCATTTCGCTCCCACTCCGAGACGCTCACCAACCTGGGGAACGTCCTCACTCCCGACCAGCTGGTGGTCGACGCCACCGTGCCGCTCGCGGCGGCGGTGAGCGGCAAAGCGACGCGGCTGCTCGGGGTCTGGCAGGGCTCCGCGGCGGAGCAGGCCCAGGAGATGGTGCCTGACGGCGTGCGGGTCGTGTCGGCGTTTCACACGGTCAGCGCCGCCCTGCTGACCGACCTGGACCACACGCTCGACGAGGACGTGCTCGTCTGCGGCGATCGCAAGGTCGACAAGGACCGCGTGATGGAGCTCGTCTCCCGGATCGACGGGCTGCGGGCGGTCAACGCCGGCGCGCTCGAGATGTCGCGGATCGTCGAGGGCCTCACGCCGCTGATCATCTCGATCAACGTGCGCAACAAGTCACGGGCCGGCATCCGCATCACGGGCCTTGACGGCTGACGCCGGGCCGCCGCCCTCGATGACGAGCGACGACGCGTCCGCCGGTGCCGGTACCCCCGCCTCGAAGCGGCCCGTCGTGGTGCTCGCCGGTGGCACCGGCGGAGCGCGACTCGCGCGGGGGATGCTCGACGTCGCCGGCGAGCAACTCGTCGTGATCGCCAACACCGGCGACGACATCGAGATCTACGGCGGTCACGTCTCCCCCGACCCGGACCTGATCACGTTCTGGCTCACGGACCGCATCGACGAGCGCGGCTGGGGCCTCGACGGCGACACGTTCGCGGTGATGGACGGACTGCGCGACCTCGGCCAGGACATCTGGTTCAACCTCGGCGACCGCGATCTCGCGATCGCAGTCCACCGCGCACAGGCGCTCGCGGCGGGGCGCACGCTGACCGCCGCGCAGGCCGAGATCGGCACTGCGCTCGGTCTGCGCGCGCGCGTGCTGCCGATGAGCGATCGCCCGGTGCGCACGCGGATCCATGCCGGTGGCCAGTGGTGGCCCCTGCAGGAGTTCATGATCCGCCGCCGCGGCGAGGGCCCGATCGACGGGGTCGAGTACCGCCACGCGCCGGCCGCGCTGCCGTCACCCGAGGTGCTGAGCGCCATCCGGGACGCACGGGCGATCATCATCGGCCCCTCGAACCCGGTCATCTCGATCGGTCCGGTCCTCGCGGTCCCGGGCCTCGCCGATGCGATCCGGGAGAGCGCGGCGCCCGTCGTCGCGGTCAGCCCGCTGGTGCGTGGGGCGGTGCTCAAGGGGCCGACCGCGGCCTGCCTGGCCTGGGCCGGCCGCACGCTCGACAGCGACGGCATCGCCGCTGCCTACACGCCGCTGATCGACGGCCTCGTCGCCGACGAGCGCGCGCCCGACATCGTGACTCTGGAGCGCGACGTGCTGCTCGACACGCCTCCGCGCCGCCGCGACGTCGCGGAGGCGACGCTCGCGTTCGCGCTCGGACTCACACCTCACAAAAGCTCCGAATCCTGACCGTGCGCCGGTAGCGTGCTCTGACACATGACGACGATCGCCATCCTTCCCATCAAGACGCTCGACCGTGCCAAGCAGCGCCTCGCGGCGGAGCTCGACCCCACCCCGCGCCGGTCGCTGGTGGAGGCGATGTTCTCCGATGCGCTGATCGCGCTCCGGCGCGCCGCCACGGTCGATTCCGTGATCGTCGTCACCCCCGACCATGTCGCACAGCGGATCGGGGCCGGCTATGGCGCGGACGTCATCGAGGATGCCGACGCGGGGCACAACGACGCAGCGCAGCGGGGGATCGAGCATGCGATCAAGCTCGGCGCGGAGAGAGTGCTGCTGGTGCCCGGGGACTGTCCGCTGCTGGACCCCGACGAGCTCGACGAGTTCGCCGGCCGCAGGGTGCGCCCCGGCTCCGTGCTCGTCGTGCCCGATCGCCACGGCACCGGGACCAACGCGCTGCTCATCACCCCTCCCGATGCGCTGGCGCCGAGCTTCGGCGAGGGCAGCCACGATCGCCATCTGGAGCAGGGGCGGACTGCCGGGCTGACCGTGGAATCGGTGCCCGTTCCATCGCTCGCGCTCGACGTGGACACGCCCGAGGACCTCGCCTTGCTCACCGATGCGCTCGAGCGCTCCCGCGGCGGGGCCGCGCTCACGCGCGGAATGCTCCGCCAACTCGTCCGCAGCCGCGGGTGATCGGCGCCGCCGCCCTCCCCGGGATCCCCGAGGTCCGCGCCGGCGACGACCCGGCCCAGCTCATCGCCGACGCGCTCGCCCGGCCCGGAGCGCCCTCGGTCACGCCCGGAGCGGTGCTCGTCGTCGCCCACAAGCTCATCTCCAAGGCCGAGGGGCGCACGCGCCGGCTCGCCGAGATCACTCCCTCCCCTCGCGCGCTTGAGCTCGCCGAGCGCCTGGGTGGCAAGGATCCCCGCCACGTCCAGGTCGTCCTCGATGAGACCCGAAAGGTCCGGCGCGCCGAGCGCGGCGTGCTCATCACCGAGACCCATCACGGGTTCGTGTGCGCGAACGCCGGCGTCGACGCCTCCAACGCCGCCGAAGACGACAGCGTGATCATGCTTCCGCTGGACCCGGATTCCTCCGCGCGCCGGCTGCGCGCGGGCCTCGCACAGCGGACCGGCGCCGCGCCCGCGGTGATCGTCACCGACTCCTTCGGCCGCGCCTGGCGCCACGGCCAGTGCGACGTCGCGATCGGCTGCGCCGGACTTCAGCCACTCGATGACTGGCGCGGGCGCACCGATCGCCGCGGCCGGGACCTGAAGGCGACGGTGATCGCGATCGCCGACGAGATCGCCGCGGCCGCTGACCTGGCCCGCACCAAGGACGGCGGTCAGCCCGCCGTGCTCGTCACCGGCATGGCGCGGGTCACCTACGCCGAGGACGGGCCTGGGATCGGGCCGCTGCTGCGCGGCGCCGACACCGACCTCTTCCGCTAGCGCGGGGTCAGTCCTGGGGAGCCGCGCCGATCGCGTGGAAGCCGCCGTCGACGTGGACGATCTCGCCGCTGATCCCCTGCGAGTAGTCAGACAGCAGCCAGCACACGGTCCGGGCGACGGGTGCGACGTCGGAGGCATCCCAGCCGAGCGGCGCCTGCCGGCGCCAGAGATCGGCGAGCGTGTCGAAGCCCGGAATCCCCTGGGCGGCGACGGTGCCCAGCGGGCCCGCGGAGACGAGGTTGCAGCGGATGCCGTTCGGGCCGAGATCGCGCGCGAGGTAGCGGTTGACCGACTCCAGCGCGGCCTTGGCGACCCCCATCCAGTCGTAGATCGGCCACGCGACCGTCGCGTCGAAATCCAGCCCGACGAGCGATCCGCCGGGCTCCATCAGCGGCTGCAGCGCCACGGCCAGCGCCTTGAGCGAGTACGCGCTCGTCGTGAACGCCTGGGCGGCGCTGTCGGCCGGGGCGGTCATGAACTTCCCACCGAGCGCGTCCTGGGGCGCAAAGGCGATCGCATGCAGCGCGCCGTCGACGCCGCCCCAGCGCTCTCGGAGCGTCTCCGTGAGCGCCGCGAGGTCCTCGGGGCGGTTGACGTCGAGCTCGAGCACGTCGACCGGCTCGGGCAACCGCTGGGCGGCGCGCTCGGTCATCCGCTTGACCCGGCCGAAGCTCGTCAACAGCACTTCGGCGCCTTCACGCTGCGCCTGCTCGGCGGCGTGGAAGGCGATCGAGTCCTTGGTGATGACGCCGGTGATCAGCAGGCGCTTGCCCGACAGGATCATCGACGCGGATGAGCAGACGGGCCGAGCAGGGCGTCGGTCATCGTCCACCCCGGGCCGTCGAGCTCGCCGCTGAAGGTCTCAAGCGCACGGATCAGCCGGTCGCGGGTCTGCCCGGGCTCGATGATCTCGTCGACGAACCCGGCTGCCGCCGCGCTGTCGGCGCGCAGGTGCTCCTCGGCGTAGATCTCAGCCAGGCGGTCGCGCTCGGCCTCGGGGTCGGGCGCGACGCGCAGCTGGCGGCGGTTGACGATCCCGACCGCCGCCTTGGCGCTCATGATCCCCAGCTCGGCGTCCGGCCAGGCCATCACCAGATCGGCTCCGAGGTCGCGCGAGTTCATCGTGATGTACGCGCCGCCGTAGGACTTGCGCAGCACCACCGTGAACTTGGGCACGCGCGCCGCCGCGAACGCCCGGACGAGCGACGCGCCGTGGCGGATCACACCGGCCGCCTCCTGCTTGGAGCCCGGCATGAAGCCCGGGGTGTCGACGACCGCCACGAGCGGGAGCCCGAAGGACTCGCAGAACCCGATGAACCGGGCCGCCTTCTCCGAGCTCTCGGCGTCGAGCACGCCTCCGAGGTAGCGCGGCTGGTTGGCGATGATTGCGACCGGGCGGCCGTCGATGCGCGCGAGCGCGGTGACGACGTTGCGCGCCCAGCGCGGATGCAGCTCGAGGATCGAGTCGCGGTCGACGAACGCGCGCAGCGCGAGCCGAACATCGTATGAGCGGCGGGTCTCGGCGGGGACGAAATCGCCGGGGTTCTCGCCGGTCGCCATCCGCACGGATGAGCGCGGCAGCGGGCCGCCGGCGACCGATGGCAGGTAGCCGAGGATCTCGCGCACGCGGGCGGCTGCGCTCGCCTCGTCGGTCTCCACGAGGTGGCAGACACCGTTGCGGTCGTGCACCCGCGGCCCACCGAGGCTGGCGGCGTCGATCTCCTCGCCGAGCGCGTCGCGCACCACACCGGGGCCGGTGAGGAACATCGCGGCGTCTTCGGTCATCACGATCAGGTCGGTGAGCGCGGGCGAGTAGGCGCCCCCGCCGGCCGAGGCGCCGGACACGATCGAGATCTGCGGGACGACGCCGGTGAGGCGCACGGTCTCGCGGAAGATCTGTCCGTAGCCGGCCAGCGCGGCGGTGCCCTCCTGGATGCGGGCGCCACCGGACTCGACGAACCCGACCACCGGAATCCGTGCCCGCTCGGCGGTCTGCAGCACGCGCACGATCGTCTGCGCGTGCAGCTCGCCGAGCGCGCCGCCGAAGAAGCGGCCGTCCTGGGCGTAACAGGCGATCGGCCGGCCGTGGACGAGGCCGGTCGCGCCGACGACGCCGTCGCCGGGGGCGGCCCGCTCGCCGAGGCGTGGCGACATCACGCCTGAGCGAATCACCCTGATCGAGCCGGTGTCGCAGAGCGCCTCCAGGCGCTCCATCGGCGACAGTCGCTGGGGGCGGACGATCTCGGGAAGCGCTGTGGCGGTGGCGCTCATGACTCTGCTCCTCGGATGGCAAGCGTGACGTTGTGGCCGCCGAACGCGAACGAGTTCGACAGGGCGAGCGGCGGATGACCGTTGGAGGCGATCAGCGGCCTCGACTCGCCGGGGACGTAATCAAGATCGAGCTCGGGGTCAGGGACCTCGTAGCCGAGCGTCGGCGCGATCACTCCGGTGACGAGCGTGCGCACGGTCGCGACCGCCTCGACTGCCCCGGCGGCCCCGAGCAGGTGACCGATCGAGGACTTGGTCGAGGAGATCGGCAGCGCGCCTGCCGCGTCCCCGAGCGCAGATTTGATCGCGCGCGTCTCGGCCGCGTCGTTGAGCTGGGTCGAGGTTCCGTGGGCGTTGATGTAGTCCACGTCGGACGGGGTCGCGCCGGCGTCGGCGAGCGCGAGCTCGATCGCGCGTGAGGCCGGGACCCCGCTCGGATCCGGCGCGGTGAGATGGTGCGCGTCGGTGGTGGAGCCGTAACCGGCGATCTCACCGAACACGGTGGCGCCGCGCTCGCGCGCGGTGTCCTCGGCCTCGAGCACCAGCACTCCGGCGCCCTCACCCATCACGAAGCCGTCGCGGCGCAGATCGAACGGGCGTGAGATGCCGGTCGGAGAGAGCGCCTGCATGTTGGCGAAGGAGGCCTCGGCGAACTCGGTGAGCGTCGCCTCGGTCCCGCCGCAGACGACCGCGTCGGCCTCGCCGTACTGAATCATCCGCATCGCCAACCCGATGGCGTGAGCGCCGCTCGCGCAAGCGGACCCGACCTGGAAGCTCTGGCCGCGGATCCCGTGCTTCATGGTGATCGCGGCGGCGGCCGCGTTCGGCATGTACTGCGGGATGCCGAGCGGCGAGACCTGACGGGCGCCGCGTTCGCGCATCACCTCCAGCTGGCTCTCGATCGTGCCCTGTCCGCCGATGCCGGTGGCCATCACACACGCGACCCGGAACGGGTCGATGCCGCTGCCGGAGACGCCGCCGACCCAGCCGGCCTGGGCGATCGCCTCGCCGGCCGCGACCAGCGCGAACTGCGCGAAGCGGTCCAGCCGGCGCGCCTCCTTCACGGAGAGGTGCTCCGCCGGCTCGAAATCGTCCGCGCGGCCAAGGCCGTCGGTGATGCCGACCACGCCGTCCGCCCAGCGCTCGTGCAGCCGCGCGGCACCGAGGCCGAGCGGGCTCACGGCACCGAGACCGGTGACGAGGACCCTGCGCTTGTCTGCGGGTGCGGACAACGAGACGTCCTTAGCCGGCGCGCTCGACGATCAGGTCGACGGCGTCGCCGACGGTCTTGAGGTCCTTCATGTCCTCGCCCTTGAGCACCACGCCGTACTCCTCCTCCACGACCTGGGCGAGCTCGACGAGGTCGAGCGAGTCGATGTCGAGCTCCTCGAACGTCGCTGAGCGCGTGATCTGGCTCTGGTCGGGGCCGAAGGACGCGAGCGTCTCGATCACCCGGGTCTCCACCTGTTCGGTTGTGACGGACATCCTGGTCTCCTTCTGTAAAAGTTCGCTGTTCGGGGGAAAGGTCATTCAGGCGGCGAGGCCGCCGTCCACGGATAGCACGGCGCCGGTCACATAACCGGCTTGGTCGGACGTCAGGAACCGCACACACGCAGCCACTTCCTCGGCGGTGCCCGCACGGCGGGCGGGAACCTTTTCGAGCAGGGCCCGGTCGACCCCTTCTGTCATCTCGGTGTCGATCCAGCCGGGCGCGACAGCGTTGATCGTGATCCCGCGCCGCGCGACCTCCACGGCGGCGTTGCGCGTGAGTGCGATCAGTCCCGCCTTCGCGGCGGCGTAGTTGGGCTGGCCGGGGTTGGCACGCAGCCCGACGACCGAGGCGACGTTGACGATCCGGCCCGCCCGCGCGCGCATCATCGGGCGCAGCGCGCGACGCGTCAGGCGGAACGCCGCGGTGAGGTCGGTGTCGATCACGTTCTGCCAGGCCTCATCGGAGAGCGACGGGGTGAGGTCGTCGTCGGTGACGCCCGCGTTGTTGACCAGGCACAGCACCGGACGGCCGTACGCCTCCTCGAGCGCGCCGAACAACGCGTCGGGGGTCTGCGGATCGGTGATGTCTCCCTGGAGCGCGACCGCCGTCCCACCCGCGGACTCGATCTCGGAGACGATCGCCTGGGCCGCGTCGGCACCGGAGCGGTAGCCGACTCCCACGGCCCAGCCGTCCGCGGCCAGCGCCTTGGCGGTGGCGGCACCGATCCCGCGTGAGGCGCCGGTCACGAGTGCGCAGCCCTCTGACGAGAGGTCAGGCATTGACGAGCTCCACTCCGGAGAGGGTGCGCTTGGCCAGCCCGGTGAGCACCCGGCCCGGACCGACATCGACGAACCGCTCGGCGCCGAGCGAGTGCATCGTGAGCATCACCTCACGCCAGCGCACCGGCTTGACCAGTGCGTCGGCGAGCTCGCCGCGCGGGTCGGTGAACGGCTGGGCGGTGACCGCGCTGATGACGGTCGTGCGCGGGGACGCGAACTCCACCTCGCCGAGCGCGGCGGTGAACTCGGGCACGGCGGCGGCCATCATCGGCGAGTGGAAGGCGCCGGTGACGTCGAGCTCCATCGCCCGCAGCCCGAGCTCCTTGGCGCGGACGATCGCCGCCGGGATGTGGCCCTTGGAACCCGACAGGACGATCTGCAGCGGCGAGTTGTCGTTGGCCACGGTCAGGTCGGCGGCAGCGGCGATCTCGCCCGCGTGATCTGAGGCGCCCGCGCCGATCACGGCGACCATCGAGCCGTCACCGGCCGCGAGCCCCGACTCGTGCATGAGCCGCCCGCGGAGCGCGACGAGCTCCAAGCCGTCCCGTTCGGCAAGCGCACCGGCCGCGACGAGCGCACCGAGCTCCCCGAGCGAGTGCCCGGCCATCATCGCCCCCAGCGGCGAGCCGAGCGCGGCCCAGCCCGCCAGCGAGGCGCAGAAGATCGCCGGCTGCGCGAAATTGGTGCCCTCGTCGGCGCGCGGAAACGGGTCCTCTCCGACGACCTCCGCGGCGAGCGCGAGCAGGTCGGGACGGACGCGCTCCACAAGGTCGCGCATCTCCAGCGTCTGACTTCCCTGGCCAGGGAAGAGGATCGCGCTCGAGGTGTCGGTTTCCGTGGTCATTCCAGGCGAACCTACGCTGACCCTACGACCCCGATACAGGCAAGTCGGGCATTTCCCCCCGTTCGGGGGGCGACCCGTTTCAGCGGTGTCTCATTCCGTGATGTGGGGCGCGGGCAGCGCGTCGTGACCTCGGCCGTCGAACCCCGCTGAACCAATTTGGTGGGCTTTGGCCGACTGCAGCCGCCGGTCCACCCCCGCCGGTACCCTTCGAACCGCGCCGTGTCCCTGCCCGCCCCGTCCTCCAAGACCGCCGCGCTCGTGACCGGCGCCTCCGCCGGAATCGGCGCGGAGATCGCCCGCCAGCTCGCCCGCCGCGGCCACTCGGCCGTGCTCGTCGCGCGGCGCAAGGATCGGCTGGAGGAGGTCGCCGCCGAGCTGACCGCGGAGCACTCCGTGCGCGCGGAGACGCTGGGCTGCGACCTGTCCAAGGCCGCGTCCCGGGCGCGGCTGCCCGGGCGGATCGCGTCGCTCGGGCTCGAGATCGACGTGCTCGTCAACAATGCGGGGTTCGCGACCGGGGGCGCCTTCCACCTGTCCGATCCCGCTCGCGAGCTCGACCAGCTGCGGGTGCTCGTCGAAGCGCCGGTCGCACTGTGCTCGGAGTTCCTGCCCGAAATGGTGCGCCGGGGCTCGGGCGCGGTGCTCAACGTCGCCTCGACCGCCGGCATGCAGCCGCTGCCCTACTCGGCGGGCTACTCGGCGGCCAAGGCATACATCCTCACCTTCTCCGAGGCCCTGCACCACGAGCTGAGAGGCTCGGGGGTCACTGTGACCGCGCTTGCGCCCGGTCCGGTCTCGACCGAGTTCTGGGACGTCGCCGGCTGGGAGGTCGGCTCGGGCCACACGTTCGAGAGCGCGGTTCCGCGGCCCGCCTGGGTCTCCGCGGAGCAGGCTGCCGAGGCGGGTGTCAAGGGGCTGGAGGCCGGTCACCGCGTGGTCGTGCCGGGCCTGCCGATGCGCGCCGCGATGCTCGCCAGCCAGCATGTCCCGCACGCGCTGAAGCTGCCGGTCATCGAATGGGCGATGCGCCGCCGATGAGCGCCGCCCGCCGCAGCGGCCGGCTCCTCGCCGCGTTCCTCGCCGGCCTCCTGGGCGCGCTCATGCTCGCCGCGTGTGGCAGCGCGGGAGCGAAGACATCGACCGGTTTCAGCCGCACCGGGACCGCAGGCGCGACGGGGAGCATCCGCACCGGCACCAGTACTGCGGGCGACTCGGCGACCGCCCACACCACCTCCGCCACGACCCCGGCGTCCTCCTCCTCTCCGGTGTCGCGGGTCGCGATCCCACTCGCGAGGACCTCGTCGGGTCCGAGCGGGACGAGCACGGTGACGATCACCTCGCAGGGTCGCTCACGGACGTTCCTGCTCGACGCGCCGTCGGGCGCGGGCCAGCACCCGCTCGTGCTCGTCTTCCACGGGGCCGAGGACACCGCCGCGCACACGATCGGCGAGACGGACTTCTCGACGCTCGCGGCCGAGAAGGGATGGATCATCGTCTACCCACAAGGCGTTGACGACACCTGGAACGAGGGCGCAGGCAATACCCCGGCCCATGCGGCCGGCGTCGACGATGTGTTCTTCACCCAGCAGATCCTGCGCTACGTCGAGGCCCACGACGCGGTGGACCGCCGCCGGATCGCGGCGGTGGGTGAATCCAACGGGGCCCTGCTCGCGGAGCTGCTCGGCTGCCGGATCGCCTCGCAGCTGACGCTGATCGTGCCGATCGAGGGCCAGCTGCCGACCTCGGTCTCCCCCGGCTGTGCGCCGTCACGACCGGTCTCGGTGTTCGAGGTCCACGGCACCGCCGACGCCTCGATCCCGTACGGCGGCGGGCACTTCAACGGCATCGGCGGCGGCACCACGGTGCTCTCGGCGCCCGCCTCGGCGCGCCGGTGGGCGACGCTCGACCGGTGCCGCACCGGCTCGCCGTCGTCGCGGAGCAGCGGGTCCTCGACCTTCACGAGCTACTCCGGATGCAACTCCGGAGCCTCGGTCGTGCTCGACACGATTCATGGTGGCGTCCACGAGTGGACGCCCGGAATCGCACTGCTCGTCTCAGCGCAGTTCAGCGCCCACCCGGGGCGGCCGGCCGTGACTCCGTAGCGGACTGCCGCTCGCCCTCTCCGCCGATCTTGACCTCGTCGTGGACGCGCCGCTCGAAGGTGCGCAGCGCGTCGTGGTCGGCGACCACGCCCCGGACCGAGAACACGTGCCCGTGGTTGCCCTCGCGCCAGTGGACGCGCTGGCCGGGGCCACGGTTGAGGATGACCTCGCTCACCGCGGGGTCGGCGGCAAGCTCCTTGAGCCCGTCGACGCTGGTCACCGTGCGCATCCACTCGGGCGACTGGACGTAGAGCAGGTACGCAACCTGGCTGGTCGCCGGCGGTCCGTCGAACACGATCGATTCACCCAGCGCGAGGCGCAGCGCGATCGGGAGGAACTCGACCCCGGTGGCGTCGAGCAGCATCTCCGGCACGCCACCGCCGATGCGGCCGTTGAGCTCGATCACGCGCGGGCCGTCGGGCGTGAACTTGATCTCGGTGTGTAGGCAGCCGATCTGGACGCCAAGCCCCGCGACGGCCGCGGTGGCGAGATCGAGCGCGCCCTGGCGATCCTCCGCGGTCAGGGCCGCGTCGATGAAGAACCCCGACTCACGGAACGGCTCGGCGGGCGGGAAGCGGCCGGTGATCGCGAGATGGCTGATCACGCCATGGCTGACGATGGTCTCGACCGAGACGTAGTCCGCAAAGCCGCTCGCCGGGCGCGGCCGGTCGCCGAGATACTCCTCGAGCACGAGCTGTGGGCGTGGACCGTCGCCGCCCACGCACGCCGCGCGGACCTCGTCAAGCCCGGCGACACGGATCGTGTCGCGGCTGCCCTCGCTGTCCAGGCGCGGCTTGAGAACCGCCGGGAACCGCGCGTTGGCCGCGAAGTCCCCCCACGCCTGCCCATCGCCGGGGTCAGGGACCGTCCAGAAGCCCGGTCCGGGGATTTCCGCGTCGCGCATCGCCGCTCGCTGCACGTGCTTGTCGGTGAACCGCCGGGCCACCTCGCGGCTGTGGAACGGCAGATCCAAACGCTCGGCGAGAGCCGCGGTGCGCTGCATGAGGCTGTCCTTCAGGGTGAGGATCCCGTCGGGGCGCTGCGCCGCGATGCGGTCTGCCCCCTCCTGCTCTGAGCAGCCGGCGAGGTCGACGACAGTGCCCATGCGACTGAGCATCGGGGTCATCTCGCCGGTGCCGTCGATCTCGGAGTCGATCACCCAGACGAGCTCGCAGACCTCGCGCCCTGCCTCACGCAGTGCGAACACCGAGAACGAGTGCGGGTGATAGAAGAACGCCAGCCGCCGCGTCGGCGGCGCCGCGGCCGCGTCCGGATCCCCGCTTACGTCGGTCACAGCTGCTTGCGGGCGACGAGCGTGTCGGCGTTCATGTGCAGGTAGCGGTCGTTGCTCACCATCACCAGTCCGCCGTGCGCGTCGCGCAGTTGCCGGTCGAGCGTGAACGGCGTGCCGCGCTTGAAGCCGGCGATGCCGCAGATCTCCAGTGCGTCGCGCACGATCCGCACGCCGCCCTCGGAAGCGCCGACCTTGAGGTTGCGCAGCGAGGCCAGCAGTTGAATGCTGCCCAGCTCGTCGGTCCCGTCCGCGTTCTGGATGCGATGCGCACTCGTCTCCAGCAGCGCCCGGATCCCGTCGAGGTCGGCCGACAGCTCCGCGAGGCGCAGTGCCGACTTCGGCGTCGTGCCGATCTCCCGGCGCGCCGCGGCGCGAACGTACGCATGGGCCTTGGCGGCCGCCGACTCGGCGATTCCGACCCAGACTGAGCTGAGGAACAACATGTTGGCCTGCAGGCCGCCGGAGGTGGCGATCTCGGAGAACGGCAGCGGATAGAGCTCGCCGGCCTCAATCTCGGCCTGCAGCCGATAGCCGAGGCTGCACGTGCCGCGCAGCCCGATCGCGTCCCACTCCGACAGCGGCTCAAGCGTGAAGCGACGGCAGAGCGCCTGGACCTGGTCGGTCGGCTCGCTGTCGGGCGAGCGGCGTGCGGTGGCCGCGATCACGTCCGCGTAGGCGCCGTAGGAGATCGCGAGACAGTCCTTGGTCAGACGCAGCGTCCCGCCGTCGTTCTCCAGTGCGCAGTTGCTGCGGCCGACGTCGCCCCCGATGCCGACCTCGCTGTTGGCGTTGGCGAACAGCAGCTGGTCGGAGGCGAGCTGGCGCTGGAGCTCCTGCAGCGGCTCGGTGCTGCCCTGGCGCACCAGGTTGTTGACCTCGATGCTGTGCATCGCGAGCACGAGCGCACTCGCCGAGCAGTGGCGGGCCAGCGCGCGCACCGCGCCGGAGATGTCGCTCATCGAGGCGCCGTAGCCGCCGAGCTCCTCGGGAACGAGCGCCGACAGCAGGCGTCGCTCGCGGAACGCGTCGACGGCCTCGCGCGGGAAGCGCGAATCGCGGTCGACCTCGTCGGCCACGGGGGCCGCGATGTTCTCGCCGATCTCCGCAGCGAGATCGACAATTGAGACAGCAGAACCAAGCATCCGTGCACTTCCTGTCGAGTCCGAGACGGCGGGCGGGGCCGGTCCGTCGGGGTGATTGTCAGAGCGAGACGTCATCCACGGTCATCCTGGCAGCGGACTATGGCGTCCCTGGTGAAGAACTGTAGAGAACGCAGCGAAGAGAAACAACAGATGTCATTGCGCTCTCAACATTCAGGAGAGCAACCCCACACGCTGTGCGCGCTGGACCGCCTCGGCGCGGTTGCGGGCCCCGAGCTTGCGATAGAGCGCGCTCGTGTGCTCCTTGACGGTGTGCGGCGAGAGGTAGAGCGAGGCGGCGATCTCGCGGTTGGTCGATCCCGCCGCGATCAGATCGAGAACCTCTCGCTCGCGCTCGGAGAGCAGCGGCGCGGGCTGCTCGGAGGTCGGAGCGAACACCGTCTGTCCGGTGCCCACGGCACGGACAGCGCGCGCGACGTCCTTGGCCTCCCAGTCCTTGGAGACGAAGCCCGAGGCACCCGCGGCACGCGCCGCCGCCGGCGACATCCGGCCCGAGCCCGAGATCAGGAGCACCCGCGTGTCCGGCGAGGCGCGGCGGATCGATGCGCATACGTCCGCGCCCGACTCGCCGGCGAGGAACAGGTCGACGAGCGCGACGTGGGGCCGGAGCGTGGGCAGCAGCGCGAGCGCCTCGGCGCCGGACCGCGCGGAGAGGCAGCGAGCCACCCACGGCTGCTCGCCGAGCAACACGCGAAAGCCCCAGTGCACGACGTCGTGGTCGTCGACGACCAGCACCCGCAGGCCGGGCTCGGGGCCGGTCACGGGCGGTTGGGCGGCGTCGTGGTGACCGGAACGACGAGCCGCACCCGCCATTCACCGTCGGCGGGAGCTCCGAAGTCGACGACGCCTCCCTGCTGCAGCGCCTCGAAGGAGGCCAGGCGCAGACCCATCCCGGCGCCGCGTGCGCCTGACCCGACGCCGTCGTTGCGGACCTCGAGCGTGAAGGTGTCCTCACCGGAGCCGACGCGGACGTGGACGGCGGTGGCCCGTGCGTGCTTGGCGACGTTGCGCAGCGCCTCCGTGAGCACGGACTGAGCGAGCGGCTCGACCGCCGGCGGGACGGTGACCTCCGGATCCCAGTGGACCGTGACCGGTGGAGCCGGCGGCTGTGCCTCCTCCGCCCGCGCCAGCAGGTCGCGGAGCGTCGTGCCGGTGTGCTGGGGAACCGGTGCGAGCGGGCGCTCGAGCGCCTCGCGCAGGTCGCCGAGCGCCTCCTGCACCTCCATCCGGCAGCGCTCGCGCTGCTCGGCGTCGAGCGGCGACTGGGCGCTGAGCGCCAGCGTGACCCCGAACAACCGCTGGACGACCCGTTCGTGGATCTCACGCGCGAGCTCGATCCGGTCGGTGAGCCGGCGCGTGCGCTCCTGCGAGCGGGTCGCGTTGCGCGCGGTGGCGACGAGCGCGGCGGTCTTGCCGAGCGTCCACAGCAGGTGGCGTTCGCCGTCCTCGATCTCGAAGTGCCCGCCGCCCCGATCGGCGAGGATCACCCCGTAGGCGTGGCCTGCGGCTGACAGCGGCGTGCAGGTCAGGGTGGTGATCCCGTATCGCTCGAGGTACTCGCGCGGTACCTGCCGGTCCATGTCGTTGGCCACGACCACGGCGTCGCCGCGCAGCGCGTCGGAGACGATCGGGGTGGCGATCAGCGAGGAGGGCAGGGTGAGGTCGCGGAACGAGCCCCCGTGCGAGCCCGTGACCACGGCACGGCGCCGACCGACGTCGGCCATGAAGATCGCCGCGCGCTCCATCGTCGTCAAGCGGCAGATCGCCTCGCAGATGCGATCGTAGAAGTCGGTCGAGGTCGTGTCGGTGTCGAGCTCGGCGAGCAGCTCGACGAACACCTCGAGCGGCTCGACACCCGCGAGCAGCGCGGGCGGGTGCTCCGCGGGGTCGGTGGGGATGATCGGGTCGGTGGGCACTAGGCGGCGAGCGGCTCTGGCTCGAACCGCCGGCGGATCTCGTAGAGCGTGGTGCGCTCGGCGGCCGCGCGGCCTGCGGCGTGCGCGGCGCCGATCAGGTCCTGGGGCTCCAGACGGACGCCGTGGTAGCTGCCGGCCATCCGGCTGATCGACTCCTCCATCAGTGTGCCGCCGAGGTCGTTGACGCCCCAGCTGAGCGCCTCGGTGGCGACGTCGAGACCCATCTTGACCCACGATGCCTGGACGCTGCGCACGGTGTCGCCGAGCGCGAGGCGGAACACGGCGGTGTGCTTGAGGTTCTCCTCGCGGGTGATCTCCTCCACCCCGTGGGCGCGGCCGAGCAACGTCTGGAACGGGATGAACGACAGCGGCACGAACTCGGTGAAGCCGCCGGTGCGCTCCTGCAGCTCTCGCACGACGCGCATGTGCTCGGCGAGTTCGTGAGGCTCTTCGATGTGCCCGAACATGACGGTCGCGGTCGAACGGATCCCGGCCCGGTGCGAGGCCTCGATGATCTCGACCCAGCGCGCCACCGGGAGCTTGTTGGGCGAGATCCGCTCCCTGACCCCGTCGACGAGCACCTCGGCGGCGGTGCCCGGCGTCGAGCCCAGGCCGGCGTCGCGCAGCTGCACGAACACCTCCGCGGGCGCCAAGCCGCTCATGTCGCACATGTGCGCGACCTCCATCGGCGAGTATGCGTGCAGGTGAATGTCCGGGGCGAGCTCCTTGGCGAAGCGCAGCCATCCGAGGTAGTCCTCCAGGGCCCAGTCCGGGTGGATGCCGGACTGGATGCACAGCTCGGTCGCGCCCGCCGCAAGCGCCTCCCGCACCCGCTGGGCGAAATCCTCACGCGAGTGCTCGTAGGCGTCCGGGGAGCGCTTGGACTGCCCGAAGCCGCAGAACGCGCAGCCGACGATGCAGACGTTCGAGACGTTGATGTTGCGGTTGACGACGAACGTCACGGTCTCCCCCGCCACCCGCGCTCGCAGTTCATCGGCGGCCGCCCGCATCTCGGCGATCACCTCGGGCCGGCGCTCTGCAAACAGCGCGGTCAGCTCCCCGGCCGAGAGCGCGCCCCCATCGCGAGCACGCTCGATCGCCCGCGGCGCAACCGCGCCGTCGATGTCATGCACCACACGGCGCCCCGACCCTCGGCGCGGGATGAACGACCAGTAGCGGCTGGTGAGCACGTCGAGCACCGGCGCCGCGATCCACTCCGGGTCGATGAACTCCGGGTAGACGCACAGCCGCTCCGACAACGCATAGCCATCCGCCGCCAGCCGCTTGCGCACCTGCGACGGGGACGGGAACGGATGCTCGGGCGAGATGTGGTCCCCGTTGGCCGACAGCCCACCCAGGTCGGTGGCGCCGGCGGCGACCAGCTCGGGCCACCAGTCCGACAGGTTCGGCGGCACCTGAATGCCGACATCGGGCATCAACCGTCGCGTCTCGCCGATCAGGCGCTTCATGTCCTCCAGGGTCACCGGGCACGCCCAGCTCGGCATGTCCCGCTGTGGGCCGTCGT
>DASXZK010000112.1:0-30153 GCA_036501965.1 Solirubrobacteraceae bacterium
CGTCATCGCCGACGCGATCGACAAGGTCGGCAAGGACGGCGTGGTCAACGTCGAGGAGGGCCAGACGTTCGGCATGGACCTCGAGTTCACCGAGGGCATGCAGTTCGACAAGGGCTACATCTCGCCGTACATGGTCACCGATCAGGAGCGCATGGAGGCCGTGCTGGAGGACCCCTACGTCCTCATCGCCAACTCCAAGATCGGCTCCGTCCGCGACGTGCTGCCCGTGCTGGAGCAGGTCATCCAGTCCGGTCGCCCGCTGCTGATCATCGCGGAGGACGTCGAGGGTGAGTCGCTTGCGACGCTCGTCGTCAACAAGCTGCGCGGCACCTTCACCGGTGTCGCCGTGAAGGCCCCGGGCTTCGGCGACCGCCGCAAGCGCATGCTGGAGGACATTGCGATCCTCACCGGCGGCGAGGTCATCACCGAGGAGATGGGTCTCAAGCTTGAGAACACCCAGCTCTCGCAGCTCGGTCGCGCACGTCGCATCGTGGTCACCAAGGACGACACGACGATCGTCGACGGTGCCGGTGACTCAGGCGCGATCAAGGGCCGGATCAACCAGATCAAGTCCGAGGTCGAGTCCACCGATTCCGACTTCGACCGCGAGAAGCTCCAGGAGCGCCTCGCCAAGCTGTCGGGCGGTGTCGCGGTCGTCAAGGTCGGCGCCGCCACCGAGACGGAGATGAAGGAGAAGAAGCACCGCGTCGAGGACGCGCTGCAGGCCACCCGCGCCGCCCTCGAGGAGGGCATCGTGCCGGGCGGCGGCTCCGCTCTGCTCGTCGCTCAGAAGGCGATCGACCTCGATTCGTTCACGCTCGCCGATGAGCGCACGGGTGCACTCATCGTCTTCCGCGCGCTCGAGGAGCCCCTCCGTCAGCTCTCCGACAACGCCGGCCTCGAGGGCTCGGTCGTCGTCAACGACGTCCGCAAGGCGAAGAAGGGCCACGGCCTCGACGGTGTCACCGGCGAGATCGTCGACCTGGTCGCCCAGGGCATCATCGACCCGGCGATGGTGACGCGCTCCGCGCTCCAGAACGCCGCCTCGATCGCCAAGAACATCCTCACCACCGAGGCGATCGTCGCCGAGGTGCCGGAGAAGGACGGCGGCGGTGGCGGCGGTGGCGGTATGCCCGACATGTCGGGGATGATGTAGGCCGCACTCCGGTCAGAAGTTCTGTTGGGAAAGGCCCCGGCTTGCGCCGGGGCCTTTTTCGTTTTCTGGGGGTGGTTTGCCCGGGGGGCGTGGCGGCGGACGCCCTCTTGCTGCACCTTCGGGCGCCCTCTTGCTGCACCTGCGGGCGCCCTCTTGCTGCACCTTCGGACGCACTCCCGCTGCGCCTCGCGCTCGCCCCGGCGAGCTGCCCCCGGGTCGGATTTCGTCGGGTCCGTCACAGCGCCGGGGACGCTCCCGACGTTTCCCGCGGCATCCGCGGATTTCGTCGGGAGCATCGGTGCTGGCCGGACGCTCCCGACGAAATCGACGGCCCCGGCGCCTCGGACGCACACAGCAGAGCGGGCCCGCCGGTGTCGGCGGGCCGGCTCTGTTCGACCGGGGGAGGGAGGCGTGGCGCTCAGGCGGCGATCGCCGCGGCTGCGCTCTGGGCGCGCTGGCGGCGGGCGGCGAGGACGGCAGTCCGGCCGGCGACCTCGGCGACGGCCATCGCCAGCAGCGCGTCGGTCCAGGCGGCCGCGCCGGTGATCGAGTGGGCGGCGCTGAAGTGGGCGAGCGAGGCGGCGCCGGAGTGGTTGATCCAGACCAGGAACGCGAACCGCAGGCCCATGCCGAGCACCCACAGGAAGCCGGCGAGCCAGCCGGCGCGGACGGTGACCGCGCCATCGGACTGACGACGGCGGACGATCGTCGCCTGGCCGGCGGCGGTGCCGATCAGCAGGCCGACCAGCCCGAGCGCGGAGATCAGCACGAGGTCGTTGCCGGCGGTCGGCAGCGAGGTGAAGTAGTTGGCGACGGCGATGCCGACGATGATCAGAGGGCGCAGCAGCGACTTGGTCGAGAGGGGCTTCTCCTTGATCTGGAGGAGAACGAGGAGGACGAGCGCGGAATCGATGAGATATGAGGTAAGTGACATGGGAGGATCCTCTCGCCGCGAGGCCCTCCGCACATCGGGCCCAGGGTCGATTCGCGGGTGGAGATCGCGCCCGGTCTCCACCCAGGGGTTGAGGCCCGCCACGCCTACACTCCAATCGTGAGCTTCCTCAGCGGCGGCAGCTGGACGTCAGACCCGCGCGGGCGCTCTGATCAGCGGCTGGTCGAGTACGAGCAGCGACGCGCCACCCGCGGTGACCGGCTCGGCGAGGCGACGATCACGTGTCCGGGGTGCGACGCGCCGGTTGCGGTCGGCCCGGGCCGGCACACGCTCGGCTCGCCGCTGAGCTGCCCGTTCTGCGGTCGCGGCGGGGCCGTGCGCGACTTCCTGTCGCTGGCGCGGCCGACGCGGCCGACGCGCGTCGTGCTACGGATCGGCTTCGGCGGCGCACCCTGAGCGCAGCCGGCGACCGGGGAGCGGCCGCGCGCCGCGCGGTCGATCGGGGGGCGGTGGCGGCGACCGGGATTCGCGCCTGGCACCCGGGTCTGATGACGATCGCGGTTGCCCCGGTGTTAATCGCGCTGGTCGTGCTCGACATCGCGGATCGAGGTGTGCGCGTCTGGTTCGACACGCACGCGTTCACCACCGATGCACTCACGTCGGTGCTCGTGTTGCTGATCACCGTGCTGATCGTCAACCGCGTCGTGTCGGTGCGCCAGCAGCAGGACCGACTGCTCGTGATCGCGGCGCAGGCGGCGATCATCAGCCGCCAGGCGCGGCGCACAGCCGACCTGGTCAAGGAGTCGCTCTCCAACGCCGACCAGCGTGAGACGGCCTCCGACGAGCTGCGCACCTACATGGCGATGCTGTTGGTCAGCGCCCCGGTGCTGATTGAGGGGGTGACGGCGCGCACCTTCCTGGAGAGCGCGCAGCGGCTCGCCGGGGTGATGTCGATCGCGATGGAGAATGACCCCAAGCGCGCCGCCGCGGCCGGCACGCGGCTCGACGCCGCCGCCACGGCAATGCGCGACGCGGTGACGCCGCTGCTGGCCGCGCTGGACCGCTCACAGCTTCGGGCGGTGGAGAGCGTCGAGGACACGGGAGGCGACAGCGCCCCTGCCTCCGCGGCCGACGACACCGCGCCCGCGGCCGACGACACCGCGCCCGCGGCCGGCGACGGCGGTCAGGCCCGCGCCGGCACCTGAGCGAGCACCCGCGCGTACACGTCGCGTGTCGCCTCCGCCACTCGCGGCCAGTCGAACGCGGCGACGTACTCCCGAGCGTCGGCGGCGAGCCGATCCCGCAACCGTGCATCGCCGAGCAGCTGCGCGAGCGCCCGTCGCAGCGCCTCGGCGTCGTCGGGTGCCACGCGCAGGCCGACCTCCTCGCTCGCGGTCACGATCTCCCGCAACCCTCCGGTGTCGGCGACGACGCACGGGCAGCCGGCGGCCATCGCCTCGAGGGCGACGATCCCGAACGGCTCATAGATCGATGGCACGACGCATACGTCGGCGGCCGCGTAGAGCTCGCGCAGCCGCTCATCCCCGACCCAGCCGAGGAACGTGCCGGCTCGCTCCAGGTCCAGGCGGCGGGCCTGCCGGAGCAGCTCCTCCTCGGCGGTACCGCTGCCGACCACGACGAAACGCACTGCGGGGCGCGCGGGGCTGCGCTCGCGGACGAGCGGCGCGAGTGCATCGAGCGCGAGGTGGAAGCCCTTCTCGTACACGAGCCGGCCGACCAGCAGCACCAGCAGTTCGTCTGGCGCCGCCAGGCCCGCGCGCGCCGAGGCGGCATCCGCCGGCGGATCCATCGCGGTCAGGTCGATTCCGTTGCGCAGCGCGGTGATCCGCCGCCGCTCCACCCCGAACACCTCGGCGACGTGACCGCGCATGTAGCGCGAGCAGGTGATGAGGTGATCGGCCTGGCGTGCCATCGAGCGCTCGGCGCGATGGATCGCGGACTGCGGATGCTTCTGCACCCAGCCCTGGTGGCGCCCGTGCTCGGTCGCGTGCACGGTGACCACCCACGGTCGCTCCAGGCGGCGCGCGGTCGCCCGCGCCGCGTCCGCGACCAGCCAGTCGTGCGAGTGGACGAGATCGACGTCGAGCTCGGCGGCGAGAGCGTCACCCAGGGCCGACATCTCCCGGTTCATCCCGGCCACCCAGCGCAGGAAGGCGTCGACGTCACGCGGGAACTGCGGTTGGGCGACGCGGTGGACGATCACGCCCGCGTGCTCCTCGTGCACGGTGGCCTCAGGCCCACGGCTGATCACGTGAACCTCCAGGCCCTGGGCGACCAGCTGCTCCGCCAGCCCACCCACGTGCCGGGCCAACCCGCCCTCGACGACCGGCGGGTACTCCCAACTGAACATCAGCACGCGCATCTGGTCAGCGACCCTATCGACCTCGTCGCGGAGGCGGCCGCGACCCTGCTAAGCATGAATCCATGGACACACGCACGATTCCCCGCCTGGCCCGTGATGTGAGCGTCGTCGGCCTCGGCACCTGGCAGCTCGGCGCCGATTGGGGCGACGTCGCCCCTGAGGACGCCCGGGCCACGCTCGAGGCCGCCCACGACGCGGGCGTCACCTTCTACGACACGGCCGACGTGTACGGCGACGGGCGCTCCGAGCGCTTCGTCGGCGCGTTCGCCGCCGACCACCCCGACGTGTTCGTCGCGACCAAGATGGGCCGCCGCGTCGAGCAGACGCTCGAGAACTACAGCGCCGAGAACTTCGACGCCTGGAACGCGCGCTCACGGGAGAACCTCGGCGTCGAGAGGCTCGACCTCGTCCAGCTGCACTGCCCGCCCGACCCGGTGTACACGAATCCGGCGGTGTACGACGCGCTCGACGAGATGGTCGGCGACGGCCGGATCGCCGCCTACGGAGTCTCGGTGGAGACGTGCGCGCAGGCGCTGGAGGCGATCGCCCACCCGCATGTCGCCACCGTGCAGATCATCCTCAACTGCTTCCGCCTGAAGCCACTCGAGCAGGTCCTGCCGCAGGCGGCTGCGAACGGCGTGGGGATCATCGTGCGCGTACCGCTCGCCTCCGGCCTGCTCTCCGGTCGATACGACGAGCACACGCAGTTCGCGGTCGACGACCATCGAAACTTCAACCGGCTCGGCGAGCAGTTCGACGTCGGCGAGACGTTCAGCGGCGTGCCGTTCGAGGTCGGCCTGCGAGCGGTCGCCGAGCTCAAGCAGTTGCTCGGCGCCGACCAGTCGCTGGCGCAGTTCGCGCTGCGTTGGGTGATCGACCAGCCGGGCGTCTCGACGGTCATCCCGGGCGCACGCAACCCAGAGCAGGCCCGCCAGAACGCTGCGGCCGCCGACCAGCCGCCGCTCTCAGAGGCCCAGCTGGGCGGTGTGCGCGAGGTCTACGACCGCCACATCCGGGAGCACGTGCACGACAAGTGGTAACGCGGTTCCCCGTTCCCGGCCCCGCCGGGAACATCCGAGACATGACGACCGCGTCTGGCGATGCCGTCTCGCATTGTCCCGGCCCCCGGGACAATGCGAGACAGCTCGGCCATCGCAGGCGTTGATGTCTCGGACTTTCCCGCGTCCCGGCAGCCCCGGCCCAGCAGGCCGCCCGCACGCCGGCACGCCCCGCACGCCGGCACGGCCTGCGTGCCCGGCACCGCTCGCGTGCCGGCACGCCGCTCAGGCGCTGCGTTCCAGGACCGCGATGCCGTGCCGGCCTACCAGCGCCGACAGCTCGACCGGCTCCTCCAGCGAGACGGGTTCGCCGCCCAGGACGTCCTGCCAGCGCCCACCCACCGGGTCAAGCACCCCCTCGACCGAGCGACGAACGGCGACGGCCACCAGCACCTCCCCAGCCCCGCGGGTGAACGCCACCACATCGGCGCCCGCGTCCAGCGGAACATAGGCGCCCTCCGGCCCGAACGCTCCCGCGCGCCGGATGCGCAGGCCGAGTAGTTGGGCGCAGAGCCACAGCTTGCGCGTGTCGCGGTCGGGCGGTGAGCCGCCCATCACCCGGCGCAGCATCGCCTGGTACCAGTCCCAGTCGACCGGACGGCGGTTGTCGGGATCAACGAGCGCGCGCAGCGGCAGCTCATCGCCCTGGTAGAGGTCGGGGACGCCCGGCGAGGTGAGCTTCAGCGCGAGCATGCCCAGCGCGATGCGGTCGCCGAGCCGAGCCACCCGCTCGGCGAACGGCTCGAAGTCGCGCAGGAACGGCCCGTGGTCATATAGAGCCTCGACGAACGAACGGACACCCCGCTCCCAGCGCTCGTTCTGCTCGACCCAGTTCGTGTTCCGCTTGGCCTCGCGCAGCGCCTTCTCCATGTAGCCGGCGACGCGCTCGCGCTCGATCGGCCACGCGCCGGCGAGCGTCTGGAACAGGAAGTAGCGCTCCAGGTCGTCGGGCGCGCCGTCCGCCGAGCGCAGCTCCTCGGTGATCGACATCCACCCGCGAACCGCCGAGGGCCAGTCGTTCTCAAGCCACGTCAACGCGGTGATCCGCGCGCGCACGTCGGCCGAGCGCTTGGTGTCATGCGTCATCGTGGTGAGCATCGCCTCTGGGAACCGCGCGGCTCGCGCCTCGCCGCCCGCATGGAACTGCTCGACGGAGATGCCGAACCGGCCCGGGTCGCCGCCGACGTCACACAGCGAGAGCAGCCGTCCGTACCGGTAGAACGCTGTGTCCTCGATCCCCTTGGCGACGATCGGCGGAGTGGTCTGCTGAAAGCGGACGACAAACTCCGGCGGCGCGGGGCGCTCGCCGAGCAGCATCCGGGCGACCTCGGATTCCAAATCGGCGGCCTCGCCGATCACGAACCGGTCGGCCTCATCGATCTCCGAACCCGGCCGCAGGTAGGAGCGGTAGACCGGGAAGGAGGCGATCCCACTCGCGAGCGCACCCGTGTCCGAGTCCGGCGCCTCGACCAGCCGCGCGAGCCGTTCGATCTCCGGTGCGAACGGACCGGCAGCCTGCTCGCGCTTGGCCTCCAGCGCGACGTCAGCGAACGGTCGCCCATCGCCCGACAGCGAGACCCACAGCGCATCGAACGCGTCCTCGGCCGACGGATCGACGAACACGCCGCAGACGTCGTTGAGGAACTCGTAGCCGACGGTGCCGGTCACCGGCCAGTCGCGCATCGCCTCTCCGGACTCGAGGATCTTCTCGATCCACACCACCGACGCCCCGCCGGAACGCAACCGCTCGAAGTACTGCAACGGATCTGCGAGTCCATCGGGATGGTCGATCCGCAATGCATCGACAAGTCCCTCGCGCACGAGCCCCAACACCAGACGGTGGGTCTCCTCGAACACCGCCGGGTCCTCCTGCCGCACGCCGGCCAGGTCGTCGATGTCGAAGAACCGCCGCCAGCGCCCGGTCGAATTATCGATGTCGAAGAACCGCTCCCGCAGCGACGGGTCGGTCCAGAAGCGATTGTGCTCGTCAGTCGCCATGTGGTTGGGCACGATGTCGAGCACGATCCCCAGGCCGGCCGCGTGGGCGCACGCCACCAGCTCCCGGAACGGGACCTCGCCTCCCAGGTCCTCGGACAGGCGGGTCGGGTCGATCACGTCATAGCCGTGCGTCGACCCGTGCCGGGCCTGCAGCGACGGAGACAGGTAGAGGTGGGAGACCCCGAGGTCGCGCAGGTAGGGAACCAGCGCAGCCGCCGCCGCGAAGCCGAAGTCCGGAGTGAGCTGCAGGCGGTACGTCGCCCGGAGCGCTCGGCTCACTGCACCCGCTTCAGGATCGTGATCGAGTGCGCGATCACGTCGACCAGGTCGCGGGCGGCGTATGCCGCGCCGCCGGCCTCGATCTCAGGGTCCGCGGTCGTCAGCTCAAGCTCCCAGCGCCGTCCCATGTTCACCCGCGGCAACCGGAACTGCCGGTCCTCGAAGTGGCCGTTGAACAGCAGGATGAACGTGTCGTCGTCGATCGCCTGGCCCTGCGGACCACGGCTCGTGATCGCCTGCCCGTTGAGGAACATGCCGAGCGCCGCCTCGCCGTGCTCCCAGTCCTTCGGGGTCATCCGCCGCCCGTCGGCGCGGAACCACCAGACGTCGGGCAGCGGGGAGTCATCCAGTTCGCGGCCGCGCAGGAACGACTCCCGGCGGAACGTGCAGTGCTCGCTCCGCAGCCGGATCAGCCGGCGGGTGAACGCGTGCATGCGATCGCGCTCGGGGTCCTGGTTCCAGTCGTACCAGGAGAGCTCGGAGTCCTGGCACCAGCCGTTGTTGTTCCCGTCCTGGGTCCGGTTGAGCTCATCTCCGCCGAGCAGCATCGGCGTGCCCTGGGAGACGAACAGCGTGGTGAGGAAGTTGCGCTGCTGGCGCAGCCGCAGCCGCTGGATCTCCTGATCGTCGGTCTCGCCCTCGGCGCCACAGTTCCACGAGCGGTTGTCGTCGGTGCCGTCGCGGCCATCCTCGCCGTTGGCGTCATTGTGCTTCTCGTTGTAGGAGACGAGATCGCGCAATGTGAAGCCATCGTGCGCGGTGATGAAGTTGATCGAGGCGAACGGGTCGCGGCCGTCCTCTTCGTACAGGTCCGCCGAGCCCGACAGCCGCTCGGCGAGCTGTCCGACCGGCGCCTGGGTCCGCCAGAAGTCGCGCATCTCGTCGCGGTAGACGCCGTTCCACTCCGACCACAGGATCGGGAAGTTCCCGACCTGGTAGCCACCCGGGCCGACGTCCCAGGGCTCGGCGATCAGCTTGACCTGGGAGAGGACCGGGTCCTGCTGGATCGTGTCGAAGAAGGCGGAGAGGCGATCGACGTCGTAGAGCTCGCGGGCCAGCGCGGAGGCGAGGTCGAAGCGGAACCCGTCGACGTGGCACTCGGTCACGAAGTAGCGCAGCGAGTCCATGATCATCCGCAGCACCGCCGGGTTGACCGCGTTCAGCGAGTTGCCGGTCCCGGTGAAGTCCATGTAGTGGTGCAGGTCGTCGGGCACCAGGCGGTAGTAGGAGGCGTTGTCCACGCCCTTGAACGACAGCATCGGCCCGAGGTGGTTGCCCTCGGCGGTGTGGTTGTAGACGACGTCGAGGATCACCTCGATCCCGCCGCTGTGCAGGGCCTTCACCATGCCCTTGAACTCACGTACCTGCTCGCCGCGCCGTCCGGTCGCCGCGTACTCGGAGTGGGGCGCGAAGTAGCCGATCGTCGAGTAGCCCCAGTAGTTCGTCAGGCCCTTCTCGTGGAGGAACGACTCGTCGCAGATGTGGTGGACGGGGAGCAGCTCGACCGCGGTGACGCCGAGGTCGCGCAGATACTCCAGCGCCGGCTCGGAGGCCAGGCCCGCGTAGGTCCCGCGCAGCTCGTCGCGCACATCGGGATGGGTCATCGTGAACCCGCGGACATGGGTCTCGTAGATGATCGTGTCGGCGAACGGGATGTTCGGCAGCCGGTCGCCCTCCCAGTCGAACGACTCGTCGATCACGATCGACTTGGGGACCACCGCCGAATCGTCCTCGTCGTCGCGCTCGAGGTCGGCCTCGTCCTCGCCGTCGCCGACGACGTAGGGCAGGATGTTGGGATCGGCCGACCAGTCGACGGTCCCCTCGATCGCCTTCGCGTAGGGATCGATGAGCAGCTTGTCGGGGTTGAAGCGATGGCCCTCGGCGGGAGCGTAGGGCCCGCGCACCCGGTATCCGTAGCGTTGACCGGGGCCGATCCCCGGCACGTAGCAGTGCCAGACGTGCGCCCGCCGGAACTCCATCTCGACCCGTGACTCCTGCCCGTCCTCCTCGAACAGGCAGAGCTCCACGCCCTCGGCGTTCTCGGAGAAGATCGAGAAGTTGGTGCCGTTGCCGTCCCACACCGGACCGAGTGGGAACGGCCGTCCGGGCCAGACCTCGGTCATCGGATGAGGGCCGCAGACATGCCGGGGAGTGTGATGTATCCGCCCTCGAGTTGCGCGTCGCCACCCGCACAGAGCTCGATCTCGCTGCCCTCGCAGGCCACTCGCGCAGGCCCAGTGGCGAAGTTGCCGACGAGCGTATGCGCGCCGCGGCGGGCACGCACCCACCCTTCCTCGTCGCTGAAGTCGATCTCCGAGAACCCGCCGGGCGCCAGCCGGCGCCGGGACTCGATCAGCGCGCGGTAGAGGCGGTCAAGCCCGGGGTCTCCGTGACGGCTGAGCTTGGATCGCAGGAACGTCGCCGGGTCCTCGGGGTCGGGGATGTCGCCGCCGAACTCCGCGAAGGAGGCGAACTCCTCGCGCCGTCCCGTCCGGGTCGCCTCGGCGATCTCGGGGTCGATGTGGTTGGTGAAGAACTGAAACGGCGCCAGCTCCCCGTACTCCTCGCCCATGAACAGCATCGGCACGAATGGCGACAGCAGCGTCCAGAATGCCGCCAGCGGTCGCGCGGGCGACGGCATGCGATCGCCGTAGGCCCGGTTGCCGACCTGGTCGTGGTCCTGGGAGAACACCACGAAGCGCTCGACTCCGACGTCGTCGGCCCGCGCTCCGAAGCGCTTGCGGCGAAACGGCGAGAAGCCGCCGTCGTCGACGTGCGGGCGATGCAGCGCCTTGGCGAACTGGGCGATCGTGCCGAAGTCGGCGTAGTAGCCGTCCCGGTCCTCGGTGATGAGCGTGCGCAGCGCGTGATGGAAGTCGTCCGCCCACGCCGCGTCGCACGCCATACCGCCGCGGTCGTGCGGGCGCATCACCTTCGGGTCGTTCATGCCCGACTCGGCGATCACCAGCGCGCCGGGCCGGATCGCATGAACCCGCCGCGCGATCTCGGCGACGATGTGCTCGGCGCCTGCGTCGTAGATGGCGTGGATCGCATCCAGGCGCAGCCCGTCGACGCCGAAGTCGCGCACCCAGCCCTCAGCGCTCTGGCACACCCACTCCCGCACCGGGTCGCAGTCGGCGTCGTCGTAGTTGATCGCCTTCCCCCAGGGGGTGGAGTACTTGTCCGTGAAGTAGGGCCCGAATGCATCCAGCGCCTGGTTGCCGGAGGCGCCGACGTGGTTGTAGACGACGTCGAGGATCACCGCGAGGCCGTGGCGGTGGGCGGCGCCGACGAGCTCGGCGAACCCGGCCGGGCCGCCGTAAGACGATTGCGCGGCGGAGATGTAGACGCCGTCGTAGCCCCAGCCACGGGCTCCCGGGAACTCCGCCACCGGCATCACCTCGATCGCCGTGATCCCTCGCTCCACAAGCTCGGCCAAATGATCGGCCGCCGCCGCGAACGTGCCCTGGTCGGTGAACGTGCCGATGTGCAGCTCGTAGACGATCAGCCGATCGAGAGCCGGCACCCGGAAGCCGTCGCCGACGCCCGGCAACGCGCGGGCGTCGAGGAGCCGTGAGGGGCCGCGCAGCCCGGCGGGCTGCCAGCGCGAGCAGGGATCCGGCAGCTCACGGCCGTCGACGAGATAGGCGTAGTCGTCGCCCGGCTCGGCCGATACAACGCCCTCGTGGACCCCGAAGCCGGCCGGGTCAAGCGTGTAGTCGTCGCCTCCGCGGACGCGCAGCTCCAGGCGCGTGGCACGCGGTGCCCACACCCGGAACTCCGCGCGCCCGTTGCGCAGCGGGCGCGCTCCGAGCGTGCGCTCCCAGGGGTAGTCGACGAGGGTGTCCTCGGGGCCGTGGGGCATATCTCAGGCGATCAACGGGTGGTCGGTCGTGCGGCGCCGGCGGCGACCGTCAAGCGGGGAGGGGCGGGGCGAGCGACGGCATCGGATTCGGGCATACCCCGAGGCGATGGCGCGATAAACCACGGGGCCGCGGATCGGACGTCCGCTTGGCCCGGCGCTCACGCGCCGGACCTCTCGGTTGCGGCGCCCGGCTCCGCAAGGAGCCGCGGCGACGTGGTCCTCTCCGCCCACCCCAAAAGGCGGTTGATTTTCCCTGACTGAACAAATAGTTTGGCCGAGTCCGACAGTCAAACGGAGTGAGGGGCTAAATGAAACGCTTGAGGGTCGCAGCGGCGACATTATGCGGTGTGGGCGTGGCCGCGCTGGGCGCGGGTCAGGCGAAGGCGGACATCGGGGTGCCATCCTATGTGCCGAGCGCAGGCTCGACGGCGGCGAGCCCCGCAGATGCCACCAACAGTTTCTACGGGGGCTACCAGGGAGCAAAGCCTTTCACCGGGGTTCCGAGCATCGGCGAGACATTCATCGTGCCGAAGTTCAAGTGCCCGGTCGACGCCCTGAACCTGTATGGCGGAGCCATCTTCGATAACCAAGGGTTTCTCCAGGCGGGCGCGTCGTTGAGCATCGACTGCACCGGCGGGGTCGCGACCTACGGGCTGAACGCCCAGACGGCTCTGGACAATGATGACGAGGTGGGGGTCAAGCCCGGCGACAAGATCATCGTCTCCCTGTCGGAGACCGCCTCCGACACGACAGCGACCGCCGCGGACGTGACCTCCGGTGCCTCGGCGAACGCCGACGACGGCGTCGGCGACGCAACCGGCAACCCGTCGGCGAGCTTCAACGTCGGGGTGTTCGACGACTCCGGCACGACCCCGCAGTACAAGTCGATCGTGTTCAGCAACACCAAGGTCAACGCCGTCCCCCTGGGACTCCTGCGTCCACAAGCGCAGGCGCTTGACCTGATGTCGGGTTCAGATGTTCAGGCGAAGACCTCCAAGATCAAGGGCACCAACCACGCCTCGTTCACGCTGACCTACGTCAACACGCAGTGATGCGGCCCGCCACTTACGGACTCTCACGGGAGAACTCATGAACATGGACAGACGCACCCTTCGGGCCCTTGCTGTCGCCGGCACCGCCGTCGCGGGGCTCTCCGCCGCATCCGCCGGTGCCGCGCGAGCCGACGTGACGCCGTCATTCATCGCCCCTGCGGGGTCGGCGTCGGTCTCACCGGCGGTGACCGGGACCGACCCGTTCTATGGTGGGTACACCAGCGCGCCGGCGAACGGCATCTCCAGCGCAGGCGGCTCGTTCATCGTCCCATCCGTCACCTGCCCCGTGGACGCTGTGAACATACTGGGTGAGGCGGTTTATGACAGCAACGGCGAGCTGTCAGGCGGCGCCGGGGTCGTCATCAACTGCTCGGGGGGCACGCCGGCGTACTCCTTGCTCGCGCAAACGACGAATGCTGTCACCCAGGGGCCCGTCAGCCCCGGGGACCGCGTCGTCGTGGCCGATGCAGTGAGCTCGACAAACACGGTCGCCAAGGTCATCGATGAGACCTCCCACTTCAGGGCGCGTGCGGCCGATGGCGCCCCCGAAGCCTCCGGCGCCCCGTCGGCGAGCTTCAACGTCGGAATCTTCAACGACTCGGGGACGACGGCGGACTACGGAACGGCGACCTTCCAGGGCAATCAGGTCAACGGCAAGCACCTGGGCCAACTGCATCCCACCGCGCTCGACAACGAGCCGGGAGCCGATGTGCAGAGCACGGCAGGTCCGGTGACGCCGGCCGCGACCGGTTTGAAATTCGTCCTGACGTTCACGAACGCGACCTGATCAGCTGAGTCGGCGGGGAGGCTCGCGGGCGGCGCGGCGCTGGCGAGCCTCTGTCGGTTTACTCCTCGGGTGCGAGCCAGATCCCCGCCAGTGGGGGCAGCGTCAGCTCGGCCGAGACCGGCTGCTCGTGCCAGGGGATCGGTTCGGGGTCCACGCCACCGAGGTTGCCGGTGTCCGAGCCGCCGTAGAACGAGGAGTCGGTGTTGAGCACCTCCCGCCAGCGGACCGCGCGCGGCAGACCGATGCGGTAGCCGTAGCGGGGCACGGGGGAGAGGTTGGCCACGAACACGAGCACCCGGGACGTGTCGGCGGAGCGCCGGGCGAACGCCACCACGTTGTTGTCGGCGTCGTTGGGCTCGAGCCAGAAGAACCCGAGCGGGTCGGCGTCGACCTCCCAGAGCGCGGGCTCGGCGCGGTAGGCGCGGTTGAGATCCCGGATCAGGTTCTGCATCCCGGCGTGCTCGGCGGACTCGAGCAGATGCCAGTCGAGCGAGCGCTGCTCGGACCACTCTTCCTTCTGCGCGAACTCCTGGCCCATGAACAGGAGCTTCTTGCCCGGGTGCGCCCACATGTAGGCGTAGAGCGCACGTAGGTTGGCGAGCTTCTGCCAGTGGTCCGAGCCGCCCATCTTGGTGTAGAGCGATCCCTTGCCGTGGACGACCTCGTCGTGGGAGAGCGGCAGCACGAAGTTCTCGCTGAAGGCGTACATGAGCGAGAACGTCAGCTCATGGTGGTGGTAGCGGCGGTAGATCGGGTCCTGCTGGAAGTAGGCGAGCGTGTCGTGCATCCAGCCCATGTTCCATTTGAAGCCGAACCCGAGGCCGCCGAGGTACGTCGGACGGGACACGCCCGGCCAGGCGGTCGACTCCTCGGCGACCGACACGATCCCGGGCTCGGATCCGTAGATCGTCTCGTTGAGCTCCTTGAGGAACGTGACCGCGTCAAGGTCCTCGCGTCCGCCGAACTCGTTCGGGACCCACTCGCCCTCGCGTCGCGAGTAGTCGAGGTAGAGCATCGACGCCACCGCGTCCACCCGGATCCCGTCGACGTGGTACTCCCGCAGCCAGAACAGCGCGTTGGAGATCAGGAAGTTGCGCACCTCGTGGCGCCCGAAGTTGAACACCAGCGTGCCCCAATCCGGATGCGCGCCGCGCCGTGGATCGTCGTGCTCGTAGAGCGCGGAGCCGTCGAACCGGGCGAGCCCGAAGGCGTCGCGGGGGAAGTGCGCGGGGACCCAGTCGAGGATCACTCCGATTCCGCCCGAGTGCAGACGGTCGACGAACGCCCGCATCTCGTCCGGACTGCCGTAGCGAGGCGTGGGAGCGAAATAGCCGGTGACCTGATACCCCCACGATCCGCTGAACGGGTGGGCCATCACCGGCAGCAGTTCGACGTGGGTGAAGCCGAGGTCGGTGACGTAGGCGGCGAGCTCATCGGCGAGCTCGGCGTAGGTGAGCGAGCGGTTGTCCTCCAGCGACTTCAGCCGCCAGGAGCCGAGGTGGACCTCGTAGATCGACATCGCCTCGCTGAGCGGCTGCTCGGCGTTACGGCGCTCGAGGAACGCGGAGTCGCCGGAGGACCACTCGTGTGCGGGAGTGACGACGACCGAGGCGGTCTTCGGCGGGATCTCGGTCTCCTGCGCCCAGGGGTCGGCCTTGAGCAGCAGCTCGCCCTCGGAGGACAGGATCTCGTACTTGTAGCGCTGGCCGTCGCCGACGTCCGGGAGGAACAGCTCCCAGATCCCCCCTGAGCCCATCGAGCGCATCGGGTGGATCCGCCCGTCCCAGGAGTTGAAGTCTCCGACCACGCTCACGGCGCGCGCGGCCGGCGCCCACACCGCGAACGCGGTGCCGCTGATCCCGTCGACCGTGCGGACGTGCGCACCGAGGCGGTCGTACAGCGCCTCGTGGCGGCCTTCGCCCATCAGGTGCAGATCGAGCTCGCCGACGGTCGGCAGGAACGAGTACGGGTCGACGATCGTGAACGTGCCGCCCGGGCCGTAGTCGACCTCGAGCGTGTACTTGAGTGGCAGCTCGCCCTTGACCGTGCCCTCGAAGACCCCGGCGGGGTGGACCTGGGTGAGCGGCGTGGGCTTGCGGCGCCCGACCTTCACCGAGATCGACTGCGCGGCGGGGCGCATCGCGCGGATGGTCACCGTGCCCTCCTCCTCGCCCGGGTGGGCGCCGAGGATCGCGTGGGGTTGGGCGTGCTCGCGCCGCGCGAGCCGGTCGAGCTCTGCGGCCTCCGGGCTCGGGGTCGCGCTCTTCTTGGGGGTCATGCGGCCTCCAGCAGTCGTGCGATGCCGGCCACCGGGATCGGCAACCAGTCGGGACGGTTGTCCAGTTCGTAGCGCAGCTCGTACACAGCCTTCTCGAGCTCGAACACCGCGAGCAGATTGAGCACCCCCGCATCGCCGGCGGGCAGCAGCGCCGGTTCGATCGTCGAGAAGTACTGCTCGAGGAACGTCTGTCGGGCACGGTCCTCGAACTGCCCGGGCGCCGACTGTCCGTGCAGGATCGCGACGGCCGAGGTGGCGTACGCGAACGAGCGCAGCATCCCGGCGACATCGCGCAGCGGCGAGGCCTTCTGCCGGCGCTCGAACAACGGCCGGGCGGGCTCGCCCTCGAAGTCGATGATCACCCACTCCGAGTCTCCGTGCGTGTCGCGGTGCAGGGTCTGGCCGAGGTGGTAGTCGCCGTGGGTGCGGATCGCGCGTCCGCCGACCCCGATCTGAGCGCGCTGGGCGATGTGCTCGCGCACGTCTTGGCCGCGGCCGAGGATCGGCGCGACGCGCTCGTCGTCGGGCAGCCGGACGAAGATCCGCTCGATGTCCTCGTCGATCGTCGCCACCAGCAGCGCGAGCGCCTCGCTGCTCGGCTCCTCCGGCGAGAACGCCGGGTCGCCGGGATCGGAGGCGAGCGCATTGTGCAGCTGGGCGGTGACGCGGCCGAGCGAGGCGAGCGAGGTGATGAACACCGCCGGGTCGGTGCGGATCTGGTCGAGCGCCAGCTCCCAGCCGTCGCGCAGGCCGGGCAGGAACCGCTGCGCGACGCCCAGCGTCGCCGCCAGAGACCGTCCCGCGAACTCATACCAGCCGCGCAGCGGCGCGATGTTCGGGTAGTCGCGCGCGGTCAGGAAGCGCAGCACCTCGAGCTCGGGATTGATCCCCGGCTCGACCCGGCGGAACACCTTCAAGACGGTCTCCTCACCGAACACGGTCGAGGAGTTCGACTGCTCGACGCCCATCGGCCGGGCCGCCTCGCCGACGGGCAGCGGGCCGGTGCTCTCGACGTGGCGAAAGCGCATGCACCCGCCGTCGGTCTCGGCCGACAGCCCGGCGGCCATCGCCCCGAGCAGCGTGCGTGCGAGCTCCGGGTCGGAGACCGCGTCGACGGCGCTGCGACCCGCGCCCGCGGCGGCGATCACGGGCCGCTCGCCGACCTGGTCGGCGGCGAGCAGCGAGACCGGCAGCTGATAGAGCTCGTGGGCACCGGTGGCGAAGCGCGCCTGCGCAAGCAGGATCTGCAGCGGCGGATCCTCCGAGATCTCCACGTCCTCTTCGATCTCCAGCGCCGAGATCCCGCGCGACTTGGACCCGTACCAGCGCTGTTCCTGCAGCCAGGCCGCGATCTGCTCGGGGTCGAGCTCGGTGCCGGGGGATGTGGTCGTGTCGTCGGACATCAGATCGCCTCCTCCCCCTCCTCAACAAGCTGGAACCAGTAGAAGCCGCGGGGGGCGAGCGTGAGAAGGTAGGACAGGTCGCCGATCTTGGGGAAGCGGCTGCGCCCGAACAGTTCGACCGGGTAGCGGTCGGCACACCCCGAGAGGTCGATCTCGACCGCCTGCGCGGATCGGGCGAGGTTGTGGACGCAGAGCACCAGGTCCTCCTCGTAGCGGCGCAGCACGGCGAAGATCCGCGGGTTGGAGGTCGTGATCGGCTCATAGGTCCCCATCCCGAACACGGGATGCTCCTTGCGGAGCGCGATGAAGCGGTGCATCCAGCGCAGCAGCGAGGTCGGCGTCCGCAGCTGCGCCTCGACGTTGACGGCCTGGTAGCCGTACACCGGGTCCATCAGCGGGGGCGCGTAGAGCTGGGCGAAGTCGGCGCGGGAGAAGCCGCCGTTGCGGTCGCCGGTCCACTGCATCGGCGTCCGCACGCCGTCGCGGTCACCGAGGAAGATGTTGTCGCCCATCGCGATCTCGTCGCCGTAATACAACACCGGCGACCCGGGCAGCGAGAACAGGATCGCGGTCATCAGCTCGATCTCGTCGCGGCCGTTGTCGAGCAGCGGCGCGAGCCGCCTGCGGATCCCCAGGTTGATCTTCATCCGCGGGTCCTTGGCGTACTCGGTGTACATGTAGTCGCGTTCCTCGTCGGTGACCATCTCGAGCGTCAGCTCGTCGTGGTTGCGCAGGAACAGTCCCCACTGGCAGCCGGGAGGGATCGATGGCGTGCGCTCGAGGATCTCGTAGATCGGCGTCGCCTGCTCGCGGCGCACCGCCATGAACATCCGCGGCATGACCGGGAAGTGGAAGCACATCTGGCACTCGTCGTCATCGCCGAAGTACTCCACGACGTCGGCGGGCCACTGGTTGGCCTCGGCGAGCAGCACGCGGTCGCTGTAGTTCTCGTCGATCTCCTTGCGCACCTTCTTCAGGAACTGGTGGGTCTCCTGGAGGTTCTCGCAGATCGTGCCCTCTCGCTCGTACAGGTAGGGCACGGCGTCGAGGCGGAAGCCGTCGAGTCCCATGTCCATCCAGAAGCGCAGCACTCCGATCATCGCGTCGTGGACTTCGGGGTTGTCGTAGTTGAGGTCCGGCTGGTGGGAGAAGAAGCGGTGCCAGTAGTACGCGCCGGCGACCTGGTCGTAGGACCAGTTCGAGGTCTCGGTGTCGGTGAAGATGATGCGAGCGTCCTGGTAGCGCTCGTCGGTGTCCGACCACACGTACCAGTCGCGCTTGGGGTTGTCGGGGCTCGACCGGGACTCCTGGAACCAGGGGTGATCGGAGGAGGTGTGGTTCATGACCAGGTCGGCGATCACCCGGATCCGTCGGGCGTGGGCGGCGTTGATCAGCTCCTGCACGTCGTCGACGGAGCCGTAGTCGGGATGCACCCGGGTGAAGTTCGAGATGTCGTAGCCGCCGTCGCGCAGCGGGGACTGGAAGAACGGCAGCAGCCAGATGCAGTCGATCCCCAGCCACTGCAGATAGTCGAGCTTCTCGATCATGCCGCGGAAGTCGCCCGAGCCGTCGCCGTTGCCGTCGAAGAAGCCACGGATGTGGATCTCGTAGAACACGGCGCGCTTGAACCACAGCGGCTCGGGCTCGAACCAGTCGGTGTTCTGCGTGCCGGTCGGCGCGCCCGCCGGCTGGCCGAGACGACCGGGGTGGGCGGGCGCGGATTCACGCGCGAGCAGGTGTGTGAGCGTCTGCGGACCGACGGACACGAAGGCCTCCTTTTAGAGCTCGACCGTGAGCACGTGAGCCATCCGCCAGCCCGGCGCGAGGCGAACGAAGTTCTGCCCGATGCGCCACGCGTATCGCTCGCCGGAGAGCAGGTCGTGAGCGGTGAACGCCGGCGGCACCCCGACCGACGCCGGGATCGTCACCATCCCCTCCTGCGGGACGTGGGCGTCCAGGGACGCCACCGTGATGATCGCGTCGCTGCCCGTCCGCTTGACATAGGCGATCAGACCGTCGTTGCCAGTCTCCAGGAAGGTGATGTTGGAGAGCTCCTGCAGCGCCGGGTGGGTGCGGCGGATCTCGTTCAGGCGGCTGATCATCGGCAGCAGCGGCCCGTCGAGCGCGCGCTGGTGGATCTCGTACTTCTCTGAGTGCAGGTACTCCTCAGAGCCGGCCGTGACCGGGACGTTCTCGTAGTGCTCGTAGCCGGAGTAGATCCCGTAGCTGGGGCTGAGCGTCGCGGCGAGCACGAGCCGGGTCTCGAACGCCGGCCGGCCACCCTGCTGCAGATACTCATGAAGGATGTCCGGGGTGTTGGTGAAGAAGTTGGGGCGGAAGTACTCCTGCTCGCCGGAGTAGGCCAGCTCGGTCATGTACTCGGTGAGCTCCCCGCGGCCGTTCTTCCAGGTGAAGTACGTGTAGGACTGCGTGAACCCGATCTTGGCCAGGTGACGCATCACCGACCGCCGGGTGAACGCCTCGGCGAGGAAGATGACGTCGGGGTTGCGAGCGTGGACCTCGTCGATCAGCCACGTCCAGAACGCGAACGGCTTGGTGTGGGGATTGTCGACCCGGAAGACGGTGATTCCGCAGTCCACCCAGTGCAGGACCACGCCGAGCAACGCGTCCCACAGTCCACGCCAGTCCGACGAGTCCCAGTTGACGTTGTAGATGTCCTGGTAGCGCTTGGGCGGGTTCTCGGCGTACTTGAGCGTGCCATCCGGGCGGCGGTGGAACCACTCGGGGTGCTCGGCGAGCCACGGGTGGTCGGCGGAGGCGTTGATCGCGAGGTCGAGCGCGACGTCGATGTCGTGAGCGGCGGCGGTCGCGGTCAGCGCGCGCACGTCGGCCTCGGTGCCGAGGTCGGGATGGATCGCGTCGTGGCCACCGCTCGCGTCCCCGATCGCATAGGGGGACCCGGGGTCGCCGCGGCCGGCGGTCGGAGCGTTGTCCCGGCCCTTGCGGTTGGTGAGCCCGATCGGGTGGATCGGAGGCATGTACAGCACGTCGAAGCCGAGCTCGGCCAGGCGCGGGATCTGGGCCTCCACCGCGCGCAGACCGCCCCACGAGCGGGGGAACAGCTCGTACCAGGCCCCGAAGCGGGCGCGCACGCGATCGACCTCGGCCACCAGCGGCCGATCGAGCGTCACCGCGCCGTGGCGGATCGGGTCGGACTCGATCATCTCGGCGAGCTCGTCGCGCAGGGCGACCTCGTGCTTGGCGTGCTCGGGCAGCGCCGGGTCGTCGAGCTGCTGGGCGGCACGTTCGATCTGCTCGGCGGCGGTGCGCGATCCGGCGTGCTCGGCGGCGGCGCGCAACAGCAGGACGCCCTCGGACAGCTCACCGGAGAGGTCGGTCTGAGCGGCGGCGACCTTGCGCGCCAGCTCGTCGCGCCAGGTGCCGAACTGGTCGGTCCAGGCCTCGATCGTGTACTCCCAGCGTCCCGGCCGGTCGACGGTGAAGCGACCCGCCCAGCGCACGCCGCCCAGGTGGGCGTCGACCCGCTGCAGCGGACGCTCGCTGCTCGTTCCGTCCGGCGCCCGGTAGCGCACGACCGCCCGGATGATCTCGTGGCCGTCGCGGAAGATGTCGGCGGAGACGTCGACGACGTCACCGACGCAGCGCTTGACCGGGTAGCGCCCCTCGTCGACGCTGGGTGTCGGGAACTGGATGACGATCCGTCGCGGAGGCTCGTCACGCCCGCGGCGGCTCGAACCCGTGTCGGCAGGGGCCGTCGAAGCCGATACCTCGACGCTCACGGTTGACGGCACAGGGTCTCGTGGGCAGAGAAGTCCACTAGGGCGAACATAACCGGCATCCCACATCGGGTAAACACCCATGCTGTGAACGACCCATCCTCTGAGCCCGGAAAACTCACCTACGGCTCATATCTCGCGCTCGACGAGCTGCTCGCCGCCCAGCGGCCAAGGACCGATCAGCCGGACGAGCTGCTGTTCATCGTCATCCATCAGGTCTACGAGCTGTGGTTCAAGCAGCTTCTCCACGAGGCATCACGGATGCAGCGCTGTCTGGCGGATGGCGCCGCGACCGGCGCGGCACGGGCGATCGAGCGGATGCTGACGATCCTCAAGACGGTCGTCGCCCAGGTCGACGTGCTGGAGACGATGACGCCGGCGCAGTTCGGCGCGTTCCGAGATGCCCTCGACTCCTCCAGTGGCTTCCAGTCCGGCCAGTTCCGGGAGGTCGAGGTGATGCTCGGCCGGCGTGACGAGCGCGCGCTGCGCCCGTTCCGTCCCGATTCTCGTGAGCGCGGGCGGATTGCGGCGGCGATGGAGCGTCCCTCGCTGTTCGACAGTCTGCTGGCGTATCTCGCCGCGCAGGGGTATGAGGTGCCCGAGGCGGTCCTCGGGCGAGACCCCTCCGTCGGATACGAGCCCTCCGAGGGGGTCCGTGCCGCCCTGCTCCGGGTCTACGCGGACGACGGCGCCGAGGCGGCGCTCTGCGAGCGGATGGTCGACCTCGACGAGGGCGTCATGGAGTGGCGCTATCGCCACGTCCAGATGGTCCGTCGCATGATCGGCTCGAAGCCCGGGACGGGCGGGTCGGCGGGCGTCGACTATCTCGCCGCGACGCTCATGCAGCCGGCGTTCCCGGACCTCTGGGCGGTGCGAGGGGAGATCGGGTAGTCCCGCCGCCATGGAGGACCTCGAGCGTTCCAGCGGCGTCCAGCTGCACCTCACCTCGCTGCCGGGCGGCCGGCTCGGCCGTGAGGCGTACCGGTTCGTCGACTGGCTGGCGGACGCGGGCCAGACGTGGTGGCAGGTGCTGCCGCTCGGCCCGCCCGACCGCTACCGCTCGCCCTACAAGTCGGCCTCGGCGTTCGCCGCCTGGCGAGGCTTCCTGGACGAGCCGCGCGCGCCGGTGAGCGCCGCGGAGATCGCCGACTTCCGCGACCGCCAGGCGTTCTGGATCACCGGCTGGGAGCGCCACGCGGGACGTGGCGCGGTCGCCGACCAGGTCCGCTTCGACCGCGAGTGGGGGGCGCTGCGTCGCTACGCCGCCGACCGCGGCGTTCAGATCCTCGGTGACGTCGCCATCTACGTCTCCCCAGGCGGCGCGGACCACGAGACGTGGCCCGAGCTCTTCCAGCAGGGCTGGGTGGCCGGCGCGCCGCCCGATGCCTACTCCGATACCGGCCAGCTGTGGGGCAACCCGCTCTACGACTGGCCGGCGCTGCAGCGTCGCGGCTACCGGTGGTGGGTGGAGCGGGTGCGACGCACGCTCGAGCTCTTCGACATGGCCCGGCTCGACCACTTCCGCGGCCTCGTCGCCTACTGGGCGGTGCCAACTCGTCCCACCCGCCCCCGCACCGCGGCCGGTGGTCACTGGCATCGCGGGCCGGGCGCCGGGCTGTTCCGCGCGATTGAGCGTGAGCTCGCTTCGGTGCCGGCGCGGCGGCGGGCGGCCGCCGCGGCCGATTGGGCGGGGCCGCTCGACCTCCCTCTGGTGGCCGAGGACCTCGGGGTCATCACCGAGCCGATCGAGCGGCTGCGCGTCTCGCTCGGGCTGCCGGGAATGCTCGTCATCCAGTTCGGGATGGACCCCGGCGACCCGGCCTCGGTCCATCGCCTGGAGAACCATCACGCGGACCGGATCGTCTACACGGCAACGCACGACCAGGACACGACGCGCGGCTGGCTGGACTCGCTCGACGCCGATCGGCGCGCGTTCGTGCTCGCCGAGGTCGCTCGCCACGGTGTCGCCGAGCCCCGCTCGCCCTGGTGGGGCCTGATCCGCTACACCTTCTCCTCGCCGGCGCGGGTGGCGATGGTGCAGGCCCAGGACGTGCTCGGGCTCGGCTCTGCGGCGCGCATGAACCAGCCGGGCCGGGCGGGCCACAGTTGGCGCTGGCAGCTGGAGCGCGGCGCGCTCACGCCCGCGCTCGGCCGGCGGCTACGGGCGGCGAGCGAGGAGGCGGGCCGCGCCCGCCCGGGTTGAGCGATTCCATCGCACCCCACGATGAAATCGCGCAGACCACCCCTCCGAACTAATTCGATCGAAAAAGTCCTAGAGTGAGCTCGCGACCATGAGCGATCCCGTCCGTATCACCACCGTGCTCGGCAGCGTCACGCCGCCGGGCCGCCTGCACCGCGCGCTCACCGAGGCGCTGGAGCGGCTCGACCCGGCGACCGCGACCAACCAGCTGTTCGACCTCGCCGACCTGGAACTCGGGTATGCCGACGGGCGACCACCCGAAGAGCTCGGGGCCGGTCCGCTCACCGAGGCGCTCGCCACCGCCGACGCGGTCGTGCTCGCCACGCCGATCTACCGTGGCTCGCTCACCGGCGCGCTCAAGAACGCGCTCGACCTCACGCCGATCCCCGCGCTGCGCGACACCCCAGTCGCACTGGTGTCGATGGGCGGCTCCCACCACCACTACCTGGGAGCCGAGCGCCACCTGCGGGACGTGCTGTCGTTCTTCGGCGCGCTCGTGCTGCCGACCGCCGTCTACCTCAGCGGCCGCGACTTCACCGACGGCGTCCCCGGCGAGCGGGCGGTCTCGGAGCTCGATGCGCTGCTCGCCGCCACGGTGACGCTCGGAGCGCTCCGGCGCGGCGCCGAGCCGCTCGGGCCGCCGCCGCTCGCCGCCGGCTTCTGAGCGATCTTTCCAGGCCGGTTGGAGAGATCGCGCGCGACGCTCAGCCGTCGCGCCGCACAGACACCAGCCCGTCGACCTCCGCGTCGAGCGTCCAGCCCGCGACCGGATCCCCGCCGCGGAACAGCTCGTCGACGACCGCGGTCACCCCGGTCGAGCCAAAGCCGTCGGCCGCGCCATAGCGGGCGTCGTGGAAGGCGATCGCGCCACCGGGGCGCACGTGCGGGTGCCACACGTCCCAGTCCTCGCGGCAGCCCTCGGGCGAGTGGTCGCCGTCGATGAACACGAAGTCGACCTCGGGCCCTGCCCAGGTGCGCCCCACGTCCTGGGAGCGCGCGACGTGCCACTCGATCCGCGGGCCTCGCGCGCCGCCGCCGTAGCGCTGCATCGCGCGACGGGTGGCGAACGGAGCGCCCTGCCAGCCACGCGGGAGCGACCAGCCGACGGGGTCGATGAACGGGTCGATCAGGTGCAGCGTGCTCTGAGGGCCGAGCACCTCGCACAAGACCACCGCCGAGGAGCCCTCGTAGACGCCGATCTCGACCACGCACGCACCGCCGCGGGCCAGCCGCCGGAGTACGTCGGCCTCGGCGGCCGAGTGCATCGGCCGCGGCGGGATCAGCCCGGCGGCAAGTGCCAGCGAGCGCGCCGCGGGATGGTCGCGCACACGCTCCGGGACCAGTGAGCGGAACGCCTGAGGAAGTGCCATCGCTGCGACAGGCTAGGACCCGAGCAGCTCCCGCAGGCGCTGCTTGAAGTCCCGGTACGCGTATGTCCAGTCGCCCCGCAGCGCGCGTGCCCGGCTGCGCCCGCCGGGCGCGATCAGGCGTGCGGGGTCGACGCGGACGTCCATCCCATCGGCGGCGAGCGCGGCCAGGACCCGTCGAGCGATCGCGACCTGGCCGAACGCCGTCGGGTGGACGCGGTCGACCATCACGTGGTTGCGGGCACCGAAACCCTCCAGTGAGACGATGAGCGCGCCCTGAGCGGCGGCGTTGGCACGGACCGCATCGCGCAGCGCGGCGACCTTCTCCGGGCCTGCCGGCGGGCGACCGAGGTCGAGCGGTGGAGTGAGGCAGACGACCCGAGCGCACCGCTCATGCAGGAAGGCGAGCGCGTCGCCGTGGCGTGCTGCAAACACGGGTCCATCCCAGGAGGGCGCACGGACGTCGTTGACGCCGATGTACAGGCATCCGAGGTCGTACGGCCCATCCGGATCGGCGGCACGCGCGCGGAAGGCGGGGATCTGCTCGACGAGTAGGTGCGCCGCGTCAGCGCCATCGACTGCGTACCCCGTGTAGGGCAGGCCGAGCCCGCGCGCTGTCCACATCGCCCATGACTGCAGCGCGACCCCCCACTGCAGCTCACCGCCGCCGTTGGTGATCGAATCGCCGAAGGCGAGCACTCCGAGATGGGGGCCGGTGGAGGCGGGCATCGGGGGCGCGGATCGTAATGGCTCGGGCCGCACGGCTCCCGCAAAACGGCGCCCGCGCTCGGGGCCGCTGCCGTTCTTGCTACTAATCGGGCACGTGACGGCCACATCGCCCACCGACGGCAGCCGCGACGTCGCGTTCGCCACCGAGGATCTCGCGGTGCGGCTGCCCGAGTCGCTCGCCCCGCTCGCGCGGCTCGCGTTCAACTACCGCTGGTCCTGGCTGCCCGGTGCGCCCGAGCTGTTCGAGGCGCTGGACCCCGAGCGCTTCGCACTGTGCGGCCAGAACCCCGTCCGCATGCTCCAGGAGCTGCCCGGCCGCCGGCTGGCGGTGCTCGCGCAGGACGAGACGCTGCTGCAACGGGCCCACGAGCTCGAGGCCGCGATGCGCGCCGAGCTGGACCGCCCGGTCGAGCCGCGCTGGACGCCGCCCCAGGCGCCGATCGCCTTCCTGTGCGCGGAGTACGGCGTCCACGTCTCGCTGCCCGTCTATTCGGGCGGGCTCGGCGCGCTCGCCGGCGATCTGTTGAAGGAGGCCTCCGACCGCGGTCTGCCGCTCGTTGCGGTGGGCCTCATGTACCGCAAGGGCTACTTCCGCCAGCGGATCGACGCGTCGGGCTGGCAGCACGAGTACTGGGTTGAGACCGATCCCGAGCGGCTGCCCGCGGCGCTCGTCACCGCGGCCGACGGCTCGCCGCTGACCGTGACCGTGCCGATCGGCGCGGGCATCGTGACCGCGCGGATCTGGCGGGTCGACGTCGGCCGGGTGCCCCTCTACCTGCTTGATTCCGACTGCCCGGAGAACGACCCGCTGCAGCGCTGGATCACCGGGCGGCTGTACGACGGCGATCCGCAGACGCGCCTGGCCCAGTACGCGTTGCTGGGGGTCGGCGGGATCCGCGCGCTGCGGGCGATGGGCCACGAGCCCGCGATCATCCACCTCAACGAGGGGCACGCCGCGCTCGCGCCGCTGGAGCTCGGACGCGCTGTCGAGGGGGCGGCCCCGGCATCGCTCGATCAGCTCGTCGAGCGTGCTCGCGCGCGGACGGTGTTCACGACCCACACGCCGGTCCCGGCCGGCAACGACACCTACGGGCGGGGCGAGATCGAGGAAGCACTCGGCAGCTTTGCCGCGGAGATCGGCGCGACCCCCGGGGAGCTGCTCGCGCTCGGTCACAACGCGCCCCGGGGAGATCACGACCCCACCCACCCCGACGAAGGCGCGCCGTTCGGCGTCACCCAAGCAGCGCTGCGGCTCAGTCGCGGCGCGGGTGCGGTGAGTCGCCGCCATGGTGAGGTCGCCCGTGAGATGTGGCGCGACCCGATGTGGCCGGGCCGAGACGTCGCCGAGGTCCCGATCGGCCACGTCACCAACGGCGTGCACGTCCCGACCTGGCTCGGCGAGCCGATGCGCGAACTGTTCGACGCGCACCTCGGCGCGTACTGGCTGCAGCGCCAGGACGATCCGGGCGTCTGGATCCCGATCGGCTCGATCCCGGATGGCGATCTGTGGGGCGCCCGTGGACGGCAGCGGGCCGAGCTCGTCGAGTTCATCCGCGCTCGCAGCGTCTCTGACCGGTTGGGGCGCGGCGACCTGCGCGGCTACGTCGACGCGGCCGCGCGTACGTTCGATCCGGCGGCGCTGACGATCGGCTTCGCCCGGCGCGTGGCGACGTACAAGCGGCTGGACCTGCTGACCCGCGACCCCGACTGGACGCTCGCGCTGCTCGACGGCGAGCACCCGGTGCAGGTCGTGCTCGCCGGCAAGGCCCACCCCCGTGACGAGGAGGCCAAGCGGGCGCTCCAGTCGCTGTTCGGCATGAAGGCGGCGCGGGTGATCGGGGAGCGCGTCGTGTTCCTCGACGACTACGACCTGTCCAGCGCCGCCCGTCTGGTCCGCGGCTGCGACGTGTGGCTGAACGTGCCACGCCCGCCGCTGGAGGCGAGCGGCACGAGCGGCATGAAGTCGGTGTTCAACGGCGGGTTGCAGCTGTCGGTGCTCGACGGCTGGTGGGCCGAGGCCTACGCCCCGGCCGGCGAGGACGGCGGCGCAGCGAATGGGTGGGCGATCCCGGGCGAGGTCGACTCCGACCACTACGCCCAGGACGAGCGCCATGCCGCCGCGCTGCACCACCTGCTCGAGCGAGAGGTCGTGCCGTCCTTCTACGAGCGCGACGAGTCGGGCCTGCCGGTGCGCTGGCTGCAGATGGTCCGCGCCTCGCTGCGCACGCTCGGGCCGATGTTCTCCGCCACGCGCATGCTCGGCGAGTACGTGTCGGGCCCCTATCGCGGCTGACGCCTCCGCGCCGGGCGGTCACCGACCGTTGCTCCAGTTTCGCGATGATTGATGATTAGGTTTCGGGAGCTCTGGGTAACAAACGCTCACTGGAGAGGCCTTCGTAGGAGATTGGCTGGCGCTTGGGACCTGACGCGCACAATCGGTCGTGCATCTATCGCGCAGCGATCACGCTGTGCGCCCTGCTGGTGGCGCTCGCGCTCCCCGCGACTGCGCTCGCGGACGGTGGCGGTTCCCCGCTCGGATCCGTAGCGGGTCAGGTTGCGACGGCGGTCACGCAGGCGGCTGCGCCGGTGACCCAGGCGGCCGCGCCGGTCACGCAGGCGGCGGCGGCCGTGACTCAGGCGGCGGCGCCCGTGACGAAGGCCGCGGCGCCGGTGACCCAGGCGGCAGCGCCCGTGACCAAGGCGGCGGCGCCTGTGACGAAGGCGGCGGCGCCGGTCACGCAGGCGGCGGCGCCGGTGACTCAGGCGGCCGCGCCCCTGACCAAAGCCGCCGCGCCGATCGTGAAGACGGTGACTCAAGCGGCGGCGCCGGTGGTCAAGACCGTGACGACCACGGCCGCGCCGGTGGTCAAGACCGTGGCCAACACGGCGGCGCCGGTGGTCAAGACCGTGGCCAACACGGCGGCGCCCGTCGTGAAGACGGTGGCGAACACGGCGGCGCCGGTGGTCAAGACGGTGGCCAATACGGCGGCGCCGGTGGTCAAGACCGTGGCCACTACGGCGGCGCCGGTCGTGAAGACGGTGGCGGACACCGCGGCGCCGGTCGTGAAGACGGTGGCGAGCGCCACGGCCCCCGTCGTGACCACCGTGCTGCGTACGCCGGCGCATGCCCCTGTCGGCGCGATCGCGTCGCGCGCCCCCGGCTCGGGCGAGGGAGCGACGCCGGCCGTGACGTCGCGCAGCACGTCCGCGTCAGGGACGGGCGGCGGTCAGGCCGCCGCCGTCGCCCCTCAGTCCGTCTCGTCGACGGCGCCCACGGTGGCCCCGACGGTTCGCGCGACTCCGCGCCTGCGCCGGTCGGAGACGCTGGCCGTCCCGCGTCCCGTCCGGGTGAGCCCGGCGCCCGTCCGCGGTCGTGGCCCCGCGACCGCAACCGCTGCCAACCGTGGCGATCAGCCAACGGCGTCTGCTGCCGCCACCGCGCGGACGCACACCACGGGGCCGACGAGCGCCGGGTCGGTCCCCAGCAAGCCGCTCTCGCCCGCTCGCGTCGCGGCTGGCGCCATGTCGCCTCCGGCGGCGTCCAACCCGGTCGTCCTCCCGACACCAGCGGGCACGTCGTCGGCGTCGGGTGGCTCTGCTGCCGGCTCGGGAGGCGGCGCGGGCGCACCCGGAGGCGCGGCGCTGCTGGTGCTGATCGCGGCGATGGTCGTCCCGACTTTGTTCCTCGGCCTCAGACGGCCGACGCATTCCCCCGGTTCGCTGGCGCTCGTGCTGCGGCTCGAGCGGCCCGGTTAGCCCCGGCTGTCAGACCATCGCACCCCTGTGGGCTTGATGAGGGAGCCCGGGGCGCGTCTCTGTCCAGCTGATACCGGGAGAACCTTTGATGACACGTCCAGTTCGGGCGTGGGCGAGATGCCGAGCGCGTGGTCGCATCGGCAGCCTGGCCCCACGCCTGCCACGAGTGACGGTCGCGGTGGTACTCCTGTCTGCGCTGTGGCCGGCGGTTGCGTCGGCGCACCGCGACGGGAGAACGCACCACCACCGTCACGCAGTTCACACATCACTACGCACCTCCGCCCGCGCGGCAGGCACGCGTGTCGCCGACCTGCAGCTCGGGAGTGGGGAACGCTCGCGGCATGGGTCGGTGGCGGTGCGCCGGCTGCAGCGGGGCCTGCACCGAGCCGGGTACGGGCCCGGCCCGATCGACGGCCGTTACGGGCCGCTGACCGCCGCTGCCGTCGAGCGGTTCCAGGCGAACCACGCATTGCGCGTCGACGGGATCGTCGGGCCGGCGACTCGCGGCGCGTTGCGGGCTGCTCCGGTGCTGGCGCCGGGTGCGGGGGAGGGCAATGCGCACGGCTCTCCGGCCGTCGCGCATCTGCAGCGCCTGCTCAAACGAGCCGGGTTTCGGCCGGGTCGGGTGGATGGTCGCTTCGGTCCTCGGACCGAACATGCGCTCCTCGCCTTTCAGCGTGGACGTCGCCTCCCCGCCGACGGCATCGTGGCCGCGGTCACCGCTCGCGCCTTGCGGACGGTGGGCCGGGTCTCACGCCGGACCGCCGGTCCGAAGGGCAAGGCGGCTCCGCGCCGGTCCGCGCCGGTCAAGCACGGCTCGCGGACTCACCCGAACCCCAACCCCAACCCCACCACCAACCCCGGCCTCAAGCCGAAGCCGCGCCCGGCGCGGGCATCGGTGCGCGCGAGGCCGCACGCGCCGATGGTCTGGATCCTGATCGCACTCGGCGTGATCGGTCTCATGACCGTGCTGACCGGCTATTTCCAGCGGCCGATCAGGAATCGCGCTGCCCGGCTCACGGCCTTGCGGAAGGAACGGGCGACAACGCCGGACGCGTTGCCTGAGCCGGAGCCCGCTCCGGTGAGGTTCCTGTTGTATGAGGACAACAGCGGTGGCTACTACTGGACGATCGTCTCCGACGGTGGGCAGGTGCTCGCGCGCTCGGCCGTGTTTGCGTCCTATGAGGAGGCC
>DASXZK010000113.1:0-6286 GCA_036501965.1 Solirubrobacteraceae bacterium
TGCTTTGAGACCAGTCGCCCGACCACCCACACCGACCCGACCTACGAGGTCGACGGCATCACCCACTACTGCGTGGCCAACATGCCCGGCGCGGTGCCGATCACCTCCACCTACGCACTCACCAACGCCACGATGCCCTACATCGTGCACCTGGCGACCGCGGGCGTCCACAAGGCGGTCGAGCAGAACCCGGGTCTGAAGCTGGGCGTCAACGTCGCTGCGGGCGAGGTGACCTACGCGCCGGTCGCCGAAGCCGTGGGGATGGAGAGCGTCGACGTCGACAAGGCGCTGTCGGCGGTGCCCGCCTGACCGAGTCGCCGGGGCCGGTGTGAGCTCCCTGAAGATCGCACCGGCCCTGCTACATTCCGACGCCGTATGCCGACCACCTCACAGCTGATCCGCAAGGGCCGCACGGCGCCCAAGAAGAAGCTGGCCACTCCGGGCCTGAAGTCCGGCAAGGGCCGCAAGAAGAAGATTGCTGCGCCTCAGCGCCGCGGCGTGTGCACTCGCGTGTACACGGTCACGCCGAAGAAGCCGAACTCGGCGCTGCGCAAGGTGGCCCGTGTCCGGCTCACCAACGGCATGGAGGTCGGCGCCTACATCCCGGGCGAGGGCCACAACCTGCAGGAGCACTCCGTCGTGCTCGTCCGCGGTGGCCGCGTCAAGGACCTGCCGGGCTTCCGCTACAAGGTGATCCGCGGCACGCTCGACGCCGCCGGCGTCAGTGACCGCAAGAAGGCACGCTCGCAGTACGGCGTGAAGGCCAAGTAATGCCTCGTCGCGCTGCTGCTCAGGTCCGGCCGATCGAGCCGGATCCCGTGCACCGCAACCGTCTCGTCCAGCAGGTCATCAACAAGGTGATGGAGGACGGGAAGAAGTCCACCGCCGAGAAGATCGTCTACGACGCGCTTGCGATTCTCGGAGAGCGCTCGGGCAAGAATTCCGTCGAGCAGCTCGAGGCCGGCATCAAGGCCCTGACCCCGGTGCTCGAGGTCCGCTCCCGCCGCGTCGGCGGCGCGACCTATCAGGTGCCGGTCGAGGTGCCCGCCCGCCGGGCTCGCACGCTCGCGGTGCGGTGGCTCGTCCAGTTCGCTCGCGGTCGTCGCGAGCGCACGATGGCGCAGAAGCTCGCCCACGAGCTGCTGGATGCGATCCAGCAGCAGGGCAACGCCTACAAGCGCAAGGACGACATCTACCGCATGGCGCAGGCCAACAAGGCCTTCGCCCACTACCGCTGGTAGCGGGTCGGGGGCATCGGCCCCTTCCCCGATAACGCTCCTCCGTTGAAGTAACCGCGCCGATCCACGGCAAGTTCGCGATCCGGAAAAGGGCCGACGCCCCACCCGCTCGGCGACCGGCTTTCGCTCGGAGCGCAAACGACCGGTGTTCGGTGGGTTGCGCAACTTCGGGTGGGCTGCCGCGTTTGAGGCGGCATGGATCGGATCCCTCACACCATTCAGCGGTTCTTGCCGCTTGCCGCCGCTTCGGCCGCGCTGATGTTCTGCTCGGGCGCCTCGGCGCAGACGACCGCGACGCCGCCGCCGGTGTCGGTCGGGCACTCGGGGTGGTACTGGGGGAGTCCGGTGCCGCAGGGGCAGAACCTGGCCGCGGTGGCGTTCCAGGGGACGACCGGGTACGCGGCGGGGGCGCTGGGGACCGTGGTGCGCTCCGAGGACGGGGGGCAGACCTGGACGGGTCTGGCCAGCGGCACCGTCGACGATCTCGATCTGGTGCAGGAGCTCAGCCCGACGACCGTGATCGTCGGCGGCGGGTGCTCGGTGCTGGAGTCCACAGACTCTGGAGAGAGCTTCACCTCGCTGCCGCTGGGGCTGGCCGGAGACTGCACGGACACGGTTGCGGGGATCGCCTTCCAGAGCGCCAAACAGGGGTACGTCGTGCTCCGGGACGGCACCCTGCTCTACACCGCCGACGGCGGCCAGACCGTGCAGGCGCGCAGTGGAGTGCCGAACGGCGGCAGCTTCGTGACCGGACTGGCGTTCAGCTCGCCGACGACCGGTGTCGCGGTCACCGCGTCCGGTCTGATCGAGCAGACGACCGACGGCGGGAACTCGTGGAACCAGGTGTACACCGGGCGCCCGCTTGCCGGGGTGACGGTCCTCTCGCCGACGCTCGCCTATGCCGTCGGCGGCGGCGGGCTCCTGCTTCAGTCGACCAACGGTGGCGCGACGTGGACGCAGCTGCCGCTGGGGTTGACCGGCGGCGCGGCCGCCCCGGACCTCACATCGATCACGTGCAGTAACGCGACGAACTGCCTGATCACCACGCAGGACTCCAATGAGCTCGTGCGAACCACCGACGGCGGCATGACCGGGACGATCGTCAGCGTGTCGGACAGCGCTCTCTCCGGGGTCGCCTTCACCAGCGCCGACAGCGTGGTCGGCGTCGGCCAGCAGGGCGCGACCGTCGCCTCCAGTGACGCCGGGCAGACGTTCCCGGTCGTCTCCTCATCGGGCCTCCCGGGCTTCGTGGCAGGAACGGAGATCGTCGCCGGTGGAGCATCGGGGACGGCCTACTTGACCGGAGGACAGGGAACGATCGCAGCCACGACCGACAGCGGCGCCGCCTGGAGCGGGATCCGCGTCCCCACCAACGCCGCGATCCTCAGCACCGCGTTCCCCTCCGGGAGCACCGGGTATGCGCTCGACGCCGCGGGCACGCTGCGGCGCACCACCGACGGCGGCATCAGCTGGAGCTCGTTCGCGGCGACCTATCCGGCGGGTGCGAATCTGATCGCGCCGAGCGCGCACACGGTGTTGCTCGCGGGTCCGCGCGGGATGCGCCGCTCGATCAACGGCGGCAGCACGTTCCGCCCGGTCGGCGGTCGCGTTCGCCTCCGCCACGGGAAGGGCGGGACGGTCGCGTCGCTGCGCCTGCTTCGCGCCGGGGCGAGCGGCTCGATCGCCTGGGCGTGGGGTCTCAGCGGCCTGGTCATCTCGACCGACACCGGTCGCGTCTGGCGCCGGATCCCACTGCCGTTCCGCAGCAGCCAGATCCAGTCGGTGAGCGTCGTCTCCGCCAAGCGCGCCTGGGTGCTCCGGCTGGGCGGCCGGCTCTATGAGACGACCGACGGCGGGCGCCGTTGGGCGCGCAACCTCGCGGTCGGCGGGCTTGCAGCGAACGGGATCGTCAGCTTCGGCTCGGCCCGCGACGGCATCGTCGCGGTGAGCGGCTCACGGCAACAGGCTCCGTTCAGGCAGGTCGGGGTGCTCAGCACGCGGAACGGCGGGCGCACCTGGGAGCCGCAGATCGTCGATGGCCTGTCACCCGACGGGCTGCTGGCGACCCCCTCCGCGGACTACTTCGCCGGCATGTACGGAGACCCGATGTCGCTCGGGTTCCTCGCCACCACGAATGGCGGCGCCAGCCCGCTGGCGAGCTCGCTCTCGATCTCGGTCGCGCGTCATCGGCTGACCGCTGCGGCACTCAAGCGGGCCGGTCACTCGCTGCTCGTCCGCGGTCGCCTGCGCCCGGTGCTCTCCCCCGACGAGGACGTGCTCGTCTCGTACACCGTGGGCAAGGGGTGGCGCACGACGACGGCGCTGGTGGCGACGAGCGGAGCCTTCCAGGCCCGCCTGCGCGGGATCCGCGCGAGCACGGAGATCGTCGCCCAGGCGCTCGGCGACGGTCGGCACGGCGGCGCGGGCACCCCGGTGCTGCGTGTCGCGGTGCGGCGCTGAGTCCACCCGGAACCCGCCGATCGGCGGTCGCCGGGGCCCGCGGGGTTCGCCGGGACCCCGCGGTGTCAGAATCCTCATGTTGCTCTCACCGTGAGCCCCTGGTGAGCGTCCGTTTATTGACACTTAGAGCGCGTCAACACAACTCCTACACAAGTGGGGTTAGATTGTCGCAACGCGAGGGTTGTCCTACCGCAGCCCCCGGTCCCGTGCGGTAGGCAACCCTCGCGTTTCTGTCGCTGAGGCTGTCACCGCCGCCGACGAGTCCGTCCGACCGCGCCGGCCGCCGCGCATGCGCGGAGCGAGTAGCCCCGCGATCGCTCCGGAGAGCAGCAGCGCGACCGCCCCGAGCGTCTCCAGGTAGAGCCCGATCGCGGCATGCGCCTGCGCCTCGGCCGGTCCCGTCCCGCCGGTGGCGACCAGTCCGGCCGCGTGTGCGTCCGGGAGATCGGAGCCGAGCGCGACCGCGAGCGCCCCGGCTCCGAGCAGCGCGACCATCACGGCGAACGGGAGCCCACCGGGGCGGCCCGCCCGAAGCGAGAGCAGAGCGGCGAGCACGGCGATCACCAGCAGCGCCCAGCCGTGGTGAGGGCCGCCCTGGACGGTGTGCACCAGTCGCGGATGCGCGGCGATCGTGCGCACCTGCAGCAGCGGGCAGAACTCGGCGGCCGCCAACAGCGCGGCGCCCGTCCACGCGAGCGCCCGGGCGATGCCGGCGGCCTGCGGGGCGGTCGCTCCAGGCAGCCGTTTTGCCCGCTGGGAGGGGCCGACGGGCCGCCCACGACGCCGCCCTGAGCCCCGTGGGCTGGTGCTATATTCGGTGTCCGCCTCGGGCTGGGACGAGTTCATGCGTGCTCAGGTCCGGGCGCGGAGCATCCATCCAATGGAGACCCCGACCGCATAGCAACCCGCCCGTCGCAGACTTCCGTGTCGTGATGGGGCCCGTGAGGGCCCTTTTTCATGCCACGAGACCAACCCGACCGACCGTTTCGAAAGCTTCCAAATGCCACGTAAGTTCACGCTCGAGAAGACACGCAACATCGGAATCATGGCGCACATCGACGCCGGCAAGACGACGACGACAGAGCGCATCCTCTATTACACGGGCCGGACCTACAAGATCGGCGAGGTCCACGAGGGCGCGGCGGTGATGGACTGGATGGAGCAGGAGCAGGAGCGCGGCATCACGATCACGTCGGCGGCGACCACCGCGACCTGGCACGACCACCGCATCAACATCATCGATACGCCCGGCCACGTCGACTTCACCGTCGAGGTCGAGCGCTCGCTGCGGGTGCTCGACGGAGCGATCGCCGTCTTCGATTCGGTCGCCGGCGTCGAGCCGCAGTCCGAGACGGTCTGGCGCCAGGCGGACAAATACAACGTCCCGCGCATCGCCTACATCAACAAGATGGACCGCGTCGGCGCGAACTTCGACCAGGGCGTCCAGACGATGATCGACCGCCTCGCCGCCAACCCGGTGCCGATCCAGCTGCCGATCGGCGCGGAGGGCGACTTCGCGGGAATCATCGATCTCGTCGAGAACCAGGCGATCATCTATAAGGACGACCTCGGCAAGGAGCAGGAGGTCAGCGACATCCCGGCCGACCAGGTCGACCGTGTCGCCGAGGCCCGCGAGCACATGCTCGAGGAGCTGTCCAAGCACGACGACGCGTTGCTCGAGCTGCTGCTCGAGGAGCAGGAGATTCCGGTCGCGCGGATCAAGGAGGCGCTGCGCAAGGCGACGCTTGAGATCCAGCTGACCCCCGTGCTCTGCGGCTCCTCCTTCAAGAACAAGGGCGTGCAGCCGCTGCTCGACGCGGTCATCGACTACCTGCCGAGCCCGCTCGACGTCCCGCCGGTCGAGGGCCTGGAGCCCGAGAAGGGCTCGGACAACGGCGGCAAGCCGGCCGTGCGCAGGAGCTCGGATGACGACCCGTTCGCGGCGCTCGCGTTCAAGATCATGGCCGACCCCTACGTCGGCAAACTCACCTACTTCCGCGTGTACTCCGGCAAGCTGCAGGCGGGCGGCCGCGTGCTCAACGTGACGACCGGTCGCACCGAACGGATCGGCCGCATTCTGATGATGCACGCGAACGATCGCGAGGAGCTCGAGGAGGTCTACGCGGGCGACATCGCCGCGGGCGTCGGCATCAAGCAGGTCGTCACCGGCGACACTCTGTGCGCCGTCGACCGCCCGATCAAGCTCGAGACGATCACATTCCCCGAGCCGGTCATCAAGGTCGCGGTGGAGCCCAAGACGAAGGCCGACCAGGAGAAGATGTCGGTGGCGCTCGGCCGCCTGGCCGAAGAGGACCCGACCTTCCAGGTGCAGACCAACGAGGAGACCGGCCAGACCGAGATCTCCGGGATGGGTGAGCTGCACCTCGAGATCCTGGTCGACCGCATGAAGCGCGAATACAAGGTCGAGGCGAACGTCGGCCGCCCGCAGGTCTCCTACCGGGAGACGATTCGCGGCACCGCGCAGAAGGTCGAGGGCCGCCACGTGCGCCAGACCGGAGGCTCGGGCCAGTACGGCATCGTCTACCTCGACATCGAGCCGGCGCCCGGCGAGGGCTTTGAGTTCGTCA
>DASXZK010000114.1:0-33400 GCA_036501965.1 Solirubrobacteraceae bacterium
CCCAGGGGCGCACCAATGCCGCGATCGCCCGTGAGCTCGTGGTGACGCTCGGCGCCGTCGAGAAGCACATCTCGAACATCTTCTCCAAGCTCGACCTGCCCGCCACCGACGATGATCACCGGCGCGTGCTGGCGGTGCTCACGTTCCTGCGCGCGACGGCAGCGTGACCGGGCCGCTCGATGGCGACTCAGGCCCCTCTCATTTGTCGCGCAACCCCGGTACGCTCCCGCTGAGAACTGCCATGGCGCTCGCCGACGACAAACGAAGCCACTCCCCCGCGCTGCCGATCCGGCTGGCGATCTCGTGGCTGACCAACGCGATCGTGCTCGGTGTCGTGGCGGCTGTGCTGTCCGGCGTGCATGTCAAGGACGCGGGGGCGCTGCTGCTCGCGGCCGCGGTGTTCGGGGTGCTCAACACGATCCTCAAGCCTGGATTGCGCCTGGTCACGCTGCCGCTGGCGGTCCTCACCTTCGGGGTGGCGTGGTTCTTCGTCTCGCTGCTGATGCTCGTGATCACCAAGTCGCTCGTGCACGGGTTCGTCATCCACGGCTTCTGGACGGCGGTCGACGCGACGCTGATCGTCTGGATCGTGAACCTCGCGTTGGATTTCACTCCGGGCCCGTGGCAGATCACCGGCGGACGACGGAAACTGGGGCGCGGCTGAGCGACAGCCGGGGGTTCGAGGGCGAATGGAGACGGTGGTAACCGGCAGTCGCCTAGGCGTGCTGCTCGTCGAGGACGACGACGACGACGCGCTGATCGTCGAGGACCTGCTCGAGGACGAGGGCGCGGCAGTCGACCTCGTCCGCGGGCGAACGCTCGCCGAGGGACTCGCGCTGCTGCCTGGCGAGGTCGGCTGCGTGCTGCTCGACCTCCACCTCCCGGATTCCACTGGTCTGGACTCCGTCCAGCGCCTGCGCGAAGCAGCGCCATGGATCGCGGTGATCGTGCTCACCGGCCTGGACGACGAGGCGGCCGGCGAGCGCGCGGTTCAGGCGGGTGCCCAGGACTACCTGGTCAAGGGCAAGGTGTCCGGTCCGCTGCTGGCCCGGGCGATCCGCTATGCCGTTGGGCGCCGCCACGCCGAGGACGTGCTCGCGCAGTTGCGCGTCGCCGAGGTCCGCGCCAACGAGAACGCGCGCCTGGAGCGCGGCCTGGTCCCGCATCCGATCGTCTCAAGCCCCGATGTGTGGGTCGCCTCCCGCTATCTACCCGGTCGCCGGCGAGCACTGATCGGCGGGGACTTCTTCGACCTGGTCGAGATCTCCACCGAGCAGGACTCCGTCCACGCGGGGCCGCTGCACGTGGTGATGGGCGACGTGTCTGGCCGCGGTCCCGACGAGGCGGCACTCGGCGCCGGCCTGCGGATCGCCTGGCGAGCGCTCACGCTTTCCGGGGCCGCGGACGGCGGGGTGCTGCCCACCCTGCAGCAGATGATCGAGGCCGAGCGTCAGGACGTCGGCACGTTCGCCACACTGTGCACGCTCGAGATCGATTCCGCCGCGCGCACGCTCTGCCAGCGTCGCGCAGGACATCCCGCTCCCCTGCTCGTGGCCGACGGCGCGGTCAAGTCGCTCCCGCTCGACCACGGTGGACCTCCGATCGGCATGTTCCGCGCGGCGGAGTGGCCTGCGAACCGCTTCCCGCTGCCCGAGGACTGGGCGGTGCTGCTCTACACCGATGGCCTGATCGAGGGCCGAGACGGCGAGGGTGGCCTGCTCGGCGAGGAGGGACTGCGGACGCTGATCGCCGACTTGATCGCGTCAACGCCCGGGTGGCGAGACGACCCGAGCCGACTGCTGCGGTCGATCGTCGACGAAGCACAGCGCCGCCACGGCGAGCCGTTCTCCGACGATGTCGCGCTGCTCGCGCTCGGAACGCGGTAGCGCTCAGACCGCGCGCGGCAGCGCGAGCGCGGTGAGGTCGTCGATCAGCGCGTCGGCGCCGGTGAGGTCCGGCGGCTCGTGCGTCGTCCGTAGCGCGATCACGGTCATGCCCGCCGCCTTGCCCGCGGCGATCCCCGCCGGAGCGTCCTCCAGAACGACGCAGTCGGCGGGCGCGACGCCGAGCCGCTCGGCGCCGAGCAGGTAGGGCTCGGGATCGGGCTTGCCGCGGCTGATTTCGTCGGCGCAGACGAGCGTCGCCGGCACCGGCAGGTCGGCGGCGCCGAGCCGGGCGAACGCGAGCGCGCGGCTGCAGGAGGTGACGATCGCGAGCGTGAGCGGGGCGGCGAGCAATGCCTGGGCGCCTGGGATGGCGGTGATGCCGTCGGTGTCGGCGATCTCGGTCCGGTTCAGCCACTCCGCCTCCTCGGGCGCGTCGGGGGCGAGCTGCGCGGCGGTCTCGCGTGATGGCCGTCCCTGGCCGGCTGCGATCACCTGGTCGGGGTCAAGCCCGTGTCGATTGGCGAACGCCGTCCAGGCGCGCCGCATCGGTGCGTCGGAGTCGACGAGCGTGCCGTCGAGGTCGGCGAGTACCGCGGCGTAGTCGGCGAGCGCGATCAACCGGCGCTCTCGACCGGCGCCGTCTGGCGTGTCCACGCCTCGCGTAGGAACGCCAGCAGCTGCTCGGCCGGCTGGGCGCCGGAGACGCCGATCGCCCGATCCGCGACGAACGTCGGCACCGCGGAGATGCCAAGTTGCTGCGCGTCGCGCTCGTCGTTGCGGACCTCGTCGGCGAACCGGTCCGAGGCGAGCGTGGAGCGTGCCTCTTCGGGGTCAAGACCAGCCTCTGCGGCAAGCCCGACCAGCGTCTCGGGGTCGCTCATCAGCGCGCCCTCGGTGAAGTACGCGCGCATCAGCCACTCCTTGACCGCGTCCTGGATGCCGTGCTCGGCGCCGAGGTGGACGAGCCGGTGCCCGTCGAACGTCCGCCCCATCCGCTGGATGTCGAAGCGCATCTCGATTCCCTCGCCCGCGGCGGTCGCCGCGAGCCCTGCCTGCGAGGCGCGGGCCTGCTCGACGCTCATCCCGTACTTCTCGGCCAGGTGCGCGGCGCCTTCGCCCTCACGCTCCAGCGGTGCGGACGGGTCGAGCTCGAAGCTGCGCCACGTCACCGTCGTCTCATCCGCATGCTCGAACTGCGCCAGCGCGGCCTCGAAGCGGCGCTTGCCGACGTAGCACCAGGGGCACGCGATATCCGACCAGATCTCGATCTCCATGCGATCGAGTCTATGAGCCGTTCCTGAGCGGCCGTCAGGCCTCGGTGAGCAGGCGCTCGAGGACCGTCGCGACCCCGTCCTGGTCGTTCGGCGGGGCAACCTCGTCGGCCGCCGCGATGACGTCGGGATGGCCGTTGGCCATCGCGAACGAGCGTCCGGCCCAGGTGAGCATCGGCAGGTCGTTGGGCATATCCCCGAACGCGACCGTGTCGGCGGGATCGATCCCGCGCGCCGCGCACAGCGCCGCCAGCCCCGAGCCCTTGCTCACTCCCGCCGCACTCATCTCCAGCAGCGTGGCGGACGCGTCGGAGTAGGTCACCTCGACGAACTCGGCGACCTCCAGGCGGGCTCGCTCGGCGAACGCCTGAGCGTCACGCTCGCGGTCCGGGCGGAGCAGGAGCTTGACCGGCGGCGTCGCCAGCAGCACCTCGATCGCCTCGACGGTCGCGTCATCGGGCACCGGCCATCGCACGCGATAGCCCGGCTCGTGACCGAAGTGGTCGACGGTCTCGATCGCCCAGGCGCCGCCCGGCATCAGCGGCCGCAGCCGGGAGACCACCTCGAACGCGGTCTCGCAGGCGATCGGAAAGCTTCCGACGAGCGCGTCGGCGGCGAGATCCCACAGCACCGCGCCGTTGGCGCACACGGCGGTCCCGGTCATGCCCCCCTCCTCGGCCAGGCCCCGCATCCAGCGGACCGGTCGCGCGGTGCAGACGACGATCTGAATGCCGCGCGCCTGTGCGTCCGCGAGCGCCGCGCGGGTGCGCGGGGAGACACTGCCGTCCGCGCGCAGCAGCGTTCCGTCGAGATCTGTCGCGATCAGCTGTGGAACCACGGGCGCCAGCGTGCCAGACTCGATCCGAGGATGGAGCCGCAGATCAATCATGTGAGCATCCACGCGCTCGACCTCCAGGAGTCGGTCTCGTTCTACGTCGAGTTGCTCGGGGCCGAGCCGATCCCGACGCCGAACTTCGGTCTGCCGGTCCAGTGGCTGGCGCTCGGACGAACCCAGCTGCACCTGTTCGAGCGAGACGTGCAGCCGGCCGGCCATCACCACCTCGGCATCACCGTCGAGGACCTCGAGGGACCCTATGCGGTCGCCGCGCGGCGGGGTGCGTTCGAGCGCACCGCGTTCGGCAGCCACCTCGTGGAGCTGCCCGGCGACGTCGTGCAGTTGTACGTCCGTGACCCGGGCGGCAACCTCGTCGAGCTTGACATGCACGGCGTCGACCGCCTGTCGCCGGGGTTGCGTGCGGAGCTGAAGGCGCTGACGGACCTTCATCCGCAGAGCGAGGACAACCTGCGCGGTCGGTTGTTCGTGCCCGCGCACGCGCTCGACCGTCCGTAACGGCTCACGGGGCGCACGGGGCGCACGGGGGACATCCGCCCGGCTCGCCCCGCTCGCTGGCGCGCGATGCGGAGTGGGGGGCCGGTGCGTTCGCGAGGGCGCCCGGCCGGACATCCCCCGTGCTTTGCGACCGGCCGGCCGCAGCGCGCGACTTGGAGCGGATCGGTGTTGCCATGCGACGGAGATCCGCTCCAAGTGCCGCGGACGGCGGGGCGGGCGGTGACTTGGAGCGGATCGCGGTCGCCATGCGACGCCGATGCGCTCCAAGTCGCCCGGGAGACCGGGCCGACCGGGCCGACTGGGCCGACGCCCACAGGCCTCCCGCGTGCGGCCGGACCGGGTGACTCGGGGAACCTCGAACCGCGTCTGGCGGCTTCACGTTCCCAGAGTCCACCGGGTGACGGAGGCACTCGACGCGGAGGTCTCACGGGCCCGGAAAGGGGCGGATTTGTGAGGGATTGGGGGCCGATGTTGCCAGAGAGTGACCCGCTGACAGACCCGGGTTGCATCTGCCGATGGGGTGCGGTAGCGTTGCGGCCGCTGGCCATGACAACGTTGTCATGACACCGGCACAGGGCTTCCGATCCAGGCGGAGCCGCAGGGCAGGCGTGCGCACGACCGTCGTGCGCACGGGAGAGTCAAGGGAGAAGTCGAATGACACGATCGAGCATCCTCGCTCGCGCCGCGGTGACCGCGGCGGTGGTGTCGGGAGGGGCGCTGATCTCGTTCAGTGCGTCCGCCGGCGCCGCCACCCGCCATGCCACAACCGGCACCGGCTATGTCCAGGACCCGACGACGTTGGTCAACCCGTTCATCGGCACGACCAACGGCGGGGACACGTTCCCCGGAGCGGACATGCCGTTCGGCATGATCCAGTGGAGCCCGGACACGCCGAGCCGACCCTCGGGCGGCAACTATTCCTACAGCGACAAGTCGATCCTCGGCTACAGCCTGACGCACCTCTCGGGGCCCGGCTGCGGGGCCGAGGGCGACGTGCCGATCCTGCCGACGACCGGGGCGATCCCCAGCAACCCCGGCTCGGCGACCGACCCGCTCAACCACAAGACCGAGACGGCGAGCCCCGGCTACTACCAGGAGACATCGGCCGGCATCAAGACGCAGCTGGCGACGACGCTGCGCGCCGGCATCGGTCAGTTCACCTTCCCCAAGAGCCAGAGCAGCGGGGACCTGCTGTTCAAGCTGTCCGACAGCGCCACGACCGACACGGCGACGAGCTGGCAGGTGGTCAGCCCGACCGAGGTCTCCGGCTCGGTGACCACCGGCGGCTTCTGTGGCGGCGGCGACGTCTACACGTTGCACTTCGACGTGCAGTTCAACCGCGCGATGACGAGTTACGGCACATGGAGTAACGGTTCGAACGCCGTCGCGGGCGATCGCTCGGAGTCGAGCCACCTCACCGCCGCCCAGCAGGCCCAGGCGCTCAAGCAGGCCAAGACGGCCGGACAGATCGCGCTGGCGAGCAAGGGGCTGCCCGGCTCGGCGAATTCGCGCAACGGCAAGCTGCGCGCAGCCACCACGTCGACGGCGAGCAGCACGCAGACCGCCGCGCCGAACAGCGCGCCGGTGACCGGCGCCGACGGCGCGTACGTGAGCTTCAACACCTCCGGCAAGGGCAACAACACCGTCCTCGCCAAGGTGGGCATCTCCTACGTGTCGGGCGCCAACGCCTCTCAGAACCTCGGCGACGAGATTCCCGGGTGGGACCTGTCCACGGTCCAGAGTGCCGCGCATGACGCCTGGGACTCGGCGCTGTCGAAGATCCAGATCGCGGGTGGGACGCACACCCAGCAGGCCGTGTTCTACACCGCGCTCTACCACTCGCTGCTGCACCCGAACGTCGACTCCGATGACAACGGGCAGTACATGGGCTTCGACGGACAGGTCCGCACGACGCCCAAGAACCACCCGATCTACGCCAACTACTCCGGCTGGGACATCTACCGCAGCCAGAGTCAGCTGGAGGCGGCGCTGTTCCCGCAGCAGATGTCGGACACGGTCACATCGATGATCGACGACTACAACCAGACCGGGATGTTCCCCAAGTGGAACGCCAACAACGGTGAGACCTACGTCATGGTCGGAGACCCGTCGGATCCGATCATCGCCGACGCCTACGCGTTCGGCGCCCGGGGCTTTGATGCGAGCACGGCGCTCTCGGACATGGAGACCGAGGCGCAGACCACGAACAACATCCGGCCCGGCCTCAACTACTACATGAACGACGGCTACCTGCCGATCGACGGGTCCTACGGCTGCTGCAATTACTACGGCGCCGTCTCCTCCCAGGAGGAGTACGACGCGGCTGACAACTCGATCTCGCAGCTCGCGTCGGCGCTCGGGGACAGCTCGGCGGCTCAGACGTTCGCCGCGCGCGCCAACAACTGGCAGAACGTGTTCAACCCGGGCAGCGGCTTCCTTCAGCCCAAGCTGATGGACGGCTCGTTCCAGTCGGGCTTCTCCCCGACATCCTCCAACGGCTTCGTCGAGGCCGACGGCTACGTCTACCGCGCCGAGCTTCCGTTCGACGTGGCGGGTGCGGCGGCCGCCGAAGGCGGCGACAGCGCCTGGCAGACCGTGCTCGACGGCCTGACCAAGAGCGTCACCGGAATGAGCGCGACCGAGGCTCAGCTGGGCAACGAGCCGAGCTTCGACATCCCGTGGGAGTACGACTACGTCGGCGCGCCCTACAAGGCCGAGAAGGTCGTGCGTCAGGTGCAGAACCAGCTGTACACCGACGCCCCGAACGGCCTCGCCGGCAACGACGACCTCGGCGCGATGAGCTCGTGGCTGGTGTTCTCGGCGATTGGCGCCTACCCGGAGACCCCGGGCTCGGCGATCACCGCGCTCGGCAGCCCGGAGTTCACCCAGATCGCGATCCACCTCGGCAACGGCAACACGATCACGGAGTCAGCGCCGCAGGCGGCGAAGGACGCGCCGTACGTGCAGTCGATGACCGTCAACGGCCAGGCGTGGAACAACGCCTACCTGCCCGCCAGCCTGTTCAAGCAGGGCGGGACGGTCAACTGGACGCTCGGCACCACGCCGAACACATCGTTCGCCTCCGACGCCTCGACCGAGGCGCCGCCGTCGAACACCGTCGGGCTCGATCCGGCGCTCGGCAGCGTTGCCGGCCCGGACGGAGCCAGCGAGGAGGTACTCCAGCCCGGCTCGAGCACGACGCTCACGCTCGGCGTGCAGTCGCTGAGCAGCTCCAGCCAGACGGTCAACTGGACGGCGACCACAACGTCGGGATCGTCGATCACGACCGCGCCCACCAGCGGTTCGATCATCGCCGGACCGGAGCAGAACTCGACTCAGCAGGTCCAGGTGACCGTGCCGCAGTCGACCGCCGATGGCGACTACCAGGTGGTCTTCCACCTCACCACCGCCAACGGCACCGCATTGCCGAACGTCGTCGAGGACATCGGCGTCGCCGCGGCCGGCGATTTGTCGCCGTACTTCAACAACGCCGGTATCTGCTCCGACGGCGCCTCCAGCGCGGCGGACTTCGACGGCGACGGCTTCTGCTACTCGCAGCAGCAGCTCGCCGGACAGGGCGTCACGATCGGAGGCACGGTCAAGTCCAGCGACGGGAGCACCTACTCGTTCCCGTCGGCGGCCGCGGGCCAGCCGGACAACGTCACCACGGGCGGCCAGACGATCACCGTGCTGCCGGTGAGCGGAGCGACCCAGATCGGGTTCCTCGGCTCGGCGACGAATGGCCCGTCGACTGGCTCGGTGACGATCCACTACACCGACGGCAGCTCCCAGAAGGTGACGCTCGACTTCGGCGACTGGACGCTGAACGCGGGCGGCGGCTCACCGCCGTCGGGCACCGTGGTCGTCGCGAAGACCACCTACCGCGACACCAGCGGCGGTGGATCGCAGACGGTGGACACCTACCTGTTCTCCGATGCGTTCACCATCCCGTCGGGCAAGACGGTGCAGAGCGTGACGCTGCCCAGCTCGACCAACCAGGGTGAGCTGCACGTGTTCGCCGTCGGCTCGGACAAGGGGCCGCTGACGAACTGAGCGACTCCTGGGGCTTCGCCTGGCGAAGGCGGGCGAAGCCCCAGACCCCCTTCCGCCGATTCTCCTCCGGCGGACCACGGCCGTGTCCCCCGCTTGCCCCCGCGGGGGGCGCGGCCGTTTCCTTTCTCTCCGACGGCGGTGAGCCACGCCGGCACGCGACGCCTCGCCGACCGCGTCCACGTGCTGCCCAGGTCAGGCCCCGGGTGGCCGAGCCTGCGCGCTGTACTCCTCGTTCGGAAGCATGTTCGTGGCCATCGCCATCCGGTTGGTGAGGTTGTACATCGCGGCGATCTCGGCGACGTCCCACGCCTCCTCGAGGTCGAGGCCCGCATCCAGCAGCGTCTGCAGGTCGGCACGGGTGACCTCCCTCGGGCGGAGCGTGAGCTTGTCGGCGTACGCGCAGATCGCGTGCCGCCGCGGGTCCAGGCCGGCGCGGCGCCAGTCGTAGGAGATCCGCTCGCCGGATATCGCCCCCGCCCGCCCGCCGAGTTCCTCACGGAGCGCGGCGCCGTGCGCGACCAGGCAGTAGAGGCATCCGTTGGCGGCGCTCACGACGACCGCGATCATCTCCCGGTCGGCAGCGTCGAGGTGGGCCGTCGGCTCGTGCAGCAGGCGGAAGTGGGAGAACCATGCGCTCAGCCGCTCGGGGCGAAAGGCGTAGACCCGGAACACGTTCGGCACGAAGCCGAGCCGCTCGCCCGCCTTCGCGAACAGTCCACGAAGACCGTCGGGCAACTCGTCGTCGGCCGGAACCGGAAACCAGGAGCCGACCCTGTCGGCGTCGGGCGCGCTCATCGCATTCAGCCTACCCGCGGGAGGGGAACGCCCAGCCCTCCCGCGGGGTTATTGGCCGGTCAGTGCTTCTTCGACTTCTTCCGGGTGGTGGCGGCTGGCGCGGGGCTGGTCGTCGTGAAGGTCGAGCCCGTCGTCTCGGTGGCACCGGTCGTGTCGGTGGAATCCGTCGTGTCGGTGGCGGCCGTCGTCCCGGCCGGGATCGCGCGACGCCGGTCGATCTGCCAGTGCAGCACCTGACACCCGGGGCCAGTGATCGGCGGCCGTACCGGGGTCTGGGTGGACGTCCCGCCGGAGGTGGACGTCTCACCGGAGGTGGTCTGACCTGAAGTCGTCGTCGCACCCGTGGTCGTCGTCGCGCCGGAGGTGGTCGTGGCGCCGGAGGTGGCAGTCCCGGTGGTGGGAGTGGTACCGACAGCGCGCAGGATCACCTTGCAGCACCGCACCGCGACGACTTTCCGCCACTGCTTGCCCGGGGTCGTCGCGCCGCTGGTCGTGGTGCCGCCGGTCGTCGTCGTCGCTCCGGTTGTCGCCGTCTCGCCGGACGTCGCCGTGTCGCCGGAGGTCGTCGTGTCGCCGGAGGTCGTGGTCTGACCGGTGGCCGTCGTCGAGCTGCCGCCGGGCGGCACCCCACACGGACCGGGAGCCGCCGAGAGCGTCATCGGACCGATGTTGACCACCGTGGCCCGCGTGTTCGGGCCGACGGCGACCGGGACGTGGTTGACGCACGCCGGCACCTGGACGCCCGGGGTGGACCGCCCGATGACGTTGCTGACGGCCACCTTTCCCTGGGTGGACCGGCGTACGAGCAGGATGTGGATCGCCGCTCTGTCCGGCCGCACGATGGTGCGACGGGTCCAGTGCACGTCGCCGCGCGCGTGAAGCGCCGCGCCGACGAGCGCCTGGGGCGCCGGGCAACCGCCGGCGACGAGCACGGCCTGCGCGCGGACGTTCATCGCCTTCAGCCGGGCGTTCAGACCCCTGATGCCGGACGCCTGGCGCAGGTAGATCCGGACGGAGCCGTCGGCGTTGCGGCTGACCGCGTACGCGGGCGTGGGCGACGAGATCGCGGAGTAGGCGAGCACGCCGCCGGTGGCCGCCGCGGCGAGGAGTGCGGCACCGCCGGCCGCGGCCCACGGGCCGCGGGGGCGCCAGGGAGGCGCCGGCGGGTGCTCGCCCTCGGGGTGGTCTCCGTGCTTGTCGACGAGCTCGCGCCAGAGCTCGTCCTCATAGCGACTGGGCATCAGGGAACTCCTTTCTCAGACGGGCGCGGGCCCGGAACAGGCGGACGCGCAAGGTGGCCGGGCTGGTCGCGAGGGCCGAAGCAGCCTCCCTCGGGGTCAGTCCGGCGAGATCGACCAGCTCGATTGCGGAACGGTCGAGGTCGCTCATCTCAGCGCAGCGGGCGAGCAGCTCCCGCCCCGCCCGCTGAGCGTCGATCCGCGCCTCGATCTCCTCTCGGACGTCCTCGGCGAGCAGGGTGGCGATGCGCACCCGCTCCTCGAGTGCCCGGCCGCGGGTGACCTGCTCGCAGTGGTGCGCGAACCGGTGCCGGGCGATCCCGAACAGCCACGCCCGGACGGTCCCGCGCCTCGGGTCGTACCCGCCGAAATGACGGATCGCTTCGAGGAACGTCTCCGAGGTGAGGTCCGCGACCTCCTGTGGCTCGTCGCAGCGCCGCTCGAAGTAGGCGCTGATCGCGGCGACGTTCGAGCGGTACACCCGCTCGAAGCTCGCCATGGTGGATGTCATGCGTGGAGGCATCTCCGTCGCGAGCTCAGTCATGTCTCTAGTTGTCGATCCGCGCCCGGCGCGTTACATCGGCGCCTCAATCCGCCAACCCGAGCTCCGCCATCAGTGTCGTCACCGAGGGCCCACGATCCTCCAGATGGTCGGGCACGCGGGCGCCGAGTGCCAGCAGGGTGCGCACGGTCGCGCGGTAGCGGCCCCGGTCGACTTCGTCGATCGTTGCCATCGTCGGCCCGCCCTCCGGATCCTGGCAGTGGCGCGAACCGTGGAGCGCAGCTCCGATCGCGCTGCCGCCGCCGGGGAACTCGGTCGGCGCACCGTGCTTGACGAGCTCGGCCGCCACGTCGGCGTACCCCCGCCACGCGGCGACGCCGAGCGGGGTGAACTCGGGCGCGTCCTCCCCCTCATCGACGAGTGGACCCGCCCCGCCCACGCCGGCGTCGAGCAGCCGGCGGACCGTCGCGAGCTCCCCGCGGTCGACCGCCATCTCGAACATCTGGTCGAGCGCACGGCGCTGCTCGGGCGAGTCGCGGGGCGGCGTCGCACCATCACGGCCGGCCAGCCAGGCACCGAGCGCGCGGTCCCCTCCGGTGACCCGGCTCGCATCCGCGCCGTGAACGCGTAGCAGCGCCGCAACCTCGTCGTCGCCCCAGCGCTCCGCCACCTGAAGCGCGCTCGGGTCGCCCTCGGCCGGATCGCCGTCCACCGGCGCCCCGGCATCGAGCAGCAATTCGACCGTCTCCACCCCGCGCCGGCGCCAGACCGCCTGCAAGAGGTGGTGCGGCGCAGGCCGCGCCCCGTGCTCGCAGAACATCCGGATCATCGCCAGGTTGGGGAAGTTGAGCGCACGGCCGAGGCAGTGGGTGACCGTCCCGGCGTCCGTGCCCGCCTCGATCAGCAGCCGCGCACAGTCGGGGTCGGACTGCTCGCACGCGTGATAGAGCGCCTCGCCCACCGAGTGCACGGGTCCGCGGTCGTCCGGATCGGCCCCGGCCGCCAGCAGCAGAGCCGTCAGCTCGGCGTCCCCGGCGATGCCCGCGGCGCCGTACAGCGTGCTCTGCGCCCAGTCGCCGTTCATGTACCGCGCGTCGGCGTCGGCACCCGCGTTGAGCAGCACCCGCACGACGGCGCGAATCGACGCCGCACGCTCTGGGTCGCCCCGACCCAGACGCGAGAAGCACGCATAGAGGATCGGGGCGCGCCCGAGCGGGCCGGTCGGGGCCGACGCTCGCTCGGGGGAGACGCCGACGAACCGCGTGACCGTGACGGCATCACCGGTCACGCAGGCGCAGGCGAGGTCGTGACGGGCCAGCGCCGGGTCGACCTCGAGCAGCGCCTGCGCGCGGCGGATGTTGTCTGAGCACGCTGAGCGGACCAACCCCTCGGCCCGCTCGGCGCTGTCGAGCGTGAGCGCGTCGACGTGGAGCTTCAGCCGCGGCCACGAGGCGAACCCGTGCTCGCGCGCGATCGCGAGGTGAGCGAATGACAGCGACGGGAACTCGCCGGAGCGGCGGCGGGTCTTCGCCTCGTCGCGAAGGCGGCGGAGCGACGGGTGGTCGGGCAGTGAACGGCGATCGGACATCTGGTGGCTCCTCTCATCCCCGCGGGTCCGCTCGCCGGGGCCAGGAGTCGATCGTCCGTCGGCCATCGCTGACGTGTCTTCACAGGTGGGCCTGCGGCCCTGTCCGCGGACCGGGTGCGTCCTGCACGCACGCCGTATCGTACCGCCGCTGATGGCGATCCTGCTCGCACTGGTGTCGGCCGCGTGTTACGGCACCTCGGACTTCCTGGCGGGCCTGCTGAGTCGCAGCTACGCGGCCGAGCCCGCGACCGCGCTGGTCCTCGGGACGGAGGCCCTCGGGGCCGCGGTGGCGGTGGTGATCGACCCCGGCCACGGGCCGAGCGTGCGGGTGATCGCCTGGAGCGCGGCGAGCGGGATCGGCGGCGGCGCCGGAGCCCTGTGCCTCTACCGGGGCTTCGCAGCGGGAGCGATGACGGTCGTCGGGACGGTCTCCGGCGTGCTCGCGGCGGTCGTCCCGGTGATCGTGGGGCTCGCGCTTGGCAACCACCTGAGCGCCGGCGAGGCGATCGGGATCGGGATCGCGGTGCCCGCGATCGCGCTTGTCTCGTGGCAGCCGCACGCCGAGGACACCGCCGGAGCCCGCTCGGCGGGGCTGTACGGGGCGCTCGCCGGATGCGGCTTCGCGCTGCTGTTCATCGGCCTGGACCGCGCGGGCACCCGAGCGGGGATGTGGCCGCTGCTCATCGGTCAGGCCGTCGCGTTCTGCATGGTCGCCCCGTTCGCAGCGCGCAAGCTCGCGCATGCCGGCCGCCCGACGATCGCCGATCTGCCGTACGTGGTGAGCTCCGGGGTGCTCGCCACCGGCGCGGCGCTGTTCTTCCTGCTGGCCACCGGCCACGGGGAGCTCTCGATCGTGGCGGTGATCGCGGCGCTCTATCCCGCGTTCACCGTGCTCCTGGCGCGCGTCGTCGTGTCCGAACGCTGGTCGGCCACCCAGGTCGTCGGGCTGCTCGTCGCTGCCGCATCGGTGGTGCTGGTGTCGCTCAGCTGAGGCTGGCCTGCAGCTCGGCGCGGTCGATGACCTCGGCTTGGCGCGGGAAGATCCGCCCCACCAGGAACTCGTGGATGTCGGGCTCGGGATCCGCGCAGAGGTCGGAGATGACGATCAGGCGATAGTCGCGGTCATGGCCGTCTCGGACCGTCGAGAGCACGACGCCGCTGGTCGAGATCCCGGCGAGCAGCAGGGTGTCGACGCCGCGGCTTCGCAGCTGTGCGTCGAGGTCGGTGGTGAGGAACGGTCCGACGCGGGTCTTGCGGACCACGATGTCGCCATTCTGCGGCGCCACCTCGTCGTGAACCTGGGTCGCCGGAGCATCGGCGTGGAACGTGGTCCGCGCCGCCTCGGCGCCGATCCGGCTGCCCATCGTGCCGGTTGGCGCCTCGCCGTCGGCGAACCCGACGCGCACGTAGCCGATCTGCCCGCCCTGGCCGCGGACGAGGTCGATCGTCTCCCGCGCGGCAGCGAGCAGCGCTGCGCCGTCGGACACGCGTCCCATGATTCCGTTCTGGTAGTCCATCACCAGCAACGCGGTGCGGGCGGGGTCGATCTCGGTGGTCATGGCGTCCTTTCGGTGGGGGTGGTGGGGGTGATCGTTCGCCCCCGGGCGAGCGAGGCGAGCGCGGCGAGCGCCGAGAGGCCGGCCGCCGTCGCGAACACGACGACCAGGCCATCGTGGAACGGCGCGGAGATGAGGTGCGGAAAGAACGCGCGACCGGTGATCGCCTGGCGGCCGGCGGCCGAGAGCAGGTGGAGGTCGCCGTGACTGGAGAGCAGGTGGCGTAGCGGGTTGATGCCGAGCAGCGCGCCGAACAGGCTGGAGACCGGCGGCAGCCCGGCGAGCCGGTGGGCGATCCCGGCGGGCGCCCCACCACGGATCAGGCCGGAGCTGAGCGCGGACGGCAGGCTGCTCGCCACCCCGGCGATCACGAGCGTGAAGAACACGCCGATCGAGATCGCGGTGCCCGAGTTCTGGAAGGTGGCGCGCATCCCCGAGGCGACGCCGCGCTCGCTGGGCGGCACGCTGCCCATGATCGAGGACGCGTTCGGCGAGGCGAACATTCCCGTGGCGGCGCCGATCAGCGCCAGCAACAGCGCGAACACCGGATAGGAGAAGTCGACCGGCAGCACCATCAGGCCAAGGAACGCAGCGGCGGACAGCGCGGCGCCGGCACTTGCGATCCCACGCGAGCCGATCCGGTCCGAGAGCGTGCCGGAGATCGGGCCCGCGATGAGGAAGCCGATCGTGAGCGGCAGCATGTAGATCCCCGCCCACAGCGGCGTGCGCTCGAAGCTGTAGCCGTGCAGCGGCAGCCAGATCCCCTGCAGCCAGATGACGAGCATGAACTGCAGGCCGCCGCGGGCGAGCGAGATGGAGAAGCCGGCGAGGTTCCCGGCGGCGAACGGCCGGATCCGGAACAGGTCGAGGTTGACCATCGGTGCCGCCACCCGGCGCTCGATCACCGCGAACGCGACGAGCAGCAGCGCCCCACCTGCCAGGCCGGCGATCACCCACGGGTCGGTCCAGCCCATCGTGTGACCGCCGTAGGGCTGGATGCCGTAGGTCGAGGCGACCAGGATCGCCGACAGCCCGAAGGCAAAGGTGAGGTTGCCCCACCAGTCGATCGGGGTGCGTTTATGGCCGGGGTGGGCGGGGTTCGATTCCCGCAGCTTGAGATACGCCCAGGCGGTGCCGTAGATCCCGACGGGCACGTTGACCCAGAACACCGCCCGCCAGTCGATCGCCGCCAGCACCCCGCCGAGAACCAGCCCGATGAACATGCCCGACAGCCCGGCCACCTGATTGGTGCCCAGCGCGAAGCCGCGCTGCTCGGCCGGGAAGGCGTCGGTGAGAATCGCGGCCGAGTTGGCGGTCAGCATCGAACCGCCGACCGCCTGGGGCAGGCGCCAGCCGATCAGCCACAACGCCCCGTGCGCGCCGCGAAACGGGTCGAACGACAGCATCACCGAGGCGACCGTGAACACGGCGAAGCCGGCGTTGTAGATCCGCACCCGCCCCACCATGTCGCCGAGCCTCCCGACGGTGACGACGAGCACGGCCTGCACGAGCCGGTAGCCCATGATCATCCACAGCAGGTAGCCGATGTTCCCGGCCGCGAGCGGGTCGAGGCCGATCCCGACGAAGATCGCGGGCAGCGCGATCAGCACGATCGAGCCGTCGAGCTGGCTCATGAACACGGCCGCCGTCGTGTTGGCGAGCGCCACCCACTTGTAGTTGTCCTCCCGGGCGGCGGTGGCGCCCACGCTCACAGCTCCCGTGCCAGCCGTGCCAGCGCCGGCAGCGCGGCGATCAGCCGCTCGCGTTCGCCGGGCTCGAGCGCCGCCAGCGCCTGGTGCAGCTGTTCGGCGCGCGCGGTCCGGCGGTGGTGGATGGTGTCCTCCCCGGCGGTGGTCAGCGAGAGGATCAGCCTGCGCCCGTCGGCGGGGTCGGCGGTGCGTTCGACAAGACCCCGGGCGACGAGCCCCTGGAGCGTGGTCGCGATCGACTGCGGGCTGATCTGCTCGAGCTTGGCCAGTTCGGCCGCGGTCATCGCCCCCTGGTGGGAGAGCCGGCTGAGCGCCGAGCTCTCCGGGCCGGTCAGCTCACCGAGCTCCTTGGTCTGGCGGAGCCGTCGATAGAGCGCGGCGAGCACCGCGCGCAGCTCGGCGGACGCCTGCTCCAGATCAAGGTCATCAGCCACACTTATCAGTTTAGCTGATGATTCCTGCTTCGCCTACGTGGCTCCGAGACCGTGCTCGAGCGCGCCCTTGACGGCCGCGTCGACCGCGTTGATCCGAAACAGCGCCATCGCCTCGACCGAGCCGAAGCGACCCCCGGGCGCCGAGCCAGTCCCGTGGTGCGCGAGGACGCAGTGCAGCAGCGCGAGCAACCGGGCCTCGTCGAGCACCCCCTGGGCCGCCTCGGTGATCATCCGCTCGCCGATCACCAGGTGGCCGAGCAGCCGCCCCTCGTCGGTGACGCCGATCTCCGCGCCGTAGGTGAACTCACGCGTCCGCCCGAGGTCATGTACGAGCGCGGCGCAGATCAGAAGATCGGAGTTGACCCCGGCGTGCAGCTGGCAGGTCTCCTGGGCGAGCGTGCCAACCGCAACGGTGTGCTCCAGCAGGCCGCCGAGGTAGGCGTGGTGCCCAGCGCGGGTGCAGGGCGCACGGCGCCACTCGCGCCGCAGCGCCGCGTCACCGAGCAGCTTCTGCAGCAGCGCCGCGTAGCCACGGTCGTAGACCTCCCCGCTCAGGTGCTCGAGGAACCCGTCGAGCTCGTCGACGTCCCGGTAGGCGGTCGGCAGAAAGCGCCCGGGCTCCGCGTCGCCCTCTTCGACGCGCGCGATGTCCGAGAGCTCGAGCGTCAACTCGTCGCGGAACCGCTCCAAGCGCCCGTGCACTCGCACGATGTCGCCCCGCTCGAAGCGCCCGGCCAGCGCGTCGGCGCCCTTGAACGCCCGGGCGGTGAGCGTGCCGGTGCGGTCGCGCAGCTCGAGCGCCAGGTACGGCGATCCGGTGCGGGTCGTCAGCCGGTCCTTACGGACGCACGCGTAGACGCCGTCCACCTCCTGTCCGGGGCGCAACGAGCTCACCGCCATGATCGTGGTCTCGTCAGCGTCCATACCTTCACGGCTAACGTTAGACCGCATGCAGCCACTCCAATGGGAGCACCGCCCGGAAGGCCTGCGTGCACCCGCGCTGGTCTGCGCGTTCAAGGGATGGAACGACGCCGCCGACGCCGCGTCGAGTGCGATCGAGTTCGTCGGCAGCTCACTCGGCGCCCGTCGCTTCGCGACGATCGACCCCGAGGAGTTCTATGACTTCCAGGCCACCCGCCCCCGCACCAAGCTCGCCGACGGCGAGACGCGCGAGATCGTCTGGCCCGCCGTCGAACTGTTCGAGGCACGCGTCCCGCTCGCCGACCGCGACCTGATCCTGATGGCCGGGACCGAGCCGTCGTTCCGCTGGCGCACGTTCTGCGAGATCGTCGTCGAGCTCGCCGAGGCGCTCGGGACCGAGCTGTTCGTCACGCTCGGCGCGCTGCTGGCCGACGTGCCGCACACCCGCCCGATCTCGGTCACCGGACTGTCCTCGGACAAGGCCCTGGTCTCGCGGCTGGGCCTCGCTCCATCCTCGTACGAGGGTCCGACGGGGATCGTCGGCATTCTGCATGCCGCCTGCCAGCAGGCGGGGCTGCCGTCCGCCTCGCTGTGGGCGGCCGTCCCTCACTACATCGCGGCCACGCCGAACCCCAAGGCGGCACTCGCGCTCGTCCGCAAGCTGGAGGGACTTGTCGGCATCGCCGTCGACGGCTCAGAGCTCGAGTCGGCCTCCGCCGACTACGAGCGGCAGGTCAACGTCGCGGTCCAGTCCGACCCCGACGTGCAGGCGTTCGTCGAGCGCCTTGAGCAGGCCGCGGCCGAGGAGGACGAGGAGCCGGGCTCGCTCCCCTCTGGCGAGACCATCGCCAACGACCTGCAGAACTTCCTGCGCCAGCGCGGTGGGGACGGCCCGACCGGTCCGTCGACCGCCGGCGGGCCCGACATCCCGTTCTGAGCGGGAGGGCGGGGCCCTTAGCGCTCGGCGGCCGGGCAGACGAGCCGGTAGTCGCACATCGAGCACGCCGCATAGGACGGTGTCGGTTCAAAGCCCTGCGCGCGGATCCCCTCGGCGACCTCGGTGGCGACCTCGCACACCCACTCCCCGCGCCCGCCGTCGTCGGGCACCGCCACCTTCTCGTCGTCGAGCAGGTAGTAGTACGCCTGCCGTGAGGCCTCCAGCTGCCACGACTCACGGGCCCCGACCGCGTAGAGCGAGAGCTGCACGTCGTCGGCGAGCTGCGCCGCGGTCTTGGGTCGTCCGGTCTTGTAGTCGATTAGCTCGTACCCGCCGTCGGGAAGCACGTCGACGCGATCGACGCGCCCGCGCAGCAAGTGCGGCCCGATCGGGAACGTGAACTGGCGCTCGAACCAGACGGGCCGCCCATCCTCGGTCTTGAAGCGCTCGTGATAGCGGGTCAGCGCCGCGGCGGCCTTGCCCCGCAACTGACGCTCCTGCAGCGAGTCGCCGAAGCCGCCCCGCCGCCAGCCGGCATCGAGCAGCCCGAGCAGCTCGGGGAGGCTAGGGGTACGCACTTCCCCGCCACCGTTCTCGCCCGGCGGTGAGTGGTAGCGCTCGAGCACCTGGTGGACGAGGATCCCGAAGCGCTGGTGCAGCGTCGGCTCCTGGGGGATGCGGAAGACGCGCGCGAATTTGTACTTCAGCGGGCACGTGCGATAGGTGTCGATGTCGCTGGCCGAGAGCACCACGCCCTCGCCGCGCAGCGGCAGGAACGCCTCGAGCGACGGTTCGTCCCGCGCGGCGACCGCCTGGGCCCGGGCACGAGCGCTGCGCTCGGCGTCCAGCAGGTACTCGTCCAGCGCCGAGGTCTCGTAGATCTCGCGCTGCTCTCCGGAGACCGCCTGCAGGATCCGGGCGTTGATGTCGCGCAGCGACTCGGCGACCGGAGGCTCCGGGGCGTCCTCGCGCTCGCCCTGGGCGATGAGCGCGCCGACCTTCAGCAGCTCCAGGTAGCGCACGACCGCGTGCGAGATGTCGAGATCGGTGTCAAGCCGCATCTCGCCGATCCGGCCGGCCGCCCGCATCGTCCCCTGCAGCAATTCGTCGCGGAGCAGTCGGTAGGTGGAGTGCAATGCCTCGGCCGGACCGAACAGCTCCTCCTCGCGGTCCTGCCAGTCGAGCCCGAGCGCAGCGCGGATCTCCTCCAGCACTGGCGCCGGCACGAGCGCCTCGCCGCGATCGTCAGCGCGCGGATACGCGAGCACGAGGCGGACCCGGGCGCGGCTGCACGCCAGGTGCAGCTCCTGGCGCAGCATCCGGCGGCGGGTCACCTCATCGTCGGGCGGGAGTGGCTCGGTGAGGAGCGCGTCGGGAATCGGCTCGGGGGCGCGGGCAGCAATGCGCGCCTGCAGGCCGACGACGAACACGTGGTCGGCCTCCAGGCCGCCCGCCTGCGGCGCGGCGAGCACCTGCACGGCTCCGGCGGCTCCCAACAGTCCCTCGCCGGTGATCCGCTCGCCGCGCAGGTCCGGCTCCTCCTGGCGCCCGAGCCCAACGTCGGCGAGCGCGCTCACCGAGCGCGCGAACTCGCGCGGCGTGGCCAGCGGCGAGCGGGCCAGGTGCTCGGTGGCGAGCTCCCCAAGTGCGGCGAGCGCACGCAGCCGTTCGGCGACGTCGGCCTGAGCGGCGAACAGCTGGTGGCGGCGCAATCCGAGCCGTTCGATCAGGCGGTGGATGTAGAGATCCGGACGCGCAGAGTCGATCGCGGCCATCGAGCTGCGATACAGCGACAGGAACGAGCGGATGCGGTCGCGCGCCTCCGGCGGGACCTGCGGGGACTCGAGGGCCGCCGCCATCGCACCGACCATGTCGAGCTTGCGCCGGCGCGCGATCTGAGTGCAGCGCGCGATGTCGACCGACCGAAGCTCCACCGGAGGCCGCGCGAGCGCCCGCACGACCGCGGCTGCGTCGGTCGGATCGCTCAGCAACCGCAGCCAGGCGAGCACATCACGGATCTCCGCGCGCTGGAAGAAGGCGGCCTCACCGATCACGCGATGGGCGATCGCCCGCTCCTCCAGCGCGACCGCAACCGCCTGGCCCTCGAGCGTGATCTCGGGGACGATCACCGCGATCCGTCCGGGGTCCGCACCGTCACGGGCGATCAGCCGCTCGATCTCCACGGCGACCGCCTGGGCCTCGGCCCGCTCACTGGCACACCGCCAGAACTCCACCGCCGGCGGGCCGGGGTCCACGGGCGGGTCGGCAGCCGGCTCAGGCGCCCGGCCGAGCGCCGCGCGCGCCGCACCCCACACCGGCGGCGGGCAGCGGACGTTCTCCACCAGATCGACGATCTGCATCCCGGGCAGCGCAGCGAAGCGTTCCAGGCGCTCGGCGCCCGCGCCCCGGAAGCGGCGGACCGCCGCGTCGGGGTCCCCGGCCACGGTGAGCGACGGTGCGCCCAGCGCCAGCGCGAGCGAGGCCGCGGCGAGGTCGAGTTCCTGCGCGTCGTCGATCAGCACGTGATCGAAGGCGGGCGTCCCGGAACCGCGCCGGCGCTCGGCGAGCGCCAGCGCGTCGAGCAGCAGTCCGCCCTCGTCGCGGGCTCCGATCTCGGCGAGCAGCCGCTCGTGGTCGGAGTAGACGGCGGCAAACTCGCGCTCGAGCCCGGCGTCCGCATCGGCCTCCGCGTCGAGCGATGCAGCCCATTCGCGATAGCGCTCCGCGTCGATCAGCTCGCCCTTGAGACGATCGATCCGCCGGACGAACCCACCGAGCAGCGCAGTGGGGCGCCCCGCGACGTCGTGCTGTTGCAGCGACAATTCATCGATCCGGTCGCTGAGCAGCGCGAGACGGTCGCCGGGGCCGACCACCGAAGCCGGGATCCCCCCGCCCCGCAGCACTCGCGCGGCGAGTTCGCCGGGGGTGAGCACGACGATCTCCTCGTAGCCGCCGGGGATCTGCAACTGCAGCTGATCGCGCAGCGCAGCGGCCCGGGCGAGGCTCGGCACGACCACCCCGATGCGCTCCGGAGCGGTCCCGCCGGCGACCAGCCGAAGGTGCCGCTCGCGGATGACCAGCGTCTTGCCAGAGCCCGCGACACCGCGGATAAAAAGGGAAGGTCCCGGGTGGGCGACCGCCTCCCGTGCGGGACCGGTCAAGCCGTCCTCAGTCACCTCTGCCAGCATAGGTGTGGATGGCGGCGACGAACACGGCACTGGAAGTGGACTGGTTGGGGCTCTGCCGGCGTGCGGTCGCGGGGATGGAGCAACTGCTCGACGGCACGCCTGGAGCCGAGGATCGCGTGGCCGAAACCGGGACGCGCGGGGCCGGTGGCGACCACACACTGGTGCTCGATCGCTCGGCGGAGCGGATCGTGTTCGACGAGCTCGACCGCCTCCATGCCGAGGGGATGCAGTTCATCGCGCTCTCTGAGGAGCGCGGCGAGCAGGTGTTCGGCGCCGATGGCGCGAGCGGCGCGCGGGTCGTCATCGATCCGATCGACGGCTCGCTCAACGCCAAACGAGATGGCTGCCACTACGCGCTCTCGTTCGCCGTCGCCGACGGGGACACGATGGCGGACGTGAGCTTCGGGTTCGTGCACGACTTCGGCGCGCGCGAGCAGTGGTGGGCCGTGCGCGGCGAGGGCGCCTGGCACGCTCGGCGGGGCGGTCCCGCGGACGGTGAGCGGCTCGACGCCGCGCGCACGGACCGCCGCTCCCGGGCCGGCAAGCTCGAGGTGGTGGGCATCGAGTCCGCGGACCCGCGGTGGCTCTGCGACCAGGTCGACGCGCTTGCGGAGTGTGCGCACCGGCTGCGGGCGCTCGGTTCGATCGCGGTGTCGCTGTGCGCGGTCGCGGCCGCCCGTCATGACGGTCTGGTCACGCTGCGCCGCTCACGCGGCGTGGACGCTGCCGCCGGGCAGCTGATCGTCCGAGAGGCCGGCGGCCTGGTGTCGTTCCCTGACTGCCCGGAGCCGCTGCAGGCGCCGCTCGACGCGACCCCGGCGTCGCGCCTGGTCGCCGCGCGTTCGGAACAGGGCTTGCGCGATCTGGAGCGGGTGGGCGCGTGATCGACTGGATCGTCGCCGAGCGACTCGCGTCGCTGCTCGCCGGCCGCGGCGACGCACCCGCACCCCCGTCGTCAACGCGGCTGGCCCAGATGGCCGCGGATGCCGAGACCCGGGTCACCCGCTACACCGGTCTGACGCCGACCCGCCCACTGCCCCCGCCCGAGGCGATCGGCCGCCCCGAGTGGATCGCCGCCAACGTCTCCTCGATGCGCCGTCTGCTCGACCCGGTGCTTCAGCGCGCCGAGAGCCGGCTGACGCCCAGCCGCGCGGTCCGCCCCGCGGTGTCGCTCACCATGAGCCTCGTCGTCACCACCGAGGTGGGCGTCGTGCTCGGGTTCCTCGCCCAGCGCGTGCTTGGCCAGTACGAGCTGGTGCTGCTCGACGACACCGACTCCGCCCCCGACGCCGAGGCACGCCCGCCGCGGCTGCTGTTCGTGATGCCGAACCTCGGCGGTGCGGTCGAGTCCCTCGACGCTCCCGAGGACGAGTTCCTCACCTGGGTGACGCTGCACGAGGTCACCCACGCCGTGCAGTTCGCCGGCGTGCCGTGGCTGCAGAGCTACCTCGCCGGGCTCGTCGCCGAGCTGATGCGCTCCGCGGAGGTCCGGATGGATGCGCCGCGCGGGCTGCGCCTGCCCTCCCGCGCGCAGATCGGGCGGTCGCTGCGGGCCGCTCGGGCCGGCGACGTGGTCGGCATCTTCGCCAGCCCGGGCGAGCGCGAGACGCTTGATCGAGTCCAGGCGGCGATGGCGGTGGTCGAGGGCCACGCGGAGCACGTGATGGACGCGGTGGCTCCGGATCTGCTGCCGTCGCTGGCGAAGCTGCGCAGCGCGATGGACCGCCGCCGCCGCTCCCGCTCGGGGCTGGCGCAGGTGCTCGGCAAGTTGCTCGGGATGGAGATGAAGCTCCGCCAGTACGAACAGGGAAAGGCGTTCTGCGACGCGATCGTCGACCACGCCGGCCCCGCCGCGCTGCCATACCTGTTCTCCTCTCCCGAGGCGCTGCCGACGCTTGAGGAGATCACCGATCCCGCACACTGGCTTGCACGCAGCCCTCTCGATGCACGGGTTCTTGGAGCGGCGAGGGACTGAACTCGTCCCGAATCCTGATCCGGTTGCCGGCGAGGGCACCTGGTGGGTTAGCAATCGGAGCGAAGTGATCAACGTCACTCAGTGACAGATTTCACCCAGCGAGCCTCGAGGTGAGCGCTACGTTGGAAGAGATTCGTCGGCCTCATATCTCCGCCGGCGAATGAAGCACCCTCTCCTCCCTCAACCGCCGGGGCGCCATGGAATTGGCGCCCCGTCGGTCTTTAATGCGTCGGGTTCGCACGCGAGACGAGAGGAGCGCCCATGCAGCTGTGCCTGATGGTCGAGGGGCAGGAGGACGTCACCTGGGAGCAGTGGGTCGCGCTCGCCCAGGCGTGCGAGCAGCACGGCATCGGGACGATGTTCCGCTCCGACCACTACATGAACCTCGACGGCCACGCACCCGAGCGAGGCTCCCTCGACGCCTGGGGGAGTCTGTGCGCGCTGGCGGCGGTGACGAGCACGCTGCGGCTCGGGACGCTCGTCTCGCCGGTCACGTTCCGCCATCCCTCGGAGCTCGCGCGCCTCGTGGTCACCGCCGACCACGTCTCCGGCGGCCGGGTCGAGCTGGGGATCGGCGCCGGCTGGCACGAGCGCGAGCACGAGGCCCACGGCTTCCCCTTCCCCCCGCTCAAGGTGCGCATGGACATGCTCGAGGAGCAGATCCAGGTCGTGCAGGGCAACTGGGGCGGCGGGCCGTTCTCCTTTCACGGTGAGCACTACACCGTGCGCGAGCTCTCGGCCCGCCCCCGGCCGGTGCAGACGAGCGGCCGCGCCGGCATCCCATTGCTCATGGGCGGCGCCGCCGGCCCGCGCGCGGTGCGCCTGGCCACCCGGTATGCCGACGAGTACAACACCGGCTCCGCGGCCGTTGACGAGATCCGCGAGCGCCGGGATCGACTGGCCGAGGTTTGCGAGCGCGCGGGACGCCCGATGATGCCGTTCTCGCTGATGACGGCTGTGGTGGTGGCCTCGGATGAGCGCGCTCTCGCGGCACGCTGCGCTCGCCTGGAGGCGCGCGCCGACCTGCCCAAGGGATCCCTGCTCGGCGACACGCCGGAAGGCTGGATCGTCGGGGTGGTCGAGCAGGTCGCCGAGCAGCTGTCGGCGATCGGCGAGGTCGGGGTCGACCGGGTGATGTGCCAGCACCTGCTGCACGACGAGCTTGAGCCGGTGGCGCTGCTGGGGGAGCGGGTGGCGCCGTTGGTCGCGTGAGGCTCGAGGCGTTCGCGATGTAGCGCGCCAGGGGAGGACTTCGTCAACGGCGCCTGCGGGGCGCAGCCGCGGCGGACGCGCCTCGGGTCCGCGGCGTGTGGGGAGAAACGTCCCCGCCCCGGCGACTCGGTGCGCTACCTCGCGAAGGCCCCGAGTCACCACGCGCACAGGCCCGAAAAGCCGCCAATTCCGACCTGCTTGAATGGAATGCATGCCCACGACAGACCAGGTCAGAGAAGCGCTGCGCGTCGTCATCGACCCCGAGCTGCGGCGGGACATCGTCGAGCTCGAGATGGTGCGCTCGATCGATGTGCACCCCAACGGAGTCGTCGACGTCATCGTGTCGCTGACGACTGCGGGCTGTCCGATTCGCAGCCACTTCGAGAGCGCTGTGGACAAGGCGATCCGCGAGCTCGACGGCGTGATCGGGGTGAACCTCACCTTCGACGTGCTCTCCGACGAGGAGAAGCGCGGCCTGCAGCACAAGCTCGGCCGGCACAGCGGGCTCCCCGAGGGGGCGCTGGCGCAGGTGCAGAACGTGATCTGCATCGGGTCGGGCAAGGGCGGGGTCGGCAAGTCCAGCGTGACCGCCAACCTGGCCGCGGCGCTCGCCGCCGAGGGCAAGGCGGTCGGCGTGCTCGACGCGGACGTGTGGGGCTACTCGCAGCCTCGGATGCTCGGCCTCGGCGCCCAGCGCCCGAAGGTCTCCGGTGAGCGCAAGCTGATCCCGATCGAAGCCCACGACGGCATCAAGGTGATGTCGATCGGCTTCTTCGTCGAGCAGGACGCCGCCGTCGTGTGGCGCGGCCCGATGCTCCACAAGGCGCTGCAGCAGTTCCTGGAGGACGTCGAATGGGGCGCCCTGGACTACCTGCTCATCGACCTGCCCCCGGGCACCGGCGACGTGTCGATGACGCTCGCCCAGCTGCTGCCGCAGGCGAAGTTCCTGATCGTCACCACGCCGCAGCCGGTGGCCCAGAAGGTGGCGGCCCGCTCGGCCGAGATGGCCTCCAAGCTGAAGCTGGAGATCTGCGGCGTCGTGGAGAACATGTCGGGCTTCGCCACCCCGTCGGGCGAGCGCTTCCAGATCTTCGGCGAGGGTGGCGGCCAACAGCTCGCGATCGACCTCGATGTGCCGCTGCTGGCCAAGGTGCCGCTCACGATGCCGCTGCGGGAGCAGTCGGACGCCGGCATTCCGGTCGTCTTCTCCGACCCCGACGACCCCGCCTCCCAGGCGATCCGTCAGGGTGCCCGCGGCCTGATCGCGCTGTCGCCGATCGAGCTGCCGGTGATGCAGGCGCCCGCCCCCGCGGCCGCGCCGAAGCCGGCGGGCATGTCGCTGCCGATGGCCTGACCGAGCGCTCCGCTGCCCAACCTCGCTCAGCTGCGCACCCACCGAGAGCGCCTGCTGTCGGCGGGCACGATCGAGACCCGCGGTGGGGAGACTCGCGCGCTCGCGCCCATCGCGATCGGCCCGCTGCAGGGAACCGCGCTGCGCGACCGGGTGATCGCCGACGGCGCGACGCGCACGCTCGAGATCGGCCTCGGCTACGCGATCTCGACGCTGTTCATCTGTGAGGGCCTGATTCAGAACGGTGGCGGGGGACGCCACGTCGCGATCGACCCGTTCCAGGACGGGGCCCTGCTCTCCGACCAGACCCTGTTCGCGGGGGCCGGAGTGCGGACGCTGCAGCGCGCCGGGGTCCGTTCGCTCGTCGAGCTCTACGACGAGGGCTCCGAGATCGTCCTGCCACGGCTGCTCTCCGCCGGAAAGACGTTCGACTTCGCGTTCGTCGACGGCAGCCACCGCTTCGAGAACGTGTTCCTCGACCTTGTCTTCTGCGGGCGGCTCCTCACCGCGGGGGCAACGGTGTTCGTCGACGACACCCACCTGCCGTCGGTCACGCACGCCGTCGGCTATTGCACGAGCAACCTCGGATGGACGGCCGAGACGACCGAGACCGAGGGCGAGGAGACGTGGTCGGTGCTGCGTACCGGGCCGCCCGAGCTCCTGCGCCGTCCGTTCGGCGAGTTCACGCCGTGGTGAGCGCGGGCTCCCACCGCAGCGGCGTCGCCGGACGCCCGGCCTGACCGCTGAGCAGTCCGAGCAGCGCACCGATCGACGGGACCTGCCCGGCGCCCGGCAGGGTCAGCGCCGTGATCGCGCGGGTGGGACGGCCCCGCACCGGGCGGATCGCGACATCCGGGTGGCGCACCGCGCCGAGCACGAGCGCGGGCAGCAGCGTCACCCCGAGCCGGGCCGCGACCATCGCCTGGACCGCCACCCAGTCGTCGGTGGAGAGCCCGATGTCAGGCTCGAAGCCCGCCTGACGGCAGAGCGAAACCAGATGGCCGCGACAGCGAGGGCAACCGCCGATGAAGCGGGCATCGCGCAGCTGGGCGAGGTCGATCTCGGGCTCGGCGGCCAGTGGATGGTCCGCCCACAGAACCGCGACCTTCTCCTCCCGGCACAGCTCGGTGCGCTCGAGTCCCGGCACGGTGTCGGCTCCGCCGTACTCGAAGCTCACCGCCAGGTCCGCCTCCCCGCGCAGCACGAGCTGGCCGAGTTCCGGCGGTTCGTCCTCGACGAGCGTCACCTCCAGCCCGGGGTGGGCGTCGCGCAGCAGCGCGAGCGCGGGCGGGACGAACGTCGCCCCGGCGCTCGGGAACGTCGCCAGACGCACCCGTCCGGCGCGCAGCCCTGCCACTGCCACGACCTCCTCCCAGGCCGCGCTCGCGCCCGCCAGGAGCGAGTCCGCGCGCGCCACCAGCGCCTCGCCCGCGGGCGTCAGGTCGATCGTCCGGCCGCGGCGGATGACCAGCGGCGTGCCCAGCTCGGCCTCGAGCCGGCGGATGTGGTGGCCGATCGCCGGCTGGGTGTAGTCGAGCGCTCGCGCCGCGGCGCTGAACGACCGCTCGCGAGCGACCGTCCGCAGCACGCGCAGCCGATGCAGGTCGAACGGCGGTGTTGAGGTCATCTCAAAACAAAACTTTCAGAGATCGAAGACATCATGAGTGGCGCTTTCAGTTCACATCGTGTCAAATGAAGGCCATGGCCGCCACCGCCCATCCCGCGCCCGACCTGACGGCCGTGGCGCGCGAGCGCTTCCCGGACGTGCGAGGCCACCTTGACGCCGCCACCGCCGGCGTGCCTCCGCTCGCGGCCGTGCGAGCAGCTCGCGCGGCGATCGCGGACTGGGAGCAGGGCCGGATCGACGCCCGGCGCCTGGACGCCGACGTCGAGCGCTCCCGTGAGGCGTTCGCCCGAATCCTCGGGGTGCCGGCCGCCGAGGTCGCGTGCGGCAGCCAGGTCTCGGTGTTCGCCGGCCTGGTCGCAGCCTCGGTCCCGCCGGGCGGCGAGATCCTCACCGCGACCGGGGACTTCACCTCGGTGCTCTTCCCGATGCTGGCCCAGGAGGCGCGTGGGGTGCGCGTGCGCGAGGTCGAACTCGATCGTCTGGCCGAGGCGATCGACGCCCGCACGACGCTCGTCGCGGTCTCGGCCGTCCAGTCCGCCGATGGGCGGATCGCCGATCTCGAGCGACTCGCGGACGCGGCCGCGCACCATGGCGCCGAGGTCTTCCTCGACGTCACCCAGGCCGCGGGATGGCTCCCTGTCGAGGGCACGCGCTTCACCTACGTGTGCGCCGGCGCCTACAAATGGCTGCTGTCGCCGCGGGGGACCGCGCTGATGCGCGTCGCGCCCGCGGCGAGCGAACGCGTCATCGCCCACACCGCCGGGTGGTACGCGGCGGCGGATCCGTGGGGCGCCTGCTACGGCGGGCCGCTGCGGCTGCCGAGCACCGCTAAGCGCTTCGACGTCTCCCCCGCCTGGACGTGCTGGGCCGGGACCGCGCCGGCGCTCGAGCTGATCGACGAGCTCGGCCCCGAGCAGATCGGCGCCTACGACCTCGCGCTCGCCGACCGGCTGCGCGACGGGCTCGGGCTCGCACCTTCACGCAGCGCGATCACCACGCTCGAGGCCTCCGGCGCCGAGCAGCGCCTGCACGAGGCGGGCGTCAGGGCATCGGTCCGCGCGGGCCGCGTCCGGATCGCCTGTCACCTGCCGGCGACGGCCCAGGACGTCGACCGGGCGGTCGCAGCGCTGAGCTGAGCCGACGCTCAGTTCTTGTAGTAGTCCGAGTTCAGCTGCGCGTACTTCTGCCACTCGTCGGGCAGCTGATCCTCGGCGAAGCATGCATCCACAGGGCAGGCCTCGACGCAGGCGTCGCAGTCGATGCACTCCTCGGGGTCGATGTAGAGCATCTCGACATTGCCGTAGTCGGGCTCGTCGGGCGTGGGATGGATGCAGTCGACCGGGCAGACCTCGACGCACGAGTTGTCCTTTGTGCCGATGCACGGCTCCGCGATGACGTAGGCCATGGGGTGTCGGATCCCTTCGCTTCTGGTGTTTCGCTGAACGAGGTCGGCGCTCGAGGGCCGACGGTCGCGCCATTCTACGAAGCCGCAAACGCCTCTGGCGTGCGATCGCTCCATGGATGGGCCCGTTCGAGCTGCGCCGCCAGCCCGATCAGCACGTCCTCGCCCGCCGGCGGGGCGATCAGCTGCACCGCGAGCGGCAGCCCGTCCTCGCCTCCGAACAGCGGCACGGCGATCGCCGGTTGGCCGGTCACGTTGACGATCGCGGTGTACGGGGTGAAGTCGCCGGAGCGGCGGAAATGATCGAGCGGATCGGGGCCGCGGCCATGGATCTCGCCCGTCTTCACCGGACGCATCCCGAGCGCCGGTGTGAGCACCGCGTCGTAGTCGAGCATGAACGACACCAGCCGCCTGGCGACGACCTCGAGCGTCGCCTGCGCCTCCAGGTAGGCGAGCGTGCTCTGTCCGCGCGCCAGCTGGTACATCTCCCAGCTGAGCGGCTCGATGTCGTCGGCCGTCGGCTCGCGCCCGGCCAGGCGCCCCCCGGCGGCGACGCCGGTGGCGCTGAGCGGGCCAAACGCGGCGGTGAACGTCGGCAGCAGCCCGAGGTTCGCCCACGGCGCGGGGATCTCGGCGACCTCGTGACCGAGCCCGGAGAGCAGTTGTGCGGCGTCGCGCGCCGCTGCAACGCAGATCGGGTCGACCACGGCCCCGTCGAGCGCGGGCTCCAGCACGACTGCGATCCGCAGCGGCCCGGACCAGGAGCCACGGTCGAGCGCCCGCAGGAACGGCGCGGCCGGAGGCGGCGCCCAGCTCGCGTCACCGGGCTCATAGCCGGCGAGCACATCAAGCACCGCCGCCGTGTCACGGACGTCGCGGGTGAGCACGCCGTCGGCGACCAGGAAGCTCTGCCCGGCATCCGGCCCGACCGAGACGCGCCCCCGACTCGGCTTCAGGCCGACGAGGCCGCAGCATGCCGCCGGGATCCTGATCGAGCCGCCTCCGTCGTTGCCGTGCGCGATCGGCACCATGCCCGCAGCCACGGCAGCGCCGGCACCGCCGCTGGAGCCGCCGGGCGTGCGGGTGAGGTCCCAGGGGTTGGCGGTGGGGCCGTGGCGCCGTGACTCGGTCGTCGGCAGGATCCCGAACTCGGGCAGGGCCGTCTTGCCGACGATCACGAAGCCGGCGTCACGCAGCCGCCGCGCGCAATGGGCGTCGACGCGGGGGACGAACTCCCCGAAGATGTCGCTGCACATCGTCAGCGGCATCCCGGCGACGGCGCGATTGTCCTTGATCGCGATCGGCACGCCGGCGAACGGGCGCTCCTCGGCATCGGCGGCCGACAGCGTCGCATCGATCCGGTCGGCATCGGCGAGCGCGGCCTCGGGCGCGACGTGGGTGAACGCGTTGACCCGGCCGTCGCGCTCGGCGATCGCGTCCAGTGAGGCCTGCACCAGCTCCCGCGCCGACAGCTCCCGCTCTCGGATGAGCTCGGCGAGCTCGACGGCGGAGCGGCGCAGGAGGTCGGTCACCCGCGGGAGCGTAATGATCGCGCCCGGCTCATGCCCGCCCCGCGAGCGTCACGTCCTCCCGGCGGCGCGCCAGCCGCGAGCCGGCGCCCCAGCACAGCGACACGTAGACGTAGAGGACGGCCACCACCGGCAGCAGCAGGAGCGCGGTCCCGATGACCCCCACCGCGAGGCTCGCAATCGCCCCGTGGTTCACGGCGTGCCCGGCATCGCCCACCTGCCGCACGATCGACGCCCATCCGCTCGAGACATAGGCGGGTGCCCTGGCGACGAGCAGGGCCAGCATCGATGCGAGCGCCACGATGGTCGTGAGCACCCAGCCGGTGACCGCCCATCTGGCCCACCGCTTCAGCTCGGTCACCCGGCGATCGGCGGGACGGCCGGGCCGCAGCCCCGCGAGCACAGGACGGATCCGCTCGAACAGGTCCGAGACGCCGATCAGGTCGCTCACCACGTAATACCCGTCGAGCCGTATCCAGGGGGTGAACTGGTCGAGCATGATCAGCTGCTGGCCGGCGATCAACACCAGCAGCGGGGCGTAGCGGGTGACGATGAAGGCTCCCATCGCCGCGAGCGAGAACAGCCCGTTGAAGTAGATCCCGCCCAGATCGGTGCGCAGCCGCCCGCCCTTGCCCAGCCGATAGGAATCGGTGACGTCGGTGTAGAGCGCCGGCCAGATGAGGTAGATCCCCATGCCGATGCGGCCGGGGCGGGCACCTCCGTAGCTGCACGCGGTCGCGTGCCCGAGCTCGTGCCAGAGCAGTGAGGCGAACGTGAGGCCGAGCAGCGTGAGCATCAGGGTCGGCACGCGAATGATCTCGCGCACGCCCCCGCCGACGCCGTGGACGATCAGCCAGCCGTCGGTGCCGGCGAGCAGGGCGAGCGCGATCACGACGACCGGTGGCCAATACAGGGGGCGGAGCAACCGGGCCAGTCGGCGGACGACTGCCGCCGGCATCAGGCCGGCTCGAAATCGCATCGCGAGGAGAACGTCGCGCGGCTCCAGACCGGACGGGACCGATCCGTCGGGGCTGACCACTCCGAGCGGGGCCAGCTTGCGCTCGATGACGTAGGCGAGATTGTCGGGGCTGATCCGCAGACCGAGCGCCTCGCCGGCACGCTTCGCAGCGGTCGCGAGGTCGCTGTCATCGAGCGAACCGGCGATGACGAAGAGCCGCCGGGAGAGCTGCACGACCTGGCCATCGGGGCGGCGGATCAGGTAGGGAGGCTCGCGCAGTCCCGAGCCCTCGAGCTGGCCGATGAGCTCAGTGCCGGCGACGAGCCGCCAGGCGGGAGCCACGGACTCGCGCTGGTCGGGGCGCTCCTGGGGGGCGGGAGTTTCGGACTCGCCGTGGTCCGGGCGCTGGGAGGTCAGCAGAGAGGTCATCGTCGAAGGCCGCGAGCGCCCGACAGCAAGTCGGGGCGACGCATCGCGCCGCCCCGACAGAACCGGCAGGTTGTCGGCCGAGCGTCGCTCAGAGCGAGACGCTCACGCAGACGCTGACGGTGATCGTCGGCGCGCACGGCTGGCACGGCGGCGGCGCGCACGGATGGCAGCAGGGGTTGTAACACCCCATCAGGTCGCGAGCGGGGAGCTGCTCGGCCAGTTCCTGGTCCAGCTCCTCGAGCGTCAGTTCGCGTGTCTCTTGCATGGTGCCTCCTGTATGGGTGGATCGAGGTGTGCAGACTGCGTCGCGAGGGGCGAGGGCCCTTTCGCCGCCTCGTGATCACAATCACCTGACGTGAGGCTTCCCGCTCTGGATGGGCAGCTTTGGGGAACTTCATGCGACCCGCTTGGGGAGATTCGTCCCCAAGGCCTCTTCGCGCCTCAGCTCGTCGGCGGCCGCGATCGCCTCGCATCGGCTGTGGACGCCCAGTTTCCGGGACACGCTCTTGATGTGGCTGTACACGGTGGTTCTGGAGAGCACGAGCGCGTCGGCGATCTCCTGTGTCCCGGCGCCGTCGCCAAGGAGGTCGATCACCTCCCATTCGCGAGTCGTCAGTCGGCTGTGCAGTGGCCGCCACCCGGCGTCCGGCGCCTCGTGCAGCAGGCAGAGAAGCTCCATCATCAGCCTCCGGGGGATGACCGCCTCGCCGTCGGCGACCCGCATCACCTGTCGCGCCACGACGGGTGCCGCCAGTTCCTTGCCCACGTGGCCGACCGCGCCTGCCCGCAGGGCCGAGATGGCCGCCGGATCGTCGCCGGCGGCCATCGTCAGCACCCGGGTCTCAGGGCAGGCATTGAGGATCTCGGCGATCACCTCGGTGAGCGCCCCGGGACACGGCAGCGACGTGTCGATCAGGACCACCGCCGGCTGATAGCGGTGGGCGAGTGCACGAACCTCGTGGCCGTCGTTCGCGCAGAGCACGACGTTGACACGATCGCTTGCGTAGAGCGCGTCGCTCGTCATCGCCCGTGCCAGACCGTCGGCATCCGCGACGAGCACGCACAGACGCTCACAGCACACATCGCCGTGATCGCGCCGGGACGCTCGCTGTCTCATCGTCGGGGACCTCCCGGCGTCGTCGATGAACCCGCCGGCCACGCCCAGTTGGCGGCCTTGGCGGGTCGCGTCACCTCCTCGCGGCTGACGCTGCCGCCCGGGTCCAGCGAGCGCTCGGTGTCCGTGCCCTCCTGCGACGCTTCGACCTCCCGGGAGGCGGGGAGATCGACTGGCGGCGAGGGATCGCTTCGGTCCTCAAACGACGCCCCAGCGACCCCCCGGTAGACGACGTCGGCGGCGACGTTGGCCTCCTCATAGGACGCAAACACGGCCGAGCGCGCGAGCACCTGCCCACCGTCGGAGACGATCGTCCAGTAGTAGCCACCGCTGTTGTCCTCATACAACAGGAACCTCACCGGAGCGGGCTCCGG
>DASXZK010000115.1:0-2928 GCA_036501965.1 Solirubrobacteraceae bacterium
CTACTTGATGCTGTTATAGATCGAGAACAGCGGCAGGTACATCGAAATGACGATGACGCCGACGATTCCGCCGACGAAGATGATCATCACTGGTTCCATGATCGAGGTGAGCGCCTTGACGGCGGCCTCGACCTCGCTGTCGTAGAAGTCGGCGATCTTGGCGAGCATCGTGTCGAGCGCGCCGGTCTCCTCGCCGACGCCGACCATCTGCGCGACCATCGGAGGGAACGCTGAGCAAGCCCGCAGCGGCGCCGAGATCGTGCCGCCGCCCTTGACCGAGGTGATCACGTCGCCCATCGACTTCTCGATCACCGCATTCCCGGCGGTCTTGCCGGTGATTTCGATTGCGTGCATGATCGGGACGCCGGCGGAGGTGAGTGCCGACAATGTCCGCGACCAGCGCGCGATTGCCACCTTCTGCACGACCTCTCCGATCTTCATCGGGATGCGGAGCTTGAAGGCGTCCCAATGGTCCCTCCCCCACTGGGAGCGCTTGACGTATGTGAAGCCACCGGCAAATGCCCCGACGACAACGATCAGGATGTACCACTGGTGAGTGACGATGTGAGAGAAGTTCACCATGAACTGGGTGAGCGCCGGCAGCTTGCCCGGGAACTGCTTGAACACGCCGACGAACACCGGGATCAGGAAGGCGACCAGCGCCATCAGCACCGTCACCGCGAACGTGATCACGATCGCCGGGTACATCATCGCCGCCCGCACCTGACGGCGGAGCGCGGCGTCCTTCTCAAGCTGGTCGGCCACACGGAGCAGGCACTCTTCGAGCACACCACCGGTCTCGCCGGCCCGCACCATCGCGGTGTAGAGCGGGCCGAAGACCTTGGGATGCCGCGCCATCGCGTCGGACAGGAGCAGGCCGGCTTCGACGTCGTGGCGTACCGCCCCGATCGTCTCGCGGAGCAGCTTCGATCCGGTCTGCGTCTCGAGCACGTGCAGCGCCCGCATGATCGTCATGCCGGAGGTGACCATCGTCGCCAGCTGGCGTGAGGCGACCGCGAGGTCCTTCGCGTTGACCCGCGCGAACAAGTCGAGGTTGATCTCCTTCGAGCGGTACTTGTGGGCGATGTCGACGACGACCAGCCCGCGCTCCTTCAGCTGCTCGGCGACCGCCTGCTTGGAGTCGGCCTCGACCTCGCCCTTGGCCTGAACGCCGGCGAGGTCCATCGCCTTGAAGACATACGTGGCCATGGCTATGCGGCCGCCTGATAACCGCCGCCGCCAGTACCGACGCCGGTGAGCAGACGGCGGAGCTCCTCGGGGGCGTGGGCACGCGACTCGGCGAGCTGGCGGTTGATCTTGCCGGTGCGGACGAGCTGAGCCAGGGAGGAGTCCATGGTCTGCATGCCGTGGGACGCGCCCGTCTGGAGCACGGAATAGATCTGGTGGGTCTTGGCCTCGCGGATCAGGTTGCGAACCGCCGGGGTCGGAACCAGCACCTCGGCCGCGACACAGCGGCCGGCGCCGTCAGCGGTCGGCAGGAGCGTCTGGGTCATGATCCCCTGAAGCGCGACCGACAGCTGCGCGCGGACCTGGCCCTGCTGCTCGGGCGGGAACACGTCGATGATGCGGTCGATCGTCTGCGGCGTGTCCTGGGTGTGGAGCGTGGCGAACACGAGGTGGCCGGTCTCGGCCGCGGTCAGCGCGGTTCCGATCGTCTCGAGGTCGCGCATTTCGCCGACGAGGATCACGTCGGGGTCCTGGCGGAGCGCCGCCTTGAGCGCCTCGCCGAAGCTGGTCGCATCAGAGCCGAGCTCGCGCTGGTTGACGAGGCACTTCTTGTGCTGGTGCAGGAACTCGATCGGATCCTCGACTGTCATGATGTGCTCTTCGCGGTTGGCGTTGATCACGTCGATTAGCGACGCCAGCGTCGTCGACTTGCCCGAGCCGGTCGGCCCGGTGACCAGCACGAGACCGCGCGGCTTGTTCGCGAACTCGGCCACGACCGGCGGCAGCCCGAGCGTCTCGAACGGCACCACGTCGAACGGGATCAGGCGGAACGCCGCGCCGACGGCCGAGCGCTGGAAGTAGGCGTTGACGCGGAACCGGCCCTGGCCGGGGATCTGGTAGGCGAAGTCGATCTGCCAGTTGTTCTCGAACTTCTGGCGCTGCCCCTCGGACAGGATCGAGTAGATGATCTCGCGCGTGTCGTTCGGCGTCAGCACCGGGAAGCCCTCCATCGGCACCAGACGGCCGCGAACGCGCACGGTCGGGGCCGCACCCGCGGTGATGTGCAGGTCCGAAGCCCGGCGGTCAATGACCTCGAGCAACACGTCGGCGAAATCGAGCGGCATCCTGATCAGTCCTTGTCTTGGATCACGTACGAAGCTTTGTGGATCTATCGGCACCCGGGCCGATCCCGTTTACGGCTATTCGTCCAGGTGGACGCGACTGGACGCGGTCGCGGCCTCAGCCGGCACTGCCGGTGCCGGTGACGCGGGCGATTTCGGCCACCGACGTCAGCCCGTGCTTGACCTTTTCCAGGCCGTCCTCGCGCAGCCTCCGCATGCCCTCGCGGACGGCGGCGGCGCCGAGCTGATCCGAGGACGCGCGCTGGAGCGTCAGCGAGCGGATCTCCTCAGACATGACCATCACCTCGTACAGGCCGATACGGCCGCGGTAGCCCATCCCGCCGCAGCGCACGCACCCACCGGGCTCGTAGGCCTCGATCGGGAACTCGGCGGGGAAGCCGTGGTCGCGTAGCACCTCGGCCGGGATCATCGTGCGCTGCTTGCAGTGCGCGCACAGCGTCCGGGCCAGCCGCTGGGCCACAACGCAGTCGATCGCGGATGCGACCAGAAACGGCTCGATCCCCATCTCGACGAGACGGGTCACCGCCGACGGCGCGTCGTTGGTGTGAAGGGTCGACAGCACCATGTGGCCGGTGAGCGCGCCCTCGATCGCGATCTG
>DASXZK010000116.1:0-31469 GCA_036501965.1 Solirubrobacteraceae bacterium
CCGGAGCCCGCTCCGGTGAGGTTCCTGTTGTATGAGGACAACAGCGGTGGCTACTACTGGACGATCGTCTCCGACGGTGGGCAGGTGCTCGCGCGCTCGGCCGTGTTTGCGTCCTATGAGGAGGCCAACGTCGCCGCCGACATCGTGTACCGCGGGGTCGCTGGGGCGTCGTTTGAGGACCGAAGCGATCCCTCGCCGCCAGTCGATCTCCCCGCCTCCCGGGAGGTCGAAGCGTCGCAGGAGGGCACGAACACCGAGCGCTCGCTGGACCCGGGCGGCAGCGTCAGCCGCGACGAAGTGACGCGACACGCCAAGGCCGAAGGGTGGGCGTGGCCGGCAGGCTCCTCCAGCACCCCGGGAGGCCGCCGACGATAAGAACGAAACGTCCGAGCGAGGGCTCGCCGATCAGACGAGCCGAAGCTTGAACCCCTCGTGGGAATCGACGAACCCGAGCCGGTCGTAGAGCCGGTGGGCGTCCGGGCGCCGCTTGTCGCTGGTGAGCTGGACGAGCGCGCAGCCGCGGCGGGCAGCCTCGGCGATCGCCCATTCGAGCATCGCGCCGCCGACCCCTTGCCCGCGCAACCGCTCGGCGACCCGGACGGCCTCTATCTGGGCCCGGAGCGCGCCGCGGCGCGCCAGCCCGGGGATGGTCGTCAGCTGCAGCGTGCCGACGATCTCGCCGTCGCCGTCGGTGAGGACGACCAGCAGCTGAGCGGGGTCGGAGTCGATCCGCTGAAACGCTGCGTGGTAGGGCGCAAGCTCGCCACCGTCGCGTTCGCGGCCGAGCTGGTCGGCCGCGAGCAGCTCGACGATCGCCTCGACGTCGGCGAGAGAGGCGCGGCGGATCACGTAGGACCCACCGTCGGTCTCGATGCGATCGAGTTCCTGCACGATCGTCTGGGCGTCAGTTGCGACGGCCGGTGGCCGCGACGCTCACGCCGAGCCCGATCATCACCAGGCCGCCGACGCCGCCGACGGCGGCCATCCGGCGCGGGGAGCGGGAAAGCCACTGGCTGAGCGTGCCGGCGGCGAACGCCCAGACGGCGTCGATCGCGAGCGCAACCACCGGGAACACGCATCCCAAGATGAGGAGCTGCAGCGTGAGGTGCCCGGCCGCGGGTCGGGTGAACTGGGGCATGACGATGAGGAAGAACGCGACCGTCTTGGGGTTCGTGGCGCCGACGACCGCACCGTCGCGGATCGCCCGGCCGGGTGGCACCGGGCCGGCGCCGCGGGCCACGGCCTCGCCGAGTGAGCGGCGGTGGCGGATCGCCTGCACTCCGAGAACGACGATGTACGCCGCCCCGATGAGCTTCACCACGGTGAACACCTGGGCGGAGCTCTCGATCAGCGCGCCGGCACCGAACGCGACCGCGACGACCTGCACCATCAGCCCGAGTTCGTTGCCAACGACGTTCCACAGCGCGGTCCGGCGCCCGCCGGTGAGCGCGCGGCTGATCGTGAACAGCACGCTGGGACCGGGGATGAGGACCAGGATCGCTGCTACCCCCGCAAATGCAAGCACGCTTCGCATCGGGATCATCGCGGCGCCGACGTTACCTGAGCCGCAGGTCTGCCGACCGCCCCGCGCTCTATGTTCGCCCGCGTGCTCCGATCGCCGGTATCCGACGAGATCATCCTCGGCGACAACCTGGACGTGCTGCCGGGATTCGCCGACGAGAGCTTCCAGCTGATCTACGTCGATCCGCCGTTCAATACCGGGCACGATCAGCGGCGCCGGACGATCGAAACGGTCCCGGACACGAACGGCGATCGGGTCGGGTTCCAGGGCCGGCGCTATGCGACGCGGCTGCTTGCCGAGTTCTCCTATCGCGACACGTTCGATGAGTACCTCGCGTTCATAGCGCCGAGGCTGACCGAGGCCCGCCGCCTGCTCCACCGCACCGGGACGCTGTACTTCCACATCGACTACCGCGAGGCCCACTACTGCAAGCTGCTGCTCGACGAGGTGTTCGGCCGCGAGAACTTCCTCAACGAGATCATCTGGGCCTACGACTACGGAGCACGCGCGAAGGCACGCTGGCCGGCCAAGCACGACACGATCCTCGTCTACGTCAAGGACATCGATGCCTACCACTTCGACGCCGACGCGGTCGACCGCGAGCCCTACATGGCGCCGGGGCTCGTGACCCCGGAGAAGGCGGCCCGGGGCAAGCTCCCGACCGACGTGTGGTGGCACACGATCGTCCCGACGAACGGCCAGGAGAAGACCGGGTACCCGACGCAGAAACCCGAGGGAATCGTGCGCCGCATGGTGCTCGCCTCAAGCCGGCCCGGCGACTGGTGCCTGGACTTCTTCGCCGGCAGCGGCACGCTCGGCGCGGTCGCCGCGCGGGCGGATCGCCACTACGTCTTGGTCGACTCCAACCCCGAGGCGTGCCGGGTGATGCAGGCGCGGCTGGGTGTGGAGTTCACTCCGAGCTCCGGCGCTGACGCGGCCGTCGGGCCGGATCGGCCTGACGCTCCTCAGCTTCGGTCATCGCTCGGATGACCGGCGAGCCGTCCGTGACCTTCTCACGGACGGCCCGAATCGCGGTGTCAGATCAGATCGTGACGACGTTGGCGGCCGCCGGACCCTTGGCGCCCTGCTCCGCGTCGTAGCTGACCTTGGCGCCCTCGGCGAGCGACTTGTAGCCGTCGCCCTGGATCGCCGAATGGTGGACGAACAAGTCCTTGCCCGGCTCATCGGGTGTGATGAAGCCAAAGCCCTTGTCGTCGCTGAACCACTTCACAGTTCCTGTTGGCATTTCGCCCTCCTTCGTTCACGTGCGCTGCGTGACACATGGGGCCGCTGCAGGAGCAGCGAACTGGCGAAACGCGGGCACTACGGCACCGTCAGGCGGGTGCCTGACCAACAGCGAGAATAGCGGGCTGGCGCGTTTGACGGACGCTGCCTGGTGGTAGGACGCGGGCGAGAGGCAGTCGAGGGGTCTCTCGGATCGAGCATGGTGGCTCGATTTCGCCCGCCGACATGGAAGGAGCCCGGCCGTGAGTTCGCTGCACGAGATCGAGGAGATCGCTGCGGAGCGCAACTACTACCGCGACAGCGTTGCACTGCTGCGCGTTCGCCTCTACCGCCTGGGGGTACGCCCCACGCCTCGCTTGGAGGAGTTGCAGAGCCGCCTGGAGAGCGCCGAGTCGCGTCTACGCGTAGCCCGCGCCGGCGCGCCGCGCCTGACCTCTCACGGCTTGTAGAACTGCGCCTCGCCGTTTCCGAACGACCAGTTCTCGGCGGCGGTCTCGGTGACGGAGATCAGGACGTCCTCGGGGCGCACGCCCGGGTTGGCCCCGAGGCGCTCGACGATCCGCTGGTACATCGCGAGCTTCTGTTCGACGGTCTTGCCGGGAGCCCAGAAGACCTGGATCTGCACGAGGTCCTCGCTGCGGTCGATCCCAAGGAAAGGCCCGAAGGCGAACTCGTGCGGGCCGTGCTCGGTGATCGCCATGAAGCGATCACCCTCTTTAATGGCGACGGTCTCGCGCATCGCCTCATAGATTTCGTCCAGCAGTGCCTGCTTGTAGTCGTCGGTCTGTCCCTGGCGGATGGCGATGCGGGTGACGGGCATGGTGTTCCTCGCTCCTGGGGTCGGGGTCTCTGTGACGTGGGTGGCCGCGCGGTGGTCCGGTCTTACCGACCGGATGGCCGCGGGCAGCCCCCGTGACTCAGAGTTCGAGCGTGATCGGCCCGTCTGGCTGTGCGCAGCAGACGAGCACGCGGCTCTCGTCGGGGCGCTCAAGTGGCTCGGTGACGTACTGGACCTCGCCGTCCAGCAGGCCGCTCTCGCAGTAATGGCAGACGCCGTTGCGGCAGCCGAAGCTCACTGGGACGTCGCATGCCTCGGCGAACTCGAGCAGGTTGCCGTGGCTCTCCTCCCACGGCACCGTGAGGCCGCTGCGGCTGAACGTGACCGCGGGCCCGGTCCCGGGCGTGCCCGCGGGCGGGTGCGGCGCCGGGCGCGAGCCCTCGAGCCCGGGCACCGCGATCACCGCGGCCGCGCCGAACAGCTCCATCGCGACACGCTCGGGGGCGGTGCCGCGGGCGGTGATCCCCGCCGACAGCGAGCGCATGAACGCGTCCGGCCCGCAGAGGTAGTAGTCGGAGTCGACCGGGATCTCGCTCAGGGTTTCGACCGAGACCCTTCCCGCGCGGTCGAACTCGGCGCCTGGCGTCTCGTCTGGCTCCGGACGGCTGAAGCAGACGATCCGGTGGGCGCGGGGGAGAGCGGCGAGGAGCCCGTCGACCTCGTCGCCGAAGGCATGCGCCGCCCGGTCGCGAGCGCCATGGACCCACCACACCTCGCGCTCGTCCTCCGCGTCGGCGAGCGCATGGAGCATCGCCAGCACCGGGGTCGCGCCCACGCCCGCGCTGGCCAGGACGACCGGCCGGGTCCCTTCCTTCAGGGTGAAGCTGCCGCGCGGCGCCGCTGCTTCGATCCGGTCGCCGACCCGGACCTGGGTCTGCATGAACCGGGAGCCGACCCCGTCCGGCTCACGCTTGACGCTGATCCGGTACCGCCCGTCGCGCGCGGGCAGTGACATCGAGTAGCTGCGGATCACGGCAGGGCCCTTCTGCGGGTGCAGCCGGACCGAGAGGTATTGCCCGGGCAGCACGGAGGACGCCGCGTCCGCCGCGCCGTCGGCTGCGGCGAGCGTGAACGAGACGATCGCGTCGCTCTGTCGGCTGACCTCGGTCACGGTGAGCGGGACGAAGCCCGCCCACGCCGGCGGCGGGGGCGCGGCGGGCTCGTCGCCCTGGTCGAGCAGTGCCCGGAACGAGCCCTTCCAGCCTTCGCTGAGTGCAGGGATCCGCAGCGCCCGCTGCAGCCCGCTGTGCGACTTGTGCGGCAGGTACAGGAGTGCGTCGACATCGGCGACGGTCAAGCACTCCGGCCCGGTCAGCACCCGCTCGATCGCGTCGCCGGCCTGCACGCGACCCTCCGTCAGCACCCGGAAGTAGAAGCCGGGCCGGTGGTGGGCGACCACCAGCGATGGCATCCGCGGCTCCGCCATCCGCAGACCGAGCCGGAAGCAGGTCACGCGCGGTTGGGTGACCTCGAAGACCGCGTCTCCGATCCGGTAGCGATCGCCGATGCACACCTCGTCATCGGGCAGTCCCTCGACCGTGAAGTTCTCCCCGAACTGCCCGAAGCCGAAATCGTCGCGGCCGAGCTCGTGCTCCCAGTAGTGGTACGCCTCGATTTGGTAGACGAACACCGCCCGGTGCTCGCCTCCGTGAGCGGCGCGGTCGGCCTGATCGTCGCCGTCGATGTTCAGCCGTCGGACCATCCGCGGCCCCTTCACTGGGTCCTTCCAGATCGCGGTTCGGATCGTCTTGCCCTCCCACGCGACCTCTCGCGGGCCGCCGACGTTGAGCGACAGCAGCCGCCCGACATTGGTGTCGGCCTCGCTCACCGCGGCCCCTGATCCGATCGACCCATCGTGCGATGAGTGCATCCCAGGGCGCCCGTCTTACCAGCGATGCTCAGTCCGGGGCCTCATCGCCGAACCGGCGGGCGGCCTCGAGCAGCCCCTCGTAGTCGGCGGAGCATCCGGGACAGCTGCGCAGATGGATCGCGGTGCCGGGATAGGTCCTGGCGGGGTCCTCGCCGGCGAGCTCAAGGTCGGCGTAGGCGTCGAGGATGTCCTCACCGGCAGTGCAGCCGGCGTCGCCCGGTTCGCTACGCAGCAACGCCTCGAGGTCGTCGGGCACGCGGGTCATGAGGCGCTCAACTCCACGCCGTCGACGGGATGGCCCGCGTCGGCCAGCCGCGCGCGCAGCCGCCGGCGCGCGTCGAACAGGTTCTTGTAGATGGCGTTGCGATTGGAGCCCAGCTCGAGCGCAAGCTCGTCCATCGGCACGTCATTGAGAGCGATCGCGACGAATACCTGACGCTGGCGCTCGGTGAGCTCCCCGATCGCGTCCGAGAGGATCCGCAGCTGCTCGCGCTGCTCGAGCGTCTCACCGGGACTCCGCGACGGCGACTCGGCCTGCTGCAGCACGAGCGAGTCCGAGCTCGGTGGGTGATGTTGCCAGGCGTGGCGAGCGACCTTGCTCGAGACCTCGAACACGGCGAACTTGTAGGCCCAGGTGGTGAAGCGGCTGAGCCCCTTGAAGTCGTCGAGCTTGTCGAGGATGACGAGCACCGCGTCGTCGGCGGCCTGCTGCGCGAGGTCGTCGAACTCCGGACCGGAGATCGCTCCGAGCCGGCCGCGCCGCCGGGCGAGCTCGTGCCTGGCTGCCCGCAGCAGCAGCTCCCGAAGGCGCGTCACGGTCTGCTCGCGCGCCGGGTGATCGGCTGCGAGCCGCTCGACCCAACGCCGTGAGACCGGATCCAGGGCGGCCCGAGCGGGCGCGTCACGGTCGCTGTCCACGCCGCCATGCTAACCGCGCCTCAGTCGCGCCGGTGCCCGCGCTCCTGAACGAGCCAGGTGTTGCCGTCGGGGTCGGGAAAGTCGGCGAAGCTCGCGTAGTCGCCTCGCGCCGGGTCCAGCCCGGGGGCGAACGATCCGTCCCAGCTTCCGATCGGTGTCTTGTGGCGAATCGGGCTGATCGCGACGCGCGCCCGGAGCAGTTGCGCGTGGGTCGCGGCCAGGTCCTCGACGACCAGATAGGTGCCGCGTGTGGAACCGGGGACGGCGTCGGTCAGGCCGACGCCCAGCTGAATCGAGCAGCCGGACCCGGGCGGGGTGAGCTGGACCACCCGGAGGCTGCCGGTGGGGGACCAGTCGACGTCGAGCGCGAAGCCGACCTGCTCGGTGTAGAAGCGCAGCGAGCGGTCGACGTCGGAAACCGGCAGCGTGATCACCTCGATCGAGCTCATCGGTCGCCCCGGTCACTCGCAGCGGTGCGGTTCGTGGCCATCTGGACTCTCCTCTCGTTCTCACAAGCGCGACGGCTGTCGTGTCCCATGAGCGCGGGACCGGGGCAGCTTCTTACCGACGGCAAGGTAAGACGCCGCCCCGCGCCGTCACAGACCGGTCAGACGGCGCCGCCGCGCCGCGGAATCGACAACTGAAGGGACGGTGGTTCATGGGTCTGGCGTGGCAGCAGGGACCATTGGCAACAGGATCGGTGGGCCGGTTTCTGACGGCCGAGCCGCTTCCGCAGCGGCTGCTGTTCGCCGAGCCGTTGCGCCGGCGCATGCGAGTGATGTTCGACGGCGAGTGGATCGCCGACAGCGAGGACGTGGTGCTGCTCCATGAGCCCGCGCGCTACCCCGTTGCCTACTTCCCGAAGGGGGACATCGCCGAAGGAGTCCTGCATTCCGCGGGGCACACGAGCGAGCATCAGGACCTCGGGCCGACGGGCTGGTACGCGGTCCGCCACGGCGATCATGAGTCGCCGCGCGGCGCGTGGGAGCACACGGCGCTTCCCGCCCACGCCGACCGTCTCGCCGATCGGGTGGCATTTGCGTGGCACGCGATGGACGGGTTCTACGAGGAGGAGGAGCGGGTTCTCGGCCACGCGTCCGACGCCTACCACCGGATCGACATCCGCCAGACCGCGCGCCATCTCACCGTTCATGCGGGCGACCGCCAGGTGGCGCAGACCGACCGGGCGCTCGTGCTCTTCGAGTCCGGCTTCGCCCCACGCTGGTACATCCCGCGCGAGGACGTTGCGGCCGAGGCGCTGGTCCTGGTCGAGCGCCAGACCTTCTGCCCGTACAAGGGGCTGTGCAGCTACTTCGACGTGGCGGGCGTCTCGCGGGCCGGCTGGGCCTACTTGGAGCCGTACCGCGACGTCGACCGCATCGCCGGCCACATCTCGTTCGAGCCCGACAAGGTGACGGTCACGATCGACGGGCGCCAGTTGCACGCCGAGCCCGGCCAGAACGTCGTCTCCCACGGTCCGGACCGCGGTCTCACCGTCGACGAGGTCGCTCCCGCGCGCCCACGTCCCGCCTGATCGATCCCTCGGAAAGGAGAAACCCGTGAACACCCGTCCCGCCATCGTCTTCGACGTCAACGAGACCCTGCTGGACCTTGAGACGATCCGGCCGACGTTCGACCGGATCTTCGGAGACCCGGCCGCGATGCGGCTGTGGTTCGCAGGGCTGATCACCTACTCGGAGGCGCTCACGCTCGCCGGTGCCTACGTGCCGTTCACCGACATCGGCGCCTCCGTCCTGCGCATGCTCGCTGCGACGCGTGGGATCACGATCGCCGATGAGGACGGGGCGGAGCTCACCGGCCGGTTCGCCTCGATGCCTCCCTATCCAGAGGTCCCCGGGGCGCTTCGCCGGCTGCGCGAACACGGCTTCCGGCTGTTCACCCTCACCGACAACACGCTGGAGATCTCCGGGCGCCAGCTCGAGCGCGGCGGGATCATCGACCTGTTCGAGCGGCGGTTCAGCGTCGATGAGACGGTCCGCCGCCACAAGCCCGCTCCGGAGGCCTATCACTCGGTCGCGGAGACGCTCGGGCTCGATCCCAGCGAGATCTGCCTGATCGCCTGCCACACCTGGGACACGCTGGGCGCCGTGGCCGCCGGCTGGCAGGCGGCGCTGATCCTCCGGCCTGGCAACGGGCCGCTCGATGTCGGGCCCCAGCCGACATACGTCGGAGAGGACCTGCACGCGGTCGCCGATCAGCTGATGGCCCGCTGGCCGGAGTGAAGCCTCGCGCACTCTTCATGGATCGGTACCGAAACATTGCCGTCCGTCAACCCGCCATTAAGGCGCCGCTTCCTACTCTGCCGGGGTGCGGTCTGGGACTGCCCGCTGGACAGCACGGGGGCGAGTGGACGCCGAGGCGCTGGCCGTGGTCGCAGCCGCTGTCATCCTCGCCAATCTGCCCGCACTGCTCGGGCTCGTCCACGTCGATCCGCTCGCCTACCGCGCAGAGCTGACCCGCACGTTCACACCAGGGCTGCTCGGCGGCCGGCCGACGATCGATCCGAGCAACGGCTTCAACTCGCAGGCGATCGGCCACCTCGCGGTTTTCGATCTCCTGCATCTGCATCTGCCGTGGTGGAATCCGTATGAGGGAACCGGCATGCCGCTGCTCGGCGAGACGCAGTCCGCCGCGCTGTTCCCGCCGACGCTGCTGACGGCGCTCCCCAACGGCCAGCTCTATGAGCACGTGCTCCTCGAGCTGACCGCCGGGATCTGCACGTATCGCCTGCTGCGTCGGGTCGATCTCATCCGCCCGGCGGCCGTCGCCGGCGCCGTGGCGTTCGCGCTCAACGGCAAGTTCGCCTGGTTCACCGACGCGACCGTCAACCCGCTGGCGTTCCTGCCCATGATCCTGCTCGGGGTCGAGCAGGCCTACGACGCGACGCGCGCCGGTCGCCGTGGCGGCTGGCGCCTGCTCGCGCTCGCGGGGGCGCTCACCGCCTATTCGGGATTCCCCGAGGTCGCCTACGCCGACCTGCTCACCGCCGTCGCGTGGCTCGGCTGGCGGGTCGGGTGCCTGCCAGGGGCAGACCGTGCCCGCTTCCTGGTGAAGATCGGGCGCGGCGGTGCCGTTGCGCTGCTGCTCGGCGCGCCGATGCTGCTGGCGATGGCCGACTACCTGAGCCACGCCGACCTGATGAACCACGCCGGCACGCTCCTGGGCAGCCACCACCTACCGCTGTGGGAGGCGCCGCAGCTGCTCATGCCCTACATCTTCGGCCCCGTCAATGGCGGCCACCACCAGGGGATCTGGGTCATGGTCGGTGGGTACCTGTCGACGGCGCTGGTGCTGCTCGCGGCGCTCGCGCTCGCCACACCGGAACGTCGCGGTCTCAAGCTCGTCCTGCTCGCCTGGACCGCGCTCGTGTTCGGTCACATGTACGGGGTCCCGGTGCTGGGGGACGTGCTTGGCGCCCTGCCGGAGATGGGGAGGATCCAGTTCTACCGGTACGCGACCGCGGCGCTGGCATTCCCGGTGATCGTGCTTGCCGCCGTCGGACTCGACGAGCTGACGAGGGTCGCGCGCGGGCGGGGTCGTCTGATGGCGGGCACGCTCGGGGCAGCAGTGGCGATCGCCGTCGCTGCGGTTGTCTCCGGTCCGGTGATCGCCTCCTTCCAGAAGCCCGTGCCCGCGCGCGAGGCGTTCCTCGAGGCATCGATCGCATGGGCCGGGCTCACCGTCCTCGCGCTCGGAGGGCTCGCGCTACTGCGTCGCCGCCGGGCGCGCGGCATGGCGCTCGCACTCGTGGTGATCCTCGACGCGATCGTGCTGTTCGCGGTCCCTGAGCTGTCGGCCCCGCGAGCGGTACGGACCGATCTGGCGCCGGTCACCTACCTGCGCCGCCATCTCGGCGAGCAACGGTTCTTCACGCTCGGCCCGATCCAGCCCAACTACGGGTCCTACTTCCGGCTGGCCTCGCTGCGCCTGGACGACTTCCCGCCCGACAGCTACGCGCACTACGTGCACACCCGGCTCGACCCGTTCACGAACTTCGTCGGCTACCAGCCCGCCTGGGCGCCTTCCGCCAGGCAGGAGCTGCTGCGCCGCCTCGACGGCTACCGCGCCGCAGGCGTGCATTACGTCCTCACGCGGCCCGGTGACGGGCTCCCGTCCGACCACGGCTCGCTACGCCTCGTGTTCCGCAGTCCGACGGCCTGGATCTACCGGTTGTCCCGAGCCGCGCCGTTCGTCAGCGCCCCGGGCTGCGAGGTGCGCTCGGTGCACCTCAGCCACATGCGCCTGTTCTGCCGCCGCCCGACGACGCTCATCCGGCGGGAGACCTGGTTCGCCGGGTGGGGCGCCGAGCTTGACGGCCACGCGTTGCGGATCCACCGGGTCGACGGGCTCTTCCAGGCGGTGCGCCTTCCCGCCGGCGTCGACGACGTGAGCTTTCGCTTCGTTCCGGTCGGCATGCGGTGGGCGCTGCTCGGACTGCTGGCGGGCTCCGTATTGATGGTCTCGCCGACGACCTGGCGGTTGCTGATGCGCGCGCCACAGATGCGGCGGCTGGTCGCTCCCGAGCCGAGCACCGTGTGAGGCCGAGACTCAGCCGCCGGTCATGTGCGCGACCCACGCCTCGTACAGGTCGATGAATGCCCACATCGCCTGATCGACGCTGTCGGTGTCGCCGGTTGCCAGCAGGTCGAGCAGGAGCCCGCGCGTGACCGCGACTCCCAGGCGGGCGTGGGCGCGGGCAGTCGATTCCGGCACGCCCTGGTCGACGCTCGCCCGCGCGACCTGTTCGACCCAGTCGTCGACGATCCCGTCGAGGAACGCGCCGGTGTGCGCGCGCCCCTGCAGGGCCTGGCCGTAGAGCTCGAAGAACAGCCGTTCGTTCGCCCACAGCGAGCGGTCGGAGATGTGCTTCCACCAGCCCCAGAGCGCCTCGCGTGTCGGCCGGTTGGTGTCCGGGAGCATGTCGGCGAGCTGCGCGCGCTGGCGCTCCTCGACCGTCCGCGCGATCTCGACCCACAGCTTCTCCTTGGAGCCGAAGTGGAAGATCAGCATCCGGTGGCTGGTGCCGAGCTCGGCCGCCAGCGCCCTCAGACTGAGGTCCGCCAGCCCGTGCGAGGCGACGTATTCGATCGCCGCGTCGAGCAGTTGCTGCCGCGGGCCCTGGTCAGACACGCGCGGTCACTGTACCATGTGGTACATGCATCCGATCACCGTCTCCATCGACGTCCCACAGTCGCGCGAGGACGTGTACGCGTACCTCGACGTGCTCGCCAACCACCGCCGGTTCACCGACCACATGATGCGCAACTGGCGCCTGGAAGGCCCGGAGCGCGGGGTCGGGGGCAAGGCCCGAGTCGACGCGGTCGTGGGCGGACGCACCGACCCGATCGAGATCGAGGTCATCGAGGCCGAGCCTCCGCTGCGCAACGTCGAGCGCAATGTCGGCGCGAACGGGCGGCGCGTGGGGACCGGGACCTACACGCTCGAGGAACTCCCCGACGGTTCCACCCGCGTCACCTTCGAGTACGCCTGGCAACTGGTCCCGCTCAGCGAGCGTCTGCTCGCCCCGCTCGTGAGCCGCACGATGCGCCGGGCGCTCACCACCGCGATGGAGCGGCTTGCCGGGCAGCTGCGCGCGGATCCCGTCGTCAGCCGCGGAACGACGCCAGGGTGAACCCGGCCTGCTCCAGCCCCGCGCGGATCGCGGTGGCGAGCGCGACGGACCCCGGGCTGTCGCCATGCACGCACAGCGTCTGCGCCTCCAGCTCGATCACGCCTCCGTCGATCGTCTCGACGGTGTGCTCGGTCGCGATGCGCACCGCCCGCGCGGTCACCGCCTCCGCGTCGGAGATGACCGCTCCCGGCCGGTCGCGGGAGACGAGCCGGCCGTCGCCGTCGTAGGCGCGGTCGGCGAAGGCCTCGGCGATCGCCGTCAGCCCCGCGGCGCGAGCAGCTGCGTGTGCCTCCGATCCGGGCAGCGTGACGAGTGGCAACGACCCGTCGAGCGAGCCGATCGCGTCGACGACCGCGTCCGCGAGCCGTCGGTCGACGGCCATCCGGTTGTAGAGGGCGCCGTGCGGCTTGACGAACGTGACCCTGGTGCCGTGCGCCCGCGCGATCGCGTCCAGGGCGCCCACCTGGTAGACGAGGTCGTCTGTCACCTGCTGTGGCGGGATGGCCATGTCCCGACGCCCGAAGCCGCGGCGATCCGGGTACGAGACGTGGGCGCCGACCGCCACGCCGCCGGACGCGGCCGTGACCGCCGCCTCGCGCATCGTGGTGGGATCCCCGGCATGGAACCCGCAGGCGACGTTGGCGCTGGTGATGATCCCCAGCAGCGCGGAGTCGTCGGCCAGACGCCAGACCCCGTAGCCCTCGCCGAGGTCGCTGTTGAGGTCGATCGTCGGCCGGCCGGGCATCAATGAAGCGCCCCGGCGGCGAGCTCGATATCCGCGCCGCGATGGTGCACGCTCGTCTCCACGGCGCTGCGAATCGCCCGTGTCATCGTCGCGAGATCCATCGTGGGCGTGGGGGTCTCGGTCACTCCGCGTGCCGCGATCGACTCCGGACTCGTCGGGACGTGGATGAACCCCGTGCGGCACCCGGTGCCCGCGGTGAGGTGACGCGCGAGGTAGAACACCTGATTGCAGAGGTACGTGCCGGCCGTGTTGGAGACCGCGCCCGGCAGGCCGCCCGCGTGCCAGCCGGCCACGATCGCCTTGATCGGCAGTTGGCTGAGATACGCCGCGGGCCCGGTGGGGAGGACCGGCTCGTCGACGATCTGGCGCGCGTCGACGTCGGGGATCGGGAAGTCCCGCACGTTGATGGCGACCCGCTCGACCGAGGGCGCGGTCCGCCCCGTCGCCACGCCGAGCAGGATCAGCAGGTTCGGCGCGGCGCGTGTCACCTCGGTTCGAAGCAGCTCGGCGACCCGCTCGGTCGAGACGGGAAGGACCACCGCGCGGACGGCCTCACCCGCGATCATCGTCTCGTCCAGCGCCTCGGCGATCCGGCCGCTGGGATTCTCGGCGTCCTCGCCGAACGCACCGAAGCCGGTGACCAGGACGGTCATCTGACCCCCGCGACGCCGGCGCTCCTCGCGGCCGGGATAGCCTCGCGCTCGGCACCGACACCAGTCTCGGTGGACTTGCACATCTCGCGGCAGGCCCCCTCACTGGCGCAGCACACCGAGCAGATCGCGCCCTCGTGGAACGGACAGCCGACGAACTCGGCCAGTTCGAAGCGCTGCTGGCAGACGACGCATGTCTCGTAGGCGACGTCGCTTCGACGCGACAGGCGTGCGTCGCCGGCTGCGCCGGCACCGACCGGCGGCAGCGCCGGGTCGATGTTGCGGGCGACGGTCGCCGGCTGATACCAGCGCCCCCGGGTCACGAGCGCGACGAGCGGGACGAGTACGAATGCGATCGCGCCCGAGAGGAACGGAGCGAGCGTCTTGCCGAGCGGTCCGGCGACCCCGAACGCCAGCGGCAGGCAGACGGCGAGTGCCACGATCAGCGCGGTGAGGCCGACCGGGTTGTATCTCGCGGTCTGGGCGCGCTTGTAGAGGAAGTTCCGCGGTGACAGCCCGAGCGGCTTGTTGATGACGATGTCGGCGATGACCGCCATCACCCATCCCATCACGAACACCCCTTCGAAGGTGAGCACTGCGTTCAGGTGGTTGAACAGGCCGCCGAACATGAGCGCGGTGCCGAGCGCCGAGGTCAGGATCACCCAGTACTGGCGGCCCGGTGTGATGTGAAAGACACGACAGAAGAAGTTGGCATACGCGAGTGACCCCGAGTACACGTTGGTCATGTTGATGCGGATCTGGGTGATGATCACGAACACCACGCCCCACGCTCCCAGCTGGGCGGCGAGGTAGGCGCCGGGGTTCGTCGACTTCCCGAACGAGATCGTGAACCAGGCGCCGAGCATCGTCACGCCGAGGAACGTGATCAGCTGGGAGACGAGTCCGACGATGAACGCGCCGCGCGTGCGATGCTCGGCGGGGATGAAGCGGCCGACGTCGGCGGCGATCGTCGACTGCGAGGTGAGTGCGAGCACGGCCGCGAGCACCTGCAGGAGCGCCGGCCCGGCGGCGGGCGTGGTCGCGTGCGCCGGTCCGAACGACCAGAAGGCGATGTGTGAGTGACTGGTGGCCGCCAGGTGGATCGTCCAGCCGAGGAACCCGAGGTAGATCGGGATCGTGATCCACATGATCCAGTTGATCACCGTCATGCCCCACCACGTGAGCGGGATGAACATCAACCCGATCACCAGGTAGATCGCCCAGTTGGGGATGAACGACCACTGCGCGTGCACGGCGGTGGCCATGATCGTCCCCTCGAAGGCGAAGAACATGAGGAAGTTGAGCGTGTAGATCAGCGAGGTGAACGCCGATCCCATGAACCCGAAGCCCGAGCCGCGGGTGATCAGGTCGGAGTCAAGGCCGGTCGCCGACGCGATCCGCGCGAGCATGAACGACAGACCGCCGATGAAGACGGTGCCGAAGATCATCCCGATGAACAGGTCCTTCATCCCGTACTCCGAGGCGAGCTCGCCTCCCCATGCGAGGAAGAACATCGCCGTCGCGATCCCGATCATCACCCCCGTGAGCGAGATCGCTCCCCACTTGCGGTATCCCGCAGGCACAAATCGCAGCGCGTAGTCCTCGCGCCGCTCCTGCCAGTCGCTGCTCTGCCCGTGCTCTTGCCGGTCTGTCATCTCGCGCCTCCGCGTCGCTGGATGATTGACCCACCCTATGTCTTGTTGAACAATTTTTCAAGGTATCGTTCAACACATGCTGGTCACGACCACCACCGCGGAGCGCGCGGCCAGCGAGCTGCGCGAGCGCATCGCAAGCGGTGAGCTGCGGCCCGGTCAGCGGCTCGCGGAGGAACGGCTGGCCCGGGTGTTGCAGGTCTCGCGCAACACGCTGCGGGAGTCGTTCCGGCTCCTCGCACACGACGGGCTCGTCGACCACGTCGTCAACCGCGGCGTGTTCGTGCGCCAGCTCGCCGAGCACGACGTCCGCGATCTCTATCGCCTGCGGCGGATGGTCGAGTGCTCCGCGCTCCGTGAGTTCGCGCGTCGAACCCGCGGCGTCGGTGCCGCGCAGCGCGCCGCGCTGCTCGCCGATCTCGACGGCGCCGTGCGGAGCGGCGAGCGTGCGGCGGAGGAGGGGAGGTGGGCAGAGATCCCGACCGCCGACCTCGAGTTCCACCGATGTCTCACCGCGCTTGCGGGAAGCGCCCGCGCCGACGAGCTGATGGGCCGAGCGATGGCCGAACTGCGGCTCGTGTTCTGGGTGATGGCCGGCTCGCGCGAGTTCCACGAGCCGTACCTGCGACGCAACCGCGCGCTCGTCGGGATGCTCACCGACGGTGATGTCGATGGGGCAGAGCAGGAGTTGATCGACTACCTGGACGAGGCCGAGACCGACCTACTGAGGATCTACGGGATGATCCAGCGCTACGGGGAGCCCAGTACGCGGACGCGCTGAGTCACGGCCCCGGCTGCGGGTAACTGCGTCGACTGACGCGACGTCGACGAAAGGAGCACCGTGGCCTACAGCTTGGAGACCGACGAGAGTGTCCGCGCCGGGGTTCTCCGGTCCGCGGGCGAGCAACTGGACCAAGCCGTCCGGGAGCTCACCGTGAGGGTCGACGACGACCCGGTCGAGGCCGTGCACTCGGCGCGCAAGGCGGTCAAGAAGGAGCGATCGCTGCTGCGGCTCGCACGCGGGTCGCTGGATCGCGACCAGCGCCGCCGGGAGAACGGGGCGCTGCGCCACGCGGCGCGCAGCCTGTCCACCGCTCGTGACGGTGAGGCGATGCTCGAGACACTTGACGATCTGTCCGAGCGCTACGTCGGGCGGCTGCCCGAGACGACATTCCAGAAGGTCCGGGAACGGCTTGAGAGCCGTCGCGACAAAGAGCGCCGGGAGCTGATCGGCTCCTCGGTGGCGGGCCTGGCGGCGGACGAACTGCACGCGGTCCGCGCACGCCAGGGCGAGTGGAAGTTCGCTGAAGACGGCTGGCCGGCGATCGAGCAGGGCCTCCGGCGGAGCTACCGCGACGGACGAAAGCTGTTCTCACACATCCGATCGAAGCCCTCGTCGGGCGAGTGGCACGCGTGGCGCAAGCGAGTCAAGGATCTCTGGTACCAGGAGCGACTGCTCGCCGCGGTGGCGGGCCCTGCGGTCAAGGGACAGGCCAAGGACGCGCACGCGCTCGCCGACCTGCTCGGGGACGAGCACGATCTCGACGTGCTGGGGACGACGTTGCAGAGTGAGCGGATGACCCCGCCCGTCGATCTCGACGCCGTGATCGAGCTGATCGAGTTCCGCCGCCGCGAGCTGCGCGCGGACGCGGTCCGTCTCGGCGCACGCATCTACGCCGAGAAGCCGAAGCGGTTTGTCCGGCGCATGCGGAGCTCGTGGGAGGCCGGCTGCGCCCAGGAGCGCGCGTCGCGTGACCGGGACCCGGCCGAGCTGGGGCGCGCGACCGCGAGGAGCCCGTTGGCGTAGCGCAACTGGCGGCGAGACCGCGGCCACCCCGACGGCTCAGCCGGCGCCGGCGCCCTCGCCTTCGTCCCCGTTCTCGTCATCCGGATCGTCCAGGTCCACGACCACGCACCCCTTCTGCGGTTCGAAGAAGAAGCGGACGCAGGCAACGCCGTACTCCACGGAGTCCGGCTGGGGCAAGCCGCCGCTGTCCAGCAGCCCGCGCATCCGGCGTTCGGCGTCGATCTTGTGGGCAAGTGATGACATGCCCCGCATCGTCGCCGCGAGGACTGTCACGGATCCAGACAGACCTGTGCCAATTGCGTTCCGATGTGACGTGCTGACTGACCGGCCCCCTCCGGGTTGAGGCGGCCCCGTCGTGAGTGGAGGCGGCCCGGCCCTCAGCCCGCTGCTCCGACTCCGAGGACGATGTGTACGAAAAAGGCGGCCATCCCGCCCAAAACGGACTTCTGCGCCGCCCGCCCCCCGGCGTAGGACCCCCTCGCCGCGACGTAGGACCCCGCGCCCCCAGATCTAAGAGGGGGCGGGGCCACAGGTGTGCTCGGTTGCCCGATGTGGGAACCGCTCGCCACGAGGAACCTGATGTCCATGCTCATCGCTCGCCGTTATCCACGCTTCGGCCGCCTGCTGGCGGCGCTCGCCGCCTCTCAGCTCGGCGACTGGCTGTACAACCTCGCACTGCTGGCCTACGTCCAGGAGCGCACGCACTCGACCGTCTGGCTCGGGGTGACGACCGCCGCGCGCATCGGCCCGATGGTCGCCGGCGGCCCGATCGGTGGCCTGATCGCCGATCGCTTCGACCGCCGCCGGCTGATGTTCGCCTCCGATGCGATTCGCGCCGGGATCATGGGGGCGCTCGTGCTGGTGGCGCTCACCGGTCTGCCGGTCGCGCTTGTGCCGGGGCTCGCGGCCGCCGCGACGCTGGCCGGGATCGCGTATCCGCCGAGCGTCGCCGCGGTCACCCCGCGGCTGGTCGACGCCGGCGACCTCGCCGCGGCCAACGGGGCGCGCGGGACGATCGCGCCGGCGTGCGTCGCACTCGGCCCAGCGCTCGGCGCGGTGCTGCTGCTGATCGGCCCGCCGGCGGTCGCGTTCGCGATCAACGCCGTGACGTTCGTCGTGTCCGGTCTGCTCATCGCCTCGATTCCGGCGGGAGGCGCGTTCGCCCGCGGCGCCGAGGCCGGCGAGAGCCCGCTGCGCGACCTGGCCGCGATCACGCACGAACTGCGCGAGGGCGCCCGCGCGTTGCGTGCGGTGCCCGAGGCGGGCTGGATCGTGAGCGCGGACGTCGCCGGCAGCTTCGTCTACGGCACGCTGACCGTGCTGCTGCTGCTGGTCGCCGAGCGGCTCGGACTCGGCGCGGGCGGCTACGGCTACCTGCTCGCAGGGCTCGGGCTCGGCGGCATCGCCGGCGCGTCGCTCGCGGGCCGTCTCGGTCCGCTCGCCGGGCAGCGCTCGACGCTCGCTGCCGCGCTGGTGCTCATGGCGGCGCCACTCCCCGTGCTCGCGCTGACCACGAGCATCGTGGCCGCGATCGCCGCCGGCGTCGTCGGCGGGGTAGGCGCGCTCGTCGTCGAGGTCGTCGCCGACACGCGGCTACAGCGGACGCTCGAGGAGAGCCGGCTTGGCTGCGCATACGGCTTCGCGTTCGCGGCATCCCTCGGGGGGATCGCGCTCGGCTCGCTGGTGGCGCCCGCACTCGTCTCGGTGGCCGGGCTCGCTGGAGCCCTGTGCGTCGTGGCCGGGCTGGTGCTCACGCTGGCGGCGGCCACCGCGCTTCGCTCGCTCGGGACGCGCCCCGCCGCAGACATCTCGCCGGCCGCCGCGGAGGCGTGAGCGAGACGCTCAAACCGGAGCGAGCAGGCCGAGCCGCTGGGCGACCCCGGCGGCCTCCACCCGGGTCCGGGCGTCGAGCTTGGCGAGGATGCGGGTGACGTGAACGGTGACGGTCTTCTGGGAGATGTAGAGCTCGGCGGCGATTTCGCGGTTGGTGGACCCGCCCGCCATCAACCGCAGCACATCGAGCTCACGGGCGGTGAGCCCGATCCGCTCGGCCGCCGACACCGGGGCGTCGGGATCCGGACTGCCGGCGGCCGGCGCCTTCTCGTCGAGCGGCACCCGGGCCCGCCGCGCGAGGTCGGCGATCTCCCGTCTCAGCGGCTCGGCTCCGAGGCGCACGGCGGTGCGATGCGCCTCACCGAGCATCTCGGAGACCGCCCCGCGTGCGCCGCCTCCCGCGAGCACCAGCTCGGCCGCCCGCCACCGGCAGTACGCGACCTGGAATGCCGCGCCGTGACGCTCCCAACGTCCGGCGAGCGCCGTCCAGTGCTCGGCCGAGGCGGCGGCCGCCGCCCGGGCGCTCTCCAGCCCGGCCTGCTCGACGTGCAGCGCCGCCTCGGGCAGGTCGTCGGAGACCAGCAGGGCGCGACCTGTCTCATAAATCGCGGCGGCGTCGCGTACCGCCTCGTCGAGCGCCGCGGTCTCTCCGGTGGCGCGTGCCCGGGCCGCGAGATCTGCCTCGGCGCGCGCTCCGGCGGCCATCAGCGGTGCCAGATAGGAGGCCGCGGAGTCGTCTGTCTCCTCGCGCCGGGACAGCTCGGCGAAGACGACCTTGCGCGCATCGGCGGGGCGCCCGTCCCACAACGCGGCGTCGGCGCGCGCGACGGCTGTCGGGGCGGTCCACATCGAGCCGACCGCGTCGCGCATCGCGGCGTCGAGCTCGCGCAGTGAGCGCTCGGCGCCCTCGACGTCGCCGCGGAGCGCCTGCAGCTGAGCGAGCGCCGAGAGCGAGTCCGCCCGCCCGACCGACCAGCTCACGGTGGCGGCGATCGCCTCGCGCAGGATCGCGTCCGCCTCATCCCAGCCGCCCTGGCGAACGAGCCGGATGGCGAGCTCACCGATCAGCATCGGCAGCAGGCCCGGGAGTCGCTCTTCACGTGCCATCGCCACGCCTGCGCGGGACACCTCCACCGCCTCCCCGAGCCGGCCGCCCTGGTCGAGCACTTCGGCGAGGTTGATGTGGGCGCGCGTCAGCTGCTCCGGGTCGCCGAGCTCGGCGGCGAGATCGCGCGAGCGCTCCAGCACCCGCTCAGCCTCCTCGGCGTCGCCGGTCATCAACAGCGCCGCCCCGTAGCTGATCGAGATCTGGCACTCCTCGAGCCGGGCGCCCGCCTCGCGAGCGAGCGCCAGCGCCCGCTCGCAGCGCTCCCGGGCGTCGGCTCCGCGACCGAGCAGCGTCAGCAGCTGGCCCTCGGCGCCGAGCACCCGGGCGCGCTCGGCCGCCGGAGCGTCGTCGGGCATCACCGCCACCGCCCGACTGAGCTCCGCGATCGCGTGGCGCTGCTGCCCGCAGATCCACAGGTATCGCCCGACCCGCTCGTGGAGCGCGGCCGCCGTGCGGGGATCGGCCGCCGGGTCCACCAGGCCGAGCGCGCTGCGGCCAAGGACGACCGCTCGGTCCGAATCCCCGGCGAGGTTGACGGCCTCGGCGGCGCGGCGGAGCAGCTCGATGCGGTTCGGCCCACCCGCCCGCTGCTCGCTGGAGACCGCATCCCACAGTTCGGCCGCGCGCTCGAAATGCGTCCCCGCCTCCGCGAACGCCGCCATCCGCTCGGCCTCCTCGCCCGCCTGGGTTGAGGCGGCGAAGGCCGCGGGCAGGTCGTGGGCCGCCGACCAGTGCGCGGCGAGTTCGGCGGCGACTGATCGACCCGACGCCGACAGGGCCGGGTCGGCCGCGAGCGCCCTTCCGATGGCGGCATGCAGCGGGCCGCGCTCGCCGGGCAGCAGATCATCGGCGAGCGCCTCGCGCAGCAGCGCGTGGCGGAAGCGGTAGACGTCCGAGTCATGCTCCTGGAGGAGCACGTGGTTGGCGACCGCTTCGCGCACTCCGGCGAGCAGCGTCTCGCGATCGACCGGTGCGGTCGCCTCCAGGAGCGCGTGGCGGACCCGCGCGCCGGCGACGGCGGCAACTCGGAGGACCGCCTCCGCGTCGGGCCCGAGTGCCTCGATACGGACCATGAGCGCGTCCCGGACGTTGTCCGGCAGACGTCCGTCGGCGCGCTCGCCGCCCGCCGCGATCAGCTCCTCGGTGAAGAACGGATTGCCCTCGGCGCGCCGGAACAGCTCCTCGACGAGCTGCGGCGCGGGAGGGTGGCCGAGGATTCCGGTGAGCTGCTCGGCGATCTCCTCGCTGGTGAACCGGCCGAGCGTCATCCGGGTCACCGTGCGCGTCCGGTCCGCTTCGGCGAGAAACGAGCGCAGAGGGTGGCGGCGGTGGAGCTCGTCGGTGCGGTAGGTGACCGCGACGACCAACTGCTCGTGGCGACGGTTGCGGATGAGGAAGGAGAGGAAGTCCCGGGTCGAGGGATCGGCCCAGTGGGCGTCCTCGATCGTCAGCACCAGGGGGCGCTTGGCGGCCAGGCCACCGAGCAGTCCGAGCAGCATCTCGAACAGCCGCCCTTGCGCAAGCGATGCCGGACCGAGGTCGGCGCCCTCGCTCTCGATCTGGGGGAGCAGCGGCGCGAGGTCTTTCGCGCCTCGGGGGAGCAGCTCGGCGACCTCCTCGCCATCGATCGCGCGAAGCGCTCCGACCAGCGGCGTGTACGGAAGCTCGGCGTCGCCGAGATCGATGCAGTCCCCTGCGATCACCCGCGCGCCGGCGGCCGTCGCCCGCGCGGCGAACTCATCGATCAGCCGGCTCTTGCCCACGCCCGACTCACCGCCGATCAGCGCGAATCCCGGCTCTCCGCGTGCCGCCTGCCCGATCAGCTTCTCGAGCTGGGCAAGTTCGGCCCCGCGTCCGATGAACTCCGGGGAGGCGACGCGGATCGACACTTGCTAAGCATTTCACGCCCGAACGGAGGATCGACTCCCGTACGCAACCAGCATACGGACTCGCTTGCTGCGTGCATACGAGATGGTTTGCAGCGTGTAGACAAGGTGGTAGGATGGCGTCGATGGCCACGTCTCGGGACCTCAACCCGTTCCGTTTCTCCGGGCCGCTCGCGCCTGAGGACATGATCGATCGGGACGGAGAGGCCGACGACCTCCTCGCGCTCGCTGAGGGTGGGCATTCGTTCCGGCTCGTCGGTCCGCGGCGCTACGGCAAGACGACGGTGCTGCGCCGGGTGCTTGGCGCGGCCGAGCGCGATGGCACCGCGGCGATCCTCGTCGACCTGCAGGACGTCCTGTCGATCGCCGAGATCGTGGTTCGGATCGAGCGGGCGTACGAGCGGCTCAAGGGTCCCGTGCGCCGGCATGTCGAGAACCTGCTGCGCACGTGGAACATCGGGCTCTCGCTGGGTGGAGGCGGGTTCACCGCGACGCTCCAGCGCAATCCACACGTCGACGCCGAGTCGGTGCTGCTGCGTCTGCTCGAGCTCCCGGCGTCGCTGTTCGAACGTCAGGGGACGACAAGCCTGATCGTGTTCGACGAGATCCAGGACGTGCTCGCGGTGCAGGGCGCCGACGGCAAGATCCGGAGCGTGATCCAGCATCAGACCGACGCCGCGACGTACGCATTCGCGGGCTCGGCCCCTGGGGTCATGGCGCAGCTGTTCGCCGACCCGCGGCGGCCGCTGCTCGACCAGGCCGTCCCGCGCCACCTGGAGCCGCTGCCGCTCGGAGAGGTCGGCGAGTACGTCGAGGAGCGCTTCGCGAGCACCGGCCGCGCAGTCGGGCCGGCCCTCGCGCCGCTGCTCGAGTTCGCGCGAGGGCACCCGCAGCGCAGCATGATGCTCGCCCACTACGTGTGGGAGCGCACCAGGCGCGGCGCGACCGCCGACGAGGGCACCTGGCTCGATGCGCTCGACCAGGCGGCGGCGGACTCGGCTCCGTTGATGCGCGCGATCTGGCGCGCGCTCACCCCCAACGAGCGGCGCGTCTCCCGCGCGCTCGCCATCGTCCCGACGCCGCTCTACAGCGAGGAGACCGCCACCGCCGTCGGGATCAAGCGCTCCTCGATCAGCCGCGCCGTGGAGAGCCTGCTCGCCAACGCCGACGTGATCCAGTCCGCCGAGGGCCCCCGGATCACCGACCCGATGTTCGAGCTCTGGCTGCGCCAGCGGGGCCTCATCCCGGCCGAGGGTGACGAGGCGGCCGACCAGGAATGAACCCGATCGAGATTCGAGAGGCGACCGAGGCCGACCGCGAGCGCATCGAGCGCGTGCTCCGGGACTCCTGGGGCTCGACGACGGTCGTCAGCCGCGGCCGCGTCTACGACGCCGCCCGACTGCCGGCGCTGGTTGCGACTGCGCCGGACGGAGAGCTGCACGGCTTGGTGACGCTCTGCCCCGACGGTGCCGAGTGCGAACTCGTCTCACTCGATGCGCTCACGCGCCGGCGGGGCGTCGGCTCCGCGCTGACCGCCGCGGCGGCCGAGTGGGCCCGCACCCGCGGATGCCGGCGGCTGTGGCTGATCACCTCCAATGACAACCTCGACGCGATCCGCTTCTACCAGCGCCGCGGCTGGCGGCTGGTCGCCGTCCACCCGGGCGGGGCGGACCGCGCACGTGAGCTGAAGCCGAGCATCCCGGAGGTCGGCGAGTACGGGATCCCGATCCACGACGAGCTCGAGTTCGAGCTCGTCGTGGACCCGCGGACCGCGGTCGCGCGCCCGTCGTAGGGCACCGCCCGTGGGCCGCCTGTTGTCGGCGGTGTGATCGAGCAGGTGGACTTGACAGGACCGGTGCCGAACCGGTAGGAATGAGGAAGGCGAACGTTCGCCTAAATCGAGTCGGCCGTTCTGGCACCGGCTCGTCGACAGGGACACAGGAGACCGGGGATCGACGGGAGAGGTCGATGGTCATGGCACCCACAAACCCAGGACCGGGCAGGGCGGACGGCGGGCGCCGGTACGCGTCGATCAAGGACGTCGCGAGCCGGGCGGGCGTCAGCTACCAGACCGTGAGCAAGGTGCTCAACGGCGGCGGATCGGTGGCACCGGCGACGCTCGAGCGCATCCAGCAGGCGGCCCACGAGGTCGGCTACGTGCCGAACGTGCTGGCGCGCGGGCTCGTCACCCACGGCACGAGGACGCTCGGCGTGATTGCGGCCGATCCGAGCGATCACGTGCTCGGCCGTTTCGTCGTCGCCGCCCAGAACGAGGCGCGCCGGCGCGGCTGGGCGACGGTCGTCGCCAACGTCGACGCCGCCGGCTCCGATGTCGCCGGCTGCGTCGAGGTGCTCAGCGAGCGGCGCGTGGACGGGATCCTGATGGCCGCGCCCCAGGCCGAGGGCGACGCCGAGCTCGGGAGCCACCTGCGCGGACGGTTTCCGGTGGTCAGCCTGCATCACATCCGAGGGCTGCGCGTGCCGCTGGTCGGCTCCGACCATGTCCAGACCGGAACCCTCGCAATCGAGCACCTCATCGAGCATGGCCACCGCGCGATCGGCGTCGTCAGCGGCACATCCGGGCGCCGCGTCACCGTCGCGCGGCTGGCCGGCGGCATCCAGGCCCTGCGCGCGGCCGGCCTCGACGGGAGCGAGGCCGACCGCGTGCAGGAGGGGGACTGGACGATCCGCGGCGGCTACGCGGCGACGCTGCGACTGCTCGAGCGCCACCCCGAGGTGACCGCGCTGTTCGTCCACAACGACTACATGACGATCGGGGCGGTGCGAGCGCTGCACGAGCGCGGCCGCCGCGTGCCCGGCGACGTGGCCGTCGTCGGCTGCGACGATGCGCCGCCGGCCCGCTACACCGTGCCCGCTCTGACGACGGTGCGGGTGCCCTTCGAGGACACCGGCCGGATCGCGATGGCGCAACTCGTCGCGCTCGTCGACGGAGCGCCGGCGCCGGCGCCGACGCGCTCGACGCTGCTGCCGGTTGTGCTCGTCCGGCGGGAATCGTGCGGCTGTGACAACGAAGCGGAGGACTCACCATGACCGCGACGATCAAACTCGACCTCGACCGCCGGCTCGGCACGGTCGACCGACGGATTCTCGGCGGCTTCGCCGAGCACCTCGGCCGCTGCATCTACGGCGGCATCTACGACGAGGGATCCCCGCTGGCCGACGAGAACGGGTTCCGCACCGACGTGATCGAGGCGGTGCGCGCGCTCAAGCCACCGGTCCTGCGCTGGCCGGGCGGCAACTTCGTCTCGGGCTATCACTGGACCGACGGGATCGGCCCCCAGGACGCGCGGCCGCGGCGGCTGGAGCTCGCCTGGCACTCCGAGGAGTCCAACCGCTTCGGCACCGACGAGTTCCTGCGGTTCTGCGAGGTCATCGGCACCGAGCCGTACCTGTGCGTGAACATGGGCTCGGGCTCGATGGACGAGGCCCAGGCGTGGGTGGAGTACTGCAACGGCAGCGCCGACACCGAGTGGGTCAAGCGGCGCCGGGACAACGGGCGCGAGCAGCCCTACGGGGTCCGGTACTGGGGGCTCGGCAACGAGATGTACGGGCCGTGGCAGATCGGGGCGCTGTCGGCCGAGGACTACGTCAAGAAGGGACGCGAGTTCGCCAAGGTGATGAGCTGGACCGACCCCGAGATCGAGCTCGTCGCGTGTGGCGAGAACGGGCTGTCTGACTGGGACCGGATCGTCGTCGACGGGCTTGCCGACAAGGTCCGCTGGCACAGCATCCACATCTACACCGGCTCTGACGACTACTGGACCGACGTCTTGAGCCCGCACCAGGCCGAGCGGGCGCTGCGACGGGTGACCTCGCTGATCGCTGACACCCGCTATCGCAAGCGGATCGCCCACCCGATCCACGTCGCCTACGACGAGTGGAACGTGTGGTTCCGCGAGCGCGATGTCGGCCTGGAGGAGCGCTACACGCTCGCCGACGCGCTTGCGGTGGCCGCCTATCTGCACGCCTTCGTCCGTCACTGCCGGGTTGTCCGGATGGCGAACCTGGCGCAACTCGTCAACGTGATCGCGCCGATCGTCACCTCGCCGGAGGGCCTCTTCCTGCAGACGATCTACCACCCGCTGCGCCTGTTCGCCGATCACCTGCAGCCGGTGGCGCTTGACGTTCACGTCGAGTGCGAGACCCACGACCACGTGGAGGTCGAGGTCGCCGGCGGCTGGCCGCACCGCGTCGCCGATCTCGGGCCGTTCCCGCTGCTCGACGTGACTGCGATGCGCAGCGAGGCGGGGGAGGGGTTGACACTCAGTGTCATCAACCGCTCACCGAGCGACTCGATCGACGCCGAGATCCGCTTCGCCGACGCGTTCGAGTCACGGGCGGTGCGGATCGAGAGGGTGGTCGGCCCAGACCCGCAGGCGATCAACTCCTTCGATCAGCCCGATCGGGTGTCGGTCGAGGCCGAGGGCGGGACGCTGGCCGACGGCGGGACGCTGCGCTTCCCCGCTTGTTCTCACACGGTGATCACGACGGGTGGTGCGCCATGACCGAGCAGCTCACCCGCCGTCGCTTTCTCACGCTCGCCGGCGCCGGGGCGACGATGCTCGCCTCCGCCGGATGCAGCGCGAACTACGACGTGGCCGGCGGGTTCCTCGGTCCGGCGTCCGGGACCAACAGCGACACGCTCATCTACTGGAACCTGCTCTCAGGCGGCGACGGCGCGCACATGCAGGAGATGGAGGAGGCCTACCGCAAGGCCAACCCGAAGGTGTCGCTCGACGCCACCGTGCTGGAGTGGGGCAACCCGTACTACACGAAGCTCGCGATGTCGATCCGCGCCGGCAGCCCGCCGGACCTCGCGATCATGCACCTCAGCCGCCTGAACGGGTTCGTGCCCGCCGGGCTGCTCGAGTCGTTCGACCCCGCCGCGCTCGCCGCGCACGGGATGCATCCGAGCGATTTCACGCCGCTCGCCTTCAGGCGCGCCCAGTTCGGCGGGCGGCAGATGGCGGTGCCGCTCGATACGCATCCGTTCGTGCAGTACTTCAACACGAAGATCTGCCGCAAGGCCGGGCTGCTCGACTCCTCCGGAATGCTGAAGCCGATCAGGAGCCAGGATGAGCTGCTCACCGTCCTGCGCAAGCTCAAGGCCCAGAAGGTGACCCCCGCCGTGTGCGATCAGATCAACGATCCAGCGACGCCGTGGCGGTTGTTCTACACGTTCTACAGCCAGGCCGGCGGCAAGGTGCTCGCCTCCGACGGCCAGCGCGTGGTGCTCGACCGCGCGCTGTCGGTGCGCGTCCTCGGCTTCATCGACCAGCTCGCCAAGGAGGGGCTGATGAACTCCAACAACGACGCGGGCGGCGCCGTGGCGATCTTCTCGGAGGGCACCGCCGCGCTGTACTGGGAGGGCGAATGGAACGTCGACGTCTTCCAGAGCGCGAAGCTGCCGTTCAGCATGCAGCCGTTCCCGACCGTGTTCGGCCGGGACGCGGTGCAGGCGGACTCACACACGTTCGTCATGCCCAAGCAGCCGAGCGCGGATCCCGAACGCACGGAGATGATCCTCGGCCTCATGCGCTCGCTGCTCGGCCAGAGCCTCACCTGGGCCGAAGGTGGACACATCCCCGCGTGGCTGCCGGTCCGCCACTCTGCTGCCTATCACAAGCTCAAGCCGCAGTCGAACTACGCCTCGGTCGCCGATCACGTCGTCTACGACCCGCCCGCCTGGTACAGCGGCTCGGGCTCGAACCTGGAGAACTACGCGGGCGGCGCGATCGCCGGGGTGATGACCGGTTCCACCTCGCCGGCTGCAGCCTACGACGAGATGCACTCCGCGCTCGTGAGCCTGTCGACCCAGTCCGATCCGGTATGAGCACGAGCGCACTCCCCGCCCCGGCTGTCCGTGACGCGCGGTCGCGGACCCGTCGCTCCCGCGCCGGTGGGTTCACCGGCTTCGGATTCGTCACGCCGTTCCTCGTCTTCTACGTCCTGTTCCTGCTGCTCCCGCTCGTCCTGGCGGTCATCTTCAGCCTGTTCAACACGAGCCTTGCACTGCCCGGCCTCGGCCGCTGGGAGGGGCTGCACAACTACGGTGAGCTGTTCGGGGACTCCTACTTCTGGTCCTCGATGTGGCACACGGTGCTGTTCACGCTCGTCTCCACGCCGGTGCTCGTCGTGGTGTCGTTTCTGCTCGCGCTCGGTGTGTACCGCCGCCGCCACGGTCAGTGGTTCTTCCGCCTGGCCTTCTTCCTGCCCTACATTCTGCCGTCGGCGGTCGTCGCGCTCGTCTGGCTGTGGATCTTCGAGCCCGGTTATGGACTGGCCGACGGGGCGCTGCGCCTGGTCGGTCTCGGCGCGCCGTCGTGGTTGGGTTCGACCTCGGTGGCGCTGTACTCGATTGTGCTCGTCACCGTCTGGTGGACGGTCGGCTTCAACTTCATCCTGTTCCTCGCCGGGCTGCAGGAGATCCCGCAGGAGGTGTACGAGGCGGCCGAGATGGACGGTGCATCGCGCTCGACGCAGGTGCGGCGGATTACTTTGCCGATGCTCGGCCGCACGATCACGCTGGTCACCGTCCTGCAGATCATCGCCTCGCTGAAGATCTTCGACCAGGTGTACCTGATGACCCAGGGTGGTCCGAACTTCTCCACCCGGGTGGCGCTCGAGTACGTCTACGACACCGGGTTCACCAGCGGGCGCATCGGCTACGCGTCGGCCGCCTCGCTGGTGCTGTTCGTCGTGATCGCGATCATCGGGTTTGCGTGGCTGGCGCTGGTCCGCCGCCAGGAGCGGGGCGTATGAGCGCCGCCGCTGCCACCACCCGCGGTGTCGGGCGCGGGCGCCCGCTCAGCCAGTGGATCTTTCCCCGGCTGGTCACCGGCGTGATGATCGCGCTCGCGCTGCTGTGGCTCGCGCCCGTGCTGTGGGCGATCGACACCTCGATCAAGGCCGAACCGGACACGATCAAGATTCCCGCGACCTGGGCAATCGGGCACCTGACCTTCTCGGCCTTCTCCACCGACTTCTCGGCCAGTGACATCGGGCGCTGGTACATCAACTCCGCGATCGTGTCAGTTCTCACCACCGTGTTCACGGTGATCACGGCCTCGATGGCCGGATACGCGCTCTCGCGACAGCGTTTCCGTGGCAAGAACGTCCTGTACGCGGCCATCCTGGCCGGGATCATGATCCCGCCCCAGGCGCTGATGGTGCCGCTGTTCAGGGAGTTCCAGGCGATCCACGGCCTCAACACGTACTGGGCACTCGTGCTGCCGCAGGTGCCCTCTCCGGTGGCGGTGTTCATCTTCAAGAAGTTCTTCGACGGTCAGCCGCCGGAGCTCGACCAGGCCGCCCGGATGGACGGCGCAAGCTGGTGGACGTGCTATCGGCGGATCGCGCTGCCGCTGTCGCGATCGGCGGTGGCGGCGGTGTCGATCTTCACCTTCGTATGGACATGGAACAACTTCCTGTGGCCGTTCCTGTCCTCGACGAACACGCCGATGATGACGATCCCGGTCGGCCTGGGCACGGTGATCCCCGGAGAGGGCATCACGAACGCGCTGGTCATGGCCTCCGCGATCCTCGGCGCGCTACCGCTCGTCGTCGTCTTCCTGTTCGGGCAGCGCCAGATCGTCGAGGGCGTCGCCGGCACGGGTCTGAAATGAGAGAGGAGAACGCCGGATGTCGGAGTTGACACTCAAGGGTCTCACCAAGCGCTACGACGACGGGACGCTCGCGGTCGATGGCCTGGACCTGGAGATCGGCGACGGGGAGATGATGATCCTCGTCGGTCCCTCGGGCTGCGGCAAGACGACGGCGCTGCGCATGATCGCGGGACTTGAGGAGATCACCGACGGGGAGCTCTGGCTCGACGGCCAGATGGTCAACGAGCTCCCGCCAAAGTCGCGCGACATGGCGATGGTGTTCCAGAATTACGCGCTCTACCCGCACATGACGGTGCGCCAGAACATGAGCTTCGGACTTGAGCAGGCCAAGCTCGAGAAGGGGGAGATCGCGCGTCGCGTCGGGGAGGCGGCGGCGACGCTCGACCTCACCGAGCATCTCGACCGCAAGCCCGCCCAGCTCTCCGGAGGCCAGCGCCAGCGCGTGGCGATGGGACGGGCGATCGTGCGTGACCCGAAGGCGTTCCTCATGGATGAGCCGCTCTCCAACCTCGACGCCAAGCTGCGCACCCAGATGCGCACCGAACTGGCCCGGATCCAGGGCGACCTCGGCACGACGACGGTGTACGTCACCCATGACCAGATCGAGGCGATGACGCTCGGCGATCGGGTCGCGGTGATGAGCGGCGGCGTGCTCCAGCAGGTCGGCTCGCCCCAGGATCTCTACGCCCGACCGGAGAACCTGTTCGTCGCGGGCTTCATGGGCTCACCGGCGATCAACCTGCTGCCCGCGCGGGTCGAGGGGGAGACGCTGCAGACACCGATCGGCGACGTCCCGCTCGACAGCCGCCTGCGCGACGCGCTCGGCCGGGCCGAGCGTAGGGAGGGGGTGGTGGTCGGCCTCCGTCCAGAGCATCTGCTCGACGCCGCGCTGGGGGGTCACGGCGGCGGGAACGGCGGCGTCACGTTCACCGGCGACGTGAAGGTTCTTGAGGCGATGGGCGCCGAGTACTACGCCCACCTCGAGCTGCCCGAGCACACCGCCGTGGGCGAGATGACCGGGATGGATCGCACGACCGCCGCGGAGGCCGGTGTCGACCCCGTCGCGCGCCGTGATGCCGGCCAGCTCATCGCCCGTCTGCCGCTCGACAGCGAGGTCCGCGAGCGCGCTCCGATCACGCTGCGCTTCGACCCCGGGCGGTTGCACGTCTTCGACCCGCGCAGCGGCCGGCGCCTGACCGACCCCGACAACTGAGCAGGCCGGCCGGGTGATACACCCGTGAGGTGCCCGCGCCGCACCGCAACCGCATCACGCCGACGGGCGAGATCGTCGCCGTCCCGCTGCGCGGCGCGTGGACCGGCAACCGGGGTTGTCTGCACCGCGGGACCGACATCGTGCGACAGTGGGCCAGCCCCCACTGGCTGATCTGCACGCTGGAGTACAAGGGCATCCGCCGCGAGCAATGGGTGCCGCGCCGGCTCACCTGGCTGTTCTTCCACGACGAGGCGGTCGCCTTCGCCGCGGGCCACCGGCCCTGCGCGCTGTGCCGCCGCGGGGCCTACAACGCGTTCCGGGGGGCGTGGGGGGACGGTGGCTCCGGGGCGTTGCCATTGCACGGGGAGATCGACGGGACGCTGCATGCGGAGCGGGTCGTGGCCGGCACGCGTCACCGGCGCACCCACCGGGTCGGGTGGTCGGAGCTTCCCGACGGGACGTTCGTGATCGACGGCGGGCTGCCCGCGCTGGTGTACGGCGGCGCTGTGGTGGCGTGGTCCGTGAGTGGGTACGGGGAGCGGCGGCGTCGGCCACGGGGCGGGGAGGCGGAGGTGCTCACGCCGCCGTCGACGCTGCGGGTGCTGGCGGCGGGGTATCCGGTGCAGATCTCCGAGACGGCCGTGGCTGCGGGCGCCTGACCTCGGGGGTTGGGGGGTAGCGCGTCGGGGCGGCGGCCGTCAAGCAGCGTCGTTGGTTGGTGGGGCTGCCGTGTTTCGTGGGTGGCGCTGCTGTGACTGCCGGCGCCCCGGCGCGCTATGGGCATTGATCGGGTCGCACAGGTGCGCCCCGCACTTGGGCTGGTGCCTGTCGTTCGTGGATGGGATGTGTCCGATCGGGGCGGAGGGGTCGCCTCGATCGGACA
>DASXZK010000117.1:0-11733 GCA_036501965.1 Solirubrobacteraceae bacterium
GGACGCCCCGGCCGCCGCGGACGCCCCCGAGACTGAAGAGCCCGCGAGCCAGCCCGTGGCGGTTGCCGAGACGCCCGCTGCGTCTGCCGAGCCGCAGGTGCAGTTGGCGCCCAAGGAGCGGCGCCAGCGTGCTCGTGCTGCGAAGGCCGGTAAGCGCGTCGCTGCAGGTCCGCGGACGATCGAGGAGCGCCTGGCGGAGCGCGCGCTTGCGCGCGCTGCGGCCGCCAAGGAGCGTCGCGCGCGCCGCACGAAGGAGACCGTCAAGCACAAGGCCGAGGCCCACAACCGCACCGCTACGCCGGCCCGCGAGCACGTCGCCGGTCAGCAGAAGGTGCGCCAGGGAATCGTCGTCTCGGATAAGGCCGACAAGACGATCACCGTGCGGATCGACGTCGCCCGGCGCCATCGGCGCTACGAGAAGATCGTCCGCACCTCGCAGACACTGCACGCCCACGACGAGACCAACGACGCGAACATCGGCGACACCGTGACCGTGCGTGAATGCCGTCCGCTGTCGCGCTCCAAGCGCTGGCGGCTGGTCGGTGTCGTCCAGAGGGCCAAGTAGCCATGATCCAGAACGAGACCCGCCTGCGTGTGGCCGACAACTCGGGCGCCCGTGAGATCCTCGTGATCCGGGTGCGCGGTGGCTCGCGCCGCCGCTACGCCGGCGTCGGCGACACGATCACCGCGACCGTCAAGACCGCCAATCCCCAGGGCGCGGTCAAGAAGGGCGAGGTCGTCACCGCCGTGGTCGTCCGGACCAAGAAGTCCTACGGCCGCGAGGACGGCACCTATATCGGCTTCGACGAGAACGCCGCGGTGCTGATCGACGCCCAGAACAACCCGCGCGGGACCCGCATCTTCGGCCCCGTCGCGCGTGAGCTGCGCGATCGCAACTTCATGAAGATCGTCTCCCTCGCTCCGGAGGTGCTCTGACCATGCCCGCGCGCATCAGGACCGACGACGAGGTGATCGTGATCGGCGGTAAGGACCGCGGCAAGAAGGGCAAGGTCCTGCGGGTCGATCCCAAGAAGGACAAGGTCTACGTCGAGGGACTCAATATCGTCAAGCGCCATCAGCGCCCGCAGCAGACCGCCGGCGGCCAGACCGCCGGTGGGGTGATCGAGCGCGAGGGACCGATCCACATCTCGAACGTGATGCTGGTCGACCCCAAGGACGGCAAGCCGACCCGGGTCGGCATCGAGGTCGTCGATGGCAAGCGGCTGCGCGTCGCCAAGCGCAGCGGGCAGAGACTGGACTGACAGGAAGAAACTGATGGCAACGGAAACCCCGGCTCCGCCGGCACGACTCAAGACCCGATACCTGGAGGAGATCCGCCCGGCCCTGATCGAGCGGTTCGGCTACTCCACGCCGATGCAGGCTCCGAAGATCTCGAAGGTCACGGTCAACATGGGCTGCGGCGATGCCAAGCAGGACTCCAAGGTCCTCGACGCCGCCACCGAACAGCTGCGCCAGATCACCGGCCAGCAGCCCAACATCCGCCGCGCCCGCAAGTCGATCGCGCAATTCAAGCTGCGCGAGGGGATGCCCGTCGGCGTCGCCACGACGCTGCGCGGCGAGCGCGCCTACGAGTTCCTCGACCGGCTGATGTCCGTCGCGATCCCACGGATCCGTGACTTCCGCGGCCTGAACCCGCGCGCCTTCGACGGCCGCGGCAACTACTCGATGGGCGTCCGCGAGCAGATCATCTTCCCCGAGATCGATTACGACGAGATCGACCAGGTGCGCGGCCTGGACATCACGATCACGACCAACGGCGCCAGCGACGAGGAGGCCTTCGCCTTGCTCGAAGCGCTCGGCATGCCGTTCCGCAAGGACGGTCGCAACCCGGCGACCCAGGCTTAGGAGCAAGGAGAAACGTGGCAAAGCTGTCCCAGCGCGTCCGCCAGCAGCGGACCCCCAAGTACAAGACGCGGGGCTACACCCGGTGCCGCCGGTGTGGCCGCTCGCGCGCCGTGTACCGCAAGTTCGGCCTGTGCCGGATCTGCCTGCGCGAGCTCGCGCACAACGGCTACATCCCCGGTATGACCAAGTCGAGCTGGTAGGTCCATCATGTCCATGACAGACCCCGTCGCCGACTTCCTCACCCGCCTGCGCAACGGTGCCCGCGCCCAGCACCACGACGTGCTGATCCCGTCCTCCAAGCTCAAGCGCGAGATGGCCCGCATCCTCAAGGAGCAGGGCTACATCGAGGGCTACGAGATCTCGCCCGCGACCGCCGAGCGCCCCGGCGAGCACATCACGGTGGTGCTCAAGTACACCAATGACCGGAAGCCCGTCATCTCGGGTCTTCAGCGGGTCTCGCGCCCCGGTCAGCGCCACTACGTCGACCACGCCCACCTGCCGCGCGTGCAGGGTGGCATGGGCACCGCGATCATCTCGACGTCGCAGGGCGTCATGACCGGCCACGAGGCTCGCACCGCGGGCGTCGGCGGCGAGGTCGTGGCGCGCGTCTGGTAAGGGCGGGAGGGGATCGATAACGAGATGTCCCGTATCGGTAGACAACCCATCACCGTGCCCGCCGGCGTTCAGATCGCGATCGAGCCCAGCCTGGTGACCGTCAACGGTCCCAAGGGCGAGCTGTCCGAGCGCGTGAGCCGCGACATGACGGTCACCCAGGACGGCGACACGATCACCGTCACCCGGCCCACCGACCGCGGTCCTCACCGCGAGCTGCACGGCCTGACTCGCACCCTGATCGCCAACATGGTCACCGGAGTCACCGACGGCTTCGAGAAGAAGCTCGAGATCCAGGGTGTCGGCTATCGCGCGGCACTGCGCGGCCGTGATCTGGAGCTCGCGCTCGGCTACTCGCACCCGGTCGAGATCAAAGCACCGGACGGGATCGAGTTCGAGGTTCCGCTGCCGACCCGCATCACGGTGCGCGGCGCGTCCAAGCAGCAGGTCGGCGAGATCGCCGCCATCATCCGCAAGCAGCGCAAGCCAGAGCCCTACAAGGGCAAGGGAATCCGTTACGAGGGCGAATACGTCGCCCGGAAGGTCGGGAAGCGAGCATGACCGTCAAGACACGACCCGAGGTGCGGCTCAAGCGTCGCCGCCGCGTCCGCGCGAAGGTGCGCGGCTCGGCCGAGCGTCCGCGGATCTCGGTGTTCCGTTCCAACCGCGGCATCGCCGCCCAGCTCATCGACGACGACGCCGGCCGCACGCTGGCCGCCGTCAACTGGACCGAGCCCGAGCTGCGGACGCTCGGTCCGACCGAGCAGGCGCACAAGGCCGGCGAGGTGCTCGCTCAGCGCGCGCAGGCCGCGGGCGTGCAGGTTGCCGTGTTCGATCGCGGCGGCTACCGGTACCACGGTCGCGTCCAGGCGTTGGCGGAGGGCGCGCGGGAGGGCGGTCTGACGCTCTAGGCGTCGACGCTCGCTACCCTCGTACAGCTCATGGCAGCCGAACGCACAGTTTCAGCCCAGGGCCTGGACCTCCAGGAGCGCGTGGTGGAGATCAACCGCGTCGCCAAGGTGGTCAAGGGCGGGCGCCGCTTCTCCTTCACCGCGCTGGTCGTCGTCGGCGACGAGCGCGAGGTCGTCGGGATCGGCTACGGGAAGGCCAACGAGGTCCCCGTGGCGATCCAGAAGGGCGTCGAGCGCGCCAAGAAGAATCTCTACCGCGTGCCCAAGCACGGGTCGACGATCACCCATCAGACGATGGGGATCTTCGGCGCCGGCCGCGTGTTCCTCAAGCCGGCCGCGCCCGGTACAGGCGTCATCGCCGGCGGCGGCGTCCGCGCGGTGCTCGAGCTCGCCGGCATCCACGACATCCTCTCCAAGAGCCTCGGCTCCCAGAACCCCATCAACCTCGTCAAGGCGACGATGGCGGGGCTCGAGTCGCTACGTACTCCGGACGAGGTCGCCAAGCTGCGCGGGATCTCGATCAACCAGGTGCTCGGTCTCACCAGCGAGTCCGGAGACGGTGGCGAGGACGGCGCGATCCTGCCGACCGAGGGCTCCGGCGACGGCGGCAGCGATGCTGCGGCGCCGGCTGACACCGCGGGCGTCGCATGAGCACCATCACGGTCACCCAGCGCAAGTCGCGTAACGGCTCCGACAAGCGCCAGATCGACACGCTGCGCTCGATCGGCCTGCGCCGCATCGGTCACAGCGTCGAGGTCAACGACACCCCGCAGATGCGCGGCATGCTGCACAAGGTGCGCCATCTCGTCGAGGTCCAGGAGAAGTCCGCATCATGAGCGGTGTGACTCCCCGCAAGGGCCCGGGTGGGGCCGATTCCAGGGCTGAGTCCGACGGCGCCGAGCGCATCGGCCTGCACAATCTCTCTCCGGTCCCGGGTTCCCGCAAGGCGCGTAAGCGCGTCGGTCGCGGCCACGGCTCGGGCATGGGCAAGACCTCCGGCCGAGGCCAGAAGGGCGCCGGCTCGCGGTCGGGCTCCAAGAGCCGGGCGAACTTCGAGGGCGGCCAGATGCCCATCCACATGCGGATGCGCAAGCTGCGCGGCCCGCACATGAAGAAGTCGATGCCGTTTGAGCCGTTCCGGACCTACACCCAGGCCGTCAACCTCCGCGACCTCGAGTCCCGCTTCGACGCCGGTGCCGAGGTGACGCCCGAGACGCTCAAGGCCAAGGGCCTTGCCACTCGCAAGGACATCCCGGTGAAGATCCTCGCCAAGGGCGAGATCTCCAAGGCGCTCACCGTCCACGCGCACGCGTTCAGCGGCGCCGCGCGGGCGGCGATCGAAGCCGCCGGCGGCACCTGCCAGACCGTCGAGTAGCGAGCGCGCGGGGGTCCGATGCTCTCGACGATCCTCGGTGCGTTCCGGATCGCCGAGATCCGTAAGAAGATCCTGTTCACCGCCATGGTGCTCGCGATCTACCGGTTCGGGGACCACATCCCGGCGCCGGGGATCAACCCGAAGGCGGTCTCCTCGATCTCGCAGGAACTCGGCGGTAACAGCGTGCTCGGTCTGCTCAACCTGTTCTCCGGGGGCGGCCTGGGGCGGATCGCGCTGTTCGCGCTGGGCATCATGCCCTACATCACCGCCTCGATCATCCTGCAGGTCCTGCAGGTGGCGGTCCCCTCGCTCGAGAAGCTCTCCAAGGAGGGCGAGGTCGGCCAGCAGCGGATAACCCAGTACACCCGCTACCTGACGGTGGGCCTGGCGTTCGCGCAGTCGATCGGCTACGTCTTCCTGTTTCGCAGCTTCCAGCAGTCGGCGGGGGTCACGCTGATCAACAACTTCAACCTCGGCAAGGTCTTCATCATCGTGCTCTCGCTCACCGCGGGCACGATGCTGCTGATGTGGCTGGGTGAGCTCGTCACCCAGCGCGGCATCGGCAACGGGATCTCGCTGCTCATCTTCGCCTCGATCGTCTCCCGCATCCCGGGCGGCATCAGCGCCTGGTGGCGCAACCCCGATCAGACCTTCAAGGTGATCATGCCGTTCATCGTCGTCGGGGTGGTGGCGGCGATCGTGTTCGTCCAGCTCGGCCAGCGGCGGATTCCGATCCAGTACGCCAAACGCGTGATCGGCCGGCGCATGACCGAGGGCGGGATGACCTACCTGCCGCTGCAGGTCAACATGGCCGGTGTCATCCCGGTGATCTTCGCGGCCTCGATCATGGCGATCCCGCCGACGATCGGCCAGCTGCTCGGCCACAACGCCCTGAACTTCTGGACCGAGCTCGCCAACTTCTTCAGCCCCGAAGGCTGGCACTACGTGCTCGGCGAATCGATCCTCATCATCCTGATGACCTACTTCTACACGGCGGTCACGTTCAATCCGGTCGACCAGGCCGACAACCTGCGCAAGTCCGGCGGCTTCATCCCAGGGGTGCGACCAGGCAGGCCGACCGCCGAGTTCCTGGACCGCATCCTGGCGCGGTTGACACTGCCCGGTGCGCTGTTCCTGGCGGCGATCGCGGCCCTGCCGACGGTCCTCATCAACCAGACGAGTGCCAACTTCTTCTTCGGCGGCACCTCGATCCTGATCGTGATCGGCGTTGCGCTCGACACGATGCGCCAGTTGGAGGCGCAGTTGATGATGCGCAACTACGAAGGCTTCCTCAAGTAGGACGCTGTTGTTGGGGCGGCCCCCCGCGGCGTCGGCTGACTCTCGTCAGGGCGGCCGGGCGTTCTGGCAGACCACACGCCGTTCCTTTGACCGGCGCTTGAGCCGACTCTGGGAACTTCGCGCGGCGCATGGCCGCTTGTGACGCCCAGAGTCCCGTGGCGCGGGGTCGTCGCGGCTGACTCTGGGAACCTCACGCGGCGTACGGGCGACCAAAACGCGCAGCGTGCGGGGTCGCTTCCCGTTGGTGGTGGCGGTGGGGGCCCTAGGGTGGGATACTGAGTAGTGGAGGAGGTGGTTGTCATTTCGTTGACCCCACGCCAGGACCGTGAGTCGGTGGAGGCTCCGCCGGTCGGATATGAGAACCGTCACCGTCACCGTCGGCTGCGGGCGTACGCGGACGCGAAGCGACTGCGGCATGTCCCGCATGGCACGTTCGGTCGGCATCACCCGGTGCGGGCGGCGCTGCATCAGATCGGTCGCCTGCTGGAGACCGAGCACAGGCTGTGATCCGACGCGGGTCCGAGCCGGGACCGCGGCTGCCTGACCGCTGAGCCGCGACGCCGGCGGCCACGCGGTGCGCCGGGGCCCGCCCAGCGGCCGCGGGCCCGCACGCGCCCCGGCCGACAGGTACAGTCCCGGACCTCCGATGGCCGCTCAGCTCAACCTGATCCTGTTCGGACCGCCCGGCGCGGGCAAGGGGACGCAGGCCGAACGGCTGCGCCAGGATTTCCAGCTGCCCTACATCGCGACCGGCGACATGCTGCGCGAGAACGTCAAGAACGAGACCGAGCTCGGGCGCAAGGCCAAGGAGTACATGGATGCCGGCGACCTCGTCCCCGACGAGCTGATCGTCGCGATGGCCCGTGACCGGTTGAGTCAGGACGACGCGCAGGACGGCTTCCTGCTCGACGGGTTTCCGCGCACGCTGCCGCAGGCGAACGACCTCGGCGAGGTGCTCGACGGGCTGGGCCGGCGGATCACCGCGGTGTTGCTGATCGACGTACCCGACGAGGAGGTCGTCCGCCGGCTGTCCGGGCGCCGGGTGTGCGTGAAGGCCGGCCACAACTACCACGTCGAGTTCGATCCGCCCAAGCACGAGGGGATGTGCGACCAGGACGGATCGCGCCTGGTCCAGCGCGATGACGACAAGCCCGAGGTGATCGAGCACCGGCTCGCCGTCTACCACGAGAAGACCCGGCCGCTGGTCGATTACTACGACTCAAGGGGCCTGCTGCGTCGGATCGACGGGACCCGCCCGCCGTCCGACGTCCATGACCACATCCGCGCGGTGATCGCCACGCTGCGGATCGAAGAGGACGTCTAGCCGCTCCGCCGCGCATTGGCCACACGGTCGTCTGTTGACGGGCTAGATTCACTGATCACATGATCATCAAGAAGACCCCTGAGGAGATCGAGCGGATGGCCGCCTCGGGCGCGCTGCTGGTGCGCACGATGAACCTGCTCGCCGGCAAGATCCGGCCCGGGGTGACGACGGCCGATCTCGACGCGGCCGCGGAGAAGTTCATCCGCAGCCAGGGAGCGGTGCCGACATTCAAGGGGTATCACGGGTTCCCGGGCTCGATCTGCGCCTCGCCGAACTCGATGATCGTCCACGGCATCCCCGGTCCGTACGTCCTGCAGAAGGGCGACATCCTGTCCGTCGACCTCGGCGTCACGCTCGACGGGTGGGTCTCCGACGCGGCGAGGACGTTCCCGGTCGGCCCGATCAGCCCGGTCGCCCAGAAGCTGCTCGACGTGACCGAGGAATCGCTGATGCTGGCCGTGCCGCAGTGCACGCCCGGCAATCATCTCGGCGACATCGGCCATGCGATCCAGACCTACGTGGAGGCGAATGGGCTCTCGGTCGTGCGCTCGCTCGTCGGCCACGGGGTGGGCCGCGACATGCATGAGGACCCGCAGATCCCCAACTACGGGCATGCCGGCGCCGGCATCACGCTCGAGGAGGGCATGGTGTTCGCGATCGAGCCGATGGTGACCGCCGGGCGCCACGCAATCCGGGTCGCATCGGACCAGTGGTCGATCTTCTCGCAGGACGATTCGCTCGCCGCGCACTTCGAGTTCACGATTGCCGTCACCGCCGACGGCCCGCGCGTACTCACGCCGTGGCGCGAGGCGAAGACGGCCGTTGCGGCGGCCTGACCGACCCCACAAAGAGGACCGGAGGGGTTGCTAACATCCCCCGATGCGCCCGCAGCGCTTGCATTTGCTGCTGGGCCCGCTTCGTCGTGGTAGCGGCGGCCGTACCGGTCGCCAGAGCCTCGACGAGGATCACAAATCAGAAATTTCCACCTCAAAGGTGAACCCAGCATGAAGGTACGTCCCTCGGTCAAGCCGATGTGCGAGAAGTGCAAGATCATCCGCCGCCATGGCCGGGTGCTCGTGATCTGTTCCAACCCCCGTCACAAGCAGCGGCAGGGCTAGCCGCCGCAAGGAGAACGATGGCGCGAATCTCCGGGGTCAACATCCCCCTCAACAAGCGGGTCGAGATCGGCCTCACCTATATCTACGGCATCGGCCGCTCCACCTCCAACGAGCTGCTCGCACAGGTCGGGATCGAGCCCGACCGCAAGGTGCGTGACCTCACCGAGGAAGAGGTCGTCAAGCTGCGCGACCTGATCGACAACGACCTCACCGTCGAGGGAGACCTGCGCCGTGAGCGCTCGCAGGCGATCAAGCGCCTGCAGGAGATCGGCTCCTACCGCGGCCTGCGCCATCGCCGCGGGCTGCCGGTCCGCGGACAGAACACGAAGACCAACGCCCGGACGCGCAAAGGACCCAAGCGCATGCAGGTCGCCGGCAAGAAGAAGGCAGGTAAGAAGTGAGCCCGGCTCCCCGCAGACCGCAGCGCGGCCGTCGCCGTGTGCGCAAGAACATCCCGATTGGGCAGGCGCACATCAAGACGTCGTTCAACAACACGATCGTGTCGCTCACCGACCGCGAGGGCAACGTCATCGCCTGGGAGTCGGCCGGCGGCGCGGGCTTCAAGGGCTCGCGTAAGTCGACGCCGTTCGCCGCGCAGGTGACCGCCGACGCGGCCGCGCGCAAGGGCATCGAGCACGGCCTGCAGAAGGTCGAGGTGTTCGTCAAGGGTCCCGGCTCCGGCCGTGAGACCGCGATCCGCTCGCTGCAGGCTGCGGGCCTCGAGGTGACCGGCGTCAAGGACGTCACCCCCCAGGCCCACAACGGCTGCCGACCCCGTAAGCGTCGCCGCGTCTGACGCGCGCTGCCCTTTAGAGAACCAGAGACACACAGGACATGGCCCGAGATACCTCACCCCAGTGCAAGCAGTGCCGTCGCGAGGGACAGAAGCTGTTCCTCAAGGGAGAGCGCTGCCTGACCGACAAGTGCGGCGTCGAGCGCCGCTCCTATCCGCCCGGCGATCACGGCCGGGGCCGCCAGAAGCAGTCCGAGTACCGCGTCCAGCTGCGTGAGAAGCAGAAGGCCAAGCGCTACTACGGCGTGCTCGAGGACCAGTTCCGCATCTACTACGGCAAGGCGTCCCGGCAGTCCGGCGTGACCGGCGAGAACCTGCTGCGGATGCTCGAGTGCCGCTTCGACAACGTGCTCGTCCGCCTCGGCTTCGCCGCCTCGCGGCGCCAGGCCCGCCAGCTGATCCTGCATGGCCACTGGACCATCAACGGCCGCCGGGTGAACATCCCGAGCTATCAGCTGCGCGACGACGACGTGATCGCGATCCACGGCAAGTCCTCCGCGGGACAGGTGATCCGCGATGCGACCGAGCTCACCGGGCAGGTCCCGGCATGGCTTCAGGCCGACCACGACGCGCTCACGGCGAAGGTGCTCCGCAAGCCCGAGCGGCGGGAGATCGCCGCGCCGGTCCAGGAGCAGCTAATCGTCGAGCTGTACTCCAAGTAGCGATTTCAGACAGCCGCGCGCGAGTCCGGGGGCCCGGGCCGCGCGTGGCGACCGACACCCGCCGCCTCCCCTCCCGGGCGGCCTTCAACTCGAGACGACGTTAGGACGTGTGATGCTTGACTTCCAGGTGCCCCGAATCTCCGCCGAGTCGGCGGACGACACGCGCGGATCGTTCACGATCGAGCCGCTCGATCGCGGCTTCGGCTACACCTTCGGCAACTCGCTGCGCCGCGTGCTGCTCTCCTCGCTGGCCGGCGCCGCGGTCACGAGCGTGCGGATCGAGGGTGTCGCGCACGAGTTCTCCACGATCGCCGGCGTCAAGGAGGACGTGACCGACATCGTCCTCAACCTCAAGGGCATCGTCTGCCGGATGCACTCCGACGCGACCGAGATCGAGGCCCCGCTCGTCGTCACCGGCCCCGGCGACATCACCGCCAAGGACATCGACCTGCCCTCGGGCGTCGAGATCCTCAACCCCGAGACGCACATCGCGACGCTCGAGAAGAAGACCAAGCTCGAGGTCTATCTGACGATCGGTCGCGGTCGCGGTTACCGCCCCGCCGAGGAGAACAAGTCGCCCGACCAGCCGATCGGCGTGATCCCGATCGACTCCATCTTCTCACCGGTGCGCCGTGTCGCCTACAACGTCGAGCAGGCCCGCGTCGGCCAGAAGACCGACTTCGACAAGCTCACGCTCGACATCGAGACCGACGGCTCGATCGATCCGCACGCCGCGCTGCGCGAGGCCGCGGAGATCCTCATCTCCCAGCTGGCGATCTTCACCGACGCCGACCGCGTGGTCGAGTTGCGTGACGTGAACACCGCCGGCGCGCTCGATCCGGCAATGGTCGGCGGCGCCCAGGTCGGCTCCTCCCAGCGCCCGCCCAACGCGATGGACGACATCCTGATCGAGGAGCTGGAACTCGGCGTGCGGTCCTACAACTGCCTCAAGCGGGCGGGGATCCAGACGGTCGGGGACCTCGTCTCCAAGACCGAAGGCGAACTCAACGCGATCCCGAACTTCGGCAAGAAGTCGATCGACGAGGTGATCGAGACCCTGCACGCGCGGGGCCTTGGTCTCCGCGACGAGTAAGCTCTCGCTGCCAGGAGCAAAGGAACCACTGTCATGCGTCATCAGCGTCAGCGCTACCAGCTCAGCCGCTCAGCGGCCCATCGCAAGTCGTTGCTCATGAACCTCTCCAAGGAGGTCATCGAGCACGAGCGGATCCAGACCAGCGAGGCCAAGGCCAAGGCGGTCAAGCCCGAGCTGGAGAAGCTCATCACCCTCGCCAAGCGCGGGGACCTGCACGCCCGCCGGCAGGCGCTGTCGGCGCTCGGCCAGGACAAGTTCACCGTCTACAAGCTGTTCGAGGAGATCGCGCCGCGCTACACCGAGCGGCCGGGCGGCTACACCCGCATCCTCAAGCTCGGTCCGCGTCGCTCCGACTCGACCGAGATGGTGCTGCTCGAGCTCGTCTGAGCACGCGATGGAATCCGCACGGCCCGTTCTCCCTCGGGGGACGGGGGCGGGCGGGGTCGTATCCCGGCTTCTGATCCAGTACGACGGGACAGATTTCTCGGGCTGGGCTCGGCAGCCGGGGCGGCGCACGGTGCAGAGCGAGCTCGAGCGGGCGCTGGCCGTCGTCCTGCGCCGCGACGAGCCGACTCTGACCGTCGCCGGTCGCACCGACACCGGAGTCCACGCCCGCGGCCAGGTCGCGAGCTTCCCAGCCGCTGCAAAGCCCCCCGCTGACCTCGCCCGCAGCCTCAACG
>DASXZK010000118.1:0-10101 GCA_036501965.1 Solirubrobacteraceae bacterium
CTCCCCGCTCTCGGGGTCGATGCGGTGGATCCCCTCGTAGTGCACCTGCACCTCGAGGTTCTGGGACCAGCAGCGGTAGCAACGAAGCCAGCTGCGGACCTCGGTCGAGCCCTCCATGCAGACTGAGTGTAGGAAGCGGACAGCGACCGTCCCCACGACTGGGGTACGAGGGTGTACCATCTGGGCCATGGCGGTCGCCGACCCCGCCCGCGCGTCGCGCGAGCCCGAACCTGCACCTCAGGCGAGCCCGCTGGCACCGCCCGGCTCGCGGTTGCCCCGCCCGCTGTCGGCGCTGTTGTTCCTGGTCGCGGCGCAGCCGACGCTCCGGATGTTGCAGCGCCGCCACGGCGACCTGTTCTCGGTCTGGACGCCGGTGTTCGGCGAGGTGGCGGTCGCGGCCAGCCCGGAGCTCGTCAAACGCGTGTTCCAGGCATCCCCGGAAGTGCTGTCGTTCGGCGAGACCAGCCCGCTCGGTGAGATCCTCGGCCAGGGATCGCTGTTCGCGATGGACGACGCTCGCCACCTGCGTGAGCGGCGGGTGATCCTGCCGGCTTTCCACGGCGAGCGGATGCGCGGGTACGAGGGCGTGATCGAGGAGGAGGCGCGCCGGGAGATGGCCGGCTGGGCCGAGGGCGAGGAGTTCCCGACGCTGCCGTCGTTCATGCGGATCACGCTCGCGGCAATCCTGCGCACGGTGTTCGGCGCGCAGGGCGAGGACGCCTCCGAGCTCGCCTCGGTGCTGCCGCCGCTGGTGACGATCGGCTCGCGGCTGGCGCTTCTGCGCCCGCTGCGCCGTGACCTCGGCTCCCGCAGCCCCGGCGGCCGCTTCCGGCGCCTGCGCGCCCGCTACGACGCGATCGTCGAGCGTCTGATCGACGCCGGGCGCGCCGACCCGGCGCTCGAGTCACGCGAGGACGTGATGGCGATGCTGATGCGGGCGCACTACGACGACGGCTCGGGGATGTCTCGCACGGCGATCGCCGACGAGCTGCTCACCCTGCTCGCCGCCGGACATGAGACGACCGCCACGACGCTCGCCTGGGGTGTCGAGCGGCTGCGCCGCCATCCCGACGTGCTGTCGCGGCTTGCCGAGGAGGCACGGACGGGGGAGGGGCGTGAGCTGCGGGTGGCGACGATCCACGAGCTGCAGCGCAGCCGGCCGGTGGTCCCCGCCACCAGCCGATGTGCGCGCAACGATTTTCCGCTGGGCGGCTGGACGGTGCCGCGCGGGCGCCAGATCATCGTCTCCGCCTCGTTGATTCACGGCGATCCGCGGTTCTTCGCCGATCCGGGCCGCTTCGATCCTGGCCGCTTTCTGGTGCGCGGGTCGGACACGTACACCTGGATCCCGTTCGGTGGCGGCACCCGCCGCTGCCCGGGCGCCGCGTTCGCCCACATGGAGATGGACATCGTGCTGCGCACGCTGCTGCGCGAGTTCACGCTGGAGCCGACCCGGCGGCGCGGCGAGCGGCTGCGCGACCGCGGAATCGCCAACGCCCCGGCGCGCGGTGGGCTGGCGGTCGTGCACCGGCGCCGTGCCGGCTGACTCGGCGCTCAGAGGAACGCGAGCGCGTTCGCGGTCGATCCGACCCCGCCGGGGATGTTGAGCGGCGCGGCGGTGAAGAACACCTCGTAGCGTCCGCGGGCTCGGCATGCCCTGGCGAGCTCGCCGAGCGCGAGGAACTCGCCGATCGCGAGGCCGAAGCGCCCGATCAGGCAGCGGTGCAGGCAGTCGAACTCTCCGTCCCCGGGCGGCCAGGCCTCGAGCGCGGGGTTGTCGGAGGCGATCGCCGACACGTGCGCGTCCCAGAGGTAGCGGACCATCTCCTCACCATGGGCCAGGCCGACCGCGCATGGTTCCGCCGAGGCGATCTCGGCGCGCACATCGTCGTCCTGTCGGAGGTACCACTCCAGGTAGCCGGTGTGCAGGAGCATCACGTCGCCGGGCTGCCACCGGGCCCCGGCGCGCTCCCGGGCCGCGTCGAGCTCGGCGACGGTGATCGGGCGCGTACTCGCTGGATCAAAGCCCGACCCGGCGCCGCCGAGCAGCTCCTCGATGTCGAGCAGCACGCCGCGGCCTGCGATCCCGCGTTCCGCCCACGCATCGATCGTGGCCGCCCGCCCCGCACGCACGTCGGCGACTCCCGCACCGCCGAAGAAGACGCCGCGCCGGTACGCGAAATGCGCGAGCGAGTCCCACTGCGAGGACCCCTGTGGATAGAAATTGTCGAGATGGTCGTCGATGGCGGCGCCGTCGTCCTCAACCAGCAGCTCGAGACGCGGAGCGCCGCGTTCGTACATCGGGGGGTCGATCGCGTCGATCGGAGCGTTGAGGCTGTACATCTCGCCGCTGGACACCAGCCGCGCGGCCGCGGCGATGCGCGCCGGCGTCTGGAGGTTGAGCAGGCCGACCCTGTCGCCCTTGCCGAACAGCGACCAGGCGGACGGGCACTCGCCGGGGGTTGTGCGCAGCGCGTCGTAGGAGGGAGGCGCCTGCACGGAGTCCGGTTCGGTCGCGGGCTCACCGGCGAGCAGTCCGGCGATCCGCTCGGCGGTCTCGCCCGGCTCGGAATCGAGGATCACCTGAGCGGTCTGGCGCAGATCGACGATCCCGGCATCCGAGCCGAGGCCGCCGGTGACCAGCGACGCGGCCGCCAGGCCGAGACGAGCCGAGTCGATCAGCGACCAGCCACCGATCAGGCCGGCGATCACGCCGGCGCTCACGGCGTCCCCGCACCCCGTCGTGTCCAGGACCTGCGCCGGGTAGGCGGGCAGATCGGTGACGGAGTCCGAGGTGATCACGCTGGCGCCGTCCGCGCCCCGGCTGACGACGACCGCCTCCACACCGAGGGCGATGATCCGCCGGGCGGCCTCGGTCACGTCGGACACGCCCGTGAAGCTGCACAGCTGCTCCTCGTTGGGCATGAAGTAGCGGACATGGGCGAGCGCGGGGGTGAGGCGGGCCAGGGCGCCGTCCTCGCCCGAGGTCAGGACGTCCATCGTGACCGTCGCTCCGCGAGCGCGTGCGCCGGAGGCGATCTCGGCGAGGTCCTCGCTGGAGAGGCCAAGCAGGACGTCCGGGGCTCCGAGGTGGATGACGGCGGCGTCACGGAGCAGCGAGCGGTCGATGTGGGCGGCGCCGAAGCGAGCGTTCGCGCCACGCACGGTGAGCGCGGGCCGGTCGCCACTGGGGCGGATCGGCAGGATGCTCGCCCCGGTCTGGATGCCGGTGAGCGAGACGAGTCCCCGGGTGTCGACGCCGTGACGGCGGAGCTCCTGGATGAGGAACGCCCCGAGTGGGTCGGACCCGACGGCGCCGATCGAGCGCACCGCGACGCCGAGCTTGGCGAGGTCGACGCTCGTCCCGGCCGCGGTGCCGGCGGCGGTGATCCGGATCTCCTCGAGGATCCGGCGGCCCTGACCGGCGGGGATGTCGGTGACGGGACGGCCGAGCGCGTCGACGATGTGCGCTCCGAGGGTGACCGCGAACCGGCCGCAGGAGGCGGTCATGACGGTGTCATCAGTGCTCGGCGCCGTTGCGCCTGGGCACGGACCCCGTCGAGCTCCGCGGCGCTCAGCGCCCGTGGCTCGACCCCGGCCGAGCGGGCGCGGAGGTAGACAACCGAGAGCCACTCGAGCAGCGTCGCGCGCTCGTATGCCTCCTCGAGCGTCGGGCCGTAGGAGATGGCGCCATGGTTCTGCAGCAGCGCGGTGTTGCGGCCGGCGAGCGCCTCGGCGACGGTGTCGGCGAGCTCCTGGGATCCGAACGGCCTGAACGGGGCGACGCGGACGCTGTCGCCTCCGAGCCGCAGGATGTAGTAGTGGATCGCGGGCAGCTCCTCGACGATCGCGGACACCGCCGTCGCGCCCAGCGAGTGCGTGTGGACGATCGCCTCCGCCTCGCTGGAGCGGTAGATCGCTCGATGCATCGGCCATTCCGAGGAGGGCACGTGCGGGCCGTCCAGCTGGCTGTCGTGCTCGACCGACATCAGGCAGATGTCGTGGGGTTCGATCGTGTCGTACGCGATCGACGTGGGGGTGATGGCGATCGTGTCCGGTCCGGTGCGCAGGCTCAGGTTGCCCGCGGTCCCGGTGACCAGTCCGCTCTCGATCATCCGGCGGCCGGTGGCGGCCAGCATCGCGCGCGCGGTCGCCTCGTCGATGCGTGTGTCACGGCTGGCTTGACTCATGCGCCTGCTCTCGATCGGGTGGCGGCCGCTGCGGCGGAGATCTATATCGGACGTCCGAAAAAGAAGCAAGTCGCGGTGTGGACGGACGCTCGGCGGTGGTGTATGAATCCCGGCCCCGATGGCGGCGACGAACACAGCCGAGGCGACGCGCGAGGCGGAGCAGTGGCTACAGGGATTCAACGCCGGGCTCCGCGCCCGAGACGCCGCGACGGTCGTCGCGCTGTTCGACCCGACCTGCTTCTGGCGCGATCTCGTCGCGCTGACCTGGAACATCGTCACGGTCGAGGGGCGCGACGCGGTGGCCGCGATGCTCGAGGCGACGCTAAAGCCGGCGCAGCTGCGTGACGTCGTGCTCGCGGAGCCCGCGGCCTGCGGAGCGGACGGCACGGTCGAGGCGTGGCTCGAGTTCCGCACTCGGGCGGGACGCGGTCGCGGCCACCTGCGGCTGCGCGACGGGGCGGCCGTCACGCTGCTCACCGCGCTGCGCGCCCTCGACGGACACGAGGAGCAGCGCGGTCCCCGGCGGCCGCTCGGGGTGGAGCACGGGGCGATCCGCGCCCGGCGCTCATGGCTCGAGCGACGGCGGGAGGAGTCGGCCGCGCTCGGGCGCGACGTGCAACCCGAGGTGCTCGTGGTCGGGGGCGGCCAGGCCGGGATCGTGCTCGGGGCTCGCCTGCGCCAGCTCGATGTCGCGACGGTCGTCGTCGACCGCCACCCGCGTCCCGGCGATCAGTGGCGCGGTCGCTACAAGTCGCTGTGCCTCCACGATCCCGTGTGGATGGACCATCTGCCGTACCTGCCGTTCCCCGACACATGGCCGGTGTTCGCGCCCAAGGACCGGATCGCGGACTGGCTGGAGCTCTACGTCCAGGTGATGGACATCGACTACTGGGGCTCGACGATCGCCCGCGCCGCGCGCTTCGACGAGGCCGCCGGGCGCTGGGAGGTGACACTCGAGCGGGACGGGGAGGAGGTCCGGCTCGCGCCGCGCCAGCTCGTCATCGCCACTGGCCTCTCGGGTCGCCCGAATGTCCCGGACCTCCCCGGGCAGGAGCGGTTCGCCGGCGAGCAGCACCACTCCTCGGTCCACCCGGGTGCCGACGGCTATGCGGGACGACGGGCCGTGGTGATCGGTTCCAACAACTCCGCCTTCGACATCTGCGCCGCTCTCTGGGAGGCCGGCGCAGAGGTGACGATGGTGCAGCGGTCATCGACCCATGTCGTCCGTTCCGAGACCGCGCGCGACATCATCTTCAAGCGGCTCTACAGCGAGGAGGCGGTCGCAGACGGGATCGACGCCGAGCGGGCCGATCTGATCTCGGCGTCGCTCCCATACCGCCTCGCGCCCGCCGTCCACCGGGCGCTCTACGACCAGGTCAGGGAGCGCGACCGTGAGTTCTACGCCCGCCTGAAGGGGGCCGGGTTCCTGCACGACTTCGGCCCCGACGGCACCGGGATGTCGATGAAGTTCCTGCGACGCGCGTCGGGCTACTACATCGACGTCGGCGCGGCGGAATTGGTGATCGACGGTCGCGTGCGGCTCGTCCAGGGACAGGTGGAGCGACTTGACGAGGATGCCGTCGTCATGCAGGACCGGACCGCGCTGCCCGCCGATCTCGTCGTCTACGCGACCGGTTACGGGCCGATGAGCGAGTGGATCGCCGACCTGATCTCGCCCGAGGTCGCATCCAGGGTCGGTCCCATCTGGGGTCTGGGCTCCGGCACCGAGCGCGATCCGGGGCCGTGGGAGGGAGAGCTACGCAACGTCTGGAGCCCCACCGCCCAGTCTGGGCTGTGGATCCACGCGGGCAACCTCGCGCTGGTGCGCCACTACTCGCTGTATCTCGCGCTCCAGCTCAAGGCGCGCGCCGCCGGGCTCTCCACGCCGGTGTACGCACCCGGTGTTGAGAGCCGGGCTTGATTTTAATTCAAACGTCTGACATAACACGGCGCATTCCGCCGACCGGAACGACCGATCGGAGGAGTGGAGAGAGGAAGAGAGGATGCGGCCGATCCGCTTCGGCGTGGAGATGATGGCGCCCTTCGAGGGTCGTACCTGGGCTGAGTCGGCCCGGGACCTCGAGGAGCTGGGGTACTCGACGCTGTTCGTCCCGGACCATTTCGACGAGGGCTACGGACCGATCACCGCGATGGCCACAGCCGCCGCGGCGACGACCTCGCTGCGGGTCGCAAGCGCGGTGTTCGCGGTCGACTTCCGGCACCCGGCGGTGCTCGCACGTGAGCTCGCCTCCATCGACGCCCTGTCCGAGGGCAGGCTCGAGGTTGGCCTCGGCGCCGGCTATCAGGTCGCGGACTACCGTGCGCCCGGGATCCCGATGGACGGCCCCGGGACTCGGGTCTCGCGCCTGATCGAGTACGTGGAAGTGCTGCGCGGCCTGTTCTCGGACGGTGCGTTTGACTTCGCCGGCACCCAGTACACGATCGCCGGGCTCGACGGCACGCCGCGGCCCCACACTGCCGGCGGGCCGCCGATCTTCGTCGCGGGTGGTGGGCGGCGGATGCTCACGTTCGCGGCCCAGCACGCGGACATCGTGGGCGTCAATCCATCGCTGCCGACCAGCGCCCGCGCTGCGGAGGCGGCGCGCGACGCGGTGCCGGAGCGCATCGACGAGAAGTTCGGCTGGGTGCGCGATGCCGCGGGCGCGAGGATCGATGAGATCGAGTTCCACGCCTGGCTGCGACACGCCGAGGTGACCGACGACGCCCACGCGGCGATCGCTCCGCTCGCTGCGGCGATGGGAGTCTCGGGCGACACGGCGCTCGAGTCGCCGGTCGCGCTCGTCGGCTCGGTCCAGGAGATCGTCGAGCGGCTCCAGCTCCGTCGCGAGCGCTGGGGCTACACGTACTACACCGTCCAGCAGCCGGCTGCACACGTCTTCTCGGCGGTGCTCGAGGAGCTTCGGCGATGAGGCGTTATCCGCAGGGCCAGACGGGACTGGTCATTCGGCCGCTGTTTTTAAGTCGGATGTCTGAGTTAAAGCCATGTGCCGCCGTTTCCGTGCGGCGAGATCAGGAGCCAGCGTGAGCACCACCCCAGTCAGCCCGAGCCGGGCGATCGATGCAGAGCTGCGTGAACGGGCGAGCCGCGTGATCCCCGGGGGCATGTACGGACACCTGAGCACCCGCCGCCTCGGCGCCGACTATCCGCAGTTCATGGCACGTGGCGAGGGTGCGCGGGCCTGGGACGTCGACGGGCGGGAGTTCATCGACCTGATGTGCGCGTTTGGGCCGATCCTGCTCGGCCACGCCCATCCCGAGGTCGACGCCGCGGCCGCCGCGACCTCTGCGCGCGGTGACGTGTTGAGCACCCCCGGGCCGGAGATGGTCGAGCTGGCTGAGCTGTTCACCACCGAGGTGGAGCACGCCGACTGGGCGATGTTCGCCAAGAACGGAACCGACACCAACGACCTCGCGGTCGTCGTCGCCCGCGCCCACACCGGCCGGGCGAAGGTGCTGATGGCGCACGACTCCTATCACGGCATCGGCGGCTGGGCGCTCCCGCCCGAATCGCCCGGCACCACCCCCGAGGACCATGCGAACACGGTGTTCTTCACCTACAACGACCTCGATTCGGTCGAGGCCGCCGTCGCCGCCGCCGGCGAGGAACAGGTCGCGGCGATCGTCTGCACACCGCACCGCCACCACGTGTTCGTCGATCAACAGGACGCCGACCCCGAGTTCGCCCGCGGAGTCCGGGAGATCTGCGACCGGATCGGCGCCATGCTCGTGATCGACGACGTCCGCTGCGGGGCGAGGATCGACCTCCGCGGCGGCTGGGCGATCCACGGCGTCCGCCCCGATCTGAGTGCGTGGAGCAAGTCACTGGCCAACGGATACCCGCTGGCTGCCCTCTTCGGGACCGAGCCCCTCGCCGAGGCCGCGTCGCGGATTACCGCCACCGGGTCGTTCTGGTACGCCGCGGCGCCGATGGCCGCGGCGCTGGTCACCGTCCGCATGCTCAAGGAAACCGACGGGATCGCGACCATGCGGGCTTCGGGCACGCGCCTGCAGGAGGGGCTGCGCGCGCAGGCGCTCCGCCATGGGTACTCGGTCCGGGTCACCGGCCCGCCCCAGATGCCGCTGCTGCTCTTCGACGAGGATCCCGACCACCAGAGGGTCCTCGCCTGGGCGCGGGCGTGCGCACGCAACGGCGTGTACCTGCACCCCGTCCACAACTGGTTCGTGTCCACCGCGCACGACGAGGCGACGATCGAAGAGGCCTTGGAGCGGACCGACCGTGCGTTCGCCGAGCTGGAGTCCGAGGACGGAGGGACGGCTGGATGACCTGGACGATGGGGTCCGACGTCGAGGCCCTGAAGGGTTCCCGCCCGACCGTCGTCGCGGCCGGTACCTACATCATGGACGTGCTCGGCCGGCCGGTTGTCGACCTGCCGCGCGGACAGACGAGCCGGCTGCTGGATGAGATCCGCGTCACCCCCGCGGGCACGGCGGGCGGCACCGCCGTCGACCTGGCCCGTCTCGGCGCGCGGGTGATCGCCTGCGGCGCGATCGGGGAGGACCTCGCCGGCGACTTCGTTGTCGCCTCGCTGCGGCGGGCCGGCGTCGACCCAGACGGCCTGCGCCGCGTCCCGGAGGTGCAGACCTCCTCCACGATCCTTCCGATCCATCCCGACGGCAGCCGGCCGGCCTGGCACGTCCCGGGCGCCAACAGCGTCTTCTGCAGCGACCACGTCGACTGGCAGGCGGTCGAGGGCGCGGACGCGGTGCACCTCGGCGGACTCACCGCGCTCCCGTCGCTCGACGGCGAGCCGGCGGCCGCGCTGCTGTCCCGGGCCCGCGCCCACGGAGCGCTGACCACGATCGACTTCCTCGGAGTCCACGGCGACGCGGTCTCGGTGCTCACGCCGGTGATGCCGCATGTGGAGATCGCAATGCCCAACGAGGCCGAGGCGCTCGCCATCGGCTCCGATCGCGACTGCGTGAGCGCCGCCCGGCGCCTGCGTGATCTCGGCGCGCGCTGCGTGATCGTCAAACGCGGCGAGGACGGGTGCCTGATCGTCGACGATGCGGGAGAGCGGACGCTGCCCGGGATGCAGGCAACGGTCGTCGACACGACCGGCTGCGGTGACGCGTTCTGTGCCGGGGTGATCGTCGCGCGGCTCGCCGGGTGGCCGATCGACGACGCGGCGGCGCTCGGATGCGCGACCGGCGCACTCAACCTGCGCGGGCTGGGCTCCGACGCCGGGGCGCGGACGATCGACGAGGCCCTCGAGTACCTGCGCGACGCGCCCCGGCGAGCGGCCCCGGGCGAGCTGGCGGAGGCGACCTGATGCCCAAGACCGTCAATCACGAACTCCGTCGAGAGGAGCTGCTGGAGGCGGTGTGGCGCGTCGTCGCCCGCGACGGTCTGGAGGGGGCGACGATCCGCGGGATGGCTCAGGAGACCGGGTGGTCGGTGGGCGTCCTGGCCCATTACTTCAAGGACAAGGACGACATCCTCGTCTCGGCGGTCGACCTCGCGCTGCAACGGATCGAGGCGCGCTGGGAGTCCCAGCTCTCGGGACTGCGAGGCATGGCCGCGCTGCGGTCGCTGGTGCTCGACAACCTCCCGCTCGACGCCGAGCGCGAGCTGGAGACGAAGTTCCTCATGAACTACTGGAGCCGCGCCATCCGCGACCGCGAGCGTGTGCCGCGGCCGGCGCGGCGTGGGCCCGAGCTCATCGATCGGTTGATCGAGCTCATACGGGAGGCACAGCTGGACGGCGAGATCGATGCGGGTCGCTCGCCCGAGGACATCGCAGAGATGCTGCTCGGACTCATCGACGGCTTCAGTCTGCATTCGCTGCTCGATCCCGGGCGGCTGACACGCGAGCGGCAGGCTCGGTTGATCGAGGCGGAACTTGACCGCCTCACCAGTGAAGCGAAAGGC
>DASXZK010000119.1:0-8503 GCA_036501965.1 Solirubrobacteraceae bacterium
AGGGCTCACGACTGAGCGAGTGAAGGGGTGATGGTGTAGTTCCAGTCGCCGTGGAAGGTATGGCGGGTGATGTTCACGGCGGCGAGTTGAGCGTCGGTGATCTCGATTCCGCGCTGGTAGCTGCCCTCGTCGAGCTGGGCGTAGACCTTCAGTCCTGTGTTGGTCGTGGTGGAGGCGATCAGGTTCACGACGACTTCGAGGCTCTCCAGCGGCTTGCCGCGCCAGTTCAGGCTGACGAAGCTGAACAGCCGGTGCTCGATTTTGTTCCACTTCGATGTGCCTGGCGGGAAGTGGCAGACGCGGATGCTCAGCCCGGTCGTGTCCGCGAGGCGCTGCAGCTCGTAGCGCCACAGGCGGGTGCGGGGGTTGTTCGACCCGCCGGAGTCGGCGGTGATCGTCAGGGTGTGAGCATCCGGGTAACGCTCACGCCCGAGATGCTCCCACCAGCTGATGATCGTGTTGACCGCGAACTGGGCGGTGTCGCTCGTGATCCCGACGCTGACCCACCCTTCCTCGGCAGTCAGGTCGTAGATGCCATAAGGGATCGCGTGTCCGAGCTGCTTGTCCTTGAAGTCGTGCCCACGAACCTCGACCGGCCGGCCCTTGGGCTCAAACTCGCGGCCGACCGCCTTGAAATCACCGACCAGCTCTCGCTTCTTGGCGTCCACGCTGATCACCGGCTCACCCGCAGCGATTGCCTCGCTCACCGTCTGGGAGATGTGCGCGAACTGTGCGTCGCGGTCAGGGTGCTGGGCGCCCTCTCGGGTCTTCTTGTTCGCCTGCAGGCTGTACCCCTTGGCCTTCAACAGCCGCAGCACCGTCCGCTCCACGACATCATGGCCCATCTCCCGCAGTGCTTCGGCGAGTTTCGCGCCGCTCTTCGAGGTCCACCGCAACGGCGACTCCGGATCCCCCCGGGTCGCCGGGTCAACCAGCCGCTCCAACGCGTCCTCGAGCCCCGGCTCGCGCTCGAGGATCGGTGTGCGTCCCGGATGCCTGCGCACGTTCCCAGGCGCCGCGCGCTTCTCAGAATCCAGATCAGCCAGACCACGCAACACCGTCGACTCCGAGATCCCCGTCGCCCGGACCACCGCCGCGAGCCCCCCATAACCAGCCGAGCGCACCTCCGCCGCCGCCCACAACCGCCGCGTCCGCTCATTCAACACCCCCTGGGCGTTCAACAGCCGATACCGCTCACCGATCGCGCGCTCATCGACCACAACCCCCAGTTCTACATAACCAGCACAGCCCCTTCACAAACTAAGTCGGGAGCCCTTAGTGCCTTCGCCGCGACCGGGGCGGATGCTCGAGGCGTCAGCGGTGGGGTGCGGGCAGCCCCGACACGCCTACATCACCGCTGCCGGCCGTCAAGGTCGGGCCTTCGGCCCGCGCCTTGCGGCGCGCCCCTAACGGGGCTCCCCTGACAGCCGGCAGCGGCGACGTTGTGCGGCTGGGGCATGCCCACACCCCGCCCCGCAAGGCCTAGTTATCCGAACCGGAACGGCCACTCATCCCTGAGGACATTGGCTGTCAGCGACCGACTTCAGATAACGCCCGACTTCGCATAGAAGCGGTAGGCGGCTCGCTCCAGGAGCAGCCGCCGGCGGAACGCACCCGGTGGCGCACCGAGGGCCGCATGGACGAGGCGCTGGAAGTGAAAGCGCGACAGATACGCGCGCCGGGCGAGCTCCTCGCCGGCCACGTCAGGCTCGTCGAGGCTCGCCTCGATCAGTTCCAGGATCCTGCTCAGACGGTCCGGCGCGGTCACATCAGGGAGTGTGGCCGCGCCCGCCGGCGCGCGCCTGACCGTTCTTGCTGCGTTCTCGGCGCGGGCGTCGCGTCTGTCACCACGACGGGACGTACACGCGCGTCGGGGTGAGGCGGACGATCACCCGTTGAGCGCCGGGCTCGGGAGGCGGCGTGGCGCCACCCATGAAGATGTCGTACATCTCCTGATGGAACGCTCCGTCCGGATCACCGGTCATCTCGACCGCGCCCGTGATGGTGGCGTAGTCCGGGCCCGTGACCGGGAGGGCGTGCACGAGCAGGTTGACGCGGGGGTCGCGCTGCATGTTGAGCGTCTTGCGGCGGCCCTTGATCGTGCTGAACAGGACGTCGCCGCCGTCCCGCTTGACGAAGATCACCGAGGTCTGTGGTTTGCCGTCGGCGTCGGTCGTGGCCAGGACACTGAGGTGCGGGCCGTCGAGGATGCGGCTGACGGCCTGGGTGAGGATGGGCTGCTGGAGATCGTTCATACCGGATCTGACTCACCGCGGGACGGAGAGGAATCGCTTCTGTCCCGATTCCTCTCGCGCGCGGCGAGAGTCAACATGGGTGACGTCGATGACCTCCATCGCACCTGACAGCTTCGAAGCCGTGACCGCCCCCTGCCGGCGGGAGTTGCTCGCGCACTGCTATCGCATGACCGGGTCCGCCCATGACGCCGAGGACCTCGTTCAGGAGACCTACCTGCGTGCCTGGCGGGCGTTCGACCGATTCGAGGCCCGTTCATCGGTGCGCACCTGGCTCTACCGCATCGCCACCAACGCGTGCCTGACCGCGCTGCACCCTCGCCGGCGACGCGTGCTCCCGTCCGGCCTCGGACCGCCCTCGGCCGATCCCCACGCCGCGCCTGCCGCTCCGCCCTCCGACGTCGCCTGGCTGGAACCGATCCCGGACCAGCTGCTGGTCGACGAGCGGGGCGATCCGGCGGACGTCGTGGCGTCTCGGCAGAGCGTGCGGCTGGCGCTCGTCGCCGCGGCCCAGGTGCTGCCGGCGCGCCAGCGCGCCGCGTTCGTGCTCTGCGACGTGTGCGCTCAGCCCGGGGCCGAGGCGGCCGAGGTGCTCGGCGTGTCGGTGGCCGCGCTCAAGAGCCTGCTCCAGCGCGCGCGAGCGCGGCTCGAGCAGCACACCGTCAGCGACGAGCAGCTCGCCGAGCCGACGGACGGCCGCGCCCGGCGGGTCCTCGATCGCTACATGGCGGCATTCGAGGACTCGGACATGCCCGCGCTCGAGCGCCTGCTCGCCGACGACACCGTCCTGGAGATGACCGGGACCACCACCTGGTACTCGGGCAAGTCGACCTGCGTTCCGTTCATCGCGGCCCAGGGGATCGGCCGGACCGGCGACTGGCGAATGCTCCCGCTCCACGTCAACGGCCAGCTGGGCGCTGCGTCGTACCGGCTCGGCACCGGCGGCAGGTATCACCCGTTCGCCATCGTCGTCCTGGCGACCACCACGACGCATCTCCGCCACATCACGCTGTTCGGCGAACCCGCCCTGTTTGAGCGGTTCGAACTGCCGGCGACGGTGTCGTGACGCTCAGCCGCCGAGGCCCTTCTCCCGGATCTCTCGCCGGGCGGCCTCAGTCTTCGGCAGGTCCGACAGACCCATGCCGCCGAGCACCCCAGGTGTCTTGGTGAACTGGATATCGCGGTAGTCGACGACCTGGACGTGGTTGCCCCACGGATCGATGAAGTCAAGCGACCCACGGGCGGACACATCGATGCCTGCCTCCCGCATCGCCTCACGCACCGCCTCGCGGTCATCGACGACGAGCCCGAAGTGGCGCGCCTCGTCCGGCGGCTGGGTCCGGCCGGCGGCGACGGCGATGAACTGGTCGCCCATGTCGATGAACGCCATCCGCCCGCCGGCGCGGCCCCGAAGCTCGAACTCGAAGAACCGCCCGTACCAGGCCAGGGCCTCCTCGAGATCGCCGACCTCGAGCGCGATGTGGTTGATGCCGACGAGCCGCGCCATCCCTCGATCCTGCTCCGTCGCGTCCACTGTGTCAATCGCCGTGAGCGCGCAGGAGCATCAGGGCGCCGTCCACTGAGGCTTCGTGTGGCGTGATGGAGGCGGCGGTGGCGGCAGCGGGTCGATCATCAACCTCGGCTCGTGGGTCGCGCGCCTCGGCGTCATCGCTGCATGACCGCGATCGCCTCGATCGAGACGAGCAGTCCCCGCGGGAGCCGCACGTGGGCGGGTGCGGAGCGCGCGGGCGGCGGGTCGGGCATGAACCGGGCGTAGACGTCGTTGAGGCGCCCGAAGTCCTCGACGTTGGCGTAGAAGATCGTCGTCTTGACCACATCGTGCATCGAGCACCCGGCCTGGCTCAACACGGCGGCGAGGTTGCGCAGCGCCTGCTCGGTCTGCGCCTCGATGCCCTCGGGGATCTCGCCCGTGGCCGGCTCGATTCCCGCCATGCCCGAGCAGAAGACCATGTCGCCGGCGACGATCGCCTGGCTGTAGGGGCCGAGCGCCGCCGGCGCTTGGTCGGTCGAGACTGCTCTCCTGGTCATAGGTCGCTCCCTGGCCGTGGTTGGTCGGTGCGGCGCGACGCTACGCGGACGCGATCACGCGCGCAAGCGGGGCATGGCGTGGATGAGAAGATGGGCGTCGCATGCGCCGCGCGGTTGACCTCTTCGAGTTCGAGACCGGGTCTGCCCGCTCGCCGCTGGTGGAGCAGGTGTGGCGTACGCGCAGCGTGCCGGAAGATACGTTCATCGCTGTCGCCGCAAGCCACTGGGAGATGGTGGTGACGAGGCAGGACGGCCGCGCGGAGTTGACTGTGCTCGGCCCCGCGACGCGGGCAACGACGGCGGGAATCCCCGAGGACGCGGAGTTCCTCGGGATCCACTTCAGCGTCGGCACGTTCATGCCAGTGCTCCCGCCCGGCACGGTCGTCGATCGTGGGATGACACTCTCTCCATCGACCAGGTCCACGGTCTGGCTCGACGGCTACCGGATCGAGCTTCCGGGCCGCGACGACGTCGATTCGTTCGTCGCCGCACTCGTGCGCAGGGACCTCCTGGTGACCGATCCCGTCGTCGCGAACGCAGTCGGCGGCCGGGTGGATGACCTGTCCGTGCGGTCGGTCGAACGGCGCGTCCTGCGAGCGACCGGGCTGACCCGGGGCGGTATCCGGCAGATCCGCCGCGCCGAGCGCGCCGTCGAGCTGCTGCGCCAAGGACTGGCGCCGATCGACGTCGCGCTCGCCGCGGGGTACTCCGACCAGCCGCATCTGACGAGATCGTTGCGGCGGTTCGCCGGGCAGACGCCTGCGCAGATCGCCTCCGCGGCCGTCGCCGGCTAGCGCTGTCGCTTTTGTTCAAGACAGCGGTCCACCAGGCCTGGTGGGATCTCGGTCGCCAAGCACTCGAGAAAGGTCAGACATGGGAGAACTGCTCGTCCACGAATTCATCACGCTCGACGGCGTCATCGACAACCCTGCATGGAGCGCTGAGTACGGCTTCACCCCGGAGATGGGGGCGGCGATCGGCTCCATCATGGGCTCCAGCCGCGCGCTGCTCATGGGGCGCACGACGTACGAGCTGTTCGCTCCCAGCTGGTCGGCGCGCACCGCGGCCGACGATCCGGGCGCTCCGTTCATGAACGACTCTCCGAAGTACGTGGTGTCGCGGACGCTCCGGGACCCGGAGTGGAACAACTCCACCGTGATCGGCGGCTATGACGCCGACGCCATCCGTTCGCTCAAGCAGGACGCCGGGGGCAACGTCTACGTGAGCGGCAGCGGGACGCTCGTGCGGGCGCTGGTCGTGGACGGGCTGGTCGACGGACTCCATCTGTTCGTCTATCCGGTCGTGCTCGGCGCGGGCGCGCGGCTGTTCGGCGACGGGGCCCAGGCGAAGCTGCGCCTGATCGACAGCGAGACCTACGACAACGGGGTCGTGCACCTCGCCTACGGGCCCGCTGCCGCGGCGTGACGCGCCGAACGCCCGGGACAGGCGGCGTGAGCGATGATCTCGGCGCAGATGGAGCTGAGCGATGTCAGCCGCGCCCGACGGACGCCGGACCTCGTGGTCCTGGAGGGCTTTCACGCGATCAAGCACGCGATCCGGTTCGGGGGCGAGATCCTCGGCGCGTGGACCGCGGACGTGGATGAGGTCGACGGTCTGCTCGAGCGACTCGCGCCCGACGTGCAGATGGGGGTTGAGGTCGTCGACGCCGAGGCGCTGAAGCAGGTCGTGCCGCGCGGTCAGATCGTCGCCGTGGCCCGGCGTCCGGCGCAACCGGACCCGGACACGGTGCTGGCCGGCCCCGGCCATATCGTGCTACTGGAGGATCCGCGGCATCTCGGCAACCTCGGCGCGGTCGTCCGGGTCGCAGCCGCCGCCGGCGCCGCGGGTGTGATGACCACCGGACGCCAGAACCCGTGGCACCCGGACGCGCTTCGCGGCAGCGCGGGGCTGCACTTCGCGCTACCGGTCCATCGCATCCGCGAGGTCCGGACCGGCGGGCGTGAACTGGTGGCGTTGGACCCGGTTGGGGATCCGCTCGACGTGAAGGACCTCCCCGCGACCGCGATCCTCGCGTTCGGCACCGAACGGGACGGTCTGAGCGCCGAGCTCCTCGCCCGGGCGCACCGACGGATCGCTCTGCCGATGTCCCCCGGGGTCTCGTCGCTCAACCTGGCGACGGCGGCGGCGGCGACCCTGTACGCGCTGAAGCTGGCGGGGTGAGGGTGTTTCGTAGCGGACGGTGCGGGATCGTGCCCCCTGGCGCGCGGGACGTTTCACCCACTCGCAACTCCGGGTTCGGGCGGTTGGGTGATCCGCTCTGCGGAGCGCGGCCGATCACCCACACGACCTCGGGCCGTGCGGCGCGCGGGTGAACGACACCGCCCCGGGTCGCCCGGGCCTCCTGACCGCGCCAACCCGCCGACGTGGGCCCGATGTGTCCGATCGAGGCGAACCCCCCGCCCCGATCGGACACATCCCGTCCCACGTCGCCGCGATGAGAATATTCCTCGCCCCGCCGATGACTTTCGGGCGGATACTGGGTCTAAGAGGGTGTCAACTACTTCCCCCAGGAGGGCGCAGGCATGAGTACAACCGCAACGAAGCTGAAGGGCATGTCGCTGGTGTGCGTGCCGACGGTGGATCAGGACCGGGCGATCGAGTTCTATGAGTCGATCGGGTTTGAGAAGCGGACCGACACTCCGTTCGGCGGTCGCTACCGGTGGGTCGAGGTCTACCCGCCCGAGGGCACGACCGGGATCGCGCTGGCCCCGCCACCGCCCGGTTCGAAGCTGGTGCCGGCGAACACCGGGATCACGCTGACCACCGACGACATCGACGCGACGCACAGCGAGATGAAGGCGCGGGACGTCGACGTCGACGCGGAGGTCTCGCGGATGGGCGATCCGGTCCCCCCGATGTTCTGGTTCCGCGACCCGAGCGGACACACGCTGATGGTCGTGGAGGACCAGCGCTGAGCGTGAGCGCCCCACCCGACGGCGGGTTCGCCGAACTCGTCGAGCGCCACCGAGCCGAGCTCCATGCGCACTGCTACCGGATGCTCGGCTCGGTGTACGACGCCGATGACGCGCTGCAGGAGACGCTGCTGCGGGCATGGCGCGGCGCGGACGGGCTGCGGCGGGCGAGCTCGGCACGGTCGTGGCTCTATACGATCGCGACCAACGTGTGCCTCACCGAGCTCGAGCGGCGCAAGCGCCGCGTGCTCCCGCACGACTTCGGGCCCGCGGCCGAGCCGCACGCCGTGCCGGGCGGCCCGCTGGCCGAGTCGACGTGGATCGAGCCGTACCCGGACGAGGCGATCGCGGTCCCCGCGGGTCGCGCCGCGCCGGAGGCGAGCTATGAGCAGCACGAGAGCGTCGAGCTCGCGTTCGTGGCCGCGATGCAGCACCTCGCCGCCAACCAGCGCGCGGTGCTGCTGCTGCGCGAGGTGCTGGGGTTCTCGGCAGAGGAATCCGCCGGGATGCTGGACACGACTGTCGCGTCCGTCAACAGCGCGCTGCAGCGGGCCCGCAGCGCCGTCAAGGCCCGCATCCCCGAACAGAGCCAGCAGGCGAACCTGCGCACGCTCGGCGATCGCGGGTTGCGCGAGCTGGTCGATCGCTATGTCCACGCCTGGGAGCACAACGACGTCGACGCGTTCACCTCGCTGCTGGTGGCGGACGCAAGCTTCGCGATGCCGCCGCTCCGCAGCTGGTACACACCGCGCGACACGATCGCAACCTGGGCACGCGAGACGTCGATGTCGGGAGACTGGCGCTGGCGGGCGATCCAGGCCCAGGCGAACGCGCAACCGGCGCTCGCCTTCTACTCCTGGGATGAGTCTCGCGGCACTCACATACCGTTCGCGCTGAACATCCTCACCCTGCGCGGCGACCTGGTCAGCGACGTCACCGCGTTCATCGTCCGCTCGATCGAGGCACCCGAGCCCGGCGCATACGAGCGGTTCCCCGAGCAGCCGATGGACCAGCGGAGGCTGGTCGGCACCTTCCAGCGCTTCGGTCTTCCGGACAGCCTCAACTGACGAGCGGCCTCAGGCGGGCGTCGCCGGGAGGTGGCGGCGAGCTTGAGGCTCGGGCGCGAGGAGCCGCGCCGCGCGCAGCCCGGCGATCGACGAGGTGACAGACACACCGGCCGCCTGTCGAAGGCGCTCCAGCGAGATCGGCTGCTCACGCGCGGACGGATCGGCGGCCAGCCGGTCCGCGCGGGTGATGCCGGGCAGGATG
>DASXZK010000120.1:0-51778 GCA_036501965.1 Solirubrobacteraceae bacterium
ATTGTTCGAGCCTCCAGTCATCGGGGTCCATCATGCGCCTCGTTCGAGACGAGTCACGCGCGGAAACCTTCCCGATCGAGACGGCGGTGTGTCCGGTGTGCGGAAACGCTGGAGCTTGGGCAGCCCAATGATCCACTAAACGGCACCATGCGCCGCCGAGCCGCTCAGCGTTCGAGTCGCCGGATCGGCTCGCCCGTCTTCCAGGCGCCGATGTCCTCGACGACCTGGCCGTACATCACCCGCATCGCGGATTCCGAGACGTATCCCAGGTGCGGAAGCAGCACCGCACCCTGGATCTCGGTCAGCGGGTCGCCGGCGGGCAGCGGCTCGTGGTCGTAGACGTCGAGCCCGGCGGTGATCCGTCCCTGGCCCAGCGCTTGGAGCAGCGCCTCGCGGTCGACGATCGGCCCGCGGGAGGTGTTGACCAGCGTCGCGCCCGGCTTCATCGCTCCCAGCTCGGCGGAACCGACCAGCCCACGCGAGCGCTCGGAGAGCACGAGGTGAATCGACAGCCAGTCAGACTGGGCGAACAACTGCTCACGAGTCACCGGCCGGGCGCCGGCCGCCGCGGCGCGCTCGGCGGTGAGGTTCTGGCTCCAGGCGATCACATCCATCCCGAAGGCACGCGCCGGGCCGACCATCTGCGCGCCGAGCCGGCCGAGGCCGAGCAGCCCGAGCGTCGCCCCGGACAGATTGACCGGCAGGTCGGTCTGCCATCGGCCCTCCCGCAGCGCCCGGTCCTCGGCCGCCACCCGTTTGGCGGTCGCGAGGATGAGCGCCCACGCGACCTCGACGGTGCTGGAGACGCCGGCCCCGCCGGGATCATGCTCGGTGCCGCATACGACGACGCCACGATCGAGCAGGTGGGCGACGTCGAGGGAGGCGTTGCGCATCCCGGTGGTGACGACGAGCTGGAGCTCCGGCAGCCGCGCGAGAACCGCCTCGGGGAACCTCGTGCGCTCGCGCATCAGCACGAGGACCTGGAAGGGGGCGAGCTCGCCCGGCAACTCGTCCGGCTGCATCGGCTCGGCGAAGAACTCGACCTCGACGTCCTCGCCCAGCGAGGACCAGTCCGCCCACTCATGCGCCCGGCGCTGGTAGTCGTCGAGGACCGCGACGTGGATCACGGCCCCGATGTTCTCAGACACCGCTCCGTCCGGGGAGCGCGCCCCTGCGCGCGCTCCCCGGAAGGTTGGTCGCGGCTCAGCCGACCGTCGTCGAGGTCCCGGCCTCTCTGGTGAGGTCCGGGCCCAGCGTTGCGGTCGCATGGATCGTCGCGTTGATGCTCGGCGAGTCGGCGGCGGGCGTCACCGAGAACTGCGCGCTGAGCGCGGTCCCGGGTGCGACGCCCGTGAACGACACGGGCCCGATGGGCGTGGCGGTCCAGCCCTCCGGCAACTGCAACGCGATCATCGCGTGCGGCAGCGTCTGGGTGCCCGATGCCGTCAGGTTCACCGTCACCGTCGACGGTGAACCGGGGGTCATGGTCGACGGCGCGGTCACCGTCACTTCGCGTGAGCCGGCCGTGTTGGCGAGCGTGAAGCTGCCCTGCAGCGGCAGGTTTGCCAGCGCCGAGGAGTCCCCGACGTACACGCCGTAGGCCCCAGGACTCTGGCTCCAGCCGTTCGCGCTCGTGTCCCACCACTCCTCGTCCTGCGGGGTGACCTTGAACCTCACCTGCGTCGACTGACCGGCGGCGAGCGTCACCCGCTTGTATCCGGCGAGCTGGCGCGGCGGCTCGCCCGCCGCCGACGGATCGGCGACGTAGAGCTGGGCGACGTCCGAGCCGGCCCGCGAGCCGGTGTTCGTCACTGTGGCGGTCACCGTCGCATCGGCACCCGGCTGCGACGGGCCCTGGACCTGCAGGTCGCTGTACGCGAACGAGGTGTAGGAGAGCCCGTAGCCGAACGGGAACAGCGGCGTGACGTTGTTCGCGTCATACCAGCGGTAGCCGATGTCCAGGCCCTCGGAGAACTGCACTTTGCCGTTCACGCCGGGGAACTGCTGGGGTGTGCTCGCCGGTACCTCGGACAGGTCCTGCGGGAACGTCACCGGCAGATGGCCGCTTGGATCGACCTTCCCGAACAGAACGCCGGCGAGCGCCGTCCCGTTCGTCTCCCCGGGGTAGAACGCGTCGAGCACCGAGCTCACCGAGCCGAGCCACGGCATCGTCACCGGGGCGCCGGCGTCGATCACCACCACGGTGTGCGGGTTCGCCGCCGCGACCTTCGAGATGAGCTCGTTCTGCGCCGAGGGCAGGGCGAGCCTCAGCCGGTCCGCGGCCTCGGTCTCGGTGTCGTCGGAGACGACCACCACCGCGGTCTGGGCGGACTTCGCCGCCTTCACCGCCTGGGAGATGCCCGGCGCGAGTGTCGACGGCGTGCCCCAGGTCAGCGCCGAAGACTCGCCGCTGATCCCGATCGTGTACTGCGTGCCCTTGGTGAGCTGCACGGCGACCGAGTAGACGTTCTGCGGCGGGGTCCCGGGGTTGTCCAGGATCTGCTTGCCGTCCAGCGTCAGATAGGTCGGCGTGTAGCACGAGCACGGGTTGGTGACCGCGAACACGTAGGTCCCGGTGTCCGGCGCGGTGAGCGTGCCGGTGTAGCTGCCGCCGAACCCGGTCGGCGAGTACGCCGGGCTGAGGTTGGAGGACGGGATCCCCGGCAGCGAACCGTCGGTCGGCAGCCCCTGCGTGTAGGAAAGATGCGTCCCGAATTTGACGGCACTCTCCAGACCCTGCAAGGGGCTCACCGTCTTGGACGGGACGACCTGGGCCGAGCCGCCGCCTCCGTCGGTCGGGCTCGGCTGGGCCGACGGGCCGATCACCGCGATGTTCCCGCCGTTGTTCGCCGAGAGCGGCAGGGTGGCGCCGTCGTTCTTGAGCAGCGTCGTCCCGGCCTCGGCGACCTTGGTGGAGATCGCCACGTGCGCCGGGTTGGTGACGACGCTCGAGGTGTTCCCGGTCGGAGGGGCGTCGAACAGGTTGAAGCGGAACATCTCGGTGAGCTCACGCGAGATCGCCGAGTTCAGGTACGCGCGCGGGACCGTGCCGTTCTGGATGTCGGTCTCGAGCGCCTGCCCGAAGTACGTGTCGAACGGCTGCTCCTGATCGGTGCCAGACTCGATCCCCTGCACGGTGTCGTGCAGCGCGCCGTAGTCCGAGGTGATGAACCCGGGGAAGTTCCAGTCCTGCTTGAGGACGTCGTTCTCCAGATAGTTGTCCTCGCAGGCGTACTGCTCACTTGGATCGGGCGAGCCGATGATGCTGAACGAGGAGTAGGAGCACATGATCGACGCCGGATCGGCCTGGTGGACGACCATGTTGAACGCCTTCAGATAGATCTCCTGCGCCGTGCGCACCGTCATGATCTCGTCGTCCTGCGGGGTGTTGCGATTGGTCTCCTGGTTGTAGTCGTCGTAGTGCTTGAGCTGGTCGAGCTCGCCCGTGGCCTGGAGCCCGTCCACCTCGGCAGTGCCGAGGTCGCCGTTGAGATAGGGGTCCTCGCCGTAGGCCTCGAACGACCGGCCCCAGCGCGGGTCGCGGTCGAGGTTGATCGTCGGGCCGAGATCGACCGCGGCGCCCTTGCCCCACTCCTCGGAGCCGACCACGGAGCCGTACTGGCGCGCGAGGCCGTTGGAGAACGTCGCCGCGAGAGTGACCCCTGCCGGCAGCTGGGTGACGCCGGTCAGCCCGTCGCCGACGCCGTTGGGGCCGTCCTCCTCTCCGAGCTGCGGGATGCACAGGCTCGGGATCGCCGGCTCGTAGAAGACATAGGGCGGGCCGCTCGACTGATGGCCCTCGACGAGGTCGATCTCGTCGGCGAGCGACATCTGCGACATGAGCTGCGAGACGCGGGTCTCGATCGGCTCGGAGTCATTGAGCCAGGGACAGTTGACGCTTGACCCGGTCGCCGCCGCCAGGTGGGACCTGGCGGTGTGGGTCCCGGTGGCGCGCGCCGCAGCGTTGACCGGTAGCGCGGCGCCAACCATGCACGCCGCCGCAGCCGATGCCGCGAGCGTCGCGCGGATGCGTAGGTCCATCATGTCCTCCCTTGTGAGGCGTGGCCGACCGCCCGCATGCAGTACCCGTGAGGGCGGCGCCCGAAACGGATCAGATCCCGCGCAGCATCCCGCCATCGACCGCCAGCGCGGTGCCCGTGATGTAGGCCGCGCGGTCGGAGCACAGGAAGGCGGCCGCGGCCGCCATCTCCTCGGGACGGCCGAGCCGGCCGGCGGGGACGTTGCGAGCGGCGATTTCCTCCGCGGTCTCCAGAGAGCCGTACAGCTCGCTGAGGCGCTCGGTCGCGATCTGGCCGGTGAGCAGCGTGTTGACCGTCACTCCGTCCCCGGCGACCGCGGTTGCGAGCGTCTTGTAGGCGGCGAGCGCCGCGGAGCGCTCGGCGTTGGACAACGTGAGCACCGCGATCGGCTCGCGCACGGACGTCGAGGCGATCCCCACGACCCGTCCCCAGCGCCGCTCTCGCATCCCGGGCACGACGAGGCCGAGCAGCGCCATCGGAGACTCGACGAGCGAACGGTGGGCGTTGCGCCACTGCTCTGAGGAGAACCCGAGCGGGTCCTCGCCGGAGGGCGGGCCGCCGGTGTTGGTGATCAGGATGTCGATCGGGCCGATCTCCGCGCTCACCGACTCGATCAGCGCGGGAGCGGCGTCGAGGTCGTTGGAATCCCAGCCGTAGCCCGCCGCCGCACCGATCTCGGCCGCGACGGCGGCCGTGCGAGCCGAGTCCCGGGCGGTGATCGCGACCCGCGCGCCCTCGGCGATCAGCTCCTGCGCGACGGCGCGGCCGATCCCTCTGGTCGCGCCGCAGACGAGCGCGACCCGGCCTGAGATCCCGAGGTCCATCAGCGGGGGCTCGGCGTGGGGCGGCTGGGGGTGGGTCGCCGATCAGTCATCCGCGGGCGGGCGCGCGAACACGATCCGCTTCAGCTCGTCGCGCGTCTGGCCCGACAGGCGCATCGCCGTCTGGAACCCTTCGCGCCCGAGCCCCGCGGAGTCGAGCTCGCGGCGCAGCTCGTCCAGCAGTGGGCGCTCCTCGTCGGAGACCTGGTCGGGGCTGCCGTCAACGAGGATCAGGTGGCGTGGCCGGCGCGCCGCGTGCGCGGGCCGGACGAACCGTTCGCGATGCTCGGGTTCGAGCCCTTCGACGGGGATCACGATCGACTGCCGGGCGGTGAGGCGCTTCTGGACGGCCGCGTCGAGCAGTTCGGCGGCCTTGTCCTCGAGATCGGCCTCGGCGACCCGACCCTGAAGCAGGGAGCGGACCTTGGCCAGAGACAGCACCACGCCACGCTCCTCCACCACCCGATCGGCAAACCTGTCCAGGTCGACCGCGACGGGGCCGGCGATGATCACGATCGACCCGGGCGAGTAGCGCATGCGGTCCGTCGGGCGCAGGACGCGGCACTTCTCGGAGATGTCGGCGGGACGAGGGGGCGCGCCGTCGCGGCGCGGGCGCTCCGAGGACCAGCCGGTGCGTTCGTCGGCGCCGATCTTGACGCTACGTGTGGAGGGGTTCTCGGCCATGTCCCCATCATCCCCGACCGGGCGGCGTTCTGCACCCCCATGGCGCCGACCGGCTCGCCGAGCCGCAGATCATCACGGGCTCACTAGGGTGCCCGTGATGGTCGGACCGCCCCAATCGGCGCCCAACGCGCCCGCGGTGGCGCCTGCGGCGAACCGGGCACGCCCGCACCTGCTCGTCGCGGGGATCGCGCTGCTCGCGGTCAACCTGCGTCCCGCGGTCGTCGCGGTCTCGCCGCTCACCTCGCGCATCCGGGCCGACACCGGGCTGAGCACCGCGGGCGTGAGCCTCCTCACCACGCTGCCGCTGGTCTGCTTCGGGTTGTTCGCGCTTGTCGCACCGCGGCTCGGGCGGCGGGTCGGGCTCGAGCGCGCGCTCGCGGTTGCGATCACGATGCTCGTCGCCGGGATCGCCGTTCGCCTGATCCCGGGCGACGGTCCCCTGTTCCTCGGCTCGGCGCTCGTGGGCGCCGGGATCGCGATCGAGAACGTGCTGCTGTCGGGGCTGATCAAGCGCGACCTCGCGCACCGACCCGGCGTGATGATGGGCCTCTACTCGGTGATGCTCTCGACCGGCGCGACCGCGGCCGCGGGTCTGACGGTGCCGCTGGGGAACGGCCTGCACATCGGCTGGCGCCCGGCACTCGCGGTCTGGGGAATCCCGGCGCTGATCGCCGCGCTGGTGTGGATCCCGGTGGCCGTGCGCGGGCGCACGCCGCCCGCGGACGCGCCGGGCCGCACGCTCGCGGCCACCGTCTGGCGCTCCCGCCTCGCCTGGTGGGTCGCGGCCTACATGGCCTGCCAGTCGCTCACCTTCTACTCGCTCAACGCGTGGCTGCCGACGCTGCTGCAGGACCACGGCGTGAGCGCCACGACGGCCGGCGGGATGCTCGCGGTGTTCAACTTCACCGGGATCGCCGCGGCGCTCACCGTGCCCTCATGGGCGACGCGGTTGCCCAGCCAGCGGCCGGCGACCGCGCTCACCGCCGCCGGCTTCCTCGTCGGCCTGGGCGGCCTGCTGGTGGCCCCGCGCGCGGGCGCCTGGGCGTGGATGGTCATCCTCGGCGGCGCCCAGGGCGCCGGCATCAGCCTCGGCCTCACCCTGTTCGTCCTGCGCACCCGCAGCGCCCCGATGAGCGCCGAGCTCTCCGGCATGGCGCAGACGGTGGGCTACCTGGTGGCGTCGCTCGGGCCGCTGACGGTGGGGGTGCTGCACGGCCTGGAGGGCGGCTGGACCGCCGGCCTGGTGGAGTTGCTCGCGGTCGCCGGGGTGCTCGCGGTCTCCGGCTGGGCGGTGGGGGCCGACCGGACGATCGAGGACGACCTCGGGCGATCAGGCGGCGGAGCGCTGGCGGCCGGCGACTGAGCCCTGGTCCATGACTCTGACCTCGCCCGGCGGCCTCTGGGCCGGCTCGGGAGCGCTCTGGGCCGGGGCGGGGAGCGCTCTGGGCCGGGGCGCCTGGGACCCTCCGAGACACCAGAGCGCCAAACGTGGGTGCTGTCTCGGAAGTTCCCGGGGGCCGGGACGGATCGAGACAGCATCCGTCTGCGCGCGCCACGTGTCTCGGAAGTTCCCGAGCGCGCCGCGGCGGCCGCTTGCGGTGCCCGCGCCAGCCGGTCAGCCGCCGTGGCAGCAGCCGGCCACCGACCCTGGGATGTCCAGCGTCGGGTTGCGGTCGAAGAACCCGACGGGCTCCAGGCGGAAGCCGGCCTTCGTCATCGGCATGATCGGCCAGTCCTCCGGACGCACGAAGTGGGTGACGCCGATCGTGTACCACAGCACTACGTCCTCTCCCTCCAGCGGCCGGTCGGTACTCCACACCGGCAGGCCGTCGGGCTCGTCGCACCCGTATGGGTAGGCCCCGGCGGGGAAGCGCTCGGAGGCGCGGTACGGGGTGACCCACAGCGTGTGGGCGGCGAACCCGGCGCGCCGGGCGACGCTTGAGCCGGGCTGGGCGAGCAGCGTCGCGGTGCCGTGGCCGGGCACGAGCCGGTAGGCCGTGGGCCGGCCGCTCGCCCCGAGGCGAGAGCTGCTCACCGTCCACACCCGCGCGGCGCCGTCGTCGGCCTCACGCCGGGCCTCGCGCTCCGAGCGCAGCGGCGTGAGGACCGGCGCGAACGCGTTGCCCAGCGGGTTGTCCGGACCTGCCGGGACCGCGGCGGCCTGGACCTCGTGAACGGAGTTGGCGGTGCCATCGACGTCGAGGTCGAGGCGGAAGCAGAACAGGTGCTGGTGGTGGGGCGCCGCGAGGCCGTCATCAATCGGGTTCGACCCGCGCGGCGGGCGATCCGGCGCGACCGCGATCGTGGAGACGATCCCGTGCAGCTGGATCTCGATCTCGATCGTGCCGTCGAGCCCGAGGTACCAGCGGAATGCGTACTCGTAGTTGCCGACGGTCGCCATCGCGTTGACGACGAAGCGCCGGCCGCGACGGGTCTCGACGTGTCCGGTCGCGTGGTCGGTGTGCTTCCAGAGGATCCCGGCGTCCTCCTCGTGCAGGCAGATGGCGTTGGCGATCTGCTGCGGCTCGCCCCGGTGGTCGGAGAGCCACGCGTCGAGGTAGGTGATCTCGCCCAGGCAGTCGCAGCCGAGCTCGAGTGAGTTGATGGAGGACCCGAGCCCGTACTCGCCGGCGTCGAAGTACGTGCGCCAGTTGTGCATGGGGTCGGTCTCGCCGTAGGGGACGATCATCTCCGGGCAGGAGCCGCGGTGCAGCACGGGCCGCCCGTCGTAGCGAACGTCGTGCAGGACGAGACCCTCCTGGGGGTCGATCGCGGGAACGAACGTCCACCGATGCCAGCGCACCTCCCCGCCCTCCACGACAAACGACACGCCCTCGGGCTGCGTGATGGAGAACGGGCGCAGGTCCTCACGCGGCGGCACCACACCGGCGCGATAGTCGCCGTCGGCACCCGGGATCGGCCGTGGCTCGCCCTCCTCGATCTCGAGCACGCGGTGCGCATCGAGGTCGACGAACGCGATCAGGTGCTCGATCGGCCGCGCGTACGCGTTGTCGAGCGGATCGCGCTTGAGGTAGGCGACGGCGCGGCCGAAGCGGTGGCCCGCCTCAAGCGGGTGACCGAACGAGCCGCTGGGCAGCACGTCGATCTGCACCAGCTCCAGGTCCTCGACGCCACGCGCGCGCAGCGCCGCGACCATCCTGGCGTCTCTGAGCACGCAGACGGCGGCCGCCTCGTAGTCCTCAGGCGTGATCGGCGGCCGAGCGCCCGGCACGATGTGCCGGGAGGTGACCTCGCCGGTGACGAGCTGGACGACGACCTCCTCCACCCCTTCCCGCCCGGCGAGCACGACGAGCGCCTCCCGCGCCGGGGCGCCGACGCCGCCGGCCCCCGCGCGCCAGGCGAGGTACGCATCCTTGTCCGGCTCGCGCCGCGCGCAGCTCACCACGCGCGCGCCATCGGCGCCGGCGAGCGCGGCGCGGGTGGCCACCCGGAGCTCGTCGCCCGTCATCGGGGACATTGGGTGCACGGTCAGGGTGGGCGCGTGGGACATGACCGGAGATCATCGCCGCTCGCACGCCCGTCCTCAATCGCAATCGGCGGGCCGACGGTTCGGAGCGGCCGATGAGCCAAACAAGTTCGACGGTCGAACAATCGTTGTAGGCTCATTCGGGTGCCGTCGGATTCGGACATCGCCGCCAAGGAGATCGAGGCCGTGCGCGCGCTGGCGCGCGCCTCCTCCGTGCTCGAGCGCTCCTCCACCGAGCTGAACCTCGCCCACTACCGCGTGCTGTCCGCCGTCGCCTCAGGCGAGGAGCGAGCGTCGCACGTCGCGGCCAAGCTGGCGCTCGGCCGTCCGGCGATCAGCGCGGCGGTCGAGTCGCTGACCCAGCGCGGCCTGCTCACCCGCTTCGAGGTGGACGGGGACCAGCGCGTGGCCGGCCTGCGGCTCACGCCCGACGGGGAGCGGCTCCTCGCCGAGGTCGAGACCGAGATGAGAGAGCGCCTGCGCGACCTGTGCCGGCGCACCCCGGACGGCGACGAGCTGCTCCGAGCGCTCGTCTGGCTCGGCCGGGCGCTCGACGAACGTCGCGCGGACCGTTGGGCAGAGCGCGCGCGGTCCGTCACCAGCAGCACCGGACGGGACGCCGAGCCCGGGGCCGCCGGGTGAGTCCCGCGACCGACGACGTCGCACAGCTCGGTTGGATCCGCCGCCTGTGGGGCTACGTCACCGGCCACCGGCGAGGGCTGACGCTGTCGCTGGTCGGCGCGCTGATCGGCGGGGTCTCGCAGGCGGTCGTGCCGCTGGCCGAGCGCCAGATCGTCGACGGCGTGATCGTCTCCCGGAACTCGGCGCTGTGGCCGTGGCTCACCCTGATGGCGCTCACCGCCGTGGTGGGCTTCGGTGCGTCGTACCTGCGCCGCTATCACGGCGGCCGCGTGGCGCTCCAGGTCCAGTACGACCTGCGCAACGCGATGCACGACCACCTGCAGCACATGGACGCCCAGACGCTCGAGGGAATGCCGACCGGGCAGTTGGTCGGCCGGGCGAGCTCGGACTCGACGCTCGTCCAGGCGCTGCTCAACATGCTGCCGATCCTGAGCAGCAACCTGGTGTTGGTCGTGCTCTCGCTCGGAGTGATGCTGTGGCTCTCCCCCCTGCTCGCGCTCGTCGGCTTCCTCGCCGTCCCGGTGCTCGTGTTCCTCTCCTACCGGATGCGCTCCCGTGTGTTCCCCGCCAGCTGGGATGGCCAGCAGCGCGAGGGTGAGGTGGTGCAGATCGTCGACGAGGGCCTGTCCGGCGTGCGCATCGTCAAGGCGTTCGGTCAGGAACACCGGGAGCTCGAGCGGGTCACCGAGGCGTCGAAGGTGCTCTACGGCTCGCAGATGCGCGAGGTCCGGCTCCAGTCGCGCTTCCAACCGGTGCTGCAGGCCGTGCCGGCGCTCGGCCAGGTGGCGATCCTCGCGCTCGGCGGCTGGATGGCGCTCCGCCACCAGATCAGCCTGGGCACGTTCCTCGCGTTCTCGACCTACATGGCGCAGATGGTGTCCCCCGCCCAGCGGCTGGCCAACATCATCACCGTCGCACAGCAGGCACGCGCCGGAGTCGAGCGCATCTTCCAGCTGCTCGACCTGCAGCCGGCGATCGAGGACCGGCCGGACGCGGTCGAGCTCGGCGAGGCGCGCGGCGCGATCGAGTTCTCGGACGTCCGTTTCGGATACGCGCCGGAGCAGCCCGTCCTCAACCGCTTCGAGCTGACCGTCGCCGCCGGAGAGCGGGTGGCGATCGTCGGTCCGAGCGGGTGTGGCAAGTCGACCGCGCTGCTGCTGCTCGCGCGGTTCCATGACCCCCAGGGCGGCGCCGTGCTGATCGACGGGCACGACGCGCGCGAGCTGACCCTCTCCTCGCTGCGGCGGGCCGTCGGCATCGCGTTCGAGGACAGCTTCCTGTTCTCGGAGTCGGTGCGGGACAACATCGCCTACGCGCGACCCGACGCCACAGAGGCACAGATCGTCGCCGCCGCGCGGGCCGCGGGAGCCCACGAGTTCATCGAGCGGCTCCCGCATGGATACGGCACCACCGTCGGCGAGCGAGGGCTCAGCCTCTCCGGAGGCCAGCGACAGCGGGTGGCGCTCGCCCGCGCGCTGCTCTACGACCCGGCGATCCTCCTCCTCGACGACGCGACGAGCGCCGTCGACGCCAACACCGAGGAGGCGATCCACGACTCACTGCGCGAGGTGATGGCCGGCCGGACGACGATCGTGATCGCGCACCGCCGCTCGACGCTGCACCTCGCCGACCGGATCGTCGTCATGGCCCACGGCCGGGTGGCCGACCAGGGCACCCACGAGGAGCTGATGGAGCGCAACGACCTGTATCGAAGCCTGCTCAGCGGCCTCGAGGAGGAGGCGGCGGCCGCGGTCGGCGATCGGATCGAGGCGCTCGCGGCGATCGGCGACGGGAAGACCACCGCTACCGCGTGGGCGCGCTCGGACGCAGACGGCGCCGGCGGCTACCGGAGGATCACCCGCGGGGGCTTTGGCGCACCGAGCCTCGGCATGGGCCTCGGCGGTGGTGGGAACCTGAAGGCAAACCTCGCTCCCACCCCCCGTCTCCTCGCCCAGGTGGCGAAGCTGCCCCCCGTCCGTGACGTGGCGGAGGTGGACCTCGAGCGCGAGTCCCGGCGCGACGGTGGCTTCAGCCTGCGGCGGCTGCTCCTGGAATTCCGCCGCCCGCTGTCGGTCGGGTTCGTGCTCGTGGTCATCGACGCGATGGCCTCGCTCGCCGGGCCGCTGCTCGTCAAGTACGGGGTCGACAACGGGGTGCGCGCCGGCTCGCAGGACGCGCTGTTCGCTGCCTCGGGCATCTACCTGGGTGTCGCGCTGGTCGACATGGTCGACGAGATCGGCGAGACGTTCGTCACCGGGCGGGCAGCGCAGCGCATCATGCTGTCGCTGCGAATCCGGATCTGGGCCCAGCTGCAGCGCCTCTCGCTCGACTACTACGAGAGCGAGATGGCAGGTCAGATCATGACCCGGATGACGACCGACGTCGATCAGTTCGAGTCGCTGATCGAGAACGGCGCGCTGTCGGCGCTCGTCTCGCTGGTGACGTTCGTCGGGGTGGGCGCGGCGCTGCTCGTGATCAACCTGGAGCTCGCCTTGTGCACGCTCAGCGTGATCGTGCCGCTGACGGCGTGCACGGTCGTCTTCCGCCGCCGGGCGGTCGTGCTCTACGACCAGGCTCGCGATCGGATCGCCATCGTCAACGCCGACTTCCAGGAGAGCCTGTCAGGCGTCCGCGAGTCCCAGGCGTTCGTCCACCGCGAGCTGACGATGCGCCGCTTCCATCGCCTCGGCGCCGACTACCTCACCTCGCGAGTCGCCGCACAGCGGTTGGTGGCGACGTACTTCCCGTTCGTGCAGATGCTCTCTGGCTTCGCCGGCGTGATCGTGCTCGGCGTCGGCGCCGGGCTGATCCACGACGGTCGCTTGACCCCGGGCGCGCTGATCGCGTTCGTGCTCTACATCGACCTGTTCTTCTCCCCGATCCAGCAGCTCTCGCAGGTGTTCGATTCGTGGCAGCAGACGACGATCTCGGTCGCGCGGATCGGGGAGCTGATGCGCACCGAGACACTGACCCCCGAACCGCTCGAGCCTCAGCGCCCCGCTCACCTCACCGGGGAGGTCCGGTTCGACGGGGTTCATTTCGCCTACCCGGCTCCACGCCGCGCACGGACGAGCCACGCTCGCCGCGGCCCGAGCGATGCCCGAGCCCCGCAGCCGACGAACGGCGCCTCCGCCAAGCCGCCGGAGGCGCTGCGCGGGATCGACCTCCGCTTCGCTCCCGGGGAGACGATTGCCCTCGTGGGCGAGACGGGCGCAGGCAAGTCGACGCTCGTCAAACTGCTCTCCCGCTTCTACGACGTCGACTCGGGCAGCGTGACCGTCGACGGCCACGACGTCCGCTCCCTCGACATCCAGGAGTTTCGCTCGCACCTGGGGTACGTCCCGCAGGAGAGCTTCCTGTTCACGGGCACGATCCGCGACAACATCGCCTACGGGCGGCCGAGCGCCTCCGATGCGGACGTCGAGGCGGCCGCCCGCGCCGTCGGGGCTCACGACTTCATCGCCGAGCTTCCCGGCGGGTACCTGCACGAGCTGGCCGAGCGTGGCCGCTCGCTGTCCGCCGGGCAGCGCCAGCTGCTGGCGCTCGCGCGGGCGCAGCTGGTCGACCCGGCGATCCTGCTGCTCGACGAGGCGACCTCCAATCTCGACCTGATCACCGAGGCCCGCGTGAACGAGGCGATGGCCCAGGTCTCCCGGGGGCGAACGACGATCCTGATCGCCCACCGGCTGCAGACCGCGCGGCACGCGGACCGGATCGTCGTGCTCGACTCCGGGCAGGTCGCGGAGGTCGGCGACCACGACGAGCTCGTCGCCTCCGGTGGTCGCTACGCCTCGATGTGGGAGGCGTTCGAGACCGCCGGTGCAGGCGCCGGCTAGGCACCCGCACCCGCTCACCGGCCCCACGCGACCGACTTCACAACTTCTGTACGCCGCTTGAGGCGTTCTTCATGTCGCGTTGACGACGTCGCACCCAGGATGAGTGACATGGACATTGTCGCAGTCATCCTCGGAGTGCTCGCCTTCGCACTCCTCTACGCACTGCTCGAGGGGATCGACCGCATATGAGCGGCGCTGACCTGTTCGGGCTGATCGTCTCCGCGATCGTGTGCCTCTACCTGCTCTATGCACTCCTGCGCGGAGAACGGTTCTGATGACCGTCTTCGGCTGGATCACGATCTTCGGCTTCGCCGCGCTCCTCACCGCGCTCGCGATGCCGCTCGGCCGCTACATGGCCGCCGTCTACACCGACGGTCGCACCTGGCTCGATCCGGTCCTCGGACCGGTGGAACGGTTCATGTACCGGTGCTTCGGCGCCGACCCCGACCACGGTCAGGACTGGAAGGCGTACGCGAAGTCTCTGCTGTGGTTCTCACTTGCGGGCTGGGTGCTGCTGTATGTGATCCTGCGCACCCAGACGTTCTGGGACTTCACCGGACTGAACCCGCTGCACTATCACTCCGCGCCGTGGAACGTGACGTTCAACACGACGTCGTCGTTCCTCACCAACACGAACTGGCAGTACTACGGCGGCGAGATCACGATGAGCTACTTCAGCCAGATGGCGGGGCTCACCGTGCAGAACTTCCTCTCGGCGGGCGTCGGCATGGTCGTCGCGGTCGCGCTGATCCGCGGCATCGCCTCGCGCAGCGGCAAATCGCTGGGCAACTTCTGGCGGGACATCATCCGCACCTGCCTGTACATCCTGCTGCCGCTGTCGATCGTGGTTGCGCTGGTGCTCGTCTTCCAGGGCTCGATTCAGAACTTCACGACCTACCTTTTCGCCCACGGGCTGACCAGCGGCGGCGCGCAGCACATCGCGATGGGCCCGGTCGCCTCCCAGGAGGCGATCAAGGAGCTCGGCACCAACGGCGGCGGCTTCTTCAACACGAACTCCGCCCACCCGTTCGAGAACCCCACAGGGTTCACGAACCTGGTCGAGATGCTCGTGGTGCTCATCATCCCCGCTGCGCTCGTCTTCACCTTCGGCCGCCTGGTCGGCGCCAAGCGCCAGGGCTACGCGATCTACGCGACGATGATGGTGATGTTCCTCGGCGCCGTGATCGTCTGCTACATCGCGGAGGCACACGGTTCACCTGCGCAGCACGCAGCAGGAATTCACACCTCCGGGATCGCCCACTCCGACGGCGGCAACCTCGAGGGCAAGGAGCAGCGCTTCGGGATCGCAGGCTCCGCACTGTTCGACGTCGTCACCACTGTCACCTCGTGCGGTGCGGTCAACAGCGCGATCGAGTCGTTCACCGGCATCGGCGGTGCGGTTCCGTTCGCCAACCTGTCCGCCTCGGAGACGATCTTCGGCGGCGTCGGCACGGGCCTCTACTCGATCCTGCTCTACGTCCTGCTCGCCGTCTTCCTCGGCGGCCTGATGGTGGGACGCACCCCCGAGTACCTCGGCAAGAAGATCGAGGCGCGGGAGATCAAGCTCGTGGCGATCGGCCTACTGCTCACCCCGCTCGCCGCGCTGTTCTCGACGGCGCTGGGTGTCGCCTCCAGCGCGGGCCGGGCGTCGATCTCCTCCGTCGGCGCCGGGCCGCAGGGCTTCTCCGAATCCTTCTACGCCTACCTCTCCCAGGCGAACAACAACGGCTCCGCGTTCGCCGGCTACACCGGCTTCATCCAGCCGAACGCCGGCAACCTCGGGTCGCACGGCGTCACCTTCGCGGATCTGCTCGGCGGCTTCACGATGCTGCTCGCCCGCTACGGCCCGATCCTGTTCGCGCTCGGGGTCGCGGGGTTGCTCGCCGGCAAACGAGTCAGCCCACCCGGACTGGGGACGATGCGCACCGACAATCCCACGTTCGTGGTGCTGCTGATCGGCGTGATCATCCTCGTCGGCGCGCTCACCTTCTTCCCCGCCCTGCTCCTCGGACCGGTCGTCCAGGGCCTCACCGGACATCTCTACTAGCCATGAAAAAAGACATTCGCACCGCAATCACATCGATACTCGGGTTGACGCTGGTACTGGGCATCCTCTACCCGCTCGTCATCACCGGGATCTCCCAGGGAGTGTTCCCCGGAAACGCCGACGGCCAGCTCGTCTACCAACACGGAAAGCTCGTCGGCTCCAAGGAGATCGGCCAGCAGTACACCAACCTCGTGTACACGAAGTCCGGAAAGGTGAAGCTGGACGACGGCGAGCAGATCACCACACCGAACAAGCGGTACTTCCAGACCCGGCCGTCCGGCACGGTACCCGCGGACAACGACGCCGCCACGGCGTTCGCCAACTATGGCCCGAACGACAAGGTGACCGAACAGGCGATCGCGGCGAATGCCACGGCGTACCTGTCTTTGAACAAGCCCTACGACGCCTCGCTGACGCTGGCCAAGGTCCCGGTCGACGCGGTCGACACCTCGGCCTCTGGGGTCGACCCGGACATCTCGCCGGCCAATGCCACGATCCAGGCCCACCGCGTCGCCGCGGTGCGTCACCTGCCGCTGTCCACCGTCATGGCCCTCGTCCACCGCTTCACCGGCGGGCGCGGCCTTGGGTTCTCCGGTGAACCGTCGGTGAACGTGATGGAACTCAACCTCGCGCTCGACCGCGCGCACGCGTAAGGACACACCATGAGCACCACCACCATCGACACCCCGCCCACTCCTCCCACGCCCCCCACCTCCTCGCACCAGAGGCAGTCGGCCTCGCTGTTCTCAGGGGAGCTCCTGCGCCGCGCGACGATCGACAGCTTCATCAAACTCGACCCTCGCGTCCAGATCCGCAACCCGGTGATGTTCGTCGTCGAGATCGGCGCGCTGATCACCTCGGTCACGTGGTTCATGCAGCTGGCGGGCGACGACTCGCTGTCGGGCGGTCAGCCCGCGTACTACTCACTGGTGATCGCCATCTGGCTGTGGCTGACGGTCGTGTTCGCCAACCTCGCCGAGGCGTTCGCCGAGGGGCGCGGGCGGGCCCAGGCCGAGACGCTGCGCTCGATGCGCAAGGACACGATCGCGACTCTGCGCGACGGCACCCAGAAGGCGGCCGCCGAGCTCTCCAAGGGCGACGTGGTCGTCGTGCCCGCCGGCGAGCTGATCCCCGGCGACGGCACCGTGATCGAGGGCATCGCGTCCGTGGACGAGTCGGCGATCACCGGTGAGTCGGCGCCGGTGATCCGTGAGTCCGGCGGGGATCGATCGGCGGTGACGGGCGGCACCCGTGTGCTGTCGGACGAGATCGTCGTCGAGATCACCCAGGAGCCAGGTCACTCGTTCATGGACCGCATGATCGCGCTGGTCGAGGGCGCCGAGCGTCGCAAGACCCCGAACGAGATCGCGCTGAACATTCTGCTCGCCGGCTTGACGCTGATCTTCATGATCGTCGTCGCCACCCTTCGCCCGTTCGGCCTGTTCGCCCACACGAACATCTCGGACACGAGTCTCATCAGCCTGCTGGTGGCGCTCATCCCGACGACGATCGGCGCGCTGCTATCGGCGATCGGCATCGCCGGCATGGACCGCCTCGTGCGCCGCAACGTCCTCGCGCTGTCCGGGCGCGCGGTGGAGGCCTCCGGCGACGTCGACGTGCTGCTGCTGGACAAGACCGGCACGATCACGATCGGCAACCGGCTCGCCTCCGAGTTCGTGCCGATGCCCGGCGTCAGCGAAGCCGAGCTCGCCGAGGTAGCGCAGCTCTCCTCGCTCGCGGATGAGACGCCGGAGGGCCGTTCGATCGTCGTGCTCGCCAAGCAGTACGGGATCCGCGAGCGCGAGCTGAACGGGAACGCCGAGTTCGTCCCGTTCACCGCGCAGACGCGGATGAGCGGCGTCGACATCGACGGTCATCAGCTGCGCAAGGGCGCCGGCGACACGGTGATCGGCTTTATCACCGAGCACGGCGGCCGCGCCCCCGACGAGCTGCGCTCCGCGCTGGATCGCATCGCCCGTGAGGGCGGTACCCCGCTCGCGGTCTCGCGTGACAGCCAGGTGCTGGGCGTGATCTACCTGAAGGACACGGTGAAGCAGGGGATGCGTCAGCGCTTCGACCAGCTGCGCGCGATGGGGATCCGCACGATCATGATCACCGGTGACAACCGTCTGACCGCGGCGAAGATCGCCGAGGAGGCAGGCGTCGATGACTTCCTGGCCGAGGCCACGCCGGAGAACAAGCTCGCGCTGATCAAGGAGCACCAGGCCCAGGGGCGGATGGTGGCGATGACCGGCGACGGCACCAACGACGCGCCCGCGCTGGCGCAGGCCGATGTCGGGGTGGCGATGAACACCGGCACCCAGGCCGCGCGGGAGGCCGGGAACATGGTCGACCTCGACTCCAACCCGACGAAGCTCATCGAGATCGTCGAGGTCGGCAAGCAGCTGCTGATCACCCGCGGCGCCCTGACCACGTTCTCGATCGCCAACGACGTCGCCAAGTACTTCGCGATCCTGCCGGCGATCTTCCTGTTCACGTGGTCGGCCAAGCACGGCGTCCAGGGTGTTGGGGGCGGGGGGGAGGGCCCTCTATCCGTGTTGAACATCATGCACCTGGGCACGCAGCGGTCGGCGATCATCTCCGCCGTGGTATTCAACGCGATCGTGATCCCGTTGCTGATCCCGATCTCGCTGAAGGGCGTCTCCTACCGGCCCGTCGGCGCCACCTCGCTGCTACGCCGCAACCTCCTCATCTACGGGCTCGGCGGGCTGATCGCCCCGTTCATCGGGATCAAGCTCATCGACCTCGTCGTCCACGGACTGCTCGGCGCATGAGCGATGACCCGTCCCGGGGTCACCACAAGGTCTTTCTCGGGATGGCCGCCGGCGTCGGCAAGACGTATCGCATGCTCCAGGAAGGGCGAGCGGAGCTCGAGGCCGGACGTGACGTCGTGATCGGCTACCTCGAACCCCACGGCCGCGCCGAGACGACCGCCCAGGCCGCCGGGCTCGAGGTGGTCCCCCGACGCGAGGTGGTCTACCGCGACACGGTCCTGTCCGAGATGGACCTGGATGCGATCCTGGGGCGCGCTCCCGAGCTCTGCCTGATCGACGAGCTGGCGCATACGAACGCCCCGGGCGTCGAGCACGAGAAGCGCTACGAGGACGTCGACACCGTGCTCGCGGCGGGGGTTGACGTGTTCTCGACGGTCAACGTCCAGCACCTGGAGTCGCTGTCGGACCAGATCGCCGACCTCACCGGAACGCGCGTGCGTGAGACGCTCCCGGACAGGGTGCTGGCGAGTGCCTCGGAGGTGATGCTGCTCGACATCACCCCCGAGGCGCTGCGCGAGCGGCTCCGCGCCGGCAAGATCTACCCGGCTGAACGGGTCGAGGCCGCGCTGGCCAACTTCTTCACCCCGGCCAACCTCACCGCACTGCGCGAGGTCTCCCTGCGCCAGGTCGCCGAGGGGATCGAGGCGCAGCGCAATCCGCATGGGACGATCGCCGAGGGGCCGCCCACCGAGGCGGACGCACGCGGCGAGCGCGTACTCGACACCGCCGCGCCGTGGGCGATCGGGGAGCGACTGCTCGCCCTCGTCACCCCGCGGCCCGAGTCCCAGCGGATCGTGCGACGCGCCTGGCGCTCCGCGCAGCGACTCGGCGCGGAGCTCGACGTGCTGTGGGTGGCCGGTGATGAGCCCGACGCCGAGCAGTCCGAGCAGCTCGGCGCCCTGCGGAAGCTGTGCAGCGTGCTCGGCGCGCACCTGCTCGTCGAGTACGGCACCGACGTCGCCGCCGTCGCCCAGCGCGTGGCCCGGGAGCGCGGCACCACCTACGTGCTGATCGGCACCCCGGCGCCCCGCTCGATGCTGCAGCGCAGCCGCCAACCGCTTCCGGACCGCCTGCTGCGCCTGCTGCCCGGGGTCGATCTTCGGATCGTGGCCGACCGCAGCCGCCGACCGGAGGAGGAGGAGCGATGAAGAGCCCGTGGCGCAACGACGAAGCGACCGCGCGCCACGACGGCGCCCGTCGCCAGCCGGCCGACGCGCCGCGCATCCTGTTCCCGTTCATCGCCAGCGCGCTCTCGAGCAGCGCACTCGACGCGGCGCTGCGCCTGGCGCGAGTGGAGGGCGCGGTGCTGGTGCCGGTGTTCCTGGCCCAGGTGCCGCGTTGGCTGCCGCTCGACTGCCCGCTGCCCCGGCAGGCGGGAGCGGCCGTCGCCACCCAGGAGGCGGTCGAGCAGCGGGCGGCGAGCTTCGGTGTCCCGGTCGATGCCCGTCTGGAGCGCGGCCGGACCGCCCGTCACGCGCTGATGCGGGCGATCGAGTGCGAGCGCTATGACCGGATCGTGGTGGCGGCCGCAGCCCCCGGGGCTCATGGGTTCGAGCCCGACGACGTGGCCTGGCTGCTCGCCCATGCGCCCGGTGAGATCGTCGTGCTCCGGCCCGGGCGCGAGGACGACCTGCTCGAGCTCGAACCCGAGCAACAGCCGGAGACCCGAGGGCCGACGGTCGCGATGCCCGCCGCGTTCAGCTGACCGGGTCAGCCGGCGGGGTCAGCCAGCCGTTCGGCGAATCGCTCCTCGACGCGCGCCAGGCGCCAGTACCCGAGCGCGATCGCCCACACGAGCACGAACAGGCCGACGATCACAAAGCCGAGGAGGTTGATGTCGATCGACTCCCACCATGTCCAGAAGCTCCCGCTGAGGTCGAGCTTCTGAGCGATCAGCCCGCTCAACTCGATCGTGCCGATCGAGAACGCGACCGCGACCGACAGGCCGGTGACCGCGAGGTTGTAGAAGACCTTGCGCACCGGAGTGGAGAACGCCCATCCGTAGGCGACGTTCATGAACGCACCGTCGATCGTGTCGGCCAGGCACATGCCCCCCGCGAACAGCAGGGGCAGGCTGAGCACCGCGTAGAACGGCAGACCGGCAGCACCCGCGGTGCCCGCCACCACCAGCAGCGCGACCTCCGTGGCGGTGTCGAAGCCGAGTCCGAACAGGACCCCGACCGGATACAGCTGGCGCGGGGTGGAGACGGCGCGCGCGACGCGGCCGAGGGCGCGGTTGAGCAGTCCCCGCTCGCCGAGCCGGCGCTCCAGCGCATCCTCGTCGAAGTGTCCGGTGCGCATCTGCCGGAAGATCGCGACGATGCCCGCGAGGGTGACGATGTTGAGCGCGGCGATCAGGTAGAGGAACGAGCCGGAGACCAGCGTCCCGAGCCAGCCGGTCACGGCGTGCAGCGACGAGCCGGAGTCCCGCACCGGACCGGCGAGCGAGCGCAGCCCGAGCGCGAGCAGGAAGGAGAGCGCGAACACGATCGTCGAGTGGCCGAGCGAGAACCAGAACCCGGTGCTGAGAGGCCGGCGCCCCTCGTGCATCAGCTTGCGTGTCGTGTTGTCGATCGCGGCGATGTGATCGGCGTCGAAGGCGTGGCGCAGGCCGAGCGTCCACGCGGTGATCCCGAGGCCGACGGTGAAGACGCCGGAGGCACCGAGCGCGTAGCGGTGCGGGGCGACGAGCCCGACGATGATCCCGAATCCGGCCGCGTGCAGCGCGATGATCACGGCGGCCATCGCCAGCATCGTGCGTCGCTCGGCGGCGGTGAGCGAACGCCAGAACGCGGCGAGCCGGCCGCGCCCCGCGGGTCCAGATTCGATCATCGTCCCCTTCCGCATCATCGCCCTCGCCGGTCGCGTCCCGATCGACTGTAGAGCGCGGCGGCGACCGCGGCCTGGCCGAAGGAGATGCCGCCGTCGTTGGGCGGCAGTCGCTCCGGGGTGAGCACGCGCAGACCCGCGCGGTGCAGCCGCTCGGCGACCGATTGCAGCAGCCAGCGGTTCTGGAACACGCCCCCACTCAGCACCGCGGTGTCGGTCCCGGATGCGCGGGCGGTCCGTTCCAGCGCGAGCCCGGTGGCGCGGCTGAGCGCGTCGTGGACCCCCGCCGCGATTGCCGGGACATCGACCGCGGACTCCAGATCGAGCGCGACGGCGCGAACGAGCGCCCGCGGGTCGAGCACGAGCGACCCGTCCTGCTCGGCCAGCTCGAGCTCGTAGCCGGAACGGTCCGCCGCCGCCCACGCCGCGGCTTCAAGGGCGATCGCGGTCTGTCCCTCGTAAGTCACCTCGGCACCGAGGCCACACAGCGCGCCGATCGCATCCAACAAGCGGCCGACGCTGGTGGTGGCCGGGGAGAGCTCGTCGCTGGCGGCGAGGGCACGCATGGCGCGCCATCGCTGATCCGCGACCGTGTCGCGCAGGAGACGCGGCACCGGGCGCTCGTCCGCGAACGCCTCCTGAAGCCAGGCCGCCGCCATCCGCCAGGGCTGCCGGACGGCGGCCGTGCCACCCGGCAAGCGCACCTGCCACAGGTGGCCGTCGCGCTCAAATCCGCTCAAGCCGCCGCTCAGCAGCTCGCCGCCCCAGACGGTGCCATCGGTGCCGAGGCCCGTGCCGTCGTAGATCGCGCCGACCGCCGGGCCGGTGACGCCGTGCTCCGCCAGACAGGCGGCCAGATGGGCGTGATGGTGCTGGACGGCGACATGCTCGGTCCCGTCGCGTTCGAGCGCGTAGCGGGTGGACAGGTAGTCCGGGTGCAGGTCATGTGCGACCCGCTCGGGCGCCACCGCGAACAGCCGCTCGAAGTGACCGATTCCGTCCTGGAAGGCCCGCAACGTCGCGTAGTGCTCGAGGTCGCCGATGTGGTGCCCGACCCAGGCGCGGTCGCCGTCGGCCAGGCAGAACGTCGACTTCTGCTCGGCGCCGCAGGCCAGCAGGGGCCGGTCGGCTGCGATCGGCAGCGACAGCGTCGTAGGCACATACCCGCGCGAGCGCCGTAGCATCAACGTCCGGCGGCCGGCGGGCAGGGTCACCGCGCGCACGACGGAGTCGTCGGTGCGTGTCTGGATCGGCCGGTCGTGGAGCAGGAAGAGATCGGCGATCGCACCCAGGCGCCCGAGCGCGTCCCCGTCGGTGTAGGCGATCGGGTCGTCAGAGACGTTCCCGCTCGTCATCACGAGCGGGCAGGCGACGCCGCCGCCGAGGCGAGCCAGATCGTCGAGCAGCAGCTCGTGAAGCGGCGCCGAGGGAAGCATCACCCCGAGCTCGGGCAGGCCGGGGGCGACCGCCGGCGCGACGGTGACCGCGTCCGGCGCGGCCCGTCGCTCGGCGAGCACGATCGGCCGGGCCGCGCTCGTCAGCAGCCGCTCGTCCTCCGGCCCCAGCTCCACGAGAGCCCGCGCAGCCGCGACCGACCCGGCGAGCAGCGCGAACGGCTTGTCCTCGCGATGCTTGCGCGACCGCAGCGCGCCCACCGCCCACTCGTTTCGCGCGTCGCAGGCCAGGTGGAACCCGCCGACGGACTTGATGGCGACGATCGCGCCGGCGTGCAGGCGCTGCGCGACGAACTCGACCGCGTCCCGGGCGGTGCCGAGGTCGGTGACCGGCCGCCCGTCGGGGCCGGCGATCCGCAGCCGTGGCCCGCAGGCCGGGCACGCGTTCGGCTGAGCGTGAAATCGGCGGTCGAGCGGGTCGCCGTACTCGGCGGCGCACGCGGTGCACATCTCGAACGCGGCCATCGTCGTCAGTGGCCGGTCGTAGGGGACGCCGGTGACGATCGTGAACCGCGGCCCGCAGTTGGTGCAGTTGATGAATGGGTAGCGATGGCGACGGCCGGCGGGGTCGCGCAGCTCGCGCAGACAATCCCCGCACGGCGCGCAGTCGACCGCGACCGGTGGCGCGGCGGACTGGTCATGGCGAGCGCTCTCCAGAATGCGAAATCCGCCCTCGCTCGACGGCGGGATCGCCTCCCGGGTGATCCCCTCGACGATCGCCAGCGGCGGGGCGTCGTCCCGCAGCGCCCGCAGGAATCGCTCGATCGCTCCTCCGCGCCCCTCGACCTCCAGCAGCACGCCGAGCTCGTCGTTGAGCACCCAGCCCGACAGCTCGCCCGCGTGGGCCAGCCGGTAGACGAACGGCCGGAAGCCGACGCCCTGGACCGTGCCCGTCACCCGCACGCGGAGGCGAAGCCGCCCCTCGGTGTGGGCGAGCGCACTCACGAGACGAGCTCACGCAGCAGGTGATACACGGTCGCCTGCGCCTCCTGGATGCGCGGGATGTACGGAGACGGGCTGACGATCACATGGTCGGCGAGCTCCTCGGCCGCGATCCGCCCACCGTCGTAGCCGACGAGGGCGATCGTCTGAAGGCCCCGGCGTCGTGCCTCGGCAAGCGCGTCGAGCACCGACAGCGAGCCGCCGCTCGTCGACAGCGCGAGCACGGTGTCCCCCGGTCGCCCGTGGGCGATGATCTGGCGGGCGAAGATCGCCTCGGAGCCGATGTCGTTGGCGAGCGCGGTGAGGATCGCGGTGTCAGCGCCGAGGTCGATCGCGGCGCGGCCCGGCCACGGGCGGCCGGCGGGCGGGGACAGGAAGTCGGCGACGACGTCGGTCGCGTCGGTGGCGGAACCGCCGTTGCCGAGCGCGAGCAGGCGCCCGCCCGCGTCCAGTCCGGCGCGAAGCGCGCTGGCAGCCGCAGCGAGCGGCTCGCGCGCGCCCGCGAGGGTCGCCGCGCGCAGCTCGACGACATCGGAGAACTTCATCTGCGCCGAGGCGGCGACATCGGCGAGCACCGCGCCGAGGTCGGTCTCCCCCTCGGAGAGGAACGGGTACAGGAAGCTCGAGGCGCCGGCGTCGTGGACGCGACGCTCACTGCGGCCCTCGAGCAGGCCACGGTGCTCGAAGAACACGTGCACGAGCTCCCAGAGGACGTGGTAGGCGGTCTCGACCAGCTCCTGGCGCACGAACGGGTCCGTAGCGGGCGGGTCGAGCTCCACCTCGGCGCCGAGTGGCGCGAACGCGACGGTGAGCGCCCCGGCGCCGCGCGCGACCGCGACCGCTCGCCCCACCCGGTCGTCGGCTGGGTCGCGCCCGCCGAACGCCATCACGATGTCGTCGGGGGCGACCGTGAGCGCCAGCTCGCGCTGCAGCGGCGCGCCGTCGCCGGTGAGGCCGATCGCCGGCAGCGCGCGCTTGCCGACGATCACCGGATGGACGAACTCGACGGTGACGTGACGGACGTCGGAGCGCGCGGCGGGCTCGGTGCCGATCGCGACCAGGCGCCCGCCACGGGCGAAGCGCTCGGCCATGTGGTGACAGAGCTCGGCCAGCCGTGTCGCGTTGGCGCCGAAGAACTCGTGACCGGCCTCCCGCCGCTCCGCCAGGCGCGCCTCGGTGAGCTCGGCGACCGCCGTCGCGCCCATCACAGCACGGCGGGCGCGCGCACGGCGAGCGCGGACAGCCAGCCGCGCAGCTCCTCGATCCCCTCCCCGGTCCGGGCGCTGGTGAGCATCCGCCGGGCGTGGGGGTTGACGGCATCGAGGTGATAGATGAGCCGATCGAGGTCGAAGTCGAGGTGCGGCAGCAGGTCGATCTTGTTGATCACGACCAGCTCGCAGGCGCGGAACATGAGCGGGTACTTCAGTGGCTTGTCCTCGCCCTCGGTGACCGAGCAGACCATCGCACGGGCGTCCTCGCCGACGCGGAACTCGGCCGGGCAGACGAGGTTCCCGACGTTCTCTATGACCAGCAGCTCGATCTCGGAGAGCGGCAGCTGATCGATCGCCGAGCGCACCATGTTCGCGTCCAGGTGGCACTCGCCGCCGAACCCGCCGGCGGTGTTGAGCTGAACGACCGGCACGTGGCGGTCGGCAAGCCGGTCGGCGTCCAACGACCCCTGCACGTCGCCCTCCAGCACCCCGACTCGTGCACCCCCCGGCAGCGGCGTGGCGAGCGTGGCCTCCAGCAACGAGGTCTTGCCGGCCCCGGGCGCGCTCATCAGGTTGAGCACCACCACATCCTCGCGATCGAAGTCCGCGCGGTTGGCGCGCGCGATCGTGTTGTTGGCGTCAAGCGCATCCTCGACGACCCTCACCCTGGTGCGATGCATGCGGCCTCCTCCTGTTCGACCTCGATGTAGTCGACCTCAAGCTCCTGGCCGGCCGTGATCGCGACGTCGGCGCCACCGCACGACGGGCATCTGAAGGCCGGAACCTGCGGCGACCAGCGCGCGTCACACGCACGGCAGCGCAGCTCGGTCTCGACCTCGGTGAGCCGCAGCTCGGCCTCCTCGCACGGCGTATCCCGGGCGACCACGTCGAAGTAGAACTCGAGCGAGCGCGGCACGACCTGGCGCATCGCGCCGGCGCGGACCGAGACCGTCGTGACCCGACGGCCGCCGGCGTGGCGCAGGGCGGTCTCGAGCACGGCACTCGCGATCGACAGCTCATGCACTGGCGGCTCCAGATGCGGACGGCACGTCCTGCAGCTCGGAGGCGGCCTGCATGACGACGTCAGCCGCCCGCTGGATCGACGCCCCCACACGTTCGGAGAGGCCGAAGCCGACGTCGGTCACGTCCTCGGGCTCGCAGGCGATCACGACCACGCGACCCGGCCAGCCGCCGACGTACTTGACGAAGCGCAGCACGTTCAGCGGGTCCATCCCGTGCGGGTCGAGCATCTGGCCGTCCTCGATCGAGCCGTCGACGTCCGCGGGTGTCGGCTCCATCATGTACAGCGTCCCGGGCACCTCGCCCTGGCGCGAGGCGTCGACCAGGATCAGCCCGTCGTAGCCGCGCATCACCTCGTAGGCGAGGTCAAGGCCGCTCGTCCCGAAGTCGGCGAGGTGGATCCCGGCCGGCGGGGTGCCGCGTTCGCGCAACACGCGCACGACCTCCGAGCCGAAGCCGTCGTCGTGCAGCCAGGTATTGCCGATGCCGGCGATGAGCACTTGCGGGGTTCTGGTCATGGCACGTCCACCTCGTGAGCGAAGAAGAACAGGTAGCGCCCGGTCTCCCGCAAGAGGTCCTGACCGGGGACGTCGTCGACGGTGATCGCGATCTGGACGCGGTCGTCAGAATCGATGTAGATGCGCTCCACGGTCGCCCGGCGGCCGTCGAGCATTCGGTCGAACGGGTCGCGGTCAACGCCTGGGCGCAGCACGACCGTGTCGCCGAGCGAGACCCGGCGGCCCTCGACGGTCGTCGTGCGCTCACCTCGGATCTCGGGGTCGGAATACGTGTCCTCGGTGCGGGGCGAGAGCGAAGCCCGCTCGCGCGACTCGGCGATCGCCGCGCTGTCGGAAAGGCCGCTGTGCAGGGCCATGATCTCCTCGGGACCGAGCGCGAGCGCGCGTTCGAGCATGTCGCCGACGACGCGGTCCCCGGCGAATGCCTCGTCGCGCTCCGCGTCGGTGAGCGAGTGCACGTGGAGGACGAGCGCCTCTTCGATCTCGGTGTTGTCGAACAGATTGCCGTAACTGCCCGGGGCGAGCCTCGGATGGTCCGGCAGCACGATCCCGGCCCCGAGCACCGCGTCCTCGGCGGCCCCGGCGAGCACCGGCCAGATGTTCACGCTCGACAGCCCCGCCTCGAGCGGGGAGACGAAGCGTCCGGCCGAGATCTCGACGACGAGATGGACCGCCAGCAGGGACCGGGCGAGAGCGCCGGCACGATCCAGCCCCGGGGGGACCGGGGTCGTGTTGTGCACGCACGCGCGCACGTGGACCCGGCCATGCGGATCCGGAGGATCGGAGCGCAGCGTGAAGCGGCCGCCCGGGATCTCGGTGCTCGCCCGTTCGCCGGTTCCGACCGGCCCGAGCACGACGCGACGCTCAACCGCCTGGTGGCGCTCCCCGCTCGGCTCCAGCCAGCGCAGGGTCGCCGTGAGCCCGGCGGGGGAGTGATCGGGGTCCGCATCCGGTACGGCCAGGGCCTCCATCCGGGCGTGATCGTGGGCACCCTCGCACTCGGCCGCGTACACCGGCGGATAGGCGATCCCGAACGGGGTCGGCGTCGCATTCTTGGTCGCCTGCGGCGTGTACGGGTAGAGCGCATACCCCTCGTAGAGCAGTGAGGAGACGAAGCGCTCGAGGCCGGCGTCCATCAGGCCGACTCCAGGAGGTCGCGCAGCAGCCCGTCGACCGTCGCCAGGCCGCGCCGCGCCCGCAACTCGTGCAGGCGCGCCAGCGTGTCGTCGCCGACCCGCACCCAGCCGCCGCCCGGGTAGTGCTCGGCGATCATCGCCCGCCACGCGCTCACCGCCATCCCGTACCGGGCGGTCGTCGACCACGAGATCGGCGTCATCTGCAGCCGGCCGTCCTGGGCGCGGTAGAAGACGTTGCCGTTGAAGTGGAAGGAGAGCGGCACGACCCCGTCCTCGACCGCGTAGAAATATTTGGCGGCCGCCACCTCGAGGTCGTAGGTGCAGGGGACATCGATCCCAAATGAGCTCTCCCCGGAGAACCCGGGGACGGTGACCGCGACCCGCGCCCAGGAGAGCCCCGAGGTCGACGGCGCCCACCGCTCGGGCGGGCCGAACAGCTCGGCGAGCCGCTCCCGGGTCGCCGGGTCGTAGCCGCGCCGCGCCGGGTCGATCATCACCTGCACCGAGAGCCCCATCGACTGGACCGGGATCCCGTCGGGCTCCCGGGCGAGGGCCTCGAAGCGCATCGTCGGCACGGCGCAGAACGGCACGTGGGCAGCGCCCGCGACCTCCAGCTCCGGGGCCGGGATCCATGTCTCGCGCGTGCCGGTCTCGGGCTCAAGGCTCACAGCGCGCCGACCCCCTCCGGGCTCGGACCGACCCGCTTCGCCTGCGTGCGCACGCGGGCAAAGAACCCCGGCACCGCCTCGGCGAGCGCGTCGCCGCCGCTGATTCCCTCCCAGCGGGTGCGGATCAGCCCGACGAGCTCGTAGCAGCGGTCGATCGGCAGGATCGCGTACTGCGGCGGATCGGAGAGGCGGTTGACGACGAGCGCCTCGCCGTCGGCGTCGAGCCGGGTGAGCACCGGGTTGAGGGCGACGAGCGGCTCCCAGGCCTCGAGCGGGAGCTCCGATTCGGTGGCCCCGGCGGGGCTCGGGTAGAAGGCGACGATCGACTCGGACACGCTCGAGCGCATGAAGAACGCGAGCCCGATCGGGATCTGCAGCGAGGCCCACGTCGCCTCGTTGCACCGAAAGCCCTCCAGCCACAGCGAGCGCATGCCGGTCGGGCGGTACTGCGCGTCGCCCGAATGCAGCGCCCAGCACGCCTCGCAGACGCAGACGATGCGCCGCTCGGTGAGGTGGAGCAGGTGACGATGGTCATCCGGCACGGTCGTGCGACAGAGGTCGCAGCGCTCGTCCGGGGGCGTGACGGGACCGTCGCGGGCGCGCGTGGCCGCCCCGGCGCGGGCGAGCGCGCGCAGCCGGGCGAGCGCGTCCGCGTCCGGGCTCATCGGAGTGGGGGTCCACTCGGCTGGATCACTGGCAGGCAGACCGGCTCCGTCCCGAGGCCGGCGGCCGCCCGGGCGAGCTCGCCCTCGGCCATCGGCAGGGCCATCCCGGTGATCTCCGAGACCGCGCCGCTCTCTTCGAGGATGCCCCCGACCTCGATGCCGGCGAGGTCGGGGCAGTGCTCCTCCAGCGCCCGGGTGATCGCCGTCTCGAGCGTCGCGCGGGAGGCGCTGCATCCGTGACAGCTCCCCTGGAGCGCGAGGCGCGCCACCCCCTCATCGCTGAGCTCGACCAGCTCGACGTTGCCGCCATGTGACTCCATGTACGGGCGCACAGTGTCGAGCGCCTCGAGCACCCGCTCGCGCAGCGGCACCGGGTAGAGGTCGTGGATCAGCAGCAGACTGGCGACCACGCCGTCCTGCGAGAGCTCGTCAAGGATCGTCTCGCCCGCCTCGCGCGAGTCGCGAATGACCGAGATGACCCGCTCCAGTCCGTCGCCGTACATCGCGATGACGGCGGAAACAAGCTCGGCAGCGAGCTCACGCGCCCGCGGGTCGTCGAGTTGCTCGACCCGCGCCGAGAGCTCCTCGACGCGTGCGAGGAGCTCCGCCGGCGCGGCCGCCGGGGCGGGTGGGACGAGCTCCATCAGGCGAAAGCGGTCGGGGTGTGCATCACCTTCCGGACCCGTCCACCTCCGGTGTACATGTGCACGCCGCACGGCAGGCACGGATCGAACGAGCGAACCGCGCGCATGATGTCGATCCCCTTGAAGTTGTCCGGACCGTTCTCCTCGAAGATCGGCGTGTTCTGCACCGCATCCTCATAGGGGCCCGGCGTCCCGTAGGTGTCACGCGGGGACGCGTTCCACGGCGTCGGCGGGTACGGCTGGTAGTTGGCGACCTTGCCATCCCGGATCACCATGTGGTGGGAGAGCACGCCGCGCGCCGCCTCGTGGAAGCCGCAGCTCACCGCCGACTCCGGGACCGTGAACTCCTTCCAGCTCTTCGTGCGGCCCGCGCGGACCTCCTTAAGCGCCCGCTCCAGGCAGTGCAGCCCGACCAGCGCCGAGTATGCCTGGTGGTAGGAGCGCGCTCGGTCGCGCTCGACGGCGTTTGACTTCTCCGGCACCTTCCACTCGAGCTCCATCTCGGGCAGCGACGCCGACTTCGGGAGGACCATCTGGATCGAGTCGCCGGTCGCCTTCAGGTAGCCGAAGTCGACGATTCCCGCCTTGGCGGTCACCCACTGCCGCGCGAACGGGCCGCCACCGGTGTCGCAGCACACGTGAGTGTCGGTGCGCTTGTCGTACATCCGCGGCGAGACGACCCATGTGTACTTGTCGGCGAAGTCGCGCTTCTGGGGTCGCGGCAGCGTCTGCTTGTTCCATGGGTGGTGCTTGTCGACCGGATTGCCGAGCGGGTCCTGGGTGACGAACGTCGCCTCGTTGTCCCAGTCGTCGAAGTAGGAGGAGCCGAGCAGAATCCGGATCATCAGGTTGATCTCAACCAGGTCGGTGGAGACGAGCTCGCCATTGATCGCGACGCCCGGCGTGATGTAACGCCGCCGGCCCCAGTCGGTCATGGTCTTGTAGTCGTAGTCGACGTAGTCGGGGTCGTCGAACGATCCCCAGCAGACGAGGTTGGTGTCGCGGTATCCGACCATGTCGTACCCCGGCAACTCGGTGAGGAAGAAGTCGTACAGGTCGTCGTGCATCGGCACGGTGCGCTTCACGTAGTCCATGTAGCGCATCAGCCGCACGTAGTAGTCGGTGAGCGTCTGATGGGTGATGTCGGCGCTGCAACCGCCCGGCATGATCGTCGAGGGGTGGGTGTGTCGGCCGCCGAACAGGCAGTACATCTCCCGCGTGTAGCGGGCGACCTGGAGCGTCTCCAGGTAGAACGATCCGGTGAACGGGTTGAGCGCCCGCATGATGTCGGCGATCGTCTTGTAGCCGTGGATGTCCGAGTGCGCCGCCGAGGTCTTCTCGGCGGTCGCGAGCAGTGACGGGTTGGTGTCCTTCACCATCTGCTCGCAGAAGTCGACGTTGGCCATGCAGTCGTTGAAGATCGCGTGGTCGAACATGTAGTCGGCGGACTCGGCGAGGTTGAACGCGAGGTCGCCGAGCGGCGGCGGCTTGACCGAGTAGGCCATGTTCTGGTTCAGGCACGAGCAGGTGCAGTGGTTGTCACCGCAGATGCCGCAGATGCGGCTCGTGATGAAGTGGGTGTCGCGCGGGTCGATCCCCTTCATGAAGATGTCGAAGCCACGGAACACCATCGAGGTGCTGTAGCACTTATTGACCTTCCGGTTGGAGAAGTCGATCTCCGTGTGGATTCCCAGACTCCCGACGATTCGGGTGATCGGGTCCCACGACATCTCTTTGACGATGACCTTCTGCTCGGTGGCGGACACTGTCTCTCTCCTCGGTGTGCGGGCTCGTCGGCTATCGGGTTCTCGCGCGCTACCAGCGCTTCTGGTAGCCGGTGGTGAGTGCCGGCCCTCGCCTGCGCCACTCCGGCTCGATGTCGTACTTGGTCCTGATATTGCGCTCGCGGAAGAACTTGAGGATCGGCCCGTAGCTGAAGCGCTCGAGGTCCGCTGCTCTGGCTCCCCACGCGTCCGGTTCCATGAACGGCATGTACTTGTCAGGGAAGCCCGGCATCGTGCACGCCATGCAGATGCCGCCGACGTTCGGGCAGCCGCCGACCCCGTTGACCCACCCTCGTACCGGGACGTTGCACTTGACGACCGGCCCCTTGCACCCGAGCTTGACCAGGCAGCGGTGGTCGGAGCCGTATTCGGTGGCGAACTGGCCCTCCTCGACGAAGCCGGCGCGGTTGCAGCCCTCCCTGACGGTCCGGCCGAACAGCCACTTCGGCCTCAGCTGCTCGTCCAGCTCGGGGGCCGGTGCGAGGCCCGCAAGGTGGAAGACCAGGTACATGAGCACCTCGGTCATGTTGTCGGGCTGGGCGGGACAGCCGGGAATGCAGATGACGGGCAGGTTCGCCTTGGAGCGCCACTTCCAGCCGAGATAGTCCGGCACGCCCATCGCGCCGGTCGGGTTGTTCTTCATCGCCGGAATGCCGCCGTAGGTGGCACACGTGCCGACCGCAACCACGGCAGCCGCCTTGGGGGCGAGGCGGTCGATCCACTCGTTGACGCTGATCGGCTGGTCGGTCCGCGGGTCGATCCCGAATCCGGTCCAGAAGCCCTCTCCACTCACCTGCTCGTTGCCGAGCGAGCCCTCGACCACGAGCACGAACGGATCGAGCTTGCCCTGCTCGGCGTCGAACCACGCCTGGATGAACTCCTGCCCGTTCTCAAACGCGACCACCCCGTTGTGGACGACAACCCGCGGCATGCCCGGGATCACGCCCTGGATGATGTCCTCGAGGCTCGGGTTGGTGGCCGAGGTCATCGCCACCGAGTCGCCCTCGCACGACTGCCCCGCGGTGATCCACAGCACGTGCGCTGTCACCGCCTCAGTCGCCGCCTGGTTGGGGATGAACTCGGTCGGGGTGGCCATGGTGTCCTCTCTCTGGGTCACTCGGGGGTGGTCAGCAGATCCGGGGCAGGGGGTCGCCGACGAGCTGGTCCATCACGCGGCGCCCGCCGAACGCGGTGGCGACGAGCACCATGCCCGGCGGCTCCTCGGTGACCTCGCCGATCACCGTGGCCTGCTCGCAGCCTGGGACGGCCTGCAGGGCCCGCAGAGCCTCGTCCTGCACGCCGGGTGCAACGAATGCGACGAACCGGCCCTCGTTGGCGATGTACATCGGGTCGATGCCCAACAGCTCGGCGGCCGCCGCGACGACGGGGTGAACCGGGACGTCGGCCTCGCGCACCAGCACGCCCACACGCGACGCGCGGGCCAGTTCGTTCAGCACGCTCGCCACCCCGCCGCGGGTGGCATCGCGCAGGCAATGCAGATCAGGCCCGGCCGCGGTAAGCAGCGCATCGACCGCCGGCCACAGACAGCAGGTATCGGACTCGACCTCGGCATCGAGATCGAACTGACCACGCGCGAGCATGATCGCTGTGCCGTGCTCGCCGATCGGTCCGGAGACGAGCACGCGATCGCCGGGCCTGAGCTGCTGTGGAGACAGCGATGCGCGCGGGTCGACGGCGCCGACCCCGGTCGTGCACAGGTACATGCCGTCGGCGAGGCCACGCTGGACGACCTTCGTGTCCCCGCCCACGATCTCGACGCGTGCCTCGCGGGCGGTGGAGGCGATCGCCTCCACCTCGCCGCGGAGCGTGTCGGCGTCGAGCCCCTCCTCCAGGATCATCGAGACCGTGAGCGCGCGCGGGCGCGCTCCCGCCATCGCCAGGTCGTTGACGGTCCCGTTGACCGCGAGCTCGCCGATCGAGCCGCCGGGGAAGCGCAGCGGCGAGACGACGAAGCTGTCAGACGTCATCGCGAGTCTCGGCGCGTCGGACGGGGCGTCCTCGCCCAGCGGGACGAGGCCGGCGTCGCCGAGCGACGCGAGCCCGCCGCCGCCCGCCGCCGGGTCGGTGAACGCGGGCACGAGCAGCCCCTCGATCAGCGTCTGGGTCGCCTTGCCGCCCGCGCCGTGGGCGAGCGTGATGTGCTGGTCGCGGAACCGCGGGCGCTTGGAGCGCGCCGTCTCGATCAGCTCGAGCACCCGCTCCTCCCGGCGCGTGCGGGCCGGCGCTGAGGCTCGCGCCACGTCGCTCACACGGCCTCTTTCTGGCGCGCGTAGCGGCCGAAGTTGTAGTACGCGGCGCAGGCGCCCTCCGGCGAGACCATGCAGGTGCCGATCGCGTGCTCGGGGGTGCAGCCGGTGCCGAACACCTTGCACTCCCAGGGCTTGATCACGCCCTTGAGCACCTCGCCGCACTGGCACGCCTTGGGGTCTGCGACGCGGACCCCGGGCGTCTGGAAGCGCTGTTCGGCGTCGAACTCGGCGTAGTCGTCGCTGAGCCGCAGAGCCGACTGCGAGATGAAGCCGAGGCCGCGCCATTCGAAGTGCGGGCGCAGCTCGAATACCTCGGCCATCACCTCGAGCGCCCGCAGGTTGCCCTCCTCCGGCACGACGCGCTTGTACTGGTTCTCCACCTCGCAGCGCCCGGCGCGCAGCTGGCGCAGGATCATCAGGATCGACTGCAGGATGTCGAGCGGTTCGAAGCCTGAGACGACGACCGGACGGCCGTAGTCGGCCGGGATGAAACGCAGCGGCCGGGCGCCGACCACCGTGCAGACGTGACCGGGACCGAGAAATCCGTCGAGTCGCAGGTCGGGGGATTCGAGCAGCGCGCGCAGCGGGGGGACGATCGTCACGTGGTTGCACACGCAGGAGAAATTGGTGATGCCCTCTCGCTTGGCCCGCTTGAGCGTGAGCGCGGTGGAGGGTGCCGTCGTCTCGAACCCGATCGCGAAGAAGACGACTTCGCGGTCGTGGTTCTCCCGCGCGATCCGCAGCGCGTCCAGCGGCGAGTAGACCATCCGCACATCCGCGCCCTCCGCCTTGGCCTCGAGCAGCGTCTGGTGGGAGCCGGGGACGCGCAGCATGTCGCCGAAGCAGGTGAGGATCACGTTCTCGTGGCGCGCGACAGCGATTCCGTCGTCGACCCGGCCCATCGGGATCACGCATACCGGGCAGCCGGGACCGTGCACGAGCTCGACGTTCGGCGGCAGCAGGTCGTCGATCCCGTACTTGTAGATCGAGTGGGTGTGCCCGCCGCAGACCTCCATCACCTTGTAGTGCCGGCCGGGATCGACGGCGGCGAGGATCTCCCCGGAGAGCGCTCGGCCGAGCGCGGCGTCGCGGTACTCGTCGACGTATCTCATTGGCGGCTGGGGGTGGCTTGGGTGGGAATCGGTCTCGCGATCGCGGTGCCGGCGTGGACGAGGACCCGGTCGGCGAGCGCCACCGCCGCCAGCAGGGCGACGTCGACGGTCTGCCGCCTGCCCTCGTCGTCGACGCACAGCGCCAGGGCGCCGTCGGCGTCGATTTCGGCGACGGTCATCTCGACCGCGATGTCGCCGCAGGTGATGCAGTGCTCCTCGCCGCAGAAGCTCACTCGATCAGGCTCGCCTTCAGCTCCTCCAGCTCCTGCTCGTAGTCGGCGCCCATCTGCCGCAGCAGCGCGAGCGTCGCGTGCGCCTCCTCCTCGTCGACCTTGGACAGCGCGAAGCCGACATGGATCAGCACCCAGTCGCCGGGCTGTGCGCCGTCGCCATCGTCCGCGAGCAGGCTGACGTTGATGTTGCGCCGGACGCCGACGACCTCGACCTTGGCGATCTGGTTGAGCTCGTCGACGATCTCGATCACCTGCCCGGGAATCGCAAGGCACATAGCACTGGTCTACAGATGAGGCGACGGGCCGCGTGCGACCGCGGTAACGCGCCTGACGGTAATCCGGATTACGGTCACTCGGGCCGCTGGACTGGATCTGATCCCGATCGCCGGTGCGGGCGTATGCTCACATCAGGAGAGGCTGACCATTTCTGGCGATCGTTGAGGTGGCGTGACGGATCAAGCACGCCCGCAGACAAATGGAGAGGTACCCAAACCAGCGCCGCCGCGCATCGGAGGGGCATCCGAGCGCGGCTCGGTCTCGCTGCGGTATCTGCTCGATCTCGACTCCGAGCTCGCCGAGAGCCTCGACGTCGGGGTCCGCCTGGCCGCCCGCCGGACGACGGCCGCGGTCGTGTTTCAGGCCGGCACGGGCGACCTGGATCTCGGGCGGCACCTGCGTGACATCGGCCGCGGACCGGGCATCCTGATCATCGACGGCGTGCTCGCGGTCAACGTCACCGTGGGGGATCGCGTGGCCGCCGAGCTGCTCGGCGCGGGCGATGTGCTGGAGCCCGACACCAGCGAGCCCGACGAGCTGTTCACGTGCTCGACCGGCTGGCGCGTGCTCGTCCCCGCGCGCCTGGCCGTGCTCGACGACGGCTTCTCGGAGCGCGTCTCCCGCTGGCCGCAGCTCACCCAGGTGCTGCTCACGCGTGCCGAGCGCCGCACGCACAGCCTCAACGTGCAGCGCGCGATCACCTGCCAGCCCAGGCTCGAGATTCGCCTCGCACTGCTGCTGCTGCACCTCGCCTCGCGCTGGGGCCACGTCGAGCCCGGCGGGGTCCACCTCACGCTGCCGCTCACCCATCAGCTCCTGGGACGGCTCGTCGGCGCCGAACGCCCGTCCGTCTCACACGCGCTCGGCCGGCTCGCCCGTTCCGGCCTCGTGACCGGCGCCGGGGACGAGTGGCATCTGCGCGCGCGCGTCGACGAGCGCTTCGACGCGATGCTCGACGACGTGCCGGCCGGGGTCGCTCCGCTGCACGCGTCCTGAGTCGGCCCGCGGGAGGGCTCGACTGGACTCGGGAGGAGCGCCCGACTGACTCGGGAGGAGCGCTCGACTGGACTCGGGGGTTAGCCTCGGGAGGGCCGATGCCCGTCCACGTCGTGTTCCGCTGCGACATCTGCGGCGCGCTCCCGGATCGCATGACCCAGAGCGCGCTCGAGCGCTCGCTGCGCGAGCTCGGCTTCGGCGAGTACCTGAACATCGATCCCGGCCGCTGGCTGCTGTGGCTCGGCGGTGGACCGCTCGGCCGCCGGCGCTACGCGTGCGCCGAGCACCGCGGCGAGCTCACCGCCGACGTGCGCGAGCACTACGGGACGATCGCGGCCCATCCATGGAAGCGTCCGCCATATCCGACAACGCTGCGATCAGCCGACACTGAGCGGGCGATCCGCGCGGGCGGGCTGGCGGCGCGGTCGCGCTGGGCACTCGGCTGAGCAGTCCTCGGCAGTGTGCGTCTGTCGCAGACGTCGCGTTCCGCGCGACGCGGGTGACGAACCCGGCCCGTTTGGCGAAAAGGGATTGATCGACCCTTGTTATGGATCTGATCGAATACTCGTCTTTGTCTTCTAGCCCGAGGTTCCTATCATGAGCAGCGCAGTACCTCTCCTCCCTCGAGCGCGCCCCGAGTCCGGCCTCATATCCCGCCGGTACCGGGGCGCTCTCATTTAAACGCCCAGCTCCGTTTAATCACTCGGATGGTCGGACGTTTCGCGCCCTCCCCCACGGGTCCGCTCCATCTCGGCAGCCTGCGCACCGCGCTTGCGGCGTGGTTGTCTGCACGCGCGGCGGGCTCGCGGTTCCTGGTCCGCATCGAGGATCTCGATCCCCAGCGCTCACGACGCGAGTGGGAGGCCGACCAGCTCCACGACCTAGCCGCGCTCGGGATCGACTGGGACGAAGCGCCCGTGCGCCAGTCCGAGCGATTCGGGCTCTACCAGGCCGCACTTGTCGAGCTCGAACGGACAGGCCGGCTCTACCCGTGCTTCTGCACCCGGGCCGAGATCCGCGCCGCCGCTTCGGCGCCGCATGGTGACCTGCCCGAGGGGGCCTACCCGGGCACCTGCCGCGCGATCACGCCCGCCGAACGGGACGCGCGAGTCGCCGCCGGCGAGCGTCATGCGTTGCGCGTCGATGCGGGCGCGGTCGGGATCTCCTACGAGGACGCGCTGCTCGGCCCGCAGAGCTCGCTTGTCGACGACTTCGTCGTACGGCGCGCCGACGGAGTGCCGGCCTATCAGCTCGCGGTCGTGATCGACGACGCCGATCAGCAGATCGAGCAGGTCGTCCGCGGCGCCGACCTCGCCGATTCCACGGGCCGGCAGATCCTGCTCGCCCGCTGGCTCGGACTGCCGGTGGCCGCCTACGCCCACGTCGGGCTGGTGCTCGGCGCGGACGGCGCCCGCCTCGCCAAGCGCCACGGAGCGGCGACGATCGCCGACCGTGACGAGCCGGTGGAGGCGACACTCGCACTGCTGGCCCACTCGCTCGGCCTGGCGCGCGAGCGCGAGTCGGTCGGCTCGGCCGCCGAGTTGCTCGACGGGTTCGATCCCGCCGCGCTGCCGCGGGGGGACATCATGCTCGGAGCGCCGTCGCAGCGGTAGCCTGCGGGTCGGGTGTGCCGGGAAGACTGGTCGGCGTGTGACCTCCCATGCGCGCGCTCATCTACCTCATCGCCGGCATCCTGCTCTCGCTCCTGCTGAGAGCGCTGGGAGCGGGGCACCTCGATCCGCTGCGCGACCACTCGCTGCTCCGGGAGGCGTGCGACGTGGCGCTGATCGTGTCGGTGTTCGCGTCCGGGCTCGCCGTCGAACGTCGCGTCGCCCGCTCCTCGTGGCGGCTGATCGCAGTACTGCTCGTGGTCGGGATCCCGGCGACGATCGCTGCGGTCGCCTGGTTCGCGAGCGCGGCCATGGGGCTCGGACTCGGCGCCGCGGCAGTGCTCGGCGCGATGCTCGCACCGACCGACCCCGTGCTCGCGGGCGAGCTCGGCCTCGGAGAGCCGACCGAGGAGGTGGTCGGCGAGCCACGACTGTCGCTGCACACCGAGGCCGGCGCCAACGACGGGCTCGCCGCGCCGTTCCTGGCGGGTGCGCTGCTGCTCGCGCGACACGGCGGGGCGGGCTGGGTGGGTCACTGGCTCGCGGTCGACGTGGCGGTCCACGTCGCGGAGTCGGTGGCGCTCGGGGCACTCGCCGGCCTGGCCACGATCGCCGTCGTCAGGACGTTGCGCGACCGGGGCGCGTTCGGGCCAGACCGTCCCGACGGGGTGCCGCGATGGCGCCTCGTGATCGACGGGCTGGTGCTGGCGGTGCCGTTCGGGATCTACATGGCATGCGAGCCGCTGCACGGCTACGGCCTGGTCGCGGTGTTCGCGGCGGGGTTCGCGTTCCGGCGCGGCGAGCGCGACGAGCGCCTGCACGCCCACGTCCACTGGATCTGCGAGGAGTCCGGCCGGCTGACCGAGCTGGTCGCCGTCGTGCTGGTCGGCCTCGTGGTGGCGGGTGGCGGGCTGTCGATCCCGGGCCTCGGCGGGTGGCTGCTGGCGCCGGTGGTGATCGTCGTCGTCCGGCCGCTGCTCGTGCTCGCACTATCGGCGGGGACTCCACTCTCGTTGCGCGAGCGGCTGTACCTCGGGTTCTTCGGCGTGCGCGGAGTGGCGGCGGTCTACTACGCGGCAGTCATCGCCGGCACCCGCGTGCTCGCCCCGCACGAGACCGCGGTCGTCGTGTGGACGACGCTGGTGTGCGTCGCGGTCTCTGTCGCCCTGCACGGAGTCACGGCGGGCCCGCTGCGACGCCGCTGGCTCGGCGAGGAGTGACCGCTGGGCATCAAACGACGGCCCTGCGTGCGTTTGATGCCCAGCTGGACGGCCCGCGGGTCTAGTTGGCGGGCTTCTCCGCGTGGCCGCCGAAGCCGTGGCGCATCGCCGACAGCAGCTGGCTGGCGAACTGGTCAAGGCCGCGCGAGCTGAACCGGGCGAACAGCGCGGCGGTGAGCACCGGGGCGGGCACGCCCTCCTCGATCGCCGCCTGGGCGGTCCAGCGACCCTCGCCGGAGTCCGACACGCGGCCGGAGAACTCCTCGAGCGTCGGGGATTCATGCAGCGCCTGCGCGGTCAGGTCGAGTAGCCACGAGGCGACCACCGAGCCGCGTCGCCACACCTCCGAGACCTCGGCGACGTCGATGTCGTAGCGGTAGTACTCGGGGTTCTCCAGCGGTGCGGTCTCGGCGTCGGAGTCACGCTTCTCGTCGCCGATATCCGCCTTGTGCAGGATGTTCAGCCCCTCGGCGTAGGCGCCCATCATCCCGTACTCGATCCCGTTGTGAACCATCTTCACGAAGTGCCCGGCGCCCGCCTCGCCGCAGTACATGAAGCCGTTCTCGGCGTCGCTCGGGTCGCCCGTGCGGCCCGGGGTGCGCTCGGCCGCCTTCACCCCCGGCGCGAGCGAGGAGAAGATCGGCTTGAAGCGGTCGAACGACTCGCGGGTGCCGCCCACCATCAGGCAATAGCCGCGCTCGAGGCCGTGGGTGCCGCCGCTGGTGCCGCAGTCGAGGTAGCCGAGCCCCTGCTCGCCGACCTTCTTGGCCCGGCGGATGTCATCGCGGTAATAGGAGTTGCCGCCATCGATGATCGTGTCGCCCTTCTCCAGCACCTCCGCGAGGCCGTTGACGGACTTCTCGGTGATTTCGCCGGCTGGCACCATCACCCACACCGCGCGCGGCGCATTGAGCTTCTCGGCGAGCTCCTTCAGCGAGCTCGCCCCCACCGCGCCCTCTGATTCGAGCTGCTTGACGGTGTCCTGGTTGACGTCGTAGACGACGCATTCATGGCCGTCCTTCATCAGGCGGCGGACGATGTTCGCGCCCATCCGGCCGAGGCCCACCATTCCAAGCTGCATATCGGGAGCTCCTTCGATCTCTGTCGGTCGTCGCGCGGGACACTACCCGGGCGACCGCATCCCAATGTCGGCGTCGGGTTGCGAAGGCCGGATCAGTCGGTCGAGACCGTGTAGAGCTTGCGCAGCGTCTCGTGCACGCGCCAGACGGTGCGCTCGCCGCCGGCGAAGGAGCCGACGACGCCGGGCGCCAACCCGAGAGTCGGACCGTTTTCCACCTCGACGGTCGCCCGACCGCCCACCACCAGGAACACCTCGGCCGCCTCCACGTCGGTGCTCACGCCGGCCGTGATCTCCCAGATGCCGCTCTCGACGGTCCCGTCGGGCGAGGTCCACAACGCGCGCTCGGCAGTTGCGGGCTCTCCCTCCAGAACCTGCTCGGCGGGCAGCGGCTGCGGATCCCCGAGCGCGAGCGTCGCCGCGTCGAGCGCGAACGGCGGCGCCTCGGTGGCGCTCACAGCGCCGGCGCCGGGGCCGAGAGCCCCATGAACTCGCCGGCCTCGACGAGCACGGTCCGCATCGCATCGACGATCTCGTCGAGCACCGCGTCGACGGCGACGAGCGGTGGCGCGATCTGGAGCACCGCCTCGCCCCGGTCGTCGGCGCGTGCGATCAGGCCCGCCTCGCGCAGCCTGCCGGGCAGGAATCCGCGCAGCAGCGACTCCCGCTCCTCTGCGTTCAGCCGGCCGTCGCCGCGGCCGTTGACGAACTCGACCGCCCAGAAGAAGCCGCAGCCGCGGACGTCGCCGACAACCGGCAGCTCGCGCAGCGCCTCCATGCGGGCCTTGAGCCCGGGCTCCTGCGCCCGGACGTTCTCCAGCACGCCCTCGCGCTCGAAGATCTCGAGGTTCTTCAGCGCGACCGCGGCACACGCGGGATGGCCGGCGAACGTGATGCCGTGCAGCAGCGTGCGCTTGTCCTCGTAGAGCGGCGCCGCGACCTTCTCCGAGCAGAACACCGCGCCCATCGGAAGGTAGGCCGAGGTGATCCCCTTGGCCGTGGTGATCAGGTCGGGGACGGCGCCGAAGCGGGTCACCCCGAACCACTCGCCGAGACGTCCGAACCCCGTGATCACCTCGTCGGCGACGAGCAGGATGCCGTAGCGGTCGGCGATCTCCCGCAGCCCCGGCCAGTAGCCCTCGGGCGGGACGAGGCAGCCGCCGGCGTTCTGAACGGGCTCGGCGATGATCATCGCGATCGTGTCCGGTCCCTCGGCCTGGATCGTCTGCTCGAGCTCGGCCAGCCGGGCCGCGCACAGCTCCGCGTCGGACACGCCGGAGCGGAACGAGCCGGTGTGCTCGACGTGGCGGACGTCGATCGCCGGCGGATCGAAGGTCTTCTTGAAGCGCTCGACGCCGGTGAGCGCGAGCGCGCCCAGAGTCACCCCGTGATACGCGTTGTTGCGGGCGATCGCCTTGCGGCGCTGCGGCTCGCCGTTGGCGTCGTGGTACTGGCGCACGAGCTTCCACGCGGACTCCACCGACTCCGAGCCGCCGTTCGTGAAGAACACGCGGTCGATGCCGGCCGGCGCGATGTCGGCAAGCCGCTCGCCCAGCTCGAGCGCCGCCGGATGGGCGGAGCCCCAGAGCGTCGAGAAGGCGAGCTTGGTCATCTGCCCGGCCACCGCGGCCGCCATCTCCTCGCCATGGGAGTAGCCGATCTGGGCGCAGAACAGGCTGGAGAGCCCGTCGACGTAGCGCCGCCCCTCGCTGTCGAAGACGTGCACGCCCTCGCCGCGCTCGATCACGGTCAGGTCGGCGCCGCCCTCGGCGAAGTCGCCGTTGCGCGCAAAGTGCAGGAGCGTTGAACCCTGGTCGACCGGCATCTGTGAGGACCCCCTCATCGGACGTGTGCCCCACCGATTCTGCGCGGTCTCCGCCCGGCCCGGGTGGTCGCTCTGTCTGAAAGTGCGGGCGCGACTGTGGACGGGATGGATGAGGCGGCGGTCGGGATCGTGCCTAAGCTTCCGCGCAATGGGTTCCCGCCACCGCGCGTCCGCCGCCCGCCGCAACGGCGGCATCTCGCATTGGTACGCGGAGATCGGGGTCCCGCCGACCGCCCCGCCCGACCGCGCCCCGTTGGAGGGCGACCGCCGCGCCGACGTCGTCATCGCCGGCGGCGGTTTCACCGGGCTGTGGACCGCGTACTACCTGTCGCGAGCGCGACCGGACGCCGAGATCGTCGTGCTCGAGCGCGAGTTCGCGGGATTCGGCGCCTCCGGGCGCAACGGCGGCTGGGTCTCCAGCCACTTCGCCGGCAACCGCGACCACATGGCCAAGACCCACGGGCGCGACTCGGTGCTCTTGCTGCAGCGCGGTATGCAGGACGCCATCGACGAGATCATCTCCGTCTGCAAGGACGAGGGGATCGAGGCCGATCTGGTCAAGGAGGGATTGCTGATGGTGGCCCGCAGCGCCGCCCAGGAGGCGCGCATGCGCGCCGCGCTTGCCGAGGAGCGCACCTGGGGCGAGGGGCCCGAGGACATGATCGCGCTGAGCGCGAGCGAGCTGGAGGAGCGGCTGCGCGTCTCGGGCGCCCGCGGCGCCCTGTTCACCCCGCACTGCGCCCGCGCCCAGCCGGCCAAGCTCGTGACCGGCCTGGCACGCGCGGTCCAGCGGCGTGGCGTCCGGATCTGCGAGGACACGGCCGTGGTGGCTCTGGAGCCTGGGCGCGCGGTGACCGACCGCGGCACGGTCAGCGCTCCCGTCGTGCTCCGCTGCCTGGAGGGCTTCACGCCGTCGGTGGCGGGCGCTGAGCGCGAGCTGTTGCCGCTCAACTCGGCGATCATCGTCACCGATCCGCTCGGGGACGAGCGCTGGGCGCGGATCGGCTGGGAGCGCGAGGCGCTGCTCGGCGACATGGCCCACGCCTACATGTACGCGCAGCGCACGGCCGACGGCCGGATCGCGCTCGGCGGCCGCGGCGTGCCCTACCGGTTCGGGTCACGCACCGATCACTACGGGGAGACCCAGGCGGCGACGATCCGCCAGCTGACCACGATCCTGCACTCGATGTTCCCCGAGACGATCGACGTCGCGATCGACCACGCGTGGTGCGGTGTACTCGGCGTCCGCCGCGACTGGACCCCGACCGTGCGCTTCGACTCCGCCACCGGCCTCGGCGACGCGGGTGGGTACGTCGGCAGCGGCGTGACCACCACGAACCTCGCCGCACGGACGCTCGTCGACCTCGTGACCGGCGAGGACAGCGCGCTCACCCGCCTGCCCTGGGTGCGGGACCGCGCCCGCCGCTGGGAGCCCGAGCCGCTGCGCTGGCTTGGAGCGCGGTTGGTGTACGGGCTCTACCGCGCCGCCGACCAGCGCGAGAGCGGGTCGGACAGCGCCTCGACGGACCCCCTGGCCCGGCTGGCCGGGCTGATCTCCGGCCGCTGAGGCCCGGCCCGGCGGCTGGCCCCCGCCGCCGGCCGCGCGCCTCGCCGGCGGGACTCTGGGAACCTCGAAACGCGTGGAGCCACTTTTGGCTCCCAGAGTCGCCGTGGCCCTGGGACTCTGGGAACTTCGAGACGCTTGAGGCGGCTTTTGGTTCCCAGAGTGCGCGCTGCGCTGGTCGCTTGACGTGGCTGGTCGCACCAGCTACCTTGCGTCGCATGGCACCGCGTGATTCGACGATTTCCCAGTTGCGCCGGGGCGTGCTCGAGTTCTGCGTGCTCGCGCTGCTGCGCGATGGAGAGCGCTACAGCTTCGACCTCGTCCGGGCGCTCGGCGACGTCGATGGCCTGGTGACGAGCGAGGGCACTCTCTACCCCCTGCTCGGGCGGCTACGGCGCGAGGGCCTGGTCGAGTCGATGTGGCGCGAGTCCTCGGCCGGCCCGCCGCGGCGCTATTACACGATCACCCCGGACGGCGACGCAACGCTGCGCACATTCGCAGCGCAGTGGTCGCGTTTCCGTGACTCCGTCGACAGCCTGCTCGCCCAAGGAGCGACCGCGTGAGCACGACCTCAATGCACCCCCTGGCAGCCGACTACCTGCGCCGGCTGCGCCGGGCCGGCTCCGAGCTCCCGCCCGGCCGGCTGGACGACTTGTGCGCCGAGATCGAGAGCCACCTCGCGGAGGCGATCCCGCCGGGCACCTCCGACGCCGAGGCGCTGTCGGTGATCGAGCGCCTGGGCCCGCCCGAGGAGATCGTCGAGGCCGAGCAGCCGGCCCCGGCCGGCCCGACCCGTGGCGACCCGCGCACGTGGCGGGAGTGGGCGGCGATCGTGCTGCTCCCACTGGGTGGGTTCCTGTTCGGCGTCGGCTGGATCGCCGGCGCGATCCTGTTGTGGAGCTCGCGTGCGTGGTCGACCCGCGACAAGTTGATCGGCACCCTGATCGTGCCAGGCGGCATCGCGGCGTTCATCCCCGTGCTGCTGCTGGCGGGAACAGCCGCCAAGACGCGCTGCGCGACCTACACGCGCTCGGCCGCCGGCTCCTTCGGTCTGGGGGCCCGGCACTGCGTCAGCGTGGGCGGACCGTCCACGTCCCACGAGATTCTCGCCATCGTCCTGGTCGCGATCGTGATCGTCGCGCCGATCGCCGTGGCCGTCCATCTCGCCCGCAGCGCGGGCCGCCTGACCTGATTCTGGTCGGATCCTCGCGACTCGCGATGGGCGGCGCGCTGGTGACCGTTATTCAGGCGTTCGCCGCGGCCCTCAACCTGACCGGCCTCACTCGGTAGCGGCGGAGCGGCGCGGCGAACGGATCACGAGCACCGCGTCCGCCCCGGTGCCACCCGTGTCCGCGTAGGAGTGCGCGGCGTCGCTCACCCAGGTCGCCGACTCGCCCACGGCAAGCGTGACCTCCTCCCCGACAGGCCCCACCCGGAGTGCGCCCGCGACCAGCAACAGGTGCTCGGTCACGCCCCGGCCGTGGGGACCCGAGGTGCGCCGCGCGCCGGGGTCAAGCCGCAGCCGGTAGACCTCGACCGTCTGGACCTCGTCCTCGGTGACGTTGAGCAACTCGGCGCGCACGCCCTCCGAGGCGACCTCGGCGCCAATCCGCTCGGCGAGCAGCGTCGCCAGCGGCACGCCGAGCGCTCCCGCCAGCGCGTAGAGGGTCGCGAGCGTCGGATTGCGCGCCCCGTTCTCGATCTCGGACAGCGAGCCCTTGCCGACAGCGGCGGCCGCCGCCAGAGCGCTGAGCGAGAGCCCCCGTGCGCGCCGCGCCTCACGCAGGCGCTCCCCCACCAGACCGGCAATCGCGTCCATCGTCGCGCCGGACGATATCCGAATCCGTTCCACAAACAGAACCCCGTCGCGTAGAGTTCTGTATATGGAACCTCTGGGGAGGTACCGGCAGCAGATCTCGGCGGGGTTCGGGATTGCGATCGTCGGCTACACGAGCTCGTTCGCGGTCGTGCTGGCCGGGTTGCGCGCGGTCGGCGCGACCCCCGCCCAGGCGACCTCCGGGCTGGTCGTCCTGTGTCTCGCGATGGGGGTGGCCACGCTGCTGCTGAGCCTGCGTCACCGGATCCCGATCACGATCGCCTGGTCGACCCCGGGCGCCGCCGTACTCGCGAGCGCCGGCGCAGTCCACGGTGGCTGGCCGGCCGCGGTGGGCGCCTTCCTGGTCGTCGGGCTGCTCGTGGTGCTGACCGGATCGTGGCCACGGCTCGGGGCGCTGATCAACGCGATCCCGGCCCCGATCGCACAGGCGATGCTCGCCGGGGTCGTGCTCCAGATCTGCCTCACGCCCGTCCACGGCGTCGCCGCCCACCCCATCCAGGTGCTCCCGATCCTGCTCGTGTGGCTCGTGCTGACGCGGGTCGCGCCGCGTTGGGCGGTGCCGGGCGCGTTCGCGGCGACGCTCGTCGTCGTCGCAATCCTCGCCGCCGATCATGGCGGCGCGCACGGCCCGCTGCTCCCGCACCCGGCCCTCACCACGCCCCGGGTCTCCTGGTCGGCGCTCGTCGGGATCGCGCTGCCGCTCTACGTGGTGACGATGGCCGCCCAGAACGTTCCCGGCGTGGCGATCATGAGCTCCTACGGCTACACGATCCCGTGGCGCGAGGCGATGGCGACGACCGGGATTGGCTCCATCCTCGCCGCGCCGTTCGGCGGCCACGCGATCAACCTGGCCGCGATCAGCGCGTCAGTCCCGGCCTCCTCGCAGGCGCACCCCGATCCGGCCCGCCGCTGGCCGGCGGCGACGACGTTCGGCGTCACCTGCCTGTGCCTGGCCGCGGTGACGACCGCGCTCACCACCCTGCTCCAGGTCGCACCCGTCGACGTCGTCGGCACCGTCGCCGGACTCGGCCTGCTGGGGACCCTCGGCTCCTCGCTCGGCGCCGCGATCGGGGACCCGCAGCAGAGAACCGCGGCGGCGATCACGTTCGTCGTCGCCGCATCGGGCGTGACCATCGCGGGAGTCGCGTCGGCGACCTGGGCGCTGGTCGCGGGGCTCGTCGTGCAGCGCGCGCTCAGCCCGCGGACCCAGGCCGCCGGCTGAGGCAGTCAGGGCCGGCCGCGCTCGGCCTGGTACGGGAGCGCGCGCAGCGCGACGTCGAGCGTGGTCAGCCGTGACGCGTCGGAGAGGTCGACTCCGAGCAGCGCCTCGATTCGGGCGATCCGGTGATAAAGGGCCTGCCGGTGAAGGTGCAGGTCGCGCGCCGCGCTCGCCTTGTGGCCGCCATGGGCGCAGAGCGCCTGGAGGGTACCGAGCAGCGCGAGCTTGTGGTCGCGATCGTGGTCGAGCAGCGGCCCGAGGTTGCGCTCGACGAACTCGGCGAGCACGCGCTCGTCGCCGACCGCGGCGAGCAGGCGCTCGAGCTCGGTGACCCGGGCGTCGTACCAGGATCGCTCGGGCAGGCGACGCGCGGCGCCCGCCGTCTGGGCCGCCACTCGCAACGCCCGCCCGGCCCCCTCCCAGCCGACCGGTCCGTCGATGCCCACGATCGTGCGCGTGCCCGGACGGCGACGTGCCCAGACGCGGGCCACGACGTCGGCGACCCGCTCGGCCACGGCGGTGCGCTCGGCGACCGCGCGCTCGGCCAGCGCCGCCCGGTCCGACGCCCCACCGCCGCGCTCACGGGCGAGCGACCGGCCGGGGAGCGCCGCCAGCGCGAGCAGCGGCTCCTCACCGGAGCGGCCACCACACAAGACCGGCGTGGCGCGGCCCTCGAGCTCGCGCTGCAGGTCGCCGAGCAGCGCCGCTCGAACCTGGCCGGGGCTCGGGGGCATCTCGACGATGGCGAACGCCAGCAGCTCGGATGCCTGGGGGCGAAACCCCATCCGCTCGGCCTGACGCGCGGCCTGATCGCCGGTGCTCACGCCGTCGGCCAGCTCGGCGAGTAGGTTGCCGCGCTCGCGCGCGAGCAGCTCGTCCTCTTCACGCGCACGCAGCAGCGCCAGCGCGACGATGCCGGCCGCGTGGCGGAGCGCGACCTGGTCGAGCTCGGTGGGCGCACGGCGCGTGGGGAGCACGACGAGTCGCCCCGGCTGCCCGCCCGGCCCCATCGGCACCGGCGCCTCCAGGCCCGCCTGGGCGCCCGCGCTCTCGAATGCGTCCAGATCGTCGCCGCCGCCGGCGTGGAACAGCATGCGCCCGCGCCCCGACTGCAGGAAGACCGGATTGCCGAGCACCTCGGAGAGCGTCTGCAGCAGCTCGGGCAGGCCGTCGCCGTCGAGCATCACCGCGATCAGCCGCTCCTTGATCTCCTCGCCGTCGCGCAGCAGGCCGTACTGACGGTTGACGAGCTCGGTGTGGATCGCCTCGGTGACCCGCACGAACGGGACCTCCCGGTGGAGCGCCACGAGCGGCAGGCCCGTCCGGATCGCGGCCTCGCGCAGCGGCTCGGGGACCGTCTGCAGGCTCGAGCCGAGCTCGATCACGAGCGCCGCCACCCCGCGGTCGGCGAGCTCGGCGACGAACGCCTGCTGCTCGGTGGCACGCAGCGCCAGCCCCATTCCGGTCGTCAGCAGCAGCTCGCCGCCGACGAGCAGCGTGGCGATGTTCGGAACCTCGCCCGCGTGGACCCAGCGGATCGGGCGGTCCAGCGCGGCCTTGCCCGAGAGCACCTCAGGCAGCCCGCGGCGCAGCGCCGGCAGCGCGAGCGCCTCTGCGACGGTGATTCCGGTCGTCCGGTCCGGCGTGAGCTCCATCGATTGGACATGATGACGCTCGGCTGCGGTCAGAGTGTCCTGCGGCATCGGGCGGGGAACGACAGGGTGCGCACCGCCCCGCCGAACCCGCCCACGTACGCTCTCGTTCGTGACTTCGCCCTGGCCGCAGCGTCCACCGGACGCGACCGAGCGTGCGGCCTATGCGGACGCGACCGTTCGCTCCTACTGGGTCGACTCGCTTCCGCCGCGCGATCCCGAGTCTCGCCTGGACGGGCACGTCGAGGCTGACCTGTGCATCGCCGGCGGCGGATACACGGGGCTGTGGGCCGCGCTGCATGCCGTCCGCGAGGACCCGCAGCGGCGCGTCGTCGTGCTGGAGTCCGGTCGCTGTGGTGAGGGCGCCAGCGGGCGCAATGGCGGATTTGTGGACGCCTCCCTCACCCACGGATTGGCGAACGGCCTGGCGCGCTTCCCCGAGGAGATGCACGCGCTCGAGCGCATGGGCCACGAGAACTTCGAAGGCCTGGCGGGCGACGTGCAACGACTCTCGATCGACGCCGAGCTGGAGACCCCCGGCTACCTGGCGGTGGCGATGGAGCCACACGAGCTCGCGGGGCTCGAGGAGCACCTCACGCTGACCCGGGAGTACGGCGGCGAGGCGACGGTGCTCTCGACCGACGAGGTCCGGGCGCAGGTCCACTCCCCGCTGTACCTGGGCGCGGTGTGGAACCGCAGCGGCTCGGGGCTCGTGCACCCGGCCAAGCTGGCCGATGGGCTGCGGCGGGCGGCAGTGGCCGCCGGGGTGAGCGTCTTTGAGCACTCGCCGGTGCTGGGCGTTGCCGCCGAGGGCGCGGGCGTACGCGTGACCGCCGCGGCGGGCGGCTCGGTGTCGTGCGCCCGGGTGCTCGTGGGCACGAGCGCGTACCCGGCCGTGGGCGGCGTCCGCGCGATCAACCGCTACATCGCGCCTGTGTACGACTACGCGCTGATGAGCGAGCCGCTCGGCGACCGCCTGGCCGACATTGGCTGGCAGAACCGCCAGGGCATCGGCGACGGCGGCAACCAGTTCCACTACTACCGGCTCTCCCAGGACGGCCGGATCCTGTTCGGCGGCTATGACGCGGTCTACCGCCGCGGCGGGCCGGTCGCCGATCGGCTCGACGACCACGAGGCGACGTTCGGTCGCCTGTCACAGCACTTCTTCACCGTCTTCCCGCAGCTGGAGGGAGTGCGCTTCACCCACCGCTGGGGCGGCGCGATCGACACCTGCAGCCGGTTCTCGGTGTGCTTCGGCTCAGAGTTCGGCGGTCGCGTGGTGTGGGCCGTCGGGTACACGGGGCTGGGAGTCGGCGCCACCCGCTGGGGCGCCCAGGTCGCGCTCGACCTGCTCGACGGTCGGGACACGGAGGCCACCCGGCTGCGCTTCGTGCGCACGCGCCCGCTGCCGTTCCCGCCCGAGCCGCTGCGCTCGGCGGTGATCCAGCTCACCCGCAACCGCCTGGCCGCCGCCGACCAGCGGGAGGGCAAGCGCGGGCTGTGGCTGGGGACGCTCGACCGGCTGGGGCTCGGTTTCGACAGCTGACGGCGTCGCACCCCCGGGCCCGCGCCCGCGCCCGCGCCCGCGGCGCCCCCTCAGCCGAGCGAGCGCTCGTAGTGCACGAACGAGGTGAGCGAGGCGACCGTGTCATACAGCGAGCGCGCCGGGCTGTTGAAGGCCTGGGCGTGCCAGTAGAGGAGCGCGCCACCCTGGGCGCGGGCCCGCTCGCCGGCGGCTTCGATCAGCGCCTTGGCGGCGCCGGAGCCGCGGTGGCCCCGGTCGACGAACAGGTCCTCCAGGTAGCACGTCGGGCCCAGCGCCCAAGTCGTCGGGTGCAGGATGCAATGCGCGATGCCGACGACGGTGCCGTCGTCCGCCTCGGCCGCCAGGCCGAAGCAACCGTCGCGCTGCCCGGTCATCCGCGAGAAGGCCTGCTCGGTGACCTCGGGAGTGACCTCATCCTCGCCCCGGTAGAAGTGCAGGTAGCCCGCCCACAGGCCGTTCCAGTCGGAACGGTCCTCCGCGCGGAGATCTCGGATCGTCGTCATGGGGGCAACCTATCGGCGCGCGGCACGACGGCGCGGCCACGTCAACCCCCCGCCGCTCGACGATTCGTCGCACGCGGCCGGGTCCATGTTGGCCGAACCGTCGGGACCGGTCCATCAGACCGCGCAGTAGCGTCCGAGGCGAGAGAATCACACGCAAGGCAACGCAGCGAGGAAACCGGAGGAAGAGATGGCGGACTACGAGGTTGTCAACCCCGCGACGGGCGAGACGGTCAAGGAGTACCCGACGATCACCGACCAGGAGCTGAAGGGCGCGATCGCGGGCGCCGCCAAGGCGAGCGCGGAGTGGATCCCGGGCACGACGATCCAGGAGCGGGCGGAGATGATCCGCAAGGTCGGCCAACTCCACGCCGATCGCAAGGAGGAGCTCGGCAAGATCATCGTCCGGGAGATGGGCAAGCCGATCGAGCAGGCGATGGGCGAGGTCGAGTTCTGCCAGGCGATCTACGACTACTACGCCGGCAACGGCGCCGACCTGCTCAAGGACGAGCCGGTGAAGCTGCTCGACGGCGAGGGCTCTGCGTTCGTGCGACGCAGCCCGTACGGGCCGCTGCTGGGGATCATGCCGTGGAACTACCCCTACTACCAGGTGGCGCGCTTCGCGGGCCCGAACCTGGTGATCGGCAACACGATCCTGCTCAAGCATGCGCCGCAGTGCCCGGAATCGGCGCTGGCGATGGAGGAGATCTTCCGGGAGGCCGGCTTCCCGGAGGGTGCCTACAAGAACATCTTCGCCACCAACGACCAGATCGAGTGGGTGATCGGCGACCCGCGCGTGCGCGGCGTCTCGCTCACCGGCTCTGAGCGCGCCGGTGCCGCGGTGGCGGCGATCGCCGGACGCAACCTCAAGAAGGTCGTGCTGGAGCTCGGTGGCTCGGACCCGTTCATCCTGCTCTCGACCGCCGACCTGGATGCGACCGTCGAGGCCGCGGTCGGCGCCCGTCTGGAGAACACCGGCCAGGCGTGCAATGCAGCCAAGCGGTTCATCGTTGCGGACGACCTCTACGACTCGTTCCTGGAGAAGTTCGGCACCGCGCTCACCTCGGTGAAGCCCGGGGATCCGACCTCGTCGGACTCGACGATCGGGCCGCTGTCGTCGAAGCTCGCCACCGACCGGCTCTCCGAGCAGGTTCAGCGCGCGATCGCCGGCGGCGCGAAGGTCGCGTTCGGCGGCGGCGATGCCGACGGGAACTTCTACCCGCCGACGGTGCTCACCGACGTCAAGCCGGACAACGACGCCTATCACGAGGAGCTGTTCGGTCCGGTCGCGCAGGTCTACCGGGTCGGCTCCGAGGACGAGGCGGTCAAGCTGGCCAACGACACCCCGTTCGGCCTCGGGTCCTACGTGTACACGACCGACTCCGACCAGGCGCTGCGTATCGCCGACAAGATCGACGCGGGCATGGTGTTCATCAACGCCGCCGGCGCCGAGGGCGCGGAGCTGCCGTTCGGCGGCGTCAAGCGCTCGGGCTTCGGCCGCGAGCTCGGCCGCTTCGGCGCCGACGAGTTCGTCAACAAGAAGCTGATCCGCGCCGCCCCGTAGCGGCGCGGAGCGCCGACCTGAGGAGAGCCAGCGACCGACCGATCGATCTCGAC
>DASXZK010000121.1:0-59770 GCA_036501965.1 Solirubrobacteraceae bacterium
GCGAAAAACGACCCCTCCGGCAGCGGCCTGGTCAGCACCGCCGCATCAAACATCCCGACCTGAGCAGACTGAGAAGCGAGCATGCCCAAAAGAGTCATAAACCCGCCGGACGGACCCCGACATTTTCAGGAGACTTCTAGCGCAGCTGCGCCGAGCTGAGGCCCAGCAACTGGCGGGCGACGATCAGCAGCTGGATCTGCTGAGTCCCCTCGAACAGGTCGAGGATCTTCGCGTCGCGGGCCCACTTCTCAAGCAGCTCGCCCTCGCCCAGACCCGCGGCGCCGCACAGCGCGACGCAGCGGAGCGCGACGTCGGTGCCCATCCGCCCCGCCTTCGCCTTGGCCATCGAGGCCTGGAGCGAGTTCGGGACCTTGTTGTCGGCCATCCAGGCGGCCTGCAGCGTCAATAACCGCGCGGCCTCCCAGTCGGCCTCCATCGCGATGAACTCCGCCGCCGCAGCCGACTGGCGCGTCCCCACCGCGTCGTAGTCGATCTCGACGCCGGCCTCGGCGAGGAGCTCGCGCGTCCGCTCCAGGCACGCACGGGCGACGCCGACCGCCATTCCCGCGACGAGCGGCCGGGTGTTGTCAAACGTCTTCATGACGCCCGCAAAGCCCTGCTTGGCCTCCTGGATCTCCGGTGAGCCGAGCAGGTTCTCCTTGGGCACGCGGCAGTCACGCAGCACGAAGTTCGCCGTATCCGAGGCACGGATCCCGAGCTTGTGCTCGAGCCGGTCGAGCTGCAGGCCGGGATTGTCCCGCTCGACCACGAACGACTTGATCGCGCCGCGGCCGGCGGAGCGGTCGAGCGTGGCCCACACCACGATCAGCTCCGCCCGGTCGCCGCTGGTGACGTAGATCTTCTCGCCGTTGAGGACGTACTCCTCGGTGGCCTCGTCGTACACGGCGGTGGTCCGGATCGCGGCGGAGTCAGAGCCGGCCTCTGGCTCGGTGATCGCCATCGCGGCCCACTTGCCGCCGAAGCGCTTCATCTGCTCGTCGTCGGCGACCGCGGCGATCGCGGCCTGGCCGAGGCCCTGGCGCGGCATCGCGAGCAGCATCCCGACGTCGCCCCAGCACATCTCGATCAGCCCGAGCAGCGTCGCCATGTTCGTCCCGTTGCGGGTCGCCGGGGCGTCAGCGCTCGACGCCCTGCCGTTGGAGGCCTCCTCGCTGCGCGACCCGGTGCCGCTGGCGCCCGCGCCGTTCATCTGGCCGCCCTCGTTCATGCCGTCGATCAGCGCGGCGAGCATGTCGAGCTCCTTGGGGCGCTCGTGCTCGGCGGTGTCGTAGTGACGGGAGTTCGGGCGCAGCACCTCCGCGGCGGCCTGATGGGCCTGGGCGATCAGCTGGTCGAACTTCTTGGGGACCTCGAGGTTGATCGTCATACCAAAAGCCCGCCCTCGAGCACGCCCGCGGCGCGCAGGTCTCGGTACCAGCGCTCGACCGGGTGCTCCTTGGTGTACCCGTGGCCGCCGAGCATCTGGACGGCGTCGGATCCGAGTTGCATCCCGCGACCGGCGAGTAGGCGGCGCGCGATCGCCACCTCGCGGTGGAACGGCAGCGCCTGATCGACCCGGCCGGCGGCGCGGTAGGTGGCCAGGCGCAGTCCCTCGAGCTCGATCGCCATGTTCGCGACGGTGAACGCCACCGCCTGACGATTGACCACCGGCTCGCCGAACGCCTGCCGGGACTTGACGTACTCGCTGACGTAGTCCAGCGCGGCCTGACCGGTGCCGACCGCCAGCGCGCACCAGGCGAGCCGGCCGAGCGCGACGCAATCTCCGTACGCCTCCGGAGCGCCCTCGCCGAGCAGCGATGCCTGCGGCACCTCGACCTCGTGGAGGATCAGCCGCGCCGTCGCCGCGGCGCGGACGCCGATCCCGGGGTCGGGCTCGACGGTGATGCCCGCCGTGCCGGGCTCGACGATGAACAGACCCGGCGTCCCGCTCGGGAGCTGGGCGGCGACGACGAACAGCTCGGCATCGGCCGCGCGCGGCACGAGCGCCTTGACGCCGTCGATCACGTAGCCGCCCGAGACCGAACGGGCGCGCGCTCCAAGTGAGAACGGGTCGAACAGCGGCTCTGGCTCCATCAGCGCGAGCGCAGCGGCCGGCACGTCGTCGGAGACGAACGGGGGCAGGTAGGTCGACTGTTGATCGGCGTCTCCCCACAGCGAGATCGCGGTCGAGACGGCGGCTGGGGCCAGGCAGGCCGCCGCGATCCCCATGTCGCCGCGGGCAAGCGCCTCGGCCATCAGCACGGTGGTCGTCGCCGAGCGCCGCTCGACCGCGCCACCGAGCTCCTCAGGGACGCCGATCATCGTCAGCCCGAGCTCGTTGGCCTGGGTGAGCAGCGCGCCGGGCGTGGCACAGACGGCGTCGGCGTCGGAGGCGGCCGGGCGCAGCCGGTCGAGAGCGAACTCTCCGACCGAATCGCGCAGCATCCGCTGCTCGTCGTCGGGGGTGATGTCGAACAGCTTCGGCCGCCGGGATCCGCTGGCGCTCGGCTGCCGGGCGGGCGTCGCCAGTCGCTGCGCGGCCACGAACGTGCGGCCGGCGGTGGTGGCGGTCCGTGCCCCGCCCCGGCTCACGTCGCGCAGCAGCCGTTCGGCGGAGGAGCGCCAGCCGAGACGGTCGAGCGCATCGGAGGAGGCGACGCGGTTGAGCGCCCGCAGGCTGACAGCCATCGTCCGTTCCACGAGGGTCTGGGCCATCGCGCCGGTACGGTAGCACGAGACGTTGTGACATCGGGTGATGTCATCGTCAGACGAGGTCCTTATTGCGACCTGACGCCCGGTTCGCCATCCTCGACTGGTGCGCGTTTTGATCGCGGAGGACGAAGTGAGGCTCGCCGACGCGATCGCTCGGGGTCTGCGCCGGCAGGGGATCGCGGTCGATCTGGCGACCGATGGCGAGTCAGCGCTCGCCAAGGCGCGCATCGTGCGCTATGACGTGTTGGTGCTCGACCGCGACCTGCCGCGCCTGCATGGCGACGAGGTCTGCCGCGCCGTCCGCGACGAGCGGCCGGAGGCGGGAATCCTGATGCTCACCGCCGCCGGGACACTCGAGGACATGGTCGACGGGCTGTCGCTCGGTGCCGACGACTACCTGTCCAAGCCGTTCCGCTTCGCCGAGCTCGTCGCCCGTATCCACGCCCTCGCCCGGCGCGCGGCCCCGAGCCGGCCGCCCGTGCTCACCCACGCCGACATCGAGCTCGATCCGGCGCGGCGCCGGATCACCCGCGCCGGCGACGAGGTCACGCTCGCCCGCAAGGAGTTCGCGGTGCTGGAGACGCTGATGAGCGCCGAGGGCGCGACCGTCTCGGCCGAGCAGCTGCTTGAGCGCGTGTGGGACGAGCACGCCGACCCATTCACGAACGTCGTGCGGATGACGATCATGACGCTGCGGCGCAAGCTCGGCGATCCTCCGGTCGTGCAGACCGTGATCGGCGTCGGCTACAGGATGGCGTGATGGGCCGGCTGCGGAAGGTGCTCCGCGACCCGGCGAGCCTGCGCCACAGCGCCCGCCGGACGATCCGTCTGCGGCTCACCGCGCTGTACGGCTCGGTCTTCCTGTTCACGAGTGCGGCGCTCCTGACGGTCGGCTACCTCGTGGTGCGCTCGACGCTACGCACCCACCACCCGCTCAACGACGCGTTGCGGCGGCTCGGCTTCCACCCGCATTCCGAATACGACCTCGGCTTCCGCCCGGGCACGCACAATGCGAAGCTCGTGCACGCCGTCGAGTACAACCTCATCAACGGCACGCTGCACCGGCTGCTCATCGAGTACGTGATCGCGCTGCTGGTCGCCACCGGAATCGCGGTCGTCACCGGCTGGCTGCTCGCCGGCCGCGCACTCGCTCCGCTGCGCAAGATCACCGCCACCGCGCGGCGGGTCTCAGGCGAGAACCTGGGCGAGCGGATCGCGCTCCAGGGTCCCTCCGACGAGCTCAAGGAGCTCGCCAACACGTTCGATCGGATGCTCGAGCGGCTGGACGGCGCGTTTGAGAGCCAGCGCCACTTCGTCGCCAACTCCTCCCACGAGTTGCGGACCCCGCTGGCGATCATGCGTACCGAGATCGACGTGGCGCTCGCCGATCCCGACGCGAGCGTCGAGGAGCTGCGCACGATGGGCGAGGCGGTCCGGGATACGGTCGATCGCTGCGAGAGCCTGATCGCCAGCCTGCTGGTGCTCGCCCGCAGCGAGGCGACCACCGGGCACGAGGAGCCACTCGATCTCGCCGAGCTCACCGGCGACTGCGTCACCGACCTCTCGGCCCGCGCCCAGGACGCCGCGGTCGAGATCCGGACCGATCTGCAGGAGGCCTGGATCGACGGGGATCCGAGTCTGATCGAACGGATGGTCGCCAACCTGATCGACAACGGCATCCGCCACAACGAGCACGGCGGCTGGCTGTCGGTGACCACCGAGACGCGCGATCGCCGTGTGCTGCTGCGGGTCTCAAACGGCGGCGAGCGGATCTCGCCGGACGCCGCGGCGGAGCTCGCCGAGCCGTTCCGGCGGCTGTCGCGCTCGGTGCAGGGCTTCGGCCTGGGGCTCTCGATCGTGCAGGCGATCGCGGCCGCCCACCGCGGTGACGCGGTCCTCGATCCCCGGTCCGAAGGCGGGCTCGAGGTGACCGTCGCGCTGCCGGTGCGCGCGGGCGGCGCGGCCTGGCTGCGGCCCCCCGAGCCTGACCCGGTCATCCGGATCCGGACCTGACGGGTCCGGAGCTGACCTGTCCGGAGCTGACCTGTCCGGAGCTGACGGGTCCGGAGCTGACCGGTCAGCCGGAGAGTGCGACCGAGTAGCTTGCCTCGGTCGCGTCGGCCACCTGCTCGGCGCTGACGCCGTCCTGCAATTCGATCAGGGACATTGCGCCGCCGGCGATCTCGAACACGGCGAGGTCGGTGATCAGCCGGTCGACGACGCCCCGGCCGGTGAGCGGGAGCGTGCACTCGGTCTTGACCTTGGAGGTCGCGTCGCGCGTGAGGTGCTCCATGATGACGATGACGCGCTTGGCCCCCTGGACGAGATCCATCGCGCCGCCCATTCCCTTCACCATCTTGCCCGGGACCATCCAGTTGGCGAGGTCGCCGGTCTGCGAGACCTCCATCCCGCCGAGGATCGCGAGGTCGATGTGGCCGCCGCGGATCATCCCGAACGATTCAGCGCTGTCGAAGTAGGAGGCGCCGGGCACGGCGGTCACGGTCTCCTTCCCGGCGTTGATCAGGTCGGGATCGGCCTGGCCCTTGGCGGGATAGGGCCCGATGCCGAGCAGCCCGTTCTCGGACTGAAGCATGACGTCGCGCTGGTCCATCGCGGTGTCGGCGAGCAGCGTCGGCAACCCGATGCCGAGGTTGACGTTCATCCCGTCGCGGATCTCCTTGGCGGCGCGAGCGATGATCCGCTGACGAGCGGCGCGCGCCGCGGCCTTGGGATCGGCTTGGGGCTCGGCCGCCATCAGTCCTCCCGCTCGATCAGGCGCTCGATGCGCTTCTCGTAGGGGCCGGTGACGACGATCCGCTGGACGTACAGGCCCGAGGTGTGCACCTCGTCGGGCGCGAGCTCCCCGATCCCGACGAGCTCCTCGACCTCGACGATCGTGATCCGCCCCGCGGTCGCCGCCAGCGGATTGAAGTTGCGCGCGGTGTGCCGGTAGACGAGGTTGCCGAACGGATCGGCCTTCCAGGCCTTGACCAGCGCGAAGTCGGCGGTGAGCGCGTGCTCGAGCAGGTAGTCCTTACCGTCGAACTCGCGTGTCTCCTTACCCTCGGCGATCGGCGTGCCGACTCCGGCCGGGGTGTAGAACGCCGGAATCCCGGCGCCACCCGCGCGCAGCCGCTCGGCGAGCGTGCCCTGCGGGACGAGCTCGACGTCGAGCTCCCCGTCGAGGTACTGGCGCTCGAACACCTTGTTCTCTCCGACGTAGGAGCTGATCATCTTGGCGATCTGCCGGGTCTGGAGCAGGATCCCGAGCCCGTAGTCATCGACGCCGCAGTTGTTGGAGATCACCGTGAGGCCGGTGGCTCCGTGGTCGCGCACGGCGGTGATCAGCTGCTCGGGGATGCCGGACAGACCGAACCCGCCGACGGCGAGCGCCGCGCCGTTCTCGATGTCCGCGGTCGCCTCGGCGGCGCTGTCACGGACCTTGGCAGACGTCGGGGCGGTCGAGTTGCTCACGGCCGGGGATCGTACGGGATCGGGGTCCCGGGTCGGGTGGTCGTTTTCCAGACGGGTGGTCTGAAAAGCGACCATCCACCCGGTCCCGGGGAGTCGAAGGGGGTGAAACCCGGCCGCTCGGAAGCTCTACCGGGTGTGGGCGTTTCTCAGACCACCCGTCGGAAGATCGCCCAGGTTGTCGCGCGGCAATCGGGCCACGTCACACGCCGCCAGTTGCTCGACGCGGGCGTCCCCGCGACGACGATCGACGCGTGGATCCGAGATGGGTGGCTGGTCCCCATCTACGCGGGCGTCTACGCCTTCGGCTATCGCCGCCCGGACCCGGCCGCACGGGCGATGGCGGCCGTCCTCGCCGCCGGCCCGCACGCCGTTCTCAGCCACGACTCGGCGCTGGCGCTCTGGGGCCTGCGGCGCTGGCCCGCCACGCACGAGGTGATCGCCCCCGGCCGGGTGCGCCGCAATGGAATCACCGCTCATCGCTCGACCACTCTCAGCCGCGCCCAGACCACCTTGTGGCTGGGCGTGCCGACCACCCGCGCCGCCCGCGCGATCACCGACATGCGAAGCCGGCTCACGCCCAGGCAGCGCACCAGGCTCACCAACCACGGCCGCCTGGAGGGTGTGATCTCGGCCGACGAGGCCGCCGCGCTGCTCGGCCACCGCCGAAACGCCACCCGCAGCGCGCTGGAGGACGACTTCCAGCGGTTCGTCGAGCGCCACGGCCTCCCGCAGCCGTCCACCAACGTGACCGTCGCGGGCTTCGAGGTCGACGCCTACTGGCCCGATCGGCGGCTGATCGTGGAACTGGACGACGAAGCCACGCATGGCGATCCGGTCACCTTTGCCAGCGACCGAGAGCGCGACGCCGTCCACGCGGCGCTCCACATCCGCACGATCCGCCTGCTCGCGGTGGACCTGAAGGGCAAGCGGGGAGAAAGGACCGCCCACCTGCTGCGGCAGGCCCTGGCCGTCCTACCCTCCTCTTATGGACTTCTTGATGAACTCTGACGGGTTCCTCACCGCGCCGTGGTGGCATGGAAGTCGCACATCCGACCCCACGCCAAGCATCCAGGAGAGTCAGAACACACAATGCGCAAATTGAGCCGGTGGCTGCCCGTCATCGGTGGTGCCATCGCGGGGGGAATCATCGCGCTGGTCATCGCCTCGAGCGGCAATCATTCTTCGACGAAATCGGTGACTACAACCGTCGTGCAGTCGGGCAGCGCGACGAGCGAGCCTACGTCGTTTGCTCGCTCGGGCTCGTCCGGCATGTCGATCAACCAGATCTACCAGCAGGACGGCCCTGGTGTTGTCGACATCCTCGTGAAGTCCAAGTCCTCAGGCGCCTCGTCGAACAGCCTGTTCGGCGGCGGCAGCCCCTATGAGGAGGGTGAGGGGGCCGGCGTTGTCTACAACGACCAGGGGTACATCCTCACCGACGAGCACGTGATCGCCAACGCGGTCCAGGTGGTCGTCACCTTCGAGAACGGCACCAAGGTTGACGCCAAGGTGATCGGCTCAGACGCCACGAGCGACGTCGGCGTGATCAAGGTCAACGTGCCGAGCTCGGAGCTGCACCCGATCAAGTTCGCCAATTCCAGCGACGTCGAGGTGGGGGACCCCGTCGTCGCCATCGGCAGTCCGTTCAGCTTGCCTGAGACGGTGACCTCGGGGATCGTCAGCCAGACCCAGCGGCAGATCGAGGCCCCGACCAACCCCAGGCCCTACACCATTCCGGACGCGATCCAGACCGACGCCGCGATCAACCCCGGCAACTCGGGCGGCCCGCTCCTCAACGCCGACGGTCAGGTGATCGGCCTCAACGACCAGATCGACACCAACACGAGCTCGGCGACCGGACAGGGCCAGAACGCCGGAATCGGATTCGCGACGCCCGCCACCGAGGATGTCACCGTCGCCCAGTCGCTGATCGCCGGCAAGTCGGTGCAACACGCCTACCTGGGCATCGCGGCGAAGGGCTCCGCGGACAACTCGGAGAGCCTCTCCACTCACTCACAGGGCGTCCCGATCAGTACGGTCACGCCAGGCGGTCCCGCCGCAAAGGCGGGCCTTGAAACCAACGACGTGATCGAGAAGATCGATTCGGCGTCGATCACCTCGTTCAACCAGCTCGTCTCCATCCTCGCGGAGGACAAGCCCGGCCAGACGATCACGCTCACGATCGTCCGCGACGGCCAGACCAAGGACGTCAAGGTGACGCTCGGCAACCGGCCGACGGTCCGGAACGGGTCCGGCTGATCCGGCACTGACCGGCTGAGGGCGGGGCGTGGTCGGCCGACCGCGTCTCGCCCTCCGTTTGTGTGGGGTCAGCTCGACCCCTGGTCGAGCTGGAGCGTGCGCTCCATCAGCTCGGTGTGGACGCTGCGCGTGCGGCCCGTCCGCCGCGTCCAGCGCCGCTCGGCGTCCATCGTCCACGCGTAGGTGTCGTCGTCCAGGCAGCGCTCGAGCGTGTCGGCCAGCTCGGACTGCAGCTCCGGCGCCTTGATCGGCGTGAGCAGCTCGACGCGCGTGTCGAGGTTGCGAGGCATCAGGTCGGCCGAGCCGATGTAGTAGCGCGACTCGCCGTGCCGGTGGAAGGAGTAGATCCGGCTGTGCTCCAGGAAGCGGCCGACGACGGAGACGACGCTGATCGACTCCGAGACCCCGGGGACTCCCGGCACCAGACAGCAGATGCCGCGCACGTTGAGCGCGATCGGCACGCCGGTCTGCGCGGCGCGGTAGAGCCCCTCGATCGTCTTGGGATCCACCAGCGAGTTCATCTTGAGCGTGATCCGAGCCTCGTGATCGCCCTCGGCGAACGCGCGCGCAGTCGCGTCGATCTGCTCGAGCAACGGCTTGCGCATCCACGTCGGGGCGACGAGCGTCTCCTCCGGCGGGGCGGGATGGCCGTAGCCGGTGAGCGTGTTGAAGAGGTTGGCGACCTCCTCGCCGAGCTCGTGGTTGGCGGTGAAGAAGCCCCAGTCCTCGTACAGCCGGGCGTTCTTGGCATGGAAGTTGCCGGTGCCGATCATCACGTAGTTGCGCACACCGTTCCGCTCGCGGCGCACGATGAGGATTGCCTTGGCATGGGTCTTCAGTCCCGGGATGCCATGCACGACGTGGGCGCCGGCCTCCTCGAGTGCGCGTGACCAGTGGATGTTGCGCCGCTCGTCGAAGCGAGCCTTCAGCTCGACCATGCAGACCGCCTGCTTGCCCTTCTCGGCGGCCGCGATCAGCGATGGGACGAGCGAGGAGTCGTCGGAGGTGCGGTACACCGTCATCTTGATCGCGAGCACGTTGGGGTCGTCGACCGCCTGGCTGACGAACCGCTCGACCGAGGCCGTGAACGACTGGTAGGGGTAGTGCGCGAGGACGTCGCCCGCGCGCATCATCTTGAACAGGTCGACCCCGCCGTCCTCGGTCTGCGCCGGCGCCGTCGCCGGGCCGATCTGGGCCACCGGATTCCAGCTCGGCCAGCTCAGGTCGGGGCGCTCCTTGGTGCCCGCGATCTGGAACAGGTCGCCGAGGTCGAGCAACCCCTCGACGTCGTAGACCTGGACTTCGTCGACTGCCAGCCAGTCGATCAGCGACGTGCGCAGCGCCGGGTCCATCGTCGAGCCGGCCTCGAGCCGGATCACCTCGCCGAAGCGCCGCCGGCGCAGCTCGTTCTCGACCGCGCGCAGCAGGTCATCGGCCTCGTCGGAGATCTCGAAGTCCGCATCGCGGGTCACCCGGAACAGGTCGTGGCTGATGATCTCCATGCCGGGGAACAGCGCGTCGAGGTGTTCGGCGATGATGTCCTCGAGCGGGATGAAGGTGTCCTTCTCGATCTCGACGAAGCGGGGCAGCACCTCCTTGGGGACCTTCACGCGGGCGTAGGCCTCGTGGTCGTTGGCCGGGTCGTGCAGGCGCACGATCAGCGAGAGCGACAGATTGGAGATGTAGGGGAACGGGCGCCCGGCCCCGACCGCCAGGGGGGTGAGCACCGGAAAGATCTGCTCGCGGAAGTGGCTTTCGATCGCCTCCGGTGAGGCCCCGGACTCTCGGCAGGTGGTGATCCGGATCCCCTGCTCAGCGAGCGCCGGGCGGATCACCTGGGAGAACTGGCGGGCGTGGCGGCGGTCCTGGTCTCGCACGGTGTCGTGGATCTCCCGCAGGACCTCGGAGGGGGAGAGGCCGTCCGGGCCGCGGGCGTCGATCCGCGCGTCGACCTGCTCGTTGACGCCGGCCACGCGGATCATGAAGAACTCGTCGAGGTTGGAGACGAAGATCGCCAGGAATTTCAGCCGCTCGAGCAACGGCAGCGTGTCGTCCTCAGCGAGCTGCAGCACGCGGTCGTTGAATTGCAGCCACGAGAGCTCGCGGTTGACGAACAGCGACGGGTCACGCAGCGAGCGCGGCTCCTCGCCGCCCTCGTGTGTCTGCTCTTCATAGGTCTCGGTCATTGCGGCGTCACCCCCGAGGCGATCGCGGATAGGTCGGTCGGTCGAAGCAGTGTGATCAGCTCGCCCTTGGCGATCGCGGCCACGCCGCCCTTCTTCATCCTCGCCTGAGCGCCTGTCAGGTCGTGCACGAGCAACGTGAACGAGGGGTCGTGTCCGACGAGCAGCACGTTGCCGCGCCCGGTGACCAGATCCTCGATATCGACTGGCTGACCCGACAGGCGGGGCTCGGTCTCGACCTCGACCCCGAGCACCTCACAGGCGAGTTCCGCGGTCTGCCGGGCCCGGACCTTCGGGCTCGTCAGGCAGACATCAATCGCGGCTCCGATCGCCTGCAGCGCGCGGCCCGCATCGCCCGCCTGGCGGATGCCGCGCTCGGTGAGCTCGCGGTCCTCATCGGGGATGCCGTCGACCGCCTCGGCGTGGCGCAGGAGCCAGAGCATCGCGTCGAACCTTACCCCGCGGGTGTCGGGCGGAGCTCGGTGTGAGGGGGGATTCCAGGTTCACGCCCGGCCACCCTAGGGCTCCGGCCGATCAGGCCGGTAACCGTCGTGTGAAAACGGTCCCCGGCGCCTCAGCCGATCAGCAAACGCCGACCGAACACCCGCTCGAACGCCTCGTCGTCGCCGTAGCGCTCGACCGACCAGCGGGGCAACGTGAGGTCGCCTGCGGCCTCGAGATGAACCTCGACACCGTCGGACTCGTCCCCGCCCACCCGCAGCGCGACCTCGGAGACTGAGCGATCACGGCCGCGCTCAAGGTGCTCGGCGAGCCGCAGCACGGTTGCGCAGCGGTCGAGCAGCGCCTCGTCCTCCGGGTAGGTGAGCGATGCGATCGCGCCGAGCTTGGGCACGCCCTTGCGGTGGTACCGGGTCATCTGCGCGATCAGGGCGCGCTCGCGCGGGTCGAACCCGGGCAGTTCGGCGGACTCGATCAGGTAGCGCGAGTGCTTGTGGTGGTCGTCGTAGGAGATCGTCATGCCGACGTCATGCAGCATCGCGGCCGCCCACAGCAGCTCGCGCTCGTCGGGCCGGGGTTCGAACAGCCCGCCGGCGACGAGCGAATCGAACATCTGCAACGCGAGCAGGGCGACGTGGCGGACGTGGGGGAGGTCGGACTCGTACTGGACGGCGAGGTTGTTGACCGCGGCCTCGCGGACGTCGTCGATCAGCGGCTCGGCCGGATCGAGCAGCGTGCGGGCGAGGAACACGCCCTCGCGCAGGCCCGCCTCCGTCACCTCGATCCCGCCGAAGCCGCCCTCCTGCACGACGGTCTCGATCACGAGCGCGGCGGCGAGGATGATGTCGCCGCGGCCGGGCTTGATCCCGGGCACGGTCCCGCGCTCGGTGGCCGGCAGCGCGGCGAGCATCGTGACGAGCTCGGACAGGCGCTCGGCGCTCAGCACGTAACCCTGGACGCCGAGGTCGACGACGCCGTCGGCGATCGCGGCCGCGGCCGCCAGGTTGCGCACCGCTCCGCCGAGGCCGACCAGACGACCACCGCTCTCTCCCAAACCGGCGATCCAGGTCGCGTCCTCGGCGATCATCTCCTGCGCGTACTGCCGAACGCGCATCAGCTGCTTGCGCTTGGCCGGTCTCGTCGGGTCCTCCTGGCCGAGCAGCGACTCGGTCACCCGCACCGCGCCGAGCGGGAAGGACGCCATCTCCCGCGCGGCCCGATCCTCGACGCGGATCAGCTGCATCGAGCCGCCGCCGATCTCGAGCACCGAGCCGTCCCGGAGCGTCGTCGAGTTGACCGCCGCGATGTACCCGTAGTACGCCTCGTCGTGGGCGTCGAGGATCTCGACCTCCAGCCCGGTCTGCTCACGGACCCGCGTGAGGAACGCCGCGCCGTTGTCGGCGTCGCGGATCGCGCTGGTCGCGACGACGTGGACATCCTCCTCGGCGATCCGGCCGGCGCGGCAGAACCTGCTGAAGACGTCGAGTGTCTCCAGCCCGCGCTCCATCGCCGCCTCCGAGAGCGACCCTGTGGCTGCCATTCCCGCGCCGATCCGGACGGTCTCGTACAGCTCGTCGGTGCGCTTCCACCACGGGCCGGCGCCATAGCTGAAGACGACCAGCCGCCACGAGTTGGAGCCGAGGTCGGCGATGGCGACCCGCTGAGGTTGGGTGGGGCCGGTTTCTCCCTGTCCGGACGCGCGCGTCGACCGCCAGCTCATCAGGCCTCAGAGTGTGCGAGGCGCGCCGGACGGCACGCCGTCGCTCAGGATGCGGCGGTGGCGAACTCGTCGGTGGTGATGAACCGCCACACGGCCCCGATGAACAGCAGCGTGACCAGTACAGCCGAGGTCACGCACTCCTCGCAGATCTCATGCAGCGTGAACAGCTCGCGGTAGGTGAGGTAGCCGCTGAAGCACACCCCGAACAGCGTCATCCCGACCGTCAGGATGCGGGTCTCGTCGCGGTCGGGGGCGAGCAGCGCGAAGAAGATCGCGATGTAGCCGATCAAGCCGATCAGCGAGACCGGCACCGGCCCGACCTTCGACCAGACCGACGTCTGCACCTTCAGGCAGGTGTCACCGCCCTTGCTCGAGCAGATCGGCCGGGCGCCGGAGTAGTGGACGTAGACGAGATAAATCGTGAGCAGGATCGCCAGCCCCGCGATCACAAGCATGACGCGGCGCAGGGTCCTGCTGCTCACGAGACCTGCTTGATGAGCTGCTGCAGACTCGAGTACGGCAGGAAGCCGCTGTAGAGCTTGGTCTGGCTCTTGGGGCCGCTGAACTGGATCCCGGGCGTGCCGGCAATGTTCAGCGCGGTGGCCGCCTTGATCTCGGAGTCGACCTGGCCCGAGTACTTCGGGTTGAAGCGATCGGTGCCCCACTTATTCATGTTCAGCCCCTGCACCTGCTTGGCCAGCCCGGTGAGGTACGCGGTGTTCACGTAGCTCGTGGCCTCCTTACCCTGCTCGTGGTAGAAGAGCAGGATGTAGTTCCAGGCCTTGTTCTGGGCGCCCGCGGCGTAGGCTGCGTCCTGCTGCAGCGGGAAGATCTGCTGCCAGTTGCTGAGGTCGCGGCTGGCGGTCGGGAACGACTTGTAGACGAGCTTGACCTTGCCGCTCTTGACCTCGTTGTTGATCAACTGCGTCTCGGGGCCCGTCGCGAAGTCCTTGCACACGGGGCACTGCAGGTCGCCGTACTCGGTCATCGTGATCTTCGCGCTCGGGTTGCCGAGGGTGTTGCCGTGCTGCGGGATGCCGCTCAGTTCCCCGTTGATCGTCTTTGCCGTGCTGGTCGCCGCGGCGGAGCCGATCTTCACCGTCTTGTCCTTGTTGCCGCCGGTCGTGGACACGATCACGACGACGACGATCGCCGCGATGACGGCGACGAGGACGCCGCCGAGCATCTGCATGCGCCGCGTGCGCTGCGTCTTGGCTTGAGCAGCCTGCTCCTCTGCGAGCCGCCGCTGGCGGGCCGCTTCCTTCTGTGCTTGTCGAGAGGCCATGAGAGATCAGAGCCCAGGGGAGTCGTCCCCGGGCGTCGCCACCAGGAGGATATCGATCCGTTCCTTAGGCGAGCTTTAAGGGAGCCGATGGCTTCGCTCAGCGCGTCCGCCATCTGAAGCCCCCCCAAACCTGCGCTGTATGCATGTAAAAGAGTTGTGACCGAGGCGTTTCCGGCGGTCATGTGTCGGCGGCGTGAACTAAAGTGCCGACCATGAGCACTGAGCGCAGTGACGCGCTGACCGCTGGGGCAGGAAGCGCCCAGCGCGGTCAGAACCGGCTTCGCCTTGCGGTTCTCGATCGGGACCCCGGATTCATGCAGGTGCTGTCGAAGCGACTGGACGCGCTCGGCTGCGAATACCGGCCTCTCGCCTCGCCACTCGGCGCCGATGGCCTCGTGCAGATGCGCCTCAACGCGCTGGTCGTCGACCTCGCGATTCTCGGCCCCGGCGGCTGGGGCTACCTGGAGCAGGTATGCGCGCGCATGCCGGGCCTCGCGGTGATCGTCTGCACCGGCCCCTCGTCGGTCGCCCAGCGGGTGCGCGGGCTGCGGCTCGGCGCCGACGCATGGATCACCAAGCCCTGTCATCCCGAGGAGCTCATCTGCGTGATCGAGGCGGCCGTCCGTCGCCACCGGCGCGTGGAGATGCCCGCGATCGAGTCCTCGCAGGCGTTCGGCGAGATCATCGTGCGACCCGACCTCTATCAGGCGTACGTCGGCGACACGAGCCTCGAGCTCACCGCGCGTGAATTCGAGATCCTTCAGCTGCTCTCCGGCTCGGACCGCGTGCTCCGCCGTGAGGAGATCTACGAGCGGGTGTGGGGCTACGCGATGGCCCACGGCGACCGCTCGGTCGACGTCTTCGTGCGCAAGCTGCGCCAGAAGCTCCGCGTCGGCTCACCGGCGTGGAGCTACATCCACACGCACTTCGGCGTCGGCTACCGCTTCGCACCGGAGCCCGACGCCGACGCGGTGCAGCCGGTCGAGACGGTCGCTGCGGTGTCGGAGCTGGGCCTGGTCGACCCGCTCCTCGCAGGCTGACGGACGGCCACCTGTCGGCGAGGTGGTGACCCGCCGCGGCTGCGGCGAGGCCCGCCGGCGTTCGTCTTCGTGCGGTTCTGTGCGCTTTCACCGCGCAAAAGGTTCGACTTCACATCCGGGTCACACATCGGTTACGAGCCGTTCACGCGCAGACAGCAGGGGAGGGTCAGCATCGTGTCATGCAGAACGCGCTGCAAGCCGGTGAGCAGGGATTCGTCGTCGGGCCGCTCCAGATCCTGCCGGACGAACACCTGGTACGCGCGCGCGGGCGCGTTCTGATGCTCTCCACGCGCGAGCTGCGGCTACTCACCGAGCTTGCCCGGCAGGAGGACCACATCGTCTCCCGCGAGGATCTGTTCACGCTCGTCTGGGAGCGTCCGATGCGCTCGCGCGATCGCTCTGTCGACGTCTACGTGCGCAAGCTCCGCGTCAAGCTCGAGGCGGCGTTGCCCGAGTGGCGCTTCATCCACACGCATTTCGGGTTCGGATACCGGCTGACGGCCGAACGGGTCGCCCCGCCGGATGCACAGCTCGATAACAGCACCGCGTAGTGTCTGGCAGATGCCGGAGTCGCTGCACCGCTTCCGCGAGGATCTGAAGGGCCTCGAGGCCCAGGTCCTCGGGGGCCTGGACCTCGTTATCTCGCAGCTCGATCGGGCCCAGGAGTCGCTCAACTACCAGGACGTCGAGCTCGCGCAGATCGTCGTCGCCGACGATCGCCGGCTCGACCGCCGCTACGGCGAGGTCTATCAGGGTGCGCTGGAGCTGCTCGCGCGTCCCGCGCCTGGACCCGAGGAGCTGCGGCTGATCACGGCGCTGCTGCACATCGTCCGCTGCATGGAGCGGATGGGCGACCAGTGCGTGAATATCGCCACCCTCGTGCCGCTCTCCGGCCACGAGGCGCCGAAGGACAAGGAGATCCTCGACGCAGTCGAGAAGATGGGGCTGCTCGCCCGCTCCCAGGTCGTCCAGGCGCGCGACGTGCTGCGCCTGCGCGACGTCCAGGTCGCCGGCTGCCTCGCCGGCCAGGACGAGGAGATCAACCGCCTCAACCGCGCGATCTTCCAGCGGGCGGTCGAGATCGGCGAGGACTTCGACGTGCGCGAGTGGGCGATGTTCATGATCCTCGTCGCCCGCTGTCTGGAGCGGATCGGCGACAACACCGTCGACATCGGGGAGCAGGTCGTGTTCGTCGTCACCGGGCGGTTCCGGGAGATGGACAGCGCCGAGCTGATCGGCGGCGGCGGGCTGCCCGCGTGACGGGCTCGCGGCGCCGTTCGGGCTGCTGACGGTCGGGCCGTCCGCCGCTGGCGGTCGGGCGGCGACTGAGCCTGCCTGCGGGGCCGGTCCCCGCGGCCGGAATCTGTCCACGGGGCCAATGGCGCGCTGGTGCGGGCGATCTACCGTCGGCGCATGCCCGCTCGACCACCTCAGATCGTCGCCTTCGGCGGCGGTGGTTTCTCGATGGAATGGGGCAACACGTTGCTCGACGATCACGTGCTGTCGCTGACGGGCGTCGAGCGGCCACGCGTGTGCTTTCTGCCGACCGCATCAGGCGACGCGGACCATTACGTCGTGCGCTTCTATCGCGCGTTTCCGGCCACCCGCTGCGAGCCCTCACATATCTCGCTGTTTCGCCGGGAGACCGGAGTCGGTGACCCGCGCGCGCACCTGCTCGAGCAGGACCTCATCTATGTCGGTGGCGGCTCACTCGTCTCGCTGATCGGCACCTGGCGTGCGCACGGCCTCGATGATGTGCTCACCGAGGCCTGGCGCGCCGGGATAGTGCTCTGCGGCGGGTCGGCGGGATCCCTGTGCTGGTTTGCCGATGCGCTGTCCGGATTCCACGAGGGGCCGCCGCGGCGGCTGACCGGGCTCGGGTTGCTGCCTTGGTCCAACGCGGTCCACTACTGCGAGGAGCCAGGCCGCCAGAGCGCCTTCGTGCAGGCGGTCAGAGGGGGAATGGCGCCGGGTTACGGAGCCGGCGACGGCGTGGCGCTGCACTTCCATGGGACCAAGCTGCACGAGGTCGTCTCATCGCGCCCAGGCGCGCAGGCGTGGTTCGTGCGCCGCCGCGGCCGCGCCGGGGTGCGTGAGGAACCGCTCCCGGTGCGGTATCTGGGAGCTCCGACGCTGGTCGAGCGAGAGCCGCTTGCCGCCTGAAGGGCTGCCCGACGCGCGCCGCATCGTGGCGATGGGCGGGGGCGGGTTCACCATGCGGGAGCGCAGTGAGGCGCTCGACCGTCTCGTGCTCGACCTCACCGGCGCGGCGGTCCCGCGGATTTGCTTCCTGCCGACGGCGTCTGGCGACCCGCGCGAGCAGACGACACGCTTCCACGAGCGCTACTCGGCCTGGCCGTGCGAGCCCTCCGTGCTCTCGCTATTTCACCTGGGGCGCGACCGCCTCGACCCTCGCCGGCACCTGCTCGCCCAAGACGCGATCTACGTCGGCGGCGGCTCGATGCGCAACATGCTCGCGGTCTGGCGCGAGCATGGCGTTGACGAGGTGATGCGGGCGGCCTGGGAGCGCGGGATCGTGCTCGCGGGGCTGAGCGCGGGGGCGATGTGCTGGTTCGAGGGAGGGATCACGATGAGCGGCGGCGCGGCCGCGCCGGTCGCCGGTCTCGGGTTGCTGCCGGGCTCGCTGTCGGTTCATCTCGATGGCGAGCCCGAGCGGCGCCCGGCCTACCTGTCGGCGGTCGGCTCCGGCCGTCTTGCCGCCGGATGGGCGGCCGACGACTGCGCGGCGCTGGTGTTCCGGGGAACGGTGCTCGAGCGGTGCGTCGCGAGCCGGCCCGGGGCGCGGGTGGTGTTCGTGTCGCCCGACGGCGCGGGTCGAGCGGGCGAGCGACGGATCGCGGTGGAGTTGCTCGAGGGAGCCGAGGGTGGATCGGCGCTGCGTCCGGAGCCGTATGGGGTGTCGGAGATGCGGGCCCTGCGCGGAGGGCGGCACCGTTGGGACTGACACGGGGTATGTGATTTCTCCCTGACAACGCAGCTCCGTCGCCCGTCGCCGCGCGGTCGTGCGTGTGTTCCGCGATCAGCGAGAAACCACATACGTGGTCAGTTGGCGACCGGCATGCGGTCGACAGCGTCGCGCGCTTTATCCTCCTCCGGCTATGGCGCAAGCACGATCCAAGCGCAAGCGGAGGAATCCCCGGGCGGGGCCGCGGGCCGTCGCCTCAACGCGGCGTGACGAACGCGCGACGCGGGAGGCGGCGGCGCGCGAGCGGCGGCGGGCCAGTCGTGATCTCGGACGGGTGGGCCAGCGGCCACCGGGGCTGTTCGGCGGGGTGCCGGTCTCGGAGTTCGCGATCCTCGCCGGGGGGGTGGTCGGAGGAGTCGGCCTCGTCACCCACGGCCGCGTGACGATCGTCATCGGCCTCGTCATCTGCGCGCTCGGCGTCACCGAGGTGACCGGCCGCGAGCACTTCGCCGGCTACCGCTCTCACACGGCGCTGCTCGCCGCGGTGCCGACTGTGGTGCTGGAGGCGATCGTCGTCGGCGTATTCGGCGACCCCAGCGATCGCGGCTGGCTGCTGCTGCTGGTGATCCCCGTCTACGCGCTGCTGTTCTTCCCGTTGCGCCATCGCTTCCGCGTCGCCCGGCAGGCGCGGGCGGCGCAGGCCGCGCGCGGGTCCGCGCCTCGCGCGGGCTGACCGACGCCCGGCTGGCTGGCTCAGACGTTCAGTGAGTCGACCGCGGCAGTGCCGTCGGGCGCCGTGGCGTGCTCGCCGGTGTCGTCGGGCGGGGACGCGGGGAGCTCGAGCGTGAACACGGCACCGCCGTCCGGCGCGTTGGCCACCGATGCGTGGCCGCCGTGCTGCTCGGCCACCTGGCGCACGATCGCCAGGCCCAGGCCCGACCCCTGCCGGCCGCGCGAGTTCGTGCCCCGGTAGAAGCGGTCGAACAGGTAGGGGAGATCCTCCTCGGCGACGCCCGCGCCGTGGTCCCGGACGGTGACGCCGTCCGGACCGGCGCGGACCTCAATCGTCCCGCGCGGCGGCGAATGCCGGCTCGCGTTGTCGAGCAGGTTGTTCACCGCGCGCTCAAGCCGCTCGGCGACGCCGTCCAGCCGGGCCGGGACGAGGTCGGCGGTGAAGTGCAGCGTCGGCGCGTTGCGCCGCGCGCGCTCCAGACACTGGGCGACGATGCGGTCGAGGCGCACGTCCTCGGCGTCCGCGCCGGGCTCATCACCGCGAGCCAGCTCGATCAGGTCATTGACGAGCGTTGAGAGCTCCTCGGACTGCTCGACCACGTCGCGGAGCATCTCGCGCCGCTCCAAGGGCTCGAGGTCCGGGGTCTCGAGCAGAATCTCGATGTTCGTGCGCAGACTCGTCACCGGGGTGCGCAGCTCATGCGACGCGTCCGCGACCAACTGGCGCTGAGCACGAACCGACTCGTCGAGCGCGTCACGCGAGCGCTGCAGGCGGTCGAGCATGGTGTTGAAGCGGGTGGCCAGCTGCCCGACCTCGTCGTCGGCGTGCACCCGCAGACGCTGCGAGAGATCGTCGGTCTCGCCGATGTGCTCGGCGGTGGCCGCGACCTCGTTGAGTGGGCGCAGCACGCGTCGGGAGGCGATGCGGCCGAGTAGGCCGGCGACGACGACGCCGCCGAGCAGGACGAGGAACAGGATGAGGCGCAGGGAGGAGAGGATCGAGTCCACCGAGTTGAGCGGACGGGCGAGCTGGACGAGCGCGACCTCGTTGACTCCGCTGTACTGAAGGTTCGTACGGAAGGTGATGCCCCGCAGATGGCTGTTCCCGTAGTTCCAGTCACAGACGTACGACGGGCTGGTGCCGCTCAATACCTGACGCGCTCTCGCGGTCATCGGCAGTCGAACGCTGCCAGAGCGCCCCTGCCGGCCATCGGCGAGCGTGATCTGGACATACGGCGCGGGTCCTCCTGCGCTCGCGGGGATCGACGCGATGGACGCTGCGCTCAAGCTCTGGAGCTGTCCCTGTTCAATCTGAGTCGCCTGCGCCCGCAGGGAATCGTCAACGGATCCGAGCAGCTGCCCGCGCACGACCGCGTAACAGACCGCAACCGCGAACAGAACCGCGACCCCGACGGACGCGGCGGCGATGATCGATAGACGTCGGCGGAGCGCCATGCCGCCCCGGGGTTCAGTCCTTGAGGACGTAGCCGACCCCACGCACCGTGTGCAGCAGGCGGCCTTCGCCGCCCTCTTCGGTCTTGCGCCGCAGGTATCCCATGTACACGCCGAGCGCGTTCGAGGTCGGACCGAAGTCGTAGCCCCAGACGTTCTCGAAGATCGTCGACCGCGTGAGCACCTGGCGGGGATGGCGGAGGAACAGTTCGAGCAGCAGGAACTCGGTCTTCGACAGGTCGATCACCCGGTCGCCGCGGCGAACCTCGTGGGCGATCGGGTCGAGGCTGAGGTCCGCGTAGCGCAGCACCTCGCCCTCGCCGATCCCGTCGCCCGAGCGGCGGAGCAGCGCCCGCAGGCGGGCCTGCAGCTCGCGCAGGGCGAACGGCTTGACCAGGTAGTCGTCGGCGCCGACGTCGAGGCCCTCGACGCGGTCGTCGATCGCGTCACGCGCGGTGAGCATCAGCACCGGGGTGCGGTCCCCGGCGGTGCGCAGCCGGCGGCAGACCTCGAGGCCGTCGAGCTTGGGCATCATCACGTCGAGGATCACTGCGTCCGTGGGGTGGGAGGCGAGCTGATCCAGGGCCTCCTCGCCGTCCGCGGCGAGCGTCACATCGTGGTTCTCCAGGCGCAGCGCACGCTCCAGCGCGCGCCGCACGGCGGGTTCGTCATCGACGACCAGAACTCGGGACATGGCCGTGATTGTCGCGCGTACGCGTAACAAATGTTGAAGAGACGTTGCGGGCGGGAGCCCGCTTCCCTCAATCCAAGTCGACGAGGAGGGGTGCGTGGTCGGAGGGCTTCTTGCCCTTGCGGAAGTTGCGGTCGATGCCGCAGGCGGTCACGCGTTCCGCCAGGGCGGTGCTGACCAGGGCGAGGTCGATTCGCAGGCCGAGGCCCTTGTGGAAGTTCCCGGCGCGGTAGTCCCACCACGTGTACTGGACTTCATCGGGATGAACCGCGCGGTAGGCGTCGACCATGCCTCCGTCCAGGATCTGCCCGAGCCGGTCGCGCTCGGCCGTGGAGACGTGAGTGCCGCCCTCAAACGCAGGCGGGTCGTAGACGTCCGCGTCGGCCGGGGCGATATTCATGTCGCCCGCGACGATCAGCGGTGACTGACTCTCCAGCTCCAAGATCCGGGCTGTCATCGCATCGAGGAACGCGAGTTTGCGCGGATACTCGGGACTGTCGAGCGTGCGGCCGTTGGGGACGTAGACCGACGCCATCCGGATCCCGCCGACCGTCGCCTCGCACCAGCGAGCCTCGTCGGGAACCGGGTCCCCGGGAAGCGACAGGGCCGGGTCCTCGAGCGGCAGTTCGCTCCGGGCGAGGACCGCGACTCCCGCCCACTGGCCCGCGGAATGATGGACAGCGTGGTAGCCGGCATCGGCGAGCTCCAGGTCGGGGAACGCGTCCTGCGGCGCCTTCGTCTCCTGGAGGAGGAGAACGTCGGGCCGGTGCAGCTCGATGAACTCGAGCACCCGCGGCATGCGCATCTTCAGCGAGTTGACATTCCAGGTGACGACGCGCACGGAGAGAAACCGTAGCCGTCACCAGCCACCGGCGCGCGTCAGCGCCTGCGTGATCCACATGATCACCCGTTCCAGCTCGTGGCCGATGTGCTCCTCGGTGACATGCAGGACCGCGTGGCGCGCTCCCGTCGACAGGTCGTTGTGACGTGTGCGGTCGCGGTGGAACACACCCGGCCCGGAGTGGTAGTGCTCGGAGTCGTACTCGACGATCACGCGCTGCTCGCGCCACAGCAGGTCGGCGATGTAACCGCCGATCGGCACGTTCGCCTCGGGCGTCGGCAGGTGAGCGCGCCGGATCGCCGCGAGGAGCTTGGCCTCCGCCTTCGACCAGGTGTCCGCCGACGGCCGGGCAGGATCGAGCAGTCGCCGTAGGCGCGGAGTCCCGGGCCGCCGAGGGTGGCGGTCGAGTGTCTCGATCAGCCTCGCGCGGCTCGCCAGCCGCAGCGCCTGGTCGACGAGCGGCGCCAGCTGCCGCGTGCCGTACAGCGGCGCGAGGTCGACGAGCGTCCGCGCGACGGACGTGACCGGCAGCCCCTGGGCGCGGTGGCGCTCCCGGGGGTGGAGGACGGTGGTGGTGTGGATCTGGATGCCGCGGCGGGCGCGATCGGAGTCGGTCACCGTGACGTGTACCTCGGGCACTCGGGCTGGGAGCCGCAGGCCATGCACGAGGGCGGCGGAATGATGTGAGAGCACGGCCGTGGGGCCGCAGGCGAGGATGGCGGCCTGCTCAGCGGCGAACCTGGGGCGGGCCTGAGCTCTCACCAGTGAGTAGACACCGTGATGGACGCGGTGTAAGCGTCCACGACGGACCGCCCGGTCGATTGCATCCGTGGAGGCGCCGAGCGCGAGCAGCTGCCGGCGGCTCACCAGAGTCCGCTGGCGTCCGGCGAGCTCCGCGACCGCTCGGTCCGGCCACCCGGCGTCGTCGATTGAAAGTCGCATGTTCAGTAGAGCCTTCGCGCCGTCCGTTTTCACCCCCTGAGTGCCTGCGATTTCGTCGGGCGCATCCGCGTCGCGGGGATCGACCCGACGAAATCCGCGGATACCGTGGGAAACGTCGGGAGCGTCCCCGGCGCGGTGACGGACCCGACGAAATCGACGCGGCGAGACAGGTCGGGCCCGGGGATTCCGTAGGCTCTGGCGATGGCCGCCAGGAGCTCGCAGAAGGACAAGCTCACGGCCTACCGCGGTAAGCGGGACCCCGCCGCCACACCCGAGCCCTCCGGCGCGACGACCCAGACACCCGGGGCGGCCAAACGGTCAAAGGGCACCAGGGCCACGGCAAGGGGCAAAGACGAGCCCCGGTTCGTCATCCAGGAGCACCACGCCACCCGGTTGCACTGGGATCTGCGGCTGGAGCACGACGGCGTGCTCGCGTCGTGGGCGGTCCCCAACGGGATCCCGCCCGATCGCGAGGAGAACCGGCTGGCGGTGCACACCGAGGATCACCCGACGGAGTACCTGGACTTTCACGGGGAGATCCCGAAGGGGAACTACGGCGCGGGCACGATGACGATCTGGGACACGGGTACCTATGAGACGCACAAGTGGGCTGACGACAAGGTCGAGGTCACGTTCCACGGCGAGCGACTCACCGGTCGCTACGGGCTGTTCCCGATCGGCCGCCGCGCCGACGGCTCGGGCAGCGAGTCCGACTGGATGATCCACCGCATGGATCCGCCGCAGGATCCCGACCGGGAGCCGATGCCCGAGCACCTGCCGCCGATGCTCGCGGGAGCGGGCCAGCTCCCGAGAGACGACGCCGGGTGGTCCTTCGAGGTCAAGTGGGACGGCGTCAGAGCGATCGCCTACGTGAGGCCGGGCCGGCTGCGCCTGGAGAGCCGCAACCTCAATGAGATCACGCACGCCTATCCGGAGGTCCGCGGCCTGATCGAGCAGCTCGGGATGCGCGAGGTGGTGCTCGACGGCGAGATCGTCGCCTTCGGCGAGGACGGCGCGCCGAGTTTCGAGCGACTGCAGCGGCGGATGCACGTCAGCGCGCCGAGCGCGATCGCGCGTCTGCAGAAGTCGACGCCGGTCGTGTTTGCGATCTTCGACCTGCTCTACCTCGACGGCCGCAATCTGATGGCGCTGCCCTATGAACAAAGGCGCGCGCAGTTGCAGGAGCTCGAGCTGGGCGGCTCGGCCTGGCGGGTCCCCGCGGCGTTCCCGGGCAGCGTGCGGCCGGGCGCAGAGCTGCTCAAGGCGACTGCTGCGCAGGGCCTGGAGGGCGTGGTGGCCAAGCGCCTGGACTCCCGCTACGAGCCGGGCCGGCGGACCGGCGCCTGGATCAAGGTCAAGAACATGCACCGTCAGGAGCTCGTGATCGGCGGCTGGCTGCCGGGCGAAGGACGACGCGAGCGGCGGATCGGGGCGCTCCTCATGGGCGTCCACGAACAGTCGCCAACGGTCCCGCCCGGGTCAGTCCCGCCCGGGTCAGTCGCGCCCGGGACGAGCCCGCCCGGGACGAGCCCGCCCGGGACGAGCTCGCCCGAGTCAGACCCGCGGGCACCGCTGCGCTACGCGGGCCGCGTCGGCACGGGCTTCACCGAGCGCACGCTCGACGAGCTCGCCGCCAGGCTGCAGCCGCTCGTCACCGACACGCCCCCGTTCGATCCCAAGCCCAAGCTCCCGCGCAACGCGGTCTACGTCCGGCCCGAACTCGTCGCCGAGGTCGAGTTCCGCGAATGGACGGGGGAGGGCGTGATGCGCGCGCCCTCGTTCAAGGGACTGCGGGACGACAAGCCCGCTGCGCAGGTCGTCCGGGAAGACGTGCCCGCGGATGCCGAGGAGCGGGAGGTGGCGGAAACCGACCCCCAATCCCTGTTCGACACCGTCGAGCGCCGGCCCGACGGCGGCCTGGCGGTGACGCTCGACGGCCGCGCGCTCACGATCTCCAACTGGGACAAGGTGCTCTACCCGGAGACCGGGTTCACGAAGGGCGATCTGGTCGCCTACTACGCGCGCATCGCCCCCGTCGCCATCCCCCATCTGAAGGACCGCGCGCTCACGCTCAAGCGCTATCCGGGCGGCGTCGATCAACCGTTCTTCTACGAGAAGCAGTCACCCTCGCACCGGCCGCGCTGGGTGCAGACGACGACGGTGGGCGGCGTCGACTACACGCTCTGCCAAGAGCGGGCGACACTCGTCTGGCTGGCCAACCTGGCCGACATCGAGCTGCACACATCGCTCTCGCATGTCGACACGAGCGGCCGGGGTGCGGAGTCGCCGACGATGCTCGTCTTCGACCTCGATCCCGGCGCCCCCGCGTCGCTCCCGGAGTGCTGCGAGGTCGCGCTGGTGCTCAATGGCCTGTTCGCCCAGCTGCGCCTGGAGTCGGTGGCCAAGGTCTCGGGCTCCAAGGGGATGCAGGTGTACGTGCCGCTCAACTCCGGGGCGAGCTACGCGCAGACCAAGCCGTGGGCTCGCTCGGTGGCCGAGGCGCTGGAGCAGCGGCTCCCCAAGCTCGTCGTCTCACGGATGACCAAGCGCCTGCGGGAGGGACGCGTGCTCGTCGACTGGAGCCAGAACGATGGGCACAAGACGACGGTCACGGTCTACTCGCTGCGTGCTCGCGAACGTCCGCGCGTGTCGGCGCCCGTGAGCTGGGACGAGGTCGCCGCCTGCCGCGACGCCCAGGACCCAGAAATGCTGAGCTTTGGGCCCGAGCAGGTGCTTGAGCGGGTCGTCCGCGACGGCGACCTGTTCGCCATGCTGGAGTCGGCCACGCAGTCGCTTCCCGGCTCCCGGTGACCCACGAGGCGATGCCCCGCCGGGCTTCGTAGGATGGGGCGCCGATGGACCAGATCGAGATGCGCAACCGGCTGCTCGTGGCGACCGGCATGTGGAAGGAGGCGACCGGCGAACCGCTGCCGCGGATGACGCCGGGCGACCCCGCCGACCAGATCCAGGAGTTCGAGATCACGCTGGTCAACCGGCTGTGGGAGAGCGCCACGCCGGAGAACGCGCGGGAGATCGCCGACCGCACCTGGGACCTGGTGCACGACCGGCCGGACTCCGATCCGGTCAAGCGCCGCGTCGTGGAGTGCCATGAGGCGCTCGCGCGGATGACGCGGCTCGGCGACTGAACGCGGCGAGCCCTCGGTTCAGGAGATCGGCTCGGGCCCGTCGTGCGGGTCGAGATCCGGCTCTGAGCCGTTGACCGACAGGGAGCCCTCCGGCTGGGCTGCACGGTTGAGCGGCAGTCCGGCGGCCGCGTAGGCGGCGATCTGGTCGAGCGTCTCGTGCGACATCAGCTCGGCGACGAGGGAGTCGAGGTTCGCGCGGTGCGAGCGGAGCTCCACGGCCACTTCGCGATGGGCGGTCTCGACGATCCGCCTGACCTCCTCGTCGATCAGCTCCTGGGTCTTGGCCGAGGTCTCGGAGACTCCGGGCAGCAGCGCGCTCTGGCCGTCGGTGGGGAGCACCGCGATCGGTCCGATCGCCGGGCTCATCCCCCAGCGGCCGACCATCCCGCGCGCGATCCGCGTGAGCTGCTGGATGTCGGACTCGGCGCCGGTGGTGAGGTCGCCGAAGACCACCTCCTCGGCGACGCGGCCACCGAGCGCGACCTTGATCTGGGCAATCAGGTGCGACTCGTCGAAATTGAAGCGGTCGGCGTCAGGGGAGGAGAAGGTGACGCCGAGCGCCATGCCACGGGGGATGATCGAGACCTTGCGCACCGGGTCGGCACCCGGGGTGAGCATCCCCATGATCGCGTGGCCGGACTCGTGGTAGGCGGTGCGCCGCTTGTCCTCCTCGGAGATCATGACCTTGCGCTCGGCGCCGAGCACGATCCGCTCCATCGCATCGGTGAAGTCCTGTTCCACAACCTCGACGTGGGTACGGCGCGCGGCCAGCAGCGCCGCCTCGTTGGCCAGGTTGGCCAGATCGGCGCCGACCATTCCCGGCGTCGAGGCCGCGATCCCGCCCAGGTCGACGTCGGAACCGAGCGGCACCGAACGCGTGTGGACCTCGAGGATCGCCTCGCGGCCGGCGCGGTCAGGCGGGGAGACGACGACGCGGCGATCGAAGCGCCCGGGACGGAGCAGCGCCTGGTCAAGGACCTCCGGCCGGTTGGTCGCGCCGAGCACGATCACCGATTCGCGCGGGGAGAACCCGTCCATCTCGGTGAGGATCTGGTTGAGCGTCTGCTCGCGCTCGTCGTGGCCGCCGGACAGGTTGGGGCCTCCGGCGGAGCGCGAGCGACCGATCGCGTCGAGCTCGTCGATGAAGATGATCGCGGGCGCGTCCTCCTTGGCCTGCTTGAACAGGTCACGCACGCGCGAGGCGCCGACGCCGACGATCATCTCGACGAACTCCGAGGCCGACATCTGGAAGAACGGCACTCCCGCCTCGCCGGCGACCGCGCGAGCGAGCAGCGTCTTGCCCGTGCCGGGCGGTCCGGAGAGCAGCACGCCGCGCGGGATCCGCGCGCCGAGCTTCAGGTACTTGTCCGGCATCTTGAGGAAGTCGACGATCTCGTGGAGCTCCTGCTTGGCCTCCTCGATCCCGGCCACGTCCTCGAACGTGATGTGCTGATCGGATGGCTCGACGCGCCTTGCTCTGGAGCGGCCGAACGACATGAGCCCGCCGGCGCCTCCACCGCCCGACGCCGCGCGCCTGAAGATGAAGAACAGCACGAGCAGGATCAGGATCGTGGGCCCGAACGAGGCGATGATCTCGGTGAGCGTCGAGGGGCCGGTGCTCGGGTTCTGGGCGTTGATCGTCACACCCTTGGCTCTCAACTCCGTGAACAGATCCTGCTGCGGCGCGAATGAGGGGATCTGAGTGGTGAAGTTCGACGATCGACGTGCGCTGGCGCTGCCGGCCGGGTAGCGGATCTTCGTCTTGAACGTCCCGGAGATGGCGGCGCTCTTGGTGGAGACCGATTTGACGTTGCCGTCCTTGACCTGGGTCAGGAACGTCGGGCTGTACGGAATGCGGATCGGCGCGTTGGGCTTCAGCACGCGCGATGAGATCCAGACGTTGGCGACCAGGAGGACGATGATCAGGACGGCAAGCCACCACCAGCGCGACTGCGGCGAGCCTGGCGGTTTGCTCGGCGACCGCGAGCCACGGCCGTCCGGCGCGGGGGTCACCTTCCAGCCGTGCTGCCCAGGTGAGGGCGGCTGCGCGCGGCCCTGCGGCGGCCGTCCCCGATTCCCGCTCTCCGGGGGGTTGGCGCGGCGCGCGCCCTGCGGCAGACCGCCGCGGGGTGATGTTTCGTCGGGCATGGGCCTCTGGGTGATTGTGGCAAGCGCCGAGGTCGGCCGGATCAGGCCGCGCGGCGGTCCGCTGCTGACTCTAGGAACGTCAGGCGCCGAAGCGCCGATACCGGTCACGCGCCGTCGATCATCGAGCGGAACATGTCCGCGCCATGCACCGCGGCGCCGATCGCCTGGGCACGGTCGGCCAGCCATCGGTCCGAGGTGACGACCCGCACCAGCGCGGGATGCGGCTCGCGCTCCAGCCGCCGCACGATCTCGAAATCGGCGGCGTCCTGGCGGGGCCGCGGCGCGTGCGCGATCTCGATGACGCTCGAGCGCAGAGGCGGCCGCGGCGCCCGTTCGAAGACCACCACGACGTCCTCGCCCTCGATCGCCGCCCACCGCTCGAGCAGGTCGACGAGGTGGGTCATCGCCGCATCGCGGTCGCGCCACCAGCCGTCCGGACGCGTCCCGATCACGTTCATGCCGTCGACGTACCAGCGCATCAAGGCTCGGCCGGCGGCGGGCGGCGCTGGGCCTTGCGCTCCGAGCGCCGCTGTTTTGCCGTGCGGCCACGGGCGACCGCGGTGGCGCTCGGGCGGGTGGCACGGCGTGGGCGCTGCACGGCGAGTGCCCCGGCGAGCCGGCCACGCAGCCGCTCGAGCGCGAGCTCGCGGTTGCGCGTCTGGCTGCGCTCGTCCTGGGCCACGGCGGTCACCACAGGTCCGAGGCGCTCGATGATCCGTGCCTTCTGCGTGGGCGAGAGCGCATCGGAGGCCTCCACGTCAAAGCTCGCCTCCACCCGTGATGCGGTCACGTTGGCGTGCTGGCCACCCGGTCCGGAGGACCGGGATGCGCGGAGCTTGACCTCGCGCAGCGGGATCGCCGTGCGGCCTCGGATCACCATCGGGTCGTCCATCGTCCGTTGATGATGGCGCGTCGGGTGGGCGCCCCCGGCGATCCGGACGGTGAGCCCGGTGTGACCGCGTCGTAAAGGAAGCCGCGGGATCGTGCACCGGAACTATCGGAAATGGCCGTCCCGTGCTACTTTCACGCGCGAAAGGCCGCGCGCACTCGTGCGGGGCGACAAGAAGGTGCAGGCCTCGGTGGGGACACCTCCGGGTAGCAGCACTGATATTCCCCGGAGGGAAACTGCCAATGGCAACCGGAACGGTCAAGTGGTTCAGTGACGAGAAGGGTTTCGGCTTCATCACGCCCGACGAGGGCAGCCGCGATCTGTTCGTCCACCACTCGAGCATCCAGGCGGATGGCTACCGCTCACTCGCGGAGGGCGCCAAGGTGTCCTACGAGGAGGAGTCGGGCCCCAAGGGTCCCAAGGCCATCAACGTCCAGAAGATCTAGGACGTCGCCTCGGCCGTCCGACGGGCGGCCGATCCACTGACCTGCACCCGTCCGTCGCTCCCCGGCGGCGGGCGGGTCACTCTTCGTCTTTGGGCGGAGGGGCGCCGGCGACGCCGTCGTCACGGCGCTTGGCCTCCCAATCTCCGCGGACGCTCTCGATCTCGCCCTCGAGCTCGTCGGTGCGCTTGGCCATCTCGTCGGTGCGCTCGTCCAGTTCGTCTGCGAGCTGCTCGTGGTCCTCGTCGTCTGTGCGTGCGTTCATGGGTGGTGTCTTTCCCGGGATCGCGCGCCCCACTCACGGATCGGCGACGACGCCGCCCTCAGGCTCGATCGGCAGGCCGGCCGCGCTCCAGGCGAGCATCCCGCCCGCCATGTTGTGCGCGTCATAGCCCGCTTGGGCGAAGGCCTCGGTCGCCATCGCCGAGCGGCCGCCGCTGCGGCAGTAGAAGACAACGGGGCGTTCCCGGTCGATCTCGCCTACGCGTGAGGAGATCTCGGAGAGCTCGATCAGCGTCGTGCCGGCGATGTGCCCGGCCTCGTGCTCGTGGTCCGCGCGCACGTCGATGAGCTGGATCGAGCCTTCGTCGTATAGCCGGGAGACCTCTTGTGGTGAGTAGTCGAGCGCCATGGCACGTCAATCTAGAACGCGGAAGGCCCGCTTTCGGTCAGGGCGCCGACGGGCGGCCGCTTGCGCCAATTTGCTCGTCTTTTGAACTCGTGCGCGCGAGTAGCAGCCTCAATGCATGAATCGTGCAAGAGGAAATGCATGACATCAATCCTGCAGGTCGTGTAGGCTGCCGCGTCGATAATCACCCACAGCCGAATCACCACGAACCAGACCCGTGGTGATCGGGGAACCCGTTTGGCCGGCACCCCCAGCCGGCCAGGGGCGAATCGCCGAGATGTTTCGGCGTAGCGCAACTCTTTCAGCGCGAGCCCGACAGCTAACCCCGAAGGCACACGAAAGAGAAGGGTTAGTACGTGGTCCCCGTTCGCCTACGAGTTTTTGCGCGCCTCGCCGGCTTTGCCGTGCTTTTTGGCGCGATCGTCCTGCCTGCCACCGCCGCTGCCCAGCGCTCCGGCTCTCGAGTCCTGCGCCAGGGAATGCGTGGGTCCGCGGTGCGAGCGCTGCAACGCGAGCTCACCGAGGCGGGCTTCGTCGTGCGCAGGTCGGGGATCTTCGATGCGGCCACGACCCGCACCGTGCGGAACTTCGAGCGCCGCTACCGGCTGCCGGTCGACGGAGTCGCCAGCGCGCGGTTCATGCGCAAGCTCCGCACGATCCGCGCCTACGATCTCGCCGCAGTCGACACACCGGTGAGCGGCGGAGCGGCCCCTGACGCCAGCTCCTCGTCCACCGGCGGCAGCGGGCTTACCGGGATGCCGACGGGCACGACGACCACCACGACCACGACCACGACCACGACCGGGACGACCGGCACCGGGACGGGCACCCAGATCGGCACCGAGACGAACGCGCCGAACCTGCCCAACCGCCGCTACGGCTCCCGGACGCTGCGCCGGGGAATGATGGGCACGGACGTCGAGGACCTCCAGAACTATCTGACGCTCGCCGGGTATCCGACCTCGGTCGACGGAGACTATGGGCCGCGCACCGCGAGCAGCATGATGAAGTTCCAGCGGGCGAGCCACATGCTGATCACGGGCGTCGCCGTCCACGGCGAGGAGATCACGCTCCAGCACGATGTCGCCAAGGCGGTTCCGACCTCGGCGTCCGCCGGCCAGGCGACGCTCAACACCGACGGGACCGCGACCGCGCCCGCCGACGCCCCCGCCGCGGTCCAGAACGCGATTGCCGCCGCCAACTCGATCATCGACGATCCGTATATCTACGGCGGCGGCCACGCCTCGTTCACCGATTCCGGTTATGACTGCTCCGGGGCGGTCAGCTTCGCGCTGCACGGCGGCGACCTGCTCAACTCGCCCGAGGATTCGAGTCAGTTGGAGAGCTACGGGCAGGCCGGCCCCGGCCAGTGGATCACGGTCTACGCGGACGCCTCCCACGCGTTCGTGGTGATCGCCGGACTGGCGTTCAACACGGCGCACTACGGCCCCACGTTCCCCTCCGGCAGTGGCCCGCGGTGGCTGCAGCCATCCGACGTCACAGCGAATCTGTCGGACGGCGGCGACTACGTCGTCCGCCACCCGGCGGGTCTGTAGAAGCGCCCGCCAGATGGGCGGTTGGCTGCGAGACCGCCCGCCCGAGGTGGTCCGCTGCCGAGTGGTTCCCAGGCCGCGCGTGGTGACGTAGGATCAAGGATCATGTCGGCGCTCTCGGATCTGTACACCGTCCCTCAGGAATACCTCGACTTCCGGGACACGATTCGGGAGATCGCCACCGAGCGGATCGCGCCCCGCGCCGCTGAGATCGACGAGCAGGCCGAGTACCCGCACGACCTGCGTCGGCTGCTCGCCGAGCAGGACATTCTCGGGTTGCCGTTCGAGACCGAGCACGGCGGCACCGGCACCGGGACGCTGATGCTCAACATCGCGATCGAGGAGATCGCCAAGGCGTGCGCGTCGACGGCGCTGATCCTGATGATCCAGGAGCTCGGAACGCTGCCGATCAAGCTGTTCGGCTCCGAGGAGCTGAAGGACCGCTTTCTGCCGCGATGCGCGACCGGCGAGTGGTCGCCCGCGTTCGCGCTCTCTGAGCCCGAGGCGGGCTCGGATCCGGGCGGGATGATCACGCGGGCGGTCCGTGACGGCGACGAGTGGGTGATCGACGGCACCAAGAACTGGATCACGAACCTGGGCATCGCCGACTTCTACGTGGTGTTCGCGGTGACCGATCGCGAGCTTGGCCATTCGCGCGGCATCACTGCGTTCGTGGTCGAGGCCGACCGCCCCGGGTTCAGCGTCGGCAAGCTCGAGAAGAAGCTCGGGATCCGCGGCTCGCCGACCGGCCAGCCGATTTTCGACGGCGTGCGGGTTCCGCACGAGAACATCGTCGGAGAAGAGGGACACGGCTTCAAGGTCGCGATGGCCACGCTCGACATCTCTCGGCTCGGTGCGGGCGCGCAGGCGCTGGGGATCGCGCAGGGGGCCACGGACTACGCCGCCGCCTACGCGCGCGAGCGCCGGCAGTTCGGCAAGCCGATCAACAGCTTCCAGGCGATCCAGTTCAAGCTCGCCGACATGGAGACGCGCTGCGCCGCGGGGCGGGAACTGCTCTACCAGGCGTGCGCCAAGGTGGACCGTGGCGACGCCGACATCGGCAAGTACACCGCGATGGCGAAGCTGTTCTGCTCGGACACGGCGATGGCAGTCACCCCGGAGGCGATCCAGATCCTGGGTGGGTACGGTTACGTGAAGGAATATCCGGTCGAGCGGATGATGCGGGACGCCAAGATCACCCAGATCTATGAGGGGACGAACGAGATTCAACGGCTCGTCATCGCCCGCACGATGAGATGACCACGCCCCCGACGCCCCAGACGCCCACGCCCGTTCCGGACAACGCCCCGAGCCTGCGGCGAGTACTGCTCTCGGCGGCGGCCGCGCTCACGGTCGGGCTCGGTGCGGTGTCGATCGGCGTCGGCTTCAGCGACGCGTTCCCGGTCAAGCTGATCCAGGGGATCGCGGTGTTCGCCGCCGGCGCGATCGTGCTCGGCGCGGTGGTGACGTTTGCGCTGGTGCACCTGGCCAACTGGCGCGATCCGGTCGACGAGGACGAATTCGAGGCGCTCGTGCAGCATGCCGAGCAGCTCGCCGCCGAAGGACGCTGGGGGGAATCCGACGAGGACCTGATCGGCTCCGGCTGGCCCGAGGAGGACGCATACGCGCTCGACGGCGACGAGGACTTCGCCGCGCTCGTCCGCGCCGCGATCGACGATCTGCCGCTCGAGTTCCATCGCGCGCTCGAGCACGTCGCGATCGTCGTCTCAGACGCCGGCCGCGAGCACCGTGCCTACGGCCTGTACCAGGGCGACACGGTCGCGCGCGACTACTTCACCGACCGGATCCTGATTTTCCGCGACACGCTCACCCGTGACTTCGGCCACGACCCTGAGCTGCTGCGCGCGCAGGTGACGCGCACCGTGCGCCACGAGCTCGCGCACCATCTCGGGTGGGGCGAGGCGGGCGTGCGACGACTCGGTCTGTGAGCCCGCTTCCCGGGGCACCCGGTGCCTGAGGCGGTCATCGTCGACGCCGTCCGTACCCCAATCGGGCGGGCGGTGAAGGGGTCTCTGCGCGGGATGCGCGCCGACGAGCTCGCCGCCGTGCCGTTGAGGGCGCTTCTCGAGCGCAACCCGGATGTCGAGTTCTCCGAGACCGCCGACGTGATCATGGGCGCGGCCTACGGCACCGGCGAGCAGGGCGCCAACGTCGGCCGCACCGCGTCGTTGCTGGCGGGCCTGGACCATCACGTCCCGGCGTGCACCGTCAATCGCTTCTGTGCGTCATCGCTGATGGCGATCCGGATGGCGGCTCACGCGATCCGGGCGGGGGAGGGAGAGCAGTACATCGCCGCGGGCGTCGAGGCCGTCTCACGCGGCGTCGTGGCGCCGCTCGCGCCCGAGGTCCTCAACCCGAAGCTCGACGGCTCCGAGGGCTCGCTGTACGACGTCTACATCCCGATGGGAATGACCGCCGAGAACGTCGCCGAGCGCTGCGCCGTGTCACGTGAGGCGCAGGACGAGTGGGCGGTGATCTCGCAGGAGCGTGCGGTGGCCGCTCGCGACAGCGGCCACTTCGATGCCGAGATCGTCCCGGTGACGGTGCCCGCACACCGCGAGCGCTCCACCGAGGATCCAAACCAGGAGCTTGAGGTCGCCGAGGCGGTCGTCAGCCGCGACGACGGCCCGCGGCCGGGCACCACGCTCGAGGTGCTCTCGCGGTTGAGGCCGGTGTTCCGGCCCGACGGAACGGTGACCGCGGGCAACGCATGCCCCCTCAACGACGGAGCGGCGGCGGTGCTCGTGATGTCCGACGCCCGCGCCGAGCAGCTCGGCGTCGAGCCGCTCGCTCGGATCGTCGCCTCGACGGTCGCCGCGATCCGGCCCGAGGTCATGGGCCTCGGCCCGATCCCGGCGATCCGCGCGCTGCTCGGGCAGGCCCGGCTCACCGTCGAGGACATCGACATCGTCGAGATCAACGAGGCGTTCGCCGCACAGATCGTCCCCTGCCGGGATCAGCTCGGGATCGAGACCGAGCAGCTGAACCCGTTCGGTGGAGCGATCGCCCTCGGCCACCCGTTCGGGATGACCGGGGCCCGGATCATGACGACACTGCTGAACGGGCTGCGCGCCACCGGCGGGCGCTACGGAATCGAGTCGATGTGCGTCGCCGGCGGTCAAGGCCAGGCGATGCTGGTCGAATTACTCTGAGCGACGGTCCGATTCCCGACCGCCGGCTCACGCCAGCCTGAGTCGTTCGTGAGAGTTCCGTATGTCTTTTCCCTGCAGGTCCTGGGCACCTTGTAGGCTGCGCACACTTCAGGCCGGTCGCAAGGATCGGCAACGACGGGTCTGAGAGAAAAGGGGCAGTACGAACGTGGACACCGCAGTCATTGACGGGAACGTGAGTCTGAAAGCGACCGAGCACGACACGCCGCAGCAGCCTGCGGTCTGGCGCGACCGTCTTGCGCCATACGCCACGCCGTGCATGTGGCGTAGCAGCCTCGACCTCTTCACCTCGGTCGTCGCCTACCTCGCTCTCAGCACCGGGATGGTGTTCGCGTTCAACCACGTCGGCTGGTGGCTCACGCTCCTACTCGCACCCGTGAGCGCCGGCTTCCTGCTGCGGACCTACATCATCTTTCACGACTGCACGCACGGGTCGTTCATGCCCTCCCGGCTGGCCAACATCTGGCTCGGCACGGTGCTCGGAGTGATCGTGCTCACGCCGTTCGTCCGCTGGCGCCACGATCACGCGATCCACCACAACACGGCGGGCGATCTCGACAAGCGCGGAATCGGAGACGTGCCGTTGCTCACGGTCAAGGAGTACGCGTCGCGCTCGCCGCGGGCCCGCATGGAGTACCGGCTGCTCCGCAACCCGCTGATCATGTTCGGGGTGGGTCCGGTGATCGCGATGATCATCGGACCGCGGCTGATCTCCCGGAATGCTCCGGCGCGCATGCGGCGCAGCGTTCTGCTGACGGATGCGGCGCTCGTGATGATCTTCGGGCTGCTCGGCTGGTGGCTCGGTCCCGTCGCGGTGGCGCTCGCCTGGGCTCCGCCGGCGCTGATCGCCGGTGCGGCCGGAGTCTGGCTGTTCTACGTGCAGCACAACTTCGAGGGCGCCTACTACCAGCGGACCGAGGGCTGGGGTTATGCGGACGCGGCGCTGCAGGGCAGCTCGTTCCTCAAGCTCCCGCGTGTGCTCCAGTTCGCGACCGGGAACATCGGCTTCCATCACGTCCACCACCTCAACGTGCGGATCCCCAACTACAACCTGCAGCGCGCACACGAAGAGAACTCGGTCTTCCACAGCGTCCCCGTGCTCACGCTCATCGACGGGCTGCGCGCCGTCCGGCTCAAGCTCTGGGACGAGCAGCTCGGACGGATGGTGACGTTCGCCGAGGCGAACGTCTGACCGCGGATCAGCGGACGGTGATCGTGCGCCGGATCGTCACCGGCGAGGTGTAGCCGAGCGCGCTCGGCACATACTGCAGGGCGTATTTGTTCTTGCCCTTGGGCTCGCCGTTCGCGGTCATCGTGAACGCGCCGGTCTTCTTGTTGGGGCGGGTCTGGCCACCGTTGAAGCTCAGCTGCTGGGGCCCGGCCTTGGTGACGCGATAGAGGATCAGCGAGCCCGCACCGCCGCTCAGCGACGCGACCGGGCTGATCGTCCCCTTGATCTCGATCGATCCGGTCCCGGTCTGCCGCGCCTCTGTGACCTTGATCGTCGCGGTCAGGGGGGTGGCGGTGACCGCCGGTGAGACGGCCGTCGCCGAGCCGGTGGTGTCGGTGGCGGTGATCGCGCACTGGATCCCGAGGCCCATCCAGAGCGCGCGGACGCGGAGCGTTGAGCCGGTCCCGATCTGGACGTTGCCGTCGGCCAGCTGCCACGCGTACGTGAACGCGCCCGCGCCGGCCGACCACGTGCCGTTGTTGCAGGTCAGCGTCGAGCCATAGCTGCTGGCGCCGGTGATCGAGGGCAGGGTCGCGGCGGTGGGGGCCGCGGACGCCTGCGCGGCGCAGATGCCGCAGGCGCCGATCGCGGCACCGGCGGTGATAAGCGTGGGGAGCCGTCGCATGCGGGGCAGCGTAGCGGTGATCGGCCCCCGCGGGGGTCAGGAAGCGGGGCGTGACAGCGAGATTGCGAACAGCCCCTCGGGGTCGGTGAGCAGCTCGCAGAGCTCCAGACCGGCGGCTTCCAGGTCGCCACGGACCCGTCCGGGGGTGAACTTGGCGCTGATCTCGGTCCGGAGCTCCTCGCCCGCTGCGAAGTCGACTCGCAGGTCGAGCGCCCTCAGCCGCGCCGAGCACGGCCGGATCGCCCGCAGGCGCATCTCGACCCACTCCTGGCGGCCGTCGTAGAACGCGACATGCTCGAAGTTCTCCACCGGGAGATCGCCGTCGAACTCGCGGTTGAGCACCCGCAGCATGTTCCGATTGAACTCGGCCGTCACGCCGGCGCCATCGTTGTAGGCGGCCTCGATGATCGCGGGATCCTTGACCAGATCGGTCCCGAGCAGCAGACGGTCGCGCTCGGCGAGCAGCGATCCGATCTTCGTGAGCACGGCGCGCCGGGTGCCGGGCGGGAAGTTGCCGATCGTGCCGCCGAGCAGCGCCGCGAGCCGTGGCGTGTCGCCTGCGCGGCCGACATGATCGAGATCGCGCTCGAAGTCTCCGACGACGCCGGAGATCTCGAGTCCCGGGTAGTCGGTGGCGAGCGTCCGTGCCGCGTCGGCGACGACCGCCTCTGAGACATCGAGTGGCACGTACCGGCGCAGCGTGCCCGTCGCGCGCATCGCGTCGAGCAGCACACGCGCCTTCGTCGAGGCGCCCGCGCCGAGTTCGACGAGCTCGCCCGCGCCCGTGCGGGCGACGATCGCGGCCGCTTGGTCCCGCAGGATCCGCAGCTCGGCGCGGGTCGGGTAGTACTCCGGCTGCTCGGTGATCTGCTCGAACAGCTCCGAGCCGCGTGCGTCGTACAGGTACTTGGGCGGCAACTCCTTGAACGGCTTGGTGAGACCGTCGAGCACGTCGTTGGCGAACGCGTGCTCGGCCAGCTCGTCCTCGAGCGGGGTGTCGAGGCCGGCCATCGCGCGCTCAGGCGTCCCCGGCGAGCCGCAGGCCGGCGAAGATCTGGCGGCGCTGAGGGAAGTCCCAGTTGCGGAACGGCACGGTCGTGACCCGCGCGCGGGTCGCCCACGAACCGCCGCGCAGGACGCGGTAGTCCTCGCCGAAGAAGACCTCGGAGTACTCGCGGTACGGGTAGGCGGTGAAACCGGGGTAGCGATCGAACACGCTGCTCGTCCATTCCCAGACATCGCCGAGCATCTGCTCGCATCCGACCCGCGAGGCGCCGCGCGGCAGGCTGCCCGCACGCGCTGTGCCCCCCGAAAGCTGATCGAGGTTGGCGTGGGTTCCGAGCCGGAACGGGCCTGAGCCCCACGGCCGGGGCAGGGTCGAGCCGGACGCGGGGTCCCAGGAGGCGGCCTTCTCCCACTCGAACTCGGTCGGCAGGCGCAGCCCGTGGGCGGCGGCGAACGCCTCGGCTTCGTGAAAGGAGATGTGGACGACCGGGCGCGCCGGATCAAGCGGCTCGCGCCTGCCCAGGCGCCACTCGTGGGTGAGGCCCTCGGTCCAGGCGGCCGGCCGCCCGGCCTGCTCCTGCTCCCGCCAGGTCCAGCCCTCCTCCGACCACCAGTTGCGCTTCGTGTAGCCGCCGTCTTGGATCCACGCGCGCCAGTCGCCGTTGGTCACCGGGAAGCGCGCGATCCGGAACGCGGGCAGCTCCACCTGGTGGCGCGGCCGCTCGTTGTCGTAGGCGAATCCCTCTGCGGGTGCGCCGATGGTGCACCGCCCGGCGGGAACGTCGATCAGCTCGAGGCCGGTGGGCGTGGGCGACGCGGCGGTGAGAGCGTCTCCGGGCGTCGGCTCGAAGCCGCGCAGGCGGGCGAGCTGCATCGTCTGCAGCATCGTCTCGTTGTGCTGGTGCTCGTGGCGCACGATCAGCTCGGGGATCGTCCCGTCGCCCGGGCCGCGCTGCGCGAGCACGTCCTCGGCGCGGCTGCGAACCTCCGCCATGTAGTCACGCGCGTCGGCCGGTCCCAAGTGCTTGATGTCGCCGCGCTGCGCCCGTGGGGTCTCGAACGCGTCGTAGGTCTCGGCGAGGTCCTCGCGCAGCAGCGGGCGCCCGCCGTACCGGTGGACGATCCACAGATCCTCGAACGCGGCGATGTGGCCCAGGTCCCAGACCAGCGGGCTCATCAGGGTCGAGTGGACCTGCTCGAGCTCCTCGTCGGAGAGCCGGGCGACGAGCGACAGGGTGCGCTCCCGGGCTTCGGTGAGGGCGATGAGCGGCTCGGAGGGGACCGACTCACCAAGCTCCGCAGCCATGCTCATGGCGGGCGATGAAAGCATCGGCCGCGCCCCGAGCGCTTAAGCGATTCAGGCTCGCGCGAGTCCGGTTCAGACGTCGAGCGCGTAGCGCAGATACAGCGAATCGCCCTCGGCGAGCGCCCACAGTCGCCGCATCCGCTCGAGCGACGCGGACTGCATCGGGCCGGTGATCGCCGGGCCGTCCCCGCCGGCGAGCAGCGGTGCGACCGTGAGGAAGAGCTCGTCGCACACGCGGCCGGCGACGAGCGAGCCGAACAGAGTTGGGCCGCCCTCGCACAGCAGCAGCCGGATACCGTGCGTGGCCGAGAGGTCGGCGAGCACCGCCTGCGGGCTCAGGTCGTCCGGTGCGCGGCGCTCGACGATGACGGTGGCCGCCGCGTCGCGCAGCTCGATGTCCGCGCCCGCGTAGACGATCAGCGTGGCGGCCGGGTCCTCGAGCAGCGGGATCTGCGGCAGCCGGCCGTCGCGAGTAATCGTCACCAACGGCGGCTGGGAGACGAGGCCGAGCCGCGCGCGGAGTGCCACCACGGTGGGGTGGCGCGACAGCGTGCCGTAGCGCTCGGCCTTGAGCGTGCCGGTCCCGACGAGCACCGCGTCGGCGCAGCCGCGCAGCGTGCGGAAGATCTGCTTGTCGCCGTCGTCGCCGAGTGCGGTCGAGCCGCTGTCGACGGTCGCCCGGCCGTCGGCGCTCGAGACGAAGTTCGCCACCACATACGGCCGGCCGGGTCGCGCCACATCTCCCAGGGCCGTGGGGAGGAGCTCGATCGGCTCGACGGGCGCGGGGTCGGGGTGCAGGCGGTGCATCGGCCCGAACTGTAGGCTGGCTCCCCGATGCCCACCTCGGACTCCAAACCGGACCGAAACCTCGCGGTTGAGCTCGTGCGGGTCACCGAGGCGGCGGCGCTCGCCTCCGCTCGCATGATCGGCCGCGGCGACAAGGAAGGGTCCGATCAAGCAGCCGTCGACGCGATGCGGGCGATGCTCGACACTGTCTCGATGGACGGGATCGTCGTGATCGGCGAGGGTGAGAAGGACGAGGCGCCGATGCTGTTCAACGGCGAGCACATCGGCGACGGCTCGCCGCCGCAGGTCGACATCGCGGTCGACCCGCTCGAGGGCACGCGCCTGTGCGCGCTCGGGATGCCGAACGCGATCTCGGTCATCGCCCTGTCCGAGCGCGGGACGATGTTCAACCCGGGCCCGGTCTTCTACATGGAGAAGATCGCCGGCGGCCCGGAGATCGCCGATCTGCTCGACCTCGATCGCCCGCTCTCCGACACGCTGCGGTTGATCGCCGAACGTAAGAACCGCGACATCCGCGACGTGATGGTGGTGATGCTCGACCGCGAGCGCCACCATGAGGCGATGCGCGAGGTGCGGGAGGCCGGCGCGCGTGTGCGGCTGATCACCGACGGCGACGTCGCCGCGTCGCTGCTGGCCGTCTCTGAGAACTCGCCCGTCGACCTGTTGTGGGGGATCGGTGGCACGCCCGAGGGCGTCATCTCGGCGGCCGCGATCAAATGCATCGGGGGCCAACTGCTCGGGCGTCTGTGGCCGCGCAACGATGAGGAGCGCGAGGCGGCGGTCGCCGAGGGCTACGACCTGCAGCGGGTGCTCACCTGCGACGACCTCGTCCAGGGCGAGGATGCCTTCTTCTCCGCCACCGGCGTGACCGACGGCGACGTGCTGCAGGGCGTGCGGTATCACGGCGACAGCGGCGCCTCGACCGAGTCGCTGGTGATGCGCTCGCGGTCAGGCACGGTGCGCCGCATCTACGCCCGCCACGACCGCCGCAAGATGCGGTCGATCGGCGTCAGCTACGGCTGACCCGCGGCGGGCTGCGCGTCGTCGCGCGCCGCGACGGCGAGCAGGTGCGGGCTCGTCCCGATGACCTCGGCACGCGTTCCAGAGCGCGGGCGGAGTCCAGTACCGCGCGGCGGTCCTCGGGATCGCACATCCGTTCGTCGACGTCGGGGAAGAACCCCGCCGGACCCTCGACACCGACCAGGTCGATGAGGCTCAGTCCCGCGTCGGTGACCTCGGTGGCGAGGTCATCGGGCCGGTGGGTCACCGCGGTGAACCCATCCATCTTGATCGGCGGCAGGCTGCCGGAACGCTCGCTCTCGATCACGAAGTGTTCAAACCGGGGGTCGTTGCGATAGCCGCGCAGCCGCAGCGAGCCGTCGAGGCGGACCGCCCAGCGTGAGATCGCCGCGGCGAACACGACACCGCTGCGCCTCACGACGCGCCGGGCCTCGCGCAGGGCGGTGAGGCGATCCCATCGGTCTGAGAGGTGATACAGAGGGCCGAGCAGCAGCACGGCGTCGACCGACTGGTCGGGCATGGTCAGCTTCCGGGCGTCCCCGACCGCGGTGCTCACGCGATGCCGGCCGGTGAGTGAGCCCTTCAACTGCTCGACGTGCAGTTCGATCAGGTCGCGGTGCACGACCTCGTAGCCGTGCTCGGCGAGCCACAACGCGTAGCGACCGGGGCCGCCACCGATGTCGGCGAGACGCGCCGGCGGATCCGGAAGATGACGGGAGAGGATCTCGATCGTGCGCTCGAACTCGAGCAGGCCGTGGCCCTGCTCCAGCCGGGCTTGTTCCTCGCCGCGGCCGTAGTAGGCGCGCATCGCCTCGGCGTGGGGGTCGACGTGGTTCATCGGCGGGCGAGCGCGCCCACGCGAGAGGTGTCAAGCCGGAGGTTCTCCAGCGAGCGCAGGAATGCATGGGTCACGAGCACGTGGACGAACGACTGCGTCATCTCGTAGACGATCGTCGACAGTCTCGACGCGATCGCCGGATAGAAGTTCGCCACCTCGACCTCGATCTTCACGTCGCGCTGGCTGCCACCCGGGATGGGGGGCATTCGCTGCACGGCGAGCGACAGCCAGCCAGAGCCGCGGCCGCTGCGCGCGACGAGCAGCCCGTCGCGGATCTGCCAGGTGATCTTGCCCTCGTCACGATCAATGTCGTAACGGGGGACCTCGAAGCGCAGCAGCGTGAGCGGCTTGGCGAGGAGCACCACCGAGCGGGAGTCCTCGTCGTAGACGACGCGGATCAGGCCAAGTGTCACGCGCGTGAGGAACCGCCAGTAGGTCCGTCCGAGGTTCTCCAGGTTGGGAACGGTCCACAGCCGCTCGAGGTCCCGGTCGTCCATGGTGAGCACGGCGGACTGCACCGAACGGACGCCCCCGTCGTGGGCGATGACCGTCGAGTGCGGCGCTGAGCCGATCACCGCGCGGGCCGGCCGGCGGCGTCCCCGGTGGGCGCGCCGCCAGACCGCGGCGGCGGACGCGAGCGTGGCGAGGAGGACGAACGGCGCGGACATCGATCGGGGATTGTGACCGCCCGGCGTGATGCGGCGGGCGGCTCAGGCGGACCCTACCCGGCTCGGCTCAGCGCACCAGCGCCTCGAGCGCGACCACCGCGCCCGCCTCGAGCGAGCCCTCGCCGGCCGGGATCATCGCCAGCGCGTCGGCGGCGAGCAGCGAGCTGAGGATGTGCGAGCCCTGGGCTCCCGTCGGGCGTGCCACGAGCGTGCCGTCGGGAGCGGCGCGCAGCGAGACGCGGACCGCCTGCTCACGCGCGGGGTTGCGGCGGACGGCGATCCCCAGACGGGCGTGGCGATGCGGAGGGCGTGGCGCGTGGCCGCACTGGAGCGCGGCGAGCGCCGGGGCGACGAACAGGGAGAACGTGACGACCGCGGAGACGGGGTTGCCGGGCAGGCCGAACACGAGCGTGTCGCCGGCCGCGACGCCGAACCAGGTCGGCTTGCCGGGTTGCAGCGCGACCCGCCAGAAGCGCTCCTGCACGCCGAGCTCGGCGAGCGCCGGCTTGACGTGATCGTGCGGGCCGACGGAGACCCCACCGGACAGCACCACGACATCGGCCGCCTGCAGCGCCTCGCCGATGTGGGCGACCGTCTGCTCACGGTCGTCGGGAATGTGGTCGGGATCGAGCGCCCGCGCTCCGCAGCGGGCGGCGACGCCAGACAGCATCGTCGCGTTCGAGTTGTGGATCTCGCCCGGTCCGAGTGGCTCGCCGGGCTGGCGCAGCTCGTCGCCGGTCGAGAGCACCGCCACCAGCGGACGCTGCGCGACGGTCAGCTCGGCGGCACCGGCGGCGATCGCGGCGCCGAGCTCGATCGGGCCGAGCGTCGTCCCCGCGTCAAGCACGACCGCGCCCTCGGTCATGTCCTCACCCGCGCCGCGGACGTGCTCGACCTCGGCGCTGTCGGCGAGCGTGAGCACCGTCCCGTCGTCGACCTCCGTCTGCTCCTGGGCGATGACCGCGCTGGCCCCGGCGGGGATCGCGGCGCCGGTCGAGACGCGGATTGCCTCGCCCGCCGCGAGCACCACGTCAGCGGGCACGCCCGCGCGCGACTCCCCTGCCAGGCGCAGCCGGCGGCCGGATTCGCCGGCCTGGATCGCGTAGCCGTCCATCGCCGAGCAGGCGAACGGCGGGACGTCGGAGCGGGCGCGAACGTCCTCGGCGAGCACGCGGTCCATCGCCTGCACGATCGGGACCGCCTCGGCGGGAAGTGGCCGGACGGAATCCAGCACGAGCTGGCGAGCCTCGGCGATGGGGATCAGCGACACCGGATTTCCGAGCATATGCGGTATCCAGGGTTCCGCTGCCGAGGAGCCGACATCCCGACGTGGTAGACAGGCTGGCTGATGGCGCCGGATGCTCCTCACCGGCGACCGGGCCGCCCGGTCGCCGACGCCCCGATCGAGAGACTGCTTGCGCACCCCGAGGAGGTGGCACGCAACTGGATGTTCGCGCTGCTCTCGCAGGTCGAGTTGCACGAGGCGCCGCGTCTGGTGACCGAGCCGTTCACGCGCGACGGGCCACGGGTTTGCGACGCCGCTCTGCGAGCGCTCGCCGAGGAGTCGGACCTGCGGCGCCTTGAGCGCGACGGGGCGCTGTGGCCGCTCGTGTCACGCGTGGGAGAGATGACGGGCTCGCCGACGGCCGCGCATATCCTCACGGCGGTCGACGCGCTCCACGACGTGCTGTGGACGGAGTTGCGCCGCGAGTTGCGCGGGGCGGCCGATCCCGACCTCGTCGCGGACCTGGCGGCGCGGCTGACGCGGGTCTGCGCTCTGATTCGCGACGCCGGGCTGGCGCGGGCGGGCGGGGGGCCAGGGCTGGAGTCCGTGCGGCCGGTTGGCGGGCCGGCGATGCGGGGGGGCGAGCGGCGGGGCGGAGGGCTGATGCCGCCGGAGGCGCCAGCGGGGCCGGCTGCCGGGTCGTCCGCGCGTGAGCCAGTGGTGGGGGGGTCTCAGGTGAGCGAGACTCGGGAGAGCGCTCCGCAGGCCGGGGACGCGCCGGTCGGGCCGCCCGAGCCCGGGGCGGAGCCCTCGACGGCGGGGGGCGGGGGCTTGATCGGTGGTGAGCCGGCGTCCGCGCCCGCGTCGTCCCGGGAGCCCGTGTCGTCGTCGGAGCCCGCGTCGTCTTCCGAGCCTTCGTCGTCTTCGTCGTCTTCGGAGCCGGCGCCGGCCGCCGACGAGCCTGGCGCCGCGGCTGCGGCACCGGACCGTGGGCCACCGCTGTGGGTGGAGGCGCTCGAGGACGAGATCCAGGCGGCGAAGGCAAGCTTTGCACCCCTGTCGCTGCTGCTCGCCGAGATGGAGGATGCGGAGCGGATTGCGGCCTCGGCCGGTCCCGAGCGCGCAGGCGAGGCGTTCGGCGAGTTCGCGCTCGCGGTCCGGCGCGCGCTGCGTCGCCAGGACATCCTCGTGCAGGAGACTGCCTCGCGCGCGTGGGTGATCGCACGCGACACCGCGCGGGCGGGCGCCCACTCGCTCGGGGCGCGCATCGCTGAGTCCGTCGGCGACACCTCATCTCAGGGCGGCAGCCCGCTGGTGGCGAGCGTCGGGGTGGCCGTCCTGGGGGAGGACGGCATCGACTGCGCGCAGCTGATGGAGGCCGCCGAAGAGGCCCGGTTCGCCGCCTCCGCGCGCGGGATCGAGGTCTCTCGCCGGATGCGTTAGCCACCGCCGCGTCTGCGGCGGCGCCGGCGTTGGCTCAGCCCGGCAGCAGCGACGGCGCGGCGAGCGCCGATGCGGTCTGGTCGCCGGCCGGCAGCGCGATCGAGCCGATCCACTCGGTGCCGTTCATCCCGAGCGCGCTCGCGGTGGCCATGGTGACGTCCCAGGAGGCGCCGTTGGCGTACGGACCGCGATCGATCACCGGCACGGTCAGCTCCTGGCCGCCGTACATCAACGAGACCTCGGTGCCGCACGGGAGCGTGCGGTTGGCGACGCCCAGTGTCGAGCGTCCCAGGCGCGGGCCGCAGGCGGTCTTGCGCCCGTAGAAGCCAGGCCCGTAGATCGTTGCCTTCGCGCGGCGGTAGACCGACACCGTCAATGCGCTCGGCGCCGCTGCAGCAGACGCCGAGTCGGCGGTCGGCGTGTCGGAGAGCGTGACGGCTCGCATCGAGAACCGGCCGACCTGACTGGTGTGCCACGTCGCCGTGAAGGTGCCGTCCGAGGCGACCGTTGCGGACACCGTCGGCTCCCACTGGTCCTTGGTGGCGCGGCCATCGCGCTCGATCTCGATCGTCTGACCGGCGTCGCCGGGGGCGCTGCCGGTGAACGAGAGCTGGCGGCGCAGCAGCGCCGAGGACGTGGTCTGCAGCGTGATCCCGTCGTTCGAGACCGAGACGGGCTCGGCGGCGGGCGTCGTGGGCACGCTGGTCGGCGCGGCCGTTCCGGTCGGACCTTCGCTGGTGAGCCCCCCACCGCCGCTTCCCGCCGACGCGAGCGCGGTCGACGGCAGCGCCAGGACGCAAGCGAGAACGGTCAGCGATCGGGTCACGGAACGACCGTGTGAACGGAACTGCACGACTATGAATCTCCTTGGTCCGGCGGTGGTGCCTACGAGGTGAGCTGACGGGCTCGCGCCTTGATGGCGCTACGGGCCTTAGCGGGCCTGATTCGCCCCAGCGAAGTCCTTGCGGACCCCGCAATGGTTCCCCCGTCGGCCGCGTCCGGAGACAACGGCCGCTCGGCGTTGAGGCGGCAGTCTACACATAACTCCGCAACCCCGTTCGGATCTGAACGGGGTTGCGGACGCTACGGGCGCGGCAGCCGGGAGACCGCTCTGCGCAGTGCGCGCGCCCCCGCTCGAAGGCCCAACTCGGTGAGCTCGGCGGCCGCCTGAACGACCGTCTCGAGCGTCCCATGCTCCTCGGCGGGCGGCCTGGCGGGGGGTGGGGTGGGGGCGGCAGTGCGGGCCCGCGTCCGGACGTTCGCCGGAGGCTTCTTGGCCGTGGGGCGGCGCGGTGTGGCCCGAGTGGGCTCGGCGGGTGTGGGTGTTGCCGCTGGGGGTGACGGTTTGCGGGCCCGGGCGGTGGCGGAGTCTCTCGCGGTTGCGGTGGGGGCCGTGGTGGCGGTCGACGACTTGGCTTTGGCTGCGGCCGGTTTCTTGGCGGCGGAGGCCCTAGCCGCGGGTGGCTTCTTGGCGGTGGAGGCCTTGCCGGCGGCGGACGGCTTCTTGGCGGCGGAGGTCTTGGCGGCTCGTGTCCGCTTGGCTGGTGCGGCTGTGGTCTTCGGCTGCTCGGCAGCGGCCTCGGTGTACCCCGCGGCGGGGCCGCGCTTCGTGCTGCGGCGGTGGGGCCGGGTGGAGGGCAGCGACCCGATCACGCCTCGACGTTCATCGCTCATGGGGCTCATGATCGCAGCCTTGGGTGAGTCGTTCGCGATGTGGCAATGAGGTCGGGTCCACTTCGTGTGCCCAACCACGGGCAAAGCCTCATTCTCGGGAGGCGGGGAGGGACCGCGCGGGATCGTGCCCCCGGAGCGGTGCTGATCACGCACGCGCGAGGGCGCCGGCGTTCGGTTGGGTGATCAGGGCTGCGGGGCCCACCGGATCACCCACGCGGCCCCGGAGGCGGTGGCGAGTGCGAGAAACGTCCCGGTCCCACCGAGTGCTGGGCATGTAACGCAACCATGGGTGGCGTTCGATGCCCAGCCCGGCCCGGGGGACACGTGCCCGGGTGGTGAGCAGACGAAGCGCCACGCTACATGGCGAACGCCACGACCCAACCGCCACGACCGACGCGCTACCTCGCGAACGTCACGACCCGACCGCCACGACCGCCAGGCTCACGGCCGAGCGCTTTCCCGCAATCTGCGGCCGCCCGCTCGAATCTGCGTCCACGATCTGCGGCGATCCGTGGAGAACCCTGAAACCACACCCGACGTTCTCGGTATAAAGCTGCACACAGAGCACCGCGAGCGGAACGGGCCCTCCCGAACCACGGTCAGCAATTGCCCTCGACCGTCGAGAAACGCCGCCCGGAGCACATTGACTTCAAAAAGTATAGTGGCTATCATGGCCACGCACGGTTGAGTAGCGAGCCTGCGCTCTGAGAAGGGTTCAGGGTCGAATGTGCATCCAGCGCCGGCGCCGCTCAGGCGGGCCCGCCAACGACGGAAACGGAACCAGATGTCTGTTGCGGAACTGCAGGAACTCGAAGAGATCAAGGGTCTGGTCAGCCGTGGCCAGCAGCTTGGAGTGCTGACGTTCTCGGAGATCGCCGGCGCGGTATCCGAGCTCGATCTGGACGAGGCGGACGTCGAGGAGTTGCACGGCTTCCTCGAGCGCGCTGAGATCGAGCTCGTGGAGGAGGTCGACCCCGCTCAGTCGGCCACCGAGGTCGAGCGCGCTCCCGACAAGCGCGGCGGCCGCCGCAAGGCGAAGACGGCGCTCGATCTCAAGCCGGACATGACGACCGACTCGCTGCAGCTGTTCCTCAAGGACATCGGCAAGGTGCGGCTGCTCACCGCGCAGGAGGAGGTCGACCTCGCCAAGCGCATCGAGCGTGGCGACCTCGACGCCAAGCAGAAGATGGTCGAGTCCAACCTGCGCCTGGTCGTGTCGATCGCGAAGAACTACCGCAACCAGGGGCTGCCGTTCCTTGACCTGATCCAGGAGGGCACGCTCGGCCTGGTCCGCGCCGCGGAGAAGTTCGACTACCGCAAGGGGTTCAAGTTCTCGACCTACGCGACCTGGTGGATCCGCCAGGCGATCGCCCGCGCGCTCGCGGACAAGGCGCGGACGATCCGCATCCCGGTCCACGTCGTCGAGAAGCTCAACAAGATCGGTCGCGCCGAGCGCAAGCTCGTCACCGAGCTCGGCCGTGAGCCGACCGCCGAGGAGATCGCCGAGGTCACCGGCATCGAGCCCGAGGAGGTCGAGTCGATCAAGCGCTCGGCCCAGGCTCCGGTCTCGCTCGAGAAGCCGGTCGGCGACGAGGAGGAGTCGGAGTTCGGTCAGTTCATCGCCGACGAGCGGGCCGAGTCTCCGTACGAGCGCGCCGCCGAGATCCTCACCAAGGAAGCGCTCCGTGAAGCGCTGGAGAACCTGTCCTACCGGGAGCGGCGCGTGCTCGAGCTTCGGTACGGCCTCGGCGGGGAGCACCCGCGCACCCTCGACGAGGTCGGACGGACGTTCAACGTCACGCGCGAGCGCATCCGCCAGATCGAGAATCAGTCGCTGAAGAAGCTGCAGTCGCTGGCTGAGGCACAGAAGCTGCGCGACGTCGCCTGAGCGGCGTTCGACCCGGACGCCGCCGCGGCGGCGGCGTCCTATCCTGCGACACGGCCTCGGATCCGTCCGGGCCGTGCGGTTCAGTACGCCGTCGACTTCAACGTGGGAGGCTGGCGAGGGTTGCCTAACCCGGCCAGCCGTCCGTTCTTCGACGCGGTGCCGTTGCACGCGGCCGCCGACGGTTGGTCCGTTCACCGGTCCGCTGACATTGGTTTTACATGAGGCCCCTAGGCTGCACACGATGCCCGAAATGCGAATTCGTCCGAGAGACTGCGAGATCCCTGTGACGGCCCGGCGCCGTCGCATCCGGCGCGTGACCGCCACGATGGGCGCCATCGCCGGCGCCGCCGTGCTGGCGGCGTGCGGCTCGAGCGGCGGATCATCGAACGGTGGTTCCTCGGGAGGTGGCAGCACGAGCGCCTCAAGCGGCTCGACCTCCAGCGGAGGCAAGGGGACGGTGATGGTCGGCAAGGTCAACGGCTACGGCTCGGTACTGGTGACCGCCGCCGACCAGCCGATCTACATCCTCTCAACCGACCCCTCGAGCTCGAGCAAGTGCTCAGGCGCGTGCGCGAAGACGTGGAAGCCGGTCACCGTCAGCGGTTCGGCGACGGCCGGCAGTGGAGCGAGTTCCTCGCTGCTCTCGAGCTTCAAGCGCAGTGACGGCACCACGCAGGTGCTGTATGACAAGCACGCGTTGTACACCCATGCCGGGAGTGCCTCTTCAGCGGCCGGCACCGCCTCCGATGGCGGTGTCTGGTACCTCATCAACGCGAAGGGCACGGCAGTCAAGTCGACGACCTCGGGCGGCTACTGATCCCGCCCGGGTCCGACAGCGCAGCTCCGCCAGTTTCCAGATGATCGGCCGGACCGGGTCAATCGTCGAAGCGCAATCCCGCGCTCCGTCAAGGCCTTTCCGGCGTAGCCAGACTCGATGACGACCCAGACCCCGCCCGCCCCCGCTCCCGCTCCCGCGCAGCCCCGCGCGCCGCGCCGTTCGCGCATGGGCCTGCTGCTCGGCGTGTGCTGCCTTGCGCAGTTCATGGTCATCCTCGACCTGTCGATCGTCAACGTCGCGCTGCCGTCCATTCAGGCCGGACTGAACTTCAACTCGGCGGATCTCAACTGGGTCGTCGACGCCTACGCGATCATGTTCGGCGGCTTCCTGATGCTCGCCGGTCGCTTCGGCGACACGTTCGGCCAGCGCAAGACGTTCGCGGCCGCGCTCGGTGTGTTCGCGCTCGCCTCGCTGCTGGGCGGACTTGCGCCGACCAGCGGCGTGCTGATCCTCGCGCGCGCGATCCAGGGGTTCGGCGGCGCGCTGATGGCGGCCTCCTCGCTCGGGATCATCACCGCGAACTTCGCCGAGGGCCCGGAGCGCCGACGCGCGATCTCGCTGTGGAGCTCGATGAACGGCATCGGCGGCGCGGCCGGCGTGCTGCTCAGCGGCATCATCACCCAGTACCTGAGCTGGCGCTGGGTGCTGCTGATCAACGTCCCGATCGGAGTGGGGGCCGTGTCCGTCGCGTGGTCGGTCATCCCAGACCGCCGCGCCGCAAAGCGGCCTCGCTTCGATGTCGCCGGCGCCGTGCTGCTCACCTTCGGCCTGCTCGTGGAGGCCTACGGCGCGGTCACGGCCGGCAACGACGGATGGGGGTCCGCCGCGGCGCTCATCCCGCTGATCGGTGGCGCGATCCTGCTCAACTTCTTCCCGCTGCTCGAGCGCCGCGCGACGGCGCCGCTGGTGCCGCCACGCGCGTTCACCCGGCCGCTGAAGATCGTCAACCTGATCGTCCTGCTGTTCAGCGCCGCGCTGTTCCCGATGTGGTACATCGGCTCGCTGTACCTCCAGCAGGTGCTCTCGCTCTCGCCGGTGGACACAGGCCTCGTGTTCCTCGCGCCGGCGCTGGTGATCTTTGCGTGCGCCTCACAGGCCGGCAAGCTGGTCGGGCGCGCCGGGGTCAAGCCGGTGCTTGGCGCAGGCCTGCTCCTGATGACCGGCGGGCTGCTCGCGCTCAGCCGGATCGGGCCTGGCGGCTCGCCGATCCAGTACGTGCTGATCCCGACGATCCTCACCACGATGGGGATCGGCCTCTCGATCGTGCCCTCGACGATTGCCGCCACCCAGGCCGCCGACTCCGAGCGCGCGGGCCTCGCTTCGGGACTCGTCAACTCCGCGCGCCAGATCGGTGGCGGTCTTGGCCTCGCGGTGCTGATCTCGATCGCGACGGCGCACACGAGCCACCTGATCGGCTCGGGCACGGGGACCGAGCAGGCGCTCACCGACGGCTTCCGGCTCGGATATCTGATCGCGGCCGGGCTCTGCGCGGTCGCGGCCGCGCTGACGTTCGCGTTCGTCCCCTCGACCGTGCATCGCAGCGCCCGCGGGCCAGTGGGGGTGCTCGCCGGCGCGGCGGTGGTGCTGGCCCTGTTCGCCGGCTTCGAGTTCGGCATCCCGCGCAGCCACGCGGCGCCGATCGGTCGGTGGGTGACGGGCGAGGACGCCTGGAGCTTCGCCTCCGCGCCCGCACTGCATCCGCCCAAGCTCGCTCTCTACACCAAGCACAAGCTGGGCGGGTACGTGATGACGGCCAACTTCTACGACGTCACCAAGCCGCCGATCGTCGGACAGAGCGGACCGCTGATGCTCGACTCCTCACTGGACCCGGTGTGGTTCCGCCCGGTGCCAACCCAGGATGTCGCCAACGACCTGCACGAGCAGACCTACGACGGCAAGCCCGTGCTCACCTGGTGGCAGGGCAAGGTCACGGCGACCGGTCTGATCGACACCGGCGAGGACGTCGTGGTCAACCAGCATTACCAGACGGTCGCTCATATCACCGGTAAGGACGGATGGGTGATCACGCTGCACGAGATGATCATCAAGGGGCACTACGCGTACGTGACGGTCAACAAGAACGTGCCGCGCAACCTGTCGACGGAGGGCGGAGTCAACGACGGCGTGATGGTCGACTCGGGAGTCCAGGTCTACGACCTGAGGACCGGGAAGCTGGTTGCGACCTGGGACGCGGCAAAGCAGATCAACCCGCGTGAATCGCGCGTCCAGCCGCCCTCCAACGGCTTCCCGTGGGACGCGTACCACATCAACTCGATCAGCCTCCAGCCGCACGACGAGATGCTCATCTCGATGCGCAACACCTCAGCTCTCTACCTCGTGTCGATGAAGACCGGCAAGGTCATCTGGACGCTTGGCGGCAAGCACTCGGACTTCACGATCCCGTCCGCCGATCGCTTCTCCTGGCAGCACGACGCCCAGTTGCATCACGGCAACGTGCTCACCCTGTTCGATGACCACTGCTGCGACATCACCGGCGCGGGCGTGTACCTGGCGGCGACCGGCCCCACGCGCGGCCTGAAGCTGAAGCTCAACCCGGCGACCCACACGGTGACCCGGCTGGCCACCTACAGCCACGGCGTCACGTTCCACTCGGAGTACATGGGCAACGTCGAGCAGGTGCCGGGAGGTGACACGTTCGTCGGATGGGGAGAGGTGCCGTACATCACCGAGTTCAACAAGAAGGGCGACATCATCTTCGACGGTGCGTTCCCAGCGCCCGACATGAGCTACCGCGCCTATCTGCAGAAATGGGTCGGCACGCCACTCACCAAGCCAAGCCTCGCCGTCCGGCGCACCGACGGGAAGAGCGACGCGTACGTCAGCTGGAACGGAGCCACGCAGGTGAGCCGCTGGCGCGTGAAGAGCGGCTCGGGCGCGACGCTTGCCACGGCGCCACGCCATGGCTTCGAGACCAAGATCCCGCTCAGCACCGGCGGCGGTGAGATCAGGGTGCAGGCGCTGACAGCGTCCGGCAGGGTGCTGGGCACCTCCGCGACGATCGGAGCGAGTTGATGAAGATTCGACATCGCTCCCTTGACACTGGGCGGCAGATATGAGCACGACCGACAAGCCCCCGTGGGGCGACGCCGAGGACGACGTCGCGTTGCGTGACGAGTTCGCAGACGCGACGTCGGTCTCCGAAGAGTTCGACGACCCGACCCAGGAGTTCAGCCAACTCGACCTGGGCGAGGATGAGATCCCACGCCGTCCCCGTCCGGACCGGCAACGGTCGCGCCAGGCACAGCCGGCGCGCCGGCGCACCGGGGTCACGCGCCGGCAGTGGATGCGCCGTGCGGTGGCCGGCTCGCTCGGCCTGTCCGCCGCGGGGCTCGTCGGGTACGAGCTGCACCCGGCGCAGAAGACCTCGGCGGCGGAGCGCGAGCTGCAGAAGGAGGTCGAGCACCCCAACCCGACCACCGTCGGCGTGACCTCGGCGGAGGTCCAGAGCTTCGTCACCAGGCCCGACCTCAAGCCCCCTGCGGTCAAGGTGACGCACTTCTCCACGACCGACACGTCCCCGGCCTACATCCTGCTGTCGGTGAACAACGTGATCCCGACCGACTCGATCCAGCAGGGCCTGATGATGGTCGACCGCCAGGGGCGGCTGCTCTGGTTCCACCCGGTCCCCAATGCACTCAAGCCGTTCGACCTCAATTCCTACATCGTGCAGGGGAAGTCCGCCCTGACCTGGTGGTCGGGCGATCTCGCAAGCTCGCACGGCGACGGCGCGGGCATCGCGGTCGACTCGAGCTACGCCCCGATCCAACGCATCCGTACCGGCCGCGGGCTGCAGACCGACCTGCACGAGCTGAACATCACCTCGCGCGGGACGGCGCTCCTGACCGCCTACAAGCAGGTGGACACCGACCTCTCCTCGATCGGAGGCCCCTCCAAAGGCCTGGTGTTCTCCGGGTACGCGCAGGAGGTCGAGCTGTCGACCGGCAAGGTGCTGTTCGAATGGTCGAGCATCGACCACATCCCCGTCGAGGAGACCTGGATGGGCAAGCCGGCCGCCAACACCGTCCTGGACTACTTCCACATCAACTCGGTCGGCGAGACCTCCGACGGAAACCTGCTGATCTCCGGCCGCAACACGAGTGCGCTCTACAAGGTCGACCGCAAGACCGGCGACGTCATCTGGCGCCTCGGCGGCAAGAAGTCCGACTTCAGCTTCAGCAACAGCGATGCGCAGTTCCATTGGCAGCACGACGGACGGGCATGGAGCGACACGCTCTACAGCGTCTTCGACAATGGCGCCAACAGCTCCGAGGCACGTTCGCGCGGCCTGCTGCTCAACGTCGACGAGTCGGCCAAGACCGTCAGTCTCGAGCAGGATTTTCTGCATCCCGCGGCGTTCGTCTCTCCGGCGCTGGGCAGCGTCACCCGCCTCGACGACGGGCGCGTCTTCGTCGGCTGGGGCGATCAACCGTACTTCTCGGAGTTCGACTCGGGCGGCGGCATGCTGCTCGACGGCCAGCTTCCGATCGGAGTCCGCTCCTACCGGGCGTTCACGGTCGACTGGGCCGGCAAGCCCGCGGGCAAGCCATCCGTCGTGGCCAAGCAGAACCCCTCCGGCGGATTCGTGGTCCGCGCCAGCTGGAACGGCGCGACCGAAATCGCGCGATGGGAGGTCCTCGGCGGACCGAACCCATCGCAACTTGTGCCGGCGGGCGAACAGATCTGGACGGGCTTCGAGACCGCTATCGCGGTGAACGCCGTGGGCCCGTCGTTCCAGGTCGTCGCGCTCGACTCCTCCGGGAACGAGCTCGGTCGCTCAGAGGTCGTATGACCTGCACTCGCCCTGCTCTCCAACCCCTGGCCGGCGACGCCGGCCACCGACAGAACGGGACATCTCTATGAAGCTCATCGGAGCCGGTCTACCCCGCACCGCGACGTCTTCGCAGAAGCTTGCGATGGACGTCCTCGGGGTGACCCCCTGCTACCACATGCAAAACGTGTTCGCCGACCTCGACGAGGTGCCGCGCTGGCGCGCCGCGCTCGAGGACACCGAGGCTCTTCGCGACATCGTCGATGACTGCGAGTCGGTGATCGACTGGCCCGGCTCGTACCACTGGCGCGAGCTGATGGACATGTATCCCGAGGCCAAGGTGCTGCTCAGCATCCGCGACGGCGAGTCCTGGGCACGGTCGATGGAGAACACGATCGCCGGGATGCTGTACGGCAACGGTCTGCTCCGCCACATCACGCAGGTGCACTGCGACGTCGACGTGCGCTGGCGCGACTACATCACCGTGATGTGCAGCATGTGGGAGAAGACCGGGCTGGCCGGTCCCACGATGTCGTTCGACGACATGGCCAAGGCCTGCGAGCGCCACACCGAGGAGGTCGTCTCCACGGTCCCGGCCGATCGCCTGCTCGTCTGGCGGATCACCGACGGGTGGGAGCCGCTCTGCGAGTTCCTTGATCTCGACGTGCCCGACGTGCCGTTCCCGCACATCAACGAGAGCGCGGGGTTCGAGGGCGGGATCGTGCGTGGTGGTATGGCCGCGATCCAGCGGTTCCTCGGCGAGGAGACCGGCGAGTTCGAGGTGCGCCACCCCGGCGCGAGCCGGGAAAGCGCCACCGCCTGACCGCGGCGCCGCGAGTTGAATTGGACGGGTCCGGGGCGACGGGTGCCCTGGGCCCGCTTCAGTTGGTGAAGCATTGCGCTAGAATCGGTTGAAGCATGAGTTCTCGCCAGACATGTCCGGTCTGCCGCACCGCGGAGATCGTGTGCGGCAAGTGGACGTTGCTGGTGATCCGCGACCTCGCCGACGGGCGCTCGCGGTTCTGCGAGCTCGAGCGTTCGCTGGCCGGGATCAGCCCGCGTACCCTCTCGCTGCGCCTTCGCGCATTGGAGGAGGCGGGCATCGTCGAGCGTCAGACGTTCCCCGAGGTGCCGCCGCGCGTCGAGTATGTGCTGACGGACAAGGGTCGTGCGCTCGTCCCGCTGATCGAGGACATGCGCACCTACGGCAAGACATGGCTGTCGGCGGACTGCGCCGACGACCTTGAGCTCGCCACCGGCGAACCCGTCGCTGCCTGACGCCGCAAGCCGGCGACCACGTAGAGGAGGGCGCCTGGCGCCGACGAAACGGGGCGCGTGCGCAACCCTGCCCTGCATCGTCGCCTGGAGACCTTCACCGTGGAGGCGAGCGGATTGCTGTCCACGCGCATGGCGTCAGGCGATGAGATGGGGTTCGAACTCTGCGAGGAGGGCGGGCACGGTGGCGCGCAGCTCTACTGCTACCGGCCGCTGACCGCGCCCTTCATCCGCGAGCGCCGGGGGGCGCTCACCACGCTGCCGAGCCACTCTCCGGCCGCGCAGCTGCTCGCGGAGTGCGAGACGCTCGACATCTATCTCTCCGCCCACGGCGAGGTGCGCATCCCGGGCGACCGGGTCGGACGGGCCACCGTCGCGCTCGAGCTGTTCCTTTGTGCGATGTACGAGGAGCGCAGCGACTTCGGCTTTGAGCCCGCGCACTTCGAGACGGCCTACGCGGAGCTTGAGCGGACCGTCTATCCCGAGCGCACGGCGGTGACCGTGATCGCTCCCGTGCTCGGGATCACGCTTGATCACGAGACGACCGAGCTCACCCTCGGCGACGGGCTGTCGTTGATCCGCGGGGACGCGCTCGGCGGCGCCCCGCTGGAGGCGGTGTGGGCGGAGGGGGGAGATGAGCCGAGCGTGCTCGCGGTGCTCGTGGTCGAGGACGAGGGACGCAGCGGCGCGGTCGGCCTCGCCCGGACGCGCTTCCGGCGGCTGCTCAGCGCACTGCGACTGTTCGAGCGCGGCACCTATGCACTCGGCCCGCTCGCCTGGACACGGGCCAGCGGCGGCCGTTGGCGGACCGTCCCGACCGGAGCGAGTGGTCGTATGGGGGGGATGCGCCTGCTGACGATCGTGCCCGCCGGCCAGGAGGAGGAGCTACGGGCGTTCTGGCGGCTCGTCGGGCGCCGTGGCGGCGCGGCGGGCGGCGGCGAGCTCGCCTGGGCGCTGGCGCGTTTTGAGATGGGATGCGAGCGGTCCGCTCCGCTCGAGGCGCTCACCGATCATCTCCTGGCCCTGCGAGCGCTGCTGGAGCCCGAGGGGCCGCAGAGCGGACGGCTCGCGCAGCGACTCGCGGTGATCTGCGCCCAGCCCGAGCAGCGGGCGGCGCTCGCCCGGCGGGTGGCGGGTGCGATCGATCTCGAGCGGGCGGTCATCACCGGCATGACCCCGAGTGGCGGCCGGGCGCTGTACGGGGGCGAGCGAGGCGAGTCGGTCGAGGCGCTCGTCGAGGAGCTCGGCGCGCATCTGCGCGCGATGCTTCGCGACGCGCTCTGCGGCCATCTCGATGGGGACCTTTGCGGAGTCGCCGATGAGCTCCTGGAGGAGGCCGCCGAGGAGGTCTCGCGGTAAACTGCCCGGCGGACCGCTCCCCACTCGGCCTCCTCGTGAGGCTGGGAGTGTTATGCCCGCCAGGCACAACACAGTAAGTCCTGGGGCTCCCAAGTAGTCAGGGGGAGCGCGATCTGCAGCCGAGCGGGCCATGGGCCCGCTCGTTCTGCGTCTGGGGGGCTGTGATCCCGCCGGGGCGTCGATACGCTCGGCCCGGATGCCCGGCCACACGCCTCGCTATCACGTCGAGCTCAAGTCGTTTCCGCACGTCGCGCGCGCCTTCAACCTTGACCGCGCCAAGCTCGACACGCGGTTCCTCGCGCCGTTCGCGGCCGGTGACCCGATCGAGTACGACGATCGCCGCTGGCCGGCTGACAAGACGAAGCTCACGGTGTTCGAGGGCGAGGAGCTGGGTTCCGCCGATCGTGGGCTCGGTCGCGGCTGGGGCGAGGTCACCCGGCATGGCCGCGACGTCACCGCGGAGGTGCTCGCCGAGATCCATCGCGGCGCGGATGCCCGCCTCGAGGGCGAGGCGCTGCAGCTGGCGATCGCCGAGGTGGCGAGCGGCGATGGGATCGGCCTGCCTGACGCGATCGCGCTCGCCGCCGCCGCGCAGCCCGGGTGGCGTGCCTCCGAGCAGCTGTCGCTCGCCGAGCAGGCGGTGTGGGAGATGCTCCACCGCGGCCGGCTGGAGATGATCGGCCCGGACGGTGCGCCGGTCGCCGCGGAGGGCTGGCAGGCGGTCGTGCTCAGCTGGGCGCAGTGGGCGGCCGGTGCCGAGGATCCGGTGCGGCTGCGCACGATCGTGACGCCCGCGGGATCAGCCGGCGAGCTCTGAGATCATCCGCTCGCGCTCGGAGTCTGAGGCGAACAGGAAGGCGCGGATGCGCTGCAGGCCCGCAACGTCGTGCACATCGCCGTCGAGCTGCGGCACGCGGAGGATCGGCGGGCCGTCGGTGCCGCCGAGTTCATCGGCGAGCCGGTCGAGGTTGCGCTGGTCGCGCCGCGCGAGCACCTGGTCGTCTTCGAGCGCGGCCGCGGCCCGTTCGGCGAGATCCGCCCCCAGGGCGGTTTGGAGCGCGTCTTCCATCTCGGGCTCACCGGCGCCGGCGCCGCCCACTCGGTCCGGGTGCACGCGGTTGACGACCGCACCGGCGAACTGCAAGCCGGCCTGATCGAGCGTGCGGCGGAACCAGATGGCCTCGTCGATCGCCGGGCCCGATGCCGCGGTGACGAGCAGGAACTCGGTGGTGGGGGCATGCAGCAGCCGTTCGACGTCAGCGGCGCGCCTGTGGAAGTCCTCGGTCATGTCGCCGAGCAGGCCGAAGAACGTCGAGAGGTCGCTGAGCAGGTCCAGCCCCGTGACCCGCCGCAGCGCGCCGAGGAGCGGGGACGCGCCGCGGCCGAGCACTCGCATGCCGATCCCCGTCGGCCGGATCAGCGTGCGCATCGCGGAGCCCTCGAGGAACGAGGTGAGCCGGCCCGGAGCCTCCAGGAAGTCGAGCGCGTTGCGCGAGGGCGGTGTGTCGAGCACGAGCAGGTCGAACCCGCCGTCCTGGGCGAGCTCGTGGAGCTTGGCGATCGCGGTGAACTCCTGTGAGCCGGAGACGGCGCTGGACAGCTCGCGGTAGATGCGGTTGCGCTTGATCTCCTCGGCCCGCTCGGGGGTGGGCGCGAGTCGCTCGATCAGTTCGTCGAACGTCCGCTTGGGGTCGAGCATCATCGCCCACAGCTCCCCGCCGGCGTCCTCTCCGAGCCGGGCCGGCTCGACGCGGCGAGGCTCGTTCTCGAGCTCGTCGAGGCCCAGCGCGTTGGCCAGGCGTCGCGCCGGGTCGATCGTGACCACGGCGACCCGCGCCCCGCGGGCGGCCATCCCGAGCGCGATCGCCGCGGCCGTCGTGGTCTTACCGACACCACCGGAGCCGCCGCAGACGCAGACCCGCGCGCCGTCGAGCAGTGCTCCGATCCCGCCATCCCTCATACGACGTGCTCCAGCGCGCCCGCGAGACGCAGCAACTCGGGGACGCCGACCGTCTCGCTGAACAGGAACGGCAGCTCGACGCCGACCACACTGGCCCCGAGCCCGTCACGCAATCGCGCGAGCTCCCCGCGCTGCGCCGCCGCGCGTGCGTGTTCGGAGAGCGCGGCCGCGAGGGCGGCGTCGGCGCCGGTCGCACTCCGCCCGTGAGCGTCCCCCAGCCGGCGCGCCTCCTTGGCGGTGAAACGGTCGGGCAGCAGCGCGTTGGCGAACACGGCACTGAGCTCCAGGCCGTCGTTGCGCAGCTGATCACGCAGCCACAGCGTCTCGTTGACCGGCATCTCCTCGGCAATGCACACGGCGACCACCGCGGTGAAGTCCGGGTCGGCGACCGTCGCGGCGATCCGCTGGGCGGTGCCGGCGACCGGCCCGACGCGTGCGATCTCCGCGAACGTGCGAGGGGTGCGCAGGATTCCGATGCCGTGCCCCGCGGCGGGCGAGTCGACGATCACGAGGTCGTAGGGGTCCGCGCCGCCGGTGTGGCGCGAGAACTGAGCGAGCTCGTAGACCTTGCCGACGCTGAGCAACTCCCGCATCCCGGGCGTCGCCATCGCGAACGCCTGAAACAGGCGGCTGGCGCCGAGCGCCTGCCCCAGCGCCCCCGTCTTCACCCGCAGGTACTCCTCCATCGCCGATTCCGGATCGATCGAGATCGTGAACAGGCCATCCGCCAGTTCGACCTCCTCGAACGTCTCGCCGGACTGCGCAAACGTCCGCCGGACGCCCTCCTGGCTGGCGAGCTCGGCCACGATCGTCCTGCGCCCCGAGCGCGCCGCGTGGAGCCCGAGCGCCGTGGCGACCGTCGACTTGCCCACGCCGCCCTTCCCGGTGACGAAGATCAGGCGGCGGTCGAGCAGTCCGGGCACGGCGCTCCGGAACCTTAGTGGTCGATCGAACCCCGCCCACCCGAAGGATTTCTCCCGGAACCTGCGAATACAGGGCGCGTATGAGTCCTCGACCCATCGAAAGGCCGATCCAGACATGAAGGTGATCGCACTCGCCAATCAGAAGGGCGGCGTCGCCAAGACGACGACCACGCTGAACCTCG
>DASXZK010000122.1:0-7556 GCA_036501965.1 Solirubrobacteraceae bacterium
GGCACCGCGGAGTCGGTGATCGAGTCGCTGTGGGCGACCAACGAGAAGTCGGCCGACTACTCCTTCAACAAGTCCCACGCCGCGTGCTACGCGCTGATCGCGTACCGCACCGCCTGGCTGAAGGCCAACTATCCCGCCGAATACATGGCGGCGCTGATCTCCTCGGTGATGTCGACCAAGGACAAGGTGCCATTCTTCGTCGGTCAGGCCGAGGCGATGGGGATCGAGATCCTGCCGCCGGACGTCAACCTCTCCGACCACGAGTTCGTGGTCGTCGACGGCAACATCCGCTTCGGGCTCGACGCGGTCAAGGGAGTCGGCTATGCCGCGGTCGAGGCGATCAAGAACGCCCGCGGCCCGATCGGACCCGGGGCGACCGCGCCCGAGCAGCCGTTCACCGATCTGTTCGACTTCTGCGAACGGGTGGACAACCGGGCGGTGAACAAGAAGGCGATCGAGGCGCTCATCAAGTGCGGCGCGTTCGGCTCGACCGGCGACAGCCGCAAGGGAATGCTCGCGGTGCTCGAGCAGGCTCAGGCGGCCGGCTCGAAGTCCCAGCAGGACGCGCTCATCGGCCAGGGCTCGATCTTCGACCTGTCGATGGACACGGGCGGCGAGAGCCGTCCAGCCCCGGGCGCGGTCCCGTTCGCCGGTCCCAGCCACGCGCCGATCCCCGGCGAGGAGTTCGACCAGACCGAGCTGCTGGCCGCCGAGAAGGAGTCGCTCGGGCTCTATGTCTCCACGCACCCGCTCAAGGAGATCGGACCCGCGCTGCGCGCCAAGGCCGACTTCACGGTCGGGGAGCTCGCCGACCGGCGCGACGGCGACTGGGTCACCGTCGGCGGCATGATCACCCAGTTCAAGAAGATCAAGACCCGCAAGGGCGACATGATGAGCTTCATCACGCTCTCGGATACCGAGGACTCGGTCGAGTGCATCGTGTTCGGCAAGGTGATGGAGGCGGCGGGCAGCGCGCTCGAGCTCGACTCGATCGTGCTCATCCGTGGCAAGGTCGAGCACAAGGACCGCGAGACGACCTCGCTCGTTGCCCAGCAGATCGAGCGGTTCGAGCCGACGGCCCAGGAGGTCGAGAAGGCGAAGGTCAAGGAGGCGTCGCTCGGCGGGCCGGAGGCCGCCACGGCCGGCGCCGCCGCGCGGGCCCGGCAGGCGCTGCGGCTGCGCCTGGATGCTGGCGCCCTTCCGGCGAGCGCCCTGGGCGATCTGCGCGACCTGCTCACCGGCTTCCCGGGTGAGACCGATGTCGTGGTCGAGCTCGCCACCGCCGCTGGAAACGGCGCCACCCACTCCGGCGGCCGCCGTCGTCTCAAGCTCGGCCCCGCCTACCGCGTCACCCGCGGCGCCGCGCTTCACGCGGAGCTCGACTCGCTGCTCGGCGCCGCGTTGCTCGCCGAGGAGCCGACGGGCTCTCCGGCGACCGCGTCCGCCGCCTGAGCGGCGGTCGCCTCTCGGCCTAGGGCCCGCTCGTCAACACACTGGTCTCGGAACGGTCACCGCTTCATCCGTTCGCTCGATCGGGCGTTCGCATACGATCCTGCCCAGCTGTCAACACGACGCGTGAACGAGTGAAGCTTCACGTGGGAAGAGAAGCGGGTGGGACATGAGTGGTGGAGGTTCGGACGTTGCGGGACCGGAGGGCCCGTCGCCCGTCGCCAGGTGCGCCGGTGCCGACGTTCCTCTCGCGGGCCAGGATTGGCCGGGCCCGCTCCGCGTGCCGCGCCCGATCTACGAGGCTCCGTCGATCGTCGACCTTGGCGATCTGGGGGCCTCGCGAGTGCCGGCTTCGAGGCCCTCGTCCGCTCCCGCCGCGTCGAGCTGGGCCGCCCCGCCCGGCTAGCGCTGACCGATCTCGTGGGCCGGTACGCCGGCGACAATCGTCCACGGCGCGACATCGCGGCTGACCACCGCGCCCGCGGCGACGATCGCTCCCTCGCCGATGGTGACCCCGGGGAGGACCGTCGCGCCGCGTCCGAGCCAGGTTCGAGCGCCGATGGCCACGTCGCGCTCGATGCGTGGCTGTGCGTAGACCGGTCGGCTTCGATCTGAGAACGAATAGTTGGATGCGGTCACGAACACATCCGGGCCGAAGAGCGCATCCTCACCGATCGTGATCCGCCCGTGACTGTCGCCCGCCCACAGCGAGCAGCGTTCGCCGATGTGACTGCGCCCCCCGATCGAGATGCGCTCGCCGTTGCGCAGCGACACATTGGGTGCGATTCCGACCCGTTCGCCGCACTGCAACTTCCGACGGGGCTCGACGTGCGCGTACCCGTAGAAGTGCAGCATGCGGAAGAAGTGCAGGTAGACGCGCGGATCCAGGATCGAACCCAGGAAACGACGAGCGCGAACGAACACGCCCGGGAGCATACGAGGCGGTCTGGTCGCCGACCGCGTCGCTCGGCCGCGTCGAGCGACGCTCCCAGGAGCGGTCAGCTGGGCAGCCAGGGCGACTGCCAGCCGAGATGGCCTGAGGTGATCCGCTGACTCTCCTTGGGGCCCCAGGAGCCCTGGGTGTAGAGGATCGACTTCGGCGGCGCATCCAGGATCGGCTGCACGATCCTCCAGCACTCCTCGACACCGTCCTGCCGGGTGAAGCGGCTTGAGTCGCCGTCGAGCGCTGCACGCAGCAGCACCTCGTAGGGCGTCGCGCCCTCCCCTCCCTCGGAGGCGAAGTCCATGTCCAGGTCGATCTCCGAGGCGCCCGGCCGGTCAGCGCGCTGGGCGTCGAGCGTGATCCGAATCCCGGTCTGGGGGTCGACCCGCACGATCAGCTGGTCGGGGACGGGCCGGCGGCGGGCGGCGGGCAGGAACGGCAGCCGCGGAGGGTGACGGAAGATCAGCCGGATCTCGGTTGCGCGGACGGGCATGCGCTTCCCGGTGCGGATGAAGAACGGCACTCCCGCCCACTGCCAGCTGTCGATCAGCAGGCGCATGGCCAGGTAGGTCTCCGTGTCCGAGCGGGCCTTCACGCCATCCACCTTGCGGTACCCCTGGTACTGGCCGCGGACACAATGCGCCGGGTCTGCGTCGAGCACCGCCTCGAACACCGCCTGCTTGGCGTCCTTCTGACTCTCGGGGTTGGCGCTGGCCGGCGGGTCCATCGCGATGGCGCCGACGATCTGCATCAGGTGGTTGACGACCACGTCGCGCAGCGCGCCGACCGGGTCATAGAACGATCCTCGATCCTGCACACCGAGCGACTCCGCCATGGTGATCTGGATCGAGTCCACGTAGCGGCGGTTCCAGACCGGCTCCAGCATCGCGTTCGCAAAGCGCAGATACAGGATCTCCTCGAGGCCCATCTTGCCGAGGAAGTGGTCGATCCGGTAGATCTGCGGCTCGGAGATGTGGGTGTGCAGGTCGCCGGCGAGCGCCCGGGCCGATTGCAGGTCGTGCCCGAACGGCTTCTCAATGACGACCCGCCGGTCATCCCGGGTGAGCCCGGCCTCGGCGAGGTGGCCGACGACCATCGAGAACAGCGATGGCGGGATCTCCAGGTAGAAGACCGGGTTCTTGGCCCTGCCCAGCGCGGCGGTCACCCGCTCGTAGGTGGCGTTGTCGTCGAAATCGCCGCTCACGTACGACAGCCGCCGGGAGAATCGCCGCCAGACCTTCTCATCGATGTCCTCACCGGATTCGCGCACGACGTCGAGCGCGTGGTCGCGGAGCTGCTCGTCGGTCCAGTCGTTGACCGCGACCCCGATCACGGGCACGTCGAGCATCCCACGCCGGTCCAGGCGATAGAGCGAGCGCAGCGTCATCTGCTTGGCGAGGTCGCCGGTGATCCCGAACACGACCAGTGCATCGCCGGTGGCGGTCAGAGCGGGCGAGGTCCGCGCCGACGAGCTGGTCGATGCGCGGGGGGTGTTCCGCCCGGGGCTCATCGTGCCACCTGCTTGCGGTTGGCCTTGCGGCCGCCCCTGCGCGCTCCGCGCGCGCCCGCGCGGAGCGTGCGGCAATGCTCGATCTCGTCCTTGGTCGGCCCCTGCTTGTCAGGCCCTGGGGTCTCGAGCACGCACGGCAACCGCTCGAAGCGCGGTTCGGAGAGGAAGGCGGCGCAACCGGTGTCGCCGAGCTCGCCGGCGCCGATGTCGGCGTGGCGGTCGCGGTTGGATCCGAGCGGGTTCACCGAGTCGTTGAGGTGCAGCGACCCGAGCCGTTGCAGCCCGACCAGCTCGTCGAAGCGGTCGATCGTGTCGGTAACGCCTGCCGCGGTGCGGATGTCGTAGCCGGAGGCGAGCAGGTGGCACGAGTCCAGGCAGACCCCCAAGCGCTCGTCTGCGCCCGCCGCCTCGATCAGGGCGCTGAGCTCCTCGAAGGATCGTCCGAGCGTGCCGCCGGTCCCGGCCGTGTCCTCCAGATGCAGCTCGCACGACTCGGTCTGCGCGAGCGCTTCGGCGATCACCTCGCCGGCGCGCGTGATCGCCTCGCCGACGTCGCCGGTCTTGGCCGAGCCGGGGTGCAGCACGACCCCCGCGGCGCCGATCCCCGCGCCGACGCGCAGCGACTGGGTCAGCGAGGCGAGCGACTTCGTCCGGATCGCCGGATCGTCGGAGCCGCAGTTGATCAGGTACACAGCATGGATGATCACGGCCTCAATCGGCGAGTCGGCCATCGCCTCGCGAAAGGCGGCGAAGTTCTCCTCCGTGTACGCGGTCGGCTTCCACATCCGCGGCGACTGGTTGAAGATCTGGATCGCCTCGCAGCCGAGGTCGACCCCGCGCCCGACGGCTTTCTGCAGACCGCCCGACTGCGAGACGTGCGCTCCGATTAGCATCAGATCACCATGTCCATGAGGGTTCGGTTCGCTCCTTCCCCGACCGGGGCGCTGCACATCGGCGGCGCACGGGCGGCGCTCTACAACTGGCTGTTGGCGCACAAGCCCGGCGAAGACGGCGCCGGTCGTGCCGGGACGTTCGTGCTGCGGATCGAAGATACCGACCGCGAGCGTTCGACGCCGGAGAACGTCGATCAGATCCTCGACGCCCTGCGCTGGCTGAACCTCGACTGGGACGAAGGGCCGATCATGCAGACCGACAATGCGCCGCGCCACGCGGACGCGCTCCAGCGCCTGATCGCCTCCGGCCACGCGTATCACTCAGCCGCGACCGCGGACGACGTCCGCGCGTTCAAGGCCCGCGAGGGAGCCGACCGCGGCTTCCGCGGCAGCGAGGAGGGGTCGGGGGCCGTCCGCCTGCACGTGCCCGACGAGGGAGAGGCGATCGTCGCCGACGTCATCCGCGGCGAGACGCGGTTTCCCTATCGCAACATGGACGATCCGGTAATCGCCCGCGCGGATGGCTCGGTGCTCTACAACTTCGCGGTCGCGGTGGACGACCTCGACGCGCGCATCACGCATGTCGTCCGCGGCGAGGACCACATCTCCAACACGCCCAAGCAGCTGCTCGTCTACGAGGCGCTGGGCGAGGACCCGCCGGTCTACGCCCATCTGCCCCTGCTCCACGGCCCCGACGGCAAAAAGCTCTCCAAGCGCCACGGGGCCGCCTCGGTGCAGGAGCTCCGCGACGCCGGCTACCTGCCGGAGGCGGTCGACAACTACATCGCGCTGCTCGGTGCCGGCTTTGCCTCCGACGAGGAGTTCTTCAGCCTGCAGGAGCTCGCCGCTCGCTTCCGGCTCGATCGCGTCTCCAAGAACCCGGCGGTCTTCGACGAGAAGAAGCTGCGTCACATGAACGGCGTCTACATCCGCGAGCTGGCACCCGATGAGCTCACGCGCCGCCTGGAGGAGCGCACCGGGCGCCGCGGCCTCGGTGACGCGGTCGCGATCTCGCGGGAGAAGATCCAGACGCTCGCGGAGTTCTGGCCACTCGTTGCCTTCCTGTTCGACGGACCGGTCGACGACCCGGCGGCGTTTGAGCGCACGATCGGCGCGGAGGGCGGGGTGGAGGCGCTGCGCGCGGCTCGTGAGGCGCTGTCGGCCGTCGAGCCGTTCGCCGCCGGGGCGATCGAGCAGGCGCTGCGGGCGGTCGTCGAGGAGCGTGAGGTCAAGCCCGGCAAGGTCTTCCAGCCGGTGCGCGTGGCGATCGCCGGCACGACGATCTCGCCGGGCATCTTCGAGTCGCTTGAGCTGCTCGGTCGCGAGCCGTCGCTGGCGCGAATCGACGCGGCGCTCGCCGACGCCGACGCTCGATAACAAATTTCCGCATCGAGCCCTCAACTCAGTGGGGCATGTGCCGATGACCAGGGGGCGATGGCTACGGCTACCAACACAGCAGCGCGCCTGGACCGACCGGGCGTTGGTCCAGCGGGACCCACTGACCCCTACGCCGGTCGCGATCGGCGACACAACGAGGGTCACGGGCGACGGCTCACGACCGCCTTTGAGGCGCTCGAGGCGTACCCGGTTCTCGTCGAGTCGCGCAACCGCATCCTGCGCCTGTTCGAGGGAGGAGGCGAGCCCTCGACCGCCGACATCGTCGCCGCCGTCGAGGCCGATGTTGCGCTGACAGTCACCGTCGTCCGCCTCGCCAACCAGGTCGACGGCGCCACCCGCGGCCGGGTGGAGAGCGTCGTCTCCGGCGTCGAGGTGCTCTCGCCGCACACCGTGCACGCGATCGCCTCGCGGGCCCGGACCTTCGACTTCTTCGAGCGCACCGCCGTCTGGCAGGGCATCCCGGAGCGCTTCCGCCTGCACGCCACCGCGACGCAGCGCGCCGCCGACCGGCTCGCCCGGGAGATCGGCTACGAGCACCGCGACCGCCTGATGGTCAGCTCGCTGCTGCACGACATCGGCAAGCTCGTCCTCGTCCACGCCTACCCCGGCTATCCCGGCCAGGTCCACGGCGATGCCCGCACCCCCGAGGAGCGCCTCCAGAAGGAGCGCCGTGAGCTCGGCGTCGACCACGCTCTGGTCGGCGGGGTGCTCGCACGCCGCTGGGCGCTGCCGCGCCCGCTCGCGAGCGTGATCGAGCGCCATCACGCGCCCGATGCCTCCGACGAGGCCGCAATCGTCCGCCTCGCCGACATGCTCGCCCACTACGTGCTCGGCGGCACGATCTCGCCCTCGGCGATGCTCGAGGCCTCCCGCACCGTCGGGCTGAACCCGGCGAGCCTGCGCACGGTGATGTATGAGCTGCCGCTGCCCTCCTCGGGCGAGCGCCCCCGCCAGGTGGAGCCCTGCCCGATGTCCGCCCGCGAGCTGGACGTGCTCAAGCGCCTGGCCAAGGGCATGGTCTACAAGCAGATCGCAGCGGAGCTCGGCCTCTCGACGAGCACGATCCGCACCCACCTCCATAACGTGTACGGCAAGCTCGGCGCGATGGACCGCGCCCAGGCCGTGCTCATCGCCACCGAGCGCGGCTGGATCTGAGCCGGGCGGTCGGGGCGTCGTCCCTGTCGCCGGCCTGACCCGCAGCCCGGTTAGCATCGTCTGAGCCGATGCTCTCGATCACCACGAAGTCGCCGTATGCGCTGAGCGCGCTCGTCGAGCTCCACCGCCAGGGCGGCGCGGGCCCCGTTCCGATCGCCGAGCTCGCGCGCCGCCGCGCGATCCCGGTCCAGTTCCTGGAGCAGCTGTT
>DASXZK010000123.1:0-17211 GCA_036501965.1 Solirubrobacteraceae bacterium
TGACCCTCCTCGACGTTGACCACGCCGTCCTTGCCGACCTTCTCAATCGCGTCGGCGATCACATCGCCAATCTCCTCATCACCGGCCGAGATCGTCGCCACGCGGGCGATCTGATCCTTGCCGGAGATCTCGGTCGACTGCGACTTGATGTTCTTGACGACGTCCTCGACAGCCTTCTCGATGCCGCGCTTGAGACCAAGCGGATTCGCGCCGGCCGCGACGTTCTTCATGCCGGCATGGACCATCGCCTGGGCGAGCACGGTCGCTGTCGTCGTGCCGTCGCCGGCCACGTCGTTGGTCGCCGTGGCGACCTCGCGCACGAGCTGTGCGCCCTGATTCTGGAAAACGTCCTCGACCTCGATCTCCCGCGCGATCGTCACACCGTCATTGGTGATCGTCGGCGCGCCGTACTTCTTGTCGAGCACGACGTACCGGCCGCGCGGGCCGAGCGTGACCTTCACCGCGTTAGCAACCGCGTCGACTCCGCACTCGAGCGCCTGGCGGGCGTCGGCGGCGTACTTGAGTTCCTTGTGGGCCATGTGTCCCTGATTTCCTTAGGACTGGACCTTGGCGAGTACATCGGACTCGCGCAGGACCAGCAGTTCCTCACCGTCGACCTTGATCTCGGTGCCGCCGTACTTGCTGTAGAGGACCTCGTCGCCCTCTGAGACGTCCGGCGCGATGCGCTTGCCGGTGTCCTCGCTGATCTTGCCGTCGCCGACTGCTATGACCTTGCCCTTCTGAGGCTTTTCCTTCGCGGTGTCAGGCAGGACTATCCCGCTCACGGTCGTTTCTTCCTCCTCGATCGCGCGCACAATCACGCGGTCGCCAAGGGGCTTGAGCTTCATAAGATGCGGCCTCCAGTGGGGGCTCGATTGAGGAAGTTTTGGCACTCTCGACCCGAGAGTGCCAACCACGGTCGACTATAGCGCAACGGCGGGGACCTTCCGCACAACACGCATAGGCGTGCGCGGCCTTGTCCTGCCCGCCGTGGACACTTCGGTCCGTTTGGTCATGACTGAGGAGGTTGACGCCCCACACGGGCCCCGTCCGTCGACCGATGCTTCCAGATTGCGGTCAGGGCGGCGTGACCGTTGACCCGCATGACGCGTGACGCACCGACGCACGAGCGACTGCACCAAGGGGTGAAGCGGTCGAGCGCCATCCGACGGCGCGGACGGCCGGGTGCCGCATCACAGCGATACATAGCGGGTGCGTAACTCAGCGTCTCCGCGGCCCGTATCCGTCGAGGCCCCCGGCGGACCCGAGCTTGATCGTGCCATCGTCCTGGCGGGTGCCGCTGCCGAAGATCTAGCCGCGCTCGACGCGGAGGTTCTCACTCACGGCGTGAGCGTGGCTACCGGTTCCAGACCCGATCTGCGAACGAGGGCCGGGCTAGGATGCGATCCGCCCGGCGAGTGCCGCGGGCATCAGCGGCGATCTCGGAACTTGGGATTAGTCGACTTCACCGATCGACGAACCGGAAGGCACCATGGACATCGGAATCATTGGCGCGGGACACATCGGCGGGTCGCTGACGCGTCGGCTCACGGGGCTCGGTCACGACGTGCGAGTGTCGAACTCTCGCGCCCCGGAGACCCTGGCCGATCTCGCCGGTGAGACCGGCGCGACCGCGGTCTGGGCACGCGACGCCGCCACGGACGCCGACCTCGTCATCCTCAGCATCCCACAGAAAAACGTCATCGATCTCGCGCCCGGCATCGTCGCCGGAGCGAAGCCGGGCGCGCCGGTCATCGAGACCAATAACTACTACCCGCGCGAACGAGACGGCCTTATCGCGGCGATCGAGGCCGGCACTCCGGAGAGCGTCTGGGTCTCCGAGCAGCTCGGGGTCCGGGTCTTTAAGGTGTTCAACGGGATCTTCTGGAAGCACCTGCTCGAGGGTGGCCTGCCGCGCGGCAGCGCCGGGCGGATCGCGCTGCCGGTCGCCGGCGACGACGCCGCTGGCAAGCAGATCGTCTTGGACCTCGTCGACGAGCTCGGCTTCGACCCGGTCGACGGCGGCACGCTGGCCGAATCCTGGCGCCAGCAGCCGGGAACGCCGGTCTACGGGGCCGACTTAGACGCCGAAGAAGCGATCCGAGCGCTCTCAGCGGCCTCGCCCGAACGCCCAGACGCATTCCGCGCGGCGGGGTGACACGGGCGCCGCGTTTCTGGCCGCCCCGATGCGACACTTATCGCCCGAATGCGCGCTTGCGCCGGTCCAGGCGCGACAGATGCTGCGCGTCGCCGTCAGCCGCACCGCCGCATAGCCCGCCGAATCGACTCGATCGAACGCTCGACGTCGTCGTCGGTCCTCGCCCCGCTCGAGACCCACGTGCGCATTGCGCGTGACTGGCCCGCCGCCCTTCAGTGCTGGTGGGGAGCCGGCTCTTCCTAGGCGAATCGCGAAATCTGCACTCGACTGTCGCGACCCTGCGCGTCAACGAGGCTCACCGCGTGCTCGGCGTTTCGCCGCTCGATCGCGCCCGCGCATCCTTCATCTCATTCGCGTGTCCACGGCCAGGGAACCGGATGGGTCAGTGAGCTTGCGCTCAGCCCCTTTCGGGTCGGCGCGCGCCCTGGCCACTCCCCGTGGCTTGGAAGACGGCGCGGACCTCCGCGCGCTGGTCGCCGTCGCGGGCGTGCAATACGGCCGCGTGCTCCCCCTCCCAGGGGGCGAGCGTCACGCGGATGTCACCACCGGGCTCGAGGCGCTCGCCATCGAGTTCCCAGTGCAGATCCTCGGTGGGGATCGTGCGTCCGTCGCTTGCGGTCGCCATGCCCCAGAGCCGCACGGGCTGTCCGGCGCGGACGGTCGCGCCGCGGGCCGGCCAGAGGACCGCGACCTCCGGCGGCCGGGCCTCGACCTCAAGGCGCGCGGGATGGCCGGTCACGGTGTGGAAGCCGTCCGTGACGAGCGGCTGGAGCAGGACCGGTCCCGAGGTCATTGTCCGAACGTCGACCTCGGCCTCGTCGGCGGTCAGTCCGGCGGCGAGGAGCTGCCATGATCGGCCGGCGTCGGCCGACCAGCGTACGAAGCGGTCGACCTGGGCGCCCTGCGCCGCGTCGGTCTGCCAGCGGATCCGGATCATGTCGCCGTCGATCACGGCGTCGACCTCGGCCACGGTCGGCGGACGATCCGGCGCGTCCCGGCGCCAGAGCTCGGTGCCCTCGCGGGCGATCCGGAGCGTCGTCCCGGGGTGCTCGCCGCGCGCCGCCGGATCGGGGAGCATCGCCTCGAGCAGCCCCTCGGCTGGCTCGTCGCCTGCCTCGCCGCAGTGCCCTCCGCACCCGCAGCCGGCCTGCGCCGCCAGCCGATACACGGGACCGCGCGCGAGGATTTCTCCCTCGCGACCGAGAAGCTCCGCGTGGAGGCCGGCGACGCGGCGCCCCGCCGGCTGCGCGACGGCGTCGACTCGGAGCACGAGGCGCACGTCCACCTCGTCATCGCGGATCCGGCCGCCGACGATGATGATCCCCTCGCGCTCGCCGGGACGCACGAAGCCATTCGACGGTGGCTCGGGCGGGTCGGGCGGCCACTTCACCGGGACCTCGACGTCGTAGGGTGGCAGCGTGTCGCGCGGCGCGTGCGGGGCCTGCGGGTCGAGCCGCGAGTTGGGGACGAGCTGCGCGAAGTGGTAGAGCGAGACCCAGGTGTTGGGGCAATACGACATGAAGTCGGCCGTCGTGGCCGGGGACAGGATGGAGTCCGTCGTGACGTCGTAGCCGTACTCGCCGATCGACGCCCGCCGGTTGTTCGGCGAGTCATAAGGCTCATACGCGGGGTAGCTCGGGTCGTTCGGATCCCCAGCGGTGAGGTTGCACGGTGCATGAGAGAAGCCGAGGACGTGGCCGAGCTCGTGAGCCATCGTCACCCCGCCGTTGCCGCCGACGAAGCCGGCGCCGACGCCCCCTCCGCCGCCGCCGCACCCGGCTGCATTGCCGATCGGGATCGCCGTCGGCATCAGCGCGTAGTAGAGGCGCGTCGAGTCGTTGCCGTCGATGACGCGAGCGATGCCGAGCCAGAAGAGGAGGTCGAGCCAGCTCTGGGGGCACGCGCCGCCGACGATGTTCCCGGTCAGCGGGGCGTTCTGGGTGAACGTGCCGGCCAGTGTGATGTCGGGGGTGGGTGACACGGGCCACGCGGTCAAAGTCCAGGCGGTCTCAGCCTGAAAGTCGGCCAGGGTCGGGGCGTCGACGCGGATCTGGTTCCCGGCCGCGTCGGGACCCCAGTAGCGGACGGGGATCCCCCGCAGCCGAAGCGTCTGGCGGTAGGACGGTCCGACAGTGACGCTCGTCTCGGCCGAGACGTCAGGATTACCCTGCTGCTGCACCTGGACCTTGAGCCGGAGCGCACCGCCGCGCAGGAGCGAGCCGGGCAGCGCGAACTGCAGCGAGTTCGCTCGGGAGCCGCGCTCGGACGAGTACGTTCGATCGGCCCGAGCGGTGATCGTCCCCGGGAACTGCTGCGCGAGCGTGCCTGAGTCGACCCAGACGCCGTACCGCATCCGCTGGACGGTGATCGTGCCGGTGACGTCGGCGACGGGGGCCAGCAGCGTGCGCACGTAGACCCGGACCACGGCCGGCTTGTCGGCGACGAGCGTGAGCGAGTTGTCCGCGCCGCGGTCCGCCGGATCGGTGAGGTGGTCCTCCGCTCCCCGGTACTGGAGCCCTTGAGTGACCTCCACCCCCTCGACGTAGATCGCCGACAACCGGGTCGTCCACCACTCGGAAACCCTGGTGAGCGCCTTAGCGCGCAGGTCAGTTGGCATGAAACGCTCCTCTACTCGGTCGCGCCGACGATGTCGGCGCGCGGCACGCTGCCGCCAGCCCGGCGAAATCCTCAGAACCGGACTGCTCGGTCGCCTTCAAACAGCGCCTGGCCAGTCCGTGGACGTCGACTGCCTGTGCGGTCTGCATGTATGCCTGCCTCCTTAGAGGTCCAGCGTCGTGTGAGGTTCCCAACGATCGCGTCCATACCCGAGCCCGAACAATGGGGGCCAGACCCCATTTCGCCCGTGACCGTGGTCGACCACCCGTATTCGCCACAAGCGCATCTGCGCGCTCGCAGCCTCAGTGCGAGCGCCCAGATCGAAGCAGTAGTCCGCGCGGGTGGTCGATGTTGGTCCCAAGGTGGCGACGAACGGCCGCCGACCGCCGAATTGGGCGCTGCTCCTATCGCCCAGATAGGCCAACCCGTCGACGCCTATAAGAGTCGCGCCTCCGTCGGGAACGGATGACGGTGGCGAGCATCCGGCCGGTGATGTCGTCGGCGGTGGCCGCAACGTCCAGGTCGGGCGCAGGACGCCGTCGTCATGGCGTTCTGCAGGTGCGCGGCACCGACTTGGCCCGGCCGTCTCGGGATGTGGACCGTGAGTTGCTCGGTCAACTCCCGCGGCGATCGAGGTTGTGCACGAACGCCGGCGTCCGCGCCGGTAGGCAACACATCGGCTTTCGGCGGCCAGCGATGAGTTCTCGGAGTGGGCCGAGTCCTATGCGCATGACCCTGACCGCGCGACAAGGAGATCGACCGATGCGCGAAGCCGTGGCCTCTGTGTTCCTGTCCCTCGACGACGGCGCCGAGCGGCCGGACGAGTTCGTGAGGAGCGGCTCACTATGACCATCGTCATCACTGCCTGGGATCGGTCGCCCGATGGTGGCATGGGCCTCGCGCGCGATATGCGCGTTCGCTGGGCGCTTGAAGAGGTGGGCCAGCCCTACGAGGTTCGCCTCGTCTCGCTCCGGGCGAAGACGGAGCCCGCGCATCTGCGCATTCATCCTTTCGGCCTGATCCCAACCTATGAGGAAGGCGACCTCGCCCTGTTCGAGACCGGCGCGATCGTCTTCCACATCGCCGAGCACCATGCGGGCCTGTTCCCGGACGATGCCGATGCGCGAGCGCGGGCGATCACCTGGATGTTCGCAGCGCTCAACACCGTGGAGTCTCCGATCCTCGAACTCGTAACCGCCAAGTTCGCGGAGGGCGACAAGCCCTGGGCCGAAGAGCGAATGCCTCTGGTCAAAGAGCGCATTCGCGATCGACTGGTCCAACTTTCTGCCCGCTTGGGCGACGCCGACTGGCTCGATGGGACGTTCAGCGCGGGCGACCTCATGATGGTGTCGGTGCTGCTCAGGCTGAGACCTTCGGGCCTGCTGGACGAGTTCCCGCACCTGGCTGCCTATGTTGCCCGCGGCGAAGCGCGGCCGGCATACAAACGAGCTTTCGCCGCCCAATGGGCGATCAACGCCGGTAATCCGCAAGCGGGCTAACGAAGTTCTGGATTGGGTCGCCGTCGTTCCGCGACTTGGTGGTGGCGGCGGTCTCAGTGCGCGACCGGACTTCTGCTTGCACGAAAAGCGATCACGATTGCATCGTCGGGCTGGTCCCATCAGAGTCGACGACCGGTCAGCAGCGGCGGCTCGGGTCGATCACCAAGACCGGGTCCGCCCACGCGCGGCGGCTGCTGATCAAGGCGGCATGGCATTACCGCGCCCGGCCGAACCTCGGCAAAGCGCTGATCGAGCGCCAGGCCGATCAGCCCCAGGCAGCGATCGCGGTCGCGTGAATGGCGCAGAAGCGACTGCACCGCACCTGGGCCCGCCTCGAAGCCCGCGGCAAGCGCCGCACGATCATCGCGGTCGCGACCGCCCGAGAGCTCGCCGGGTTGTGTGGGCGATCACCCAGATCGAGTAGCCGACGGCCCCCGAAGACAAACCTCATCCCGTCGGCTGGGTCGGTGGCGGCCCGGCACGCGCGGGGAACCCGCGACTGAACTATGAGCAACCCGCCCCCCCAGGCCGGCCACGCTCGATCCCAGACAGCGGCTCCCCACGACGAACCATGGTCCTGCGGCAACACCCAACCCGCGTATATCAGTCTGACCGCGCGTCGCGCACAGCAAGCCGGACCGCCACCCACCCAGCCGACCACACCCCCCCGAACTACCAACGCAAATGCGAAAAATCAACAACCCCCACGTGACAACGCGCTCTCCATATCAGACTCAGCTGACTCGTTACCAACGACATGTCGCCGCGGCTCTACGTGCGATTGGTTGCGGGCAGTTCGGATCGTCCGGGGTCCGGCCGGGTCCGTGTCGGCCGTAGGCCGATCATCGGGAGTTCGCTCACGAGCTGTAGACGCTTGGCGGGCGTGCCGTCGTACTGCCAGCCGACGAGCCAGCTGAGTACTCGTCGGATGATCGGTGCGATGTACCGGTTGCGCCGCTCATAGTCGGCCAGGACGGTCGCGGCCTCAGTCTGGTCCAGTTCGCGGTACAGGGGGGCGAATCGCTCGCGGCCAATCGCAACCTCGGTGGCCGTGTCAGCTAGCAGGTTGCGGTACCAGTGCGCCGAGCGTCCGAGCCCGGCGACGACGACGACCTCGTGACGCGCGCGAATCTCGCCGACAACCTCGAGCATCGTCTGATATCGGCGCCCGGTTCTGCGGCCCGCGTGCGTCAGGCGGAGGAATCGCCGACCGAAGATCCAGCCGGCATGCCAGTCGTAGAGTCGCGTCGGCGCGCGAAGAAGTCTCGTGAGCGTTGGTCCGGGGTGGCGTCGGGTCAAGAACGCCCGTTTGCCCGCTCGTGTTGTGCGTGTTCGCTGGTGGGGGTGAGGACCATTACTCGTTCGCCGGGATCTAGCCGAAGTTCGGGGCGGGCGGCGTGGATCTCGCGGCCCTGGGTGACCGCGACCACGATGCTGCCGGTGGGCCAGTCGATGTCGGCGACGCGGCGCCCGCGCGCCGGCGAGTTTGGGGGGATCTGCAGCTCGAGGATCTCGTAGCCGGGCAGCGGCGTGCTTGGCGTGCGGATCGCGGTGGCTGGGTCTGTGACGGCAAACTCGGCCGCCGCCGCGCCGTCCCTGATCTTGTTCTCAGAGGAGCTGAGCGTGGTTGCCAGGGCGCGGAGCACGTCGGCGCGGGTTAGCCAGCCGAGTAGCTCGCCGTCCCTGGAGATCACGGGCAGCCCGTCGCGTCCGTAGAGGACGAGCTGGCGTCGCGCGTCCTCGAGGTCCTCTTCGGCGAACAGCATCTGCGGTCTCTGCGTCAGCGTGACGGGGCCGACGAGCTCCTCCCAGCTCCGCTCCTCTGTGGCCGGCTGCTCGGGGGGACCCGAGGCTCCCGACAGCCAAGCCTGTCCGTCGAGCTTCTCCAGTGGTTGCATCGCCTCCTCGACGGTCAGCGCCTGAAGCGCGCCGGTTGCCTTGGGACGTTCGATGTCGATCCCGCGTCGCAACAGCTTGGTCGTGTAGATGCTTCCGTAGGTGATCCGCTTGGCCAGCTGCGCCGCGATCCCGCAGGCCAACATGATCGGCAGCGTTAGAGTGAAGTTGCCGGTCATCTCCGCGACGCTGGCGATCGCGGTCAATGGCGCTTGCGCGGCGGCGGCGAATACGCCCCCCATCGCCACCACCCCATACAGAGCGGGCGGGCCGATCGCCGGGCCGAACAGGTGGTTGACGATGATCCCGAACGCCGTGCCGGCCGCCGCGCCGGTGAACAGTGAGGGAGCGAACACCCCACCTGATCCGCCGATCCACAGGGTGAGGCTCGCGGCCAGGATCTTCCCGGCCATCAGGAGGACCACGAACCACAACACGTAATGGTCTGCCAGCACCCGATCCATCACCGGGTAGCCGACGCCATACATCTGCGGCAGCGCCAACAGCAGAAGTCCGAGGAGCAGCCCGCCGGCGACTGGCCGCAGCCACTCCGGCCGCCCCCGCCACAGCACGTCGGCCGCGTCCTCGCCCTTATAGAGCGTCTTCTGAAACGCGACGCCGATCAATCCGGCGACGATCCCGAGCACGGCGATCAGCAGGTAGGTGAAGTCGTTCCCGACGCCCATGTCGTGCGGGATGGCGGCGAAGAACGGCGCTGCGCCGAAGAACGCGCGGCTGATCACGTCGGCCGTGACCGCCGAAACGATCGTCGCCGACAGCGCGTCGAGCGAGAACTCCTTCAACACGATCTCAAAACCGAAGAACAAACCGGTGAGCGGCGCGTTGAACGTGGCCGAGATCCCGCCCGCGGCACCGCAGGCGACGATCACCCGCAGCCGACCCTCGCTCATCCGCACCAGCTGCCCAAGCGTGGACGCGAACGCGGAGCCGATCTGCACGATCGGTCCCTCGCGGCCGACCGACCCGCCACCACCGATGCACAGCGCGGACGCCAGCGCCTTGACCACGGTCACCTGGGGGCGAATCCGCCCGCCGTTCTCGGCCACCGCGACCATGACCTCGGGAACACCGTGACCGCGCGCCTCGCGCGCGAAGCGCTGGATCAGCGGGCCGTACAGGGCACCAGCGATCGGCGGCACGACAAGCACGAAGAAGATGCCGAGGAAGACAAGATGCAAGCTCGAGGCATGCCCCTGCTGCCCGAACGTTTCATGCCCCGTGAAGACCCAGGTGAAGAAGTAGATCAACTCGCGAAACGCGGCCGCGCCCAACCCCGAGCCCACACCCACCACCAGCGCCATCACCACCAGGCCCAGCTTCGATGCCGCCAGCCAGCCCGACACCCGCCGGATCGATGCTCGCGCGTCGAACCCACCGACGAACGCCGCCGCCTGGATCGAGCCGGCTCTCATCGTCTGCACGAGCCGGCCTGCCCATGCCCTCAACATGCCAATCCGCGTTCTCAGCACTCCACCTCCACCAAAGTGCACGCCCGGATTCCGTCCAATCGGCAGGCCGCACGGCCCACCGCCATGCCGGCGGGCACGGGCCCCCGCGAGGCGAACGGGATCGAGTTCAGCCCCACCCGGGAAACGGGCACGACGCCACAGCCGGTCTGCCGCCGCGCGATCACCCTGGCGGCTCAGAAGATCGGGCGTCAGTATGCCCCCGCTTGCCCGCTCGCTTGCTCCCCTTGTGAACGACCCCGTCCGGATCGGCTAGACCCCTCAGCAACGCCCGCAACCCGAGGTCATAGGCAGCATCGGCATCGAGCGCGGCCAATTCGCGTGCCCGGCCGCCGAGGATCGGAAACTCGCCGGGCGACAGACACGCCAGCCGCCGCCGGCCGTCCGGTCGCGTCGCGTCGACGGTGAAGCCGGTCGCCTCGGCCAGCGCGTACCCGCGGGCGTAGCTGACGGTCGCCCGGTAGATCGCCAGAGCCTCCGCCGCGCCGAATCCGTGCGCGACGAGCACGCCCAGGAGGCGTTCCACCGGCTCCAGCGAAACCGGCGTGTCGAACGGCTGCAGACCGAGCAGCTGAAACGTCGCGGGACGCGCGACCGCGATGTCGCGCAAGGCCGTCGCGAACGCCCGGCACACGTCCCGCCAATCGTCGCTGCACTCGAGCTCGTGCAGCGGACTGAGCAGCCGGTCGGCGATCGCGGTGAGCAGCTCGTCGCGACTTCCGAAATGGTGGTAGATAGCCATCGCCTCCACCCCGAGCGTCGCGCCCAGACGGCGCATGCTCAACGCGCCCGGGCCCTCGCGCTCGATCAGCGTCACCGCGCCATCGAGGATCACGCCCCGGTTGAGCGGCCGCTGAGACCGTCGATCCGTTACTGGCGGGGCTGTACGAGGCATCGTCGTCAATTGACTTTACACCGTAAAGCTGAGTCGATGGAGCACTCCCAGTTGGTTGCCCGAGGGAAGCGCGCAACGCGACCGCGGGCACGCCATGGGGACCTCGATGCGACCGGCGCTAGCCAGGCGATCGAATCCTGCAAGCAGCAGAGCAGCAAGCAGCCGGCGGCGGTCTCACTGCTGGTGTCGGGACACAAGCAGCCACACGACCTGCTTGCGACGCTCTTGGGGGCGGACGATCGCCGCGACGGCTGCTCAGCGCGCCGCCGGCCGGAGTCCGCACATCCAGCTCGGTCGATATCGGCGTTTCCGCGAGTCCGCCGTCGAATCTTGGTTGCGGGAGCTTGAGGCCACGAGCACAGTCGTTATGCCACAGGCGCCGACCCCCGGACCGCTGCGCTGTCGCGCGTCCTAATCAGACGGGACGGAACACCATCGCAGGACGCCCGTCTAGCCCGCGCCAAGTCCAAAAAGAAGTTGGACCCTAATCGGACCCTGTGGTGTTTTCGGAGCCCGGCGCGCCTTCCGCAAAAAGTACGGTTCTTACAGGTGGTTCTCTTAATCGGGGAGACAGGATTTGAACCTGCGACCGCCCGGCCCCCAGCCGGGTGCGCTACCAGACTGCGCTACTCCCCGAGGATCGGTGGATTCTACGCCGAACCCGAGAGCGGGCGACGGGGGTCGAACCCGTTCCTAGAGCTTGGAAGGCTCCCGTGCAGCCGTTGACACCTCGCCCGCGATGGGCAGATGGTAGCCGGGTTCCGGGGCTAGGCAATCGGCCGGCGCTCCTCGGTGGGCACCTCGCCGTCCCTCGCGAGCCCTGTCGGCGGCCACGAGCCGAACCAGTTGTCGAGGGCGCCGTCGAGCGTGACGACCGAGCCCGACAGCGCCGCGCCGAGCGGGGTGGCGAGCAGCGCGACCAGCCAGCCGTACTCCTCGACGCTGCCGAGGCGCTGGACGGGAACGGTGGCCGCGGCCGTCCGCCACAACTCCGCCGGGTACTTGCGGAGCGACTCGGTGTCGAACCGGCCGAGCGCGACCGCGATCACGGTGATGCCGTGGACACCGTATGAGGACGCCAGGTCGCGCGTGATCGCCTCGACCGCGGCGCGCGCCGCGCCCGTGTGAGCCATCGCCGGCATCCCGTGATGCGGCGACACGGTCACGTTGATGATCGTGCCCGCACCGGCCTCGCGCAACGCTAGCTCGAATGCGGCCTTGCACATCGCGAGCGTCCCGTCCACGTTGAGGCGCTGGACGGCCCGCCAGCCCTTGGTGGCAAGTCCCTCGGCCGGGACCATGTACTGCCCGCCCGCGTTGTTCAGCACCACGTCGAGACGTCCGTAACGCTCGAGCGCCGTCGCCACGATCCGGTCGGCCCCGCCCGACTCGCGAATGTCCGCCGCCACCCACGAGCAGCGCTCGCCGACCTCAGCCGCCGCCTCCTCGAGCACTTCGGCGCGCCTGCCTGCGATCACGACCCACGCTCCGCACCGCACGAGCTCGGCGGCCGCGGCCTTGCCGAGGTTCGTCCCACCTCCGGTGACGACTGCGGTCCGTCCTTCGAGCGCGCCGTCGATGAAGACGCGCGAAGGCGCCACCGCTACTCCCCGAGCACCTTGATCACGAGGCGCTTCGGCCGCCCGCCGTCGAACTCGCAGTAGAAGATCTGCTGCCACGGCCCCAGGTCGAGCTCTCCGTCGGTGACCGGCACGATCACCTGGTGGTGCACGAGCAGGTTCTTCAGATGCGCGTCGCCGTTGTCCTCCCCGCCGCGGTGGTGACGGTAGTCGCCGGGATTCGGGAGCAGCGCCTCGGCGACCTCGCCGTCGGGCTCGTGCCAGCTCGGTGGCGCGACCTTGTCGAGCCACTCGAGCACGTCGGCCTGGAGCCCGGGCTCGTCGTCGTTGATCCAGACCGCCGCGGTGATATGCATCGCGCACACGAGCGCCATCCCCTCGCTGATGCCCGCGTCCTGGACGGCGTCCGCCACGTCCTCGGTGATCCGGACGAACTCCCGGCGCCCTTGAGTGTGGAACGTCCGGTAGACCGTATGGGACTTCAAGCAGGGGAGCCGGGATTCGAACCCGGATTCACGGTTTTGGAGACCGCGCGTGTAGCCATTGACTCACTCCCCTGGGCCGGCTGCGATGGTACCGCCCCAGCTGGTGAGCCGTCCGAAGCCTGTGCGAACGTATGTTCTCATATGTCAAGGACGGAAGCGGAATTCGAGCGCGTGAAGCAACTGGTCAGCGAGGGTCTCAGCGACTACGCGATCGCCAGAACTACCGGTATCCCTCGTCCTACCGTTCGGTGCTGGCGTCGTCGCAACGATCCCCCTCGCTCGGCGTCACGACGGTACCCATGGCAAGTCACCGATCCCGATGCGTACTGCTACGTGCTCGGCTGCTACCTGGGTGACGGACACGTCAACCAAAGGTCGGCCAACGGTTGGGAGCTCCGCATCGCTTGCGACCAGCGCTACCCCGGAATCATGGCCGAGATCGGGATCGCTCTAGTCGTCACCTTCCCGGGGTCGCAGCCCACGCGCTTTGCGGCGTCGACCGGAGCGTCCGACGTGCTGCGCATCTCGCATCCGGGGGTCGCAGCCGCGTTTCCCCAGCACGGACGCGGACCGAAACACCGTCGCGCCATTGCCCTGGCGAAGTGGCAGGCGGAGCTGACGCATGCGCACCCTGCTGCGCTGGTCCGGGGCTTGATTCACTCGGACGGTTGCCGCGCCGCCAATCGCTTCAAGACGAGATTGCCCAGCGGAAGAGTCGCTGAGCACTCCTACATCCGGTACTTCTTCAGCAACATGTCGAGCGACATCCGGCAGATCTTCCAGGAGCACTGCGAGGTGCTTGGGATCAGGGTCACTCAGTCCAACCCGCGAAACCTTTCGGTCTCGCGCCGGGACAGCGTCGCGATCCTCGAGCAGATCGTGGGCGAGAAGACGTGAACGAGCGCAAGTGCGGGCGGGGGGATTCGAACCCCCACGGGCCTACGCCCACCGGCACCTAAAGCCGGCATGTATACCGTTTCATCACGCCCGCCAGACGAGGACGCGATTCTAGGCCGTCGCCGGGCGCACCCCCGGGCACGATCCTCCGGCGGCGCCAAGCGAGGAGAACTGGAGCACGCCGCGACACCAGTTTGTAAGGTCCTGGCGTGGCTCAGCAGCGGACTCTGACCCCCGGTTACGCGGTCGTGTTCCCGAACCGCGAGAAGGCGTCGAGCAAGCTGATGAAGGCGGTCGTGGCGATCGTGCTGCTGAGCTCGGTCGGGCTGCTGTTGATCGTGACGATCGGCGGCTGGTCGCAGCTCGAGGGGATGAAGCCGCTCAACTTCTTCTGGTGCATCGCGTACCTGATCATCGCGTTCTACATATTCGCGCGGTGGGCGCGCGGCATGTTGCCGATCGCGGCGGGTCTCGGAATCCTGTTGATGATGATCGCCGTGGTGGCCGGCGTCGGGCTGTCGGGGACGAGCTGGTTCGACCGGAGCCACGCCGGCTTCGCCCAGGCGCAGTCGCTGTTCGGCGGCAATGGGCTCAGCGCCGACACGCTCGGCACGATCACACTGCTCCTGATCCCCGTCCAGCTGCTGCTGATCGTGGTGGCGATGCGGGCCTTCGCGCAGGGCTGGAACGTCGAACAGGAGGTTCCGATCGAGGAGGCGCGCCGGCGCGGGTACAACCCGCCCGACCCGTCTCCCCCTCCGCGCCAGCCCGCGACCGCCTGAGCCCCCCGGGCGATCCAGTAGTGCGGCGGGTGGGACTCGAACCCACACGTCCCGAAGGACAGTGCCTTTTGAGGGCACCGCGTCAGCCGATTGCGCCACCGCCGCGCACCGCGCAGTTTAGTCCCCGGGCCTCGGAGGACCCGGCCTCGGAGCAGCGGCAAGACGTACCGCCGGCCGCGGCCGGGCGGCGGCGCTCCGCCTAACCCAGGATCAGACCGAGCAGCTGGTCGAACAACAACTCCGGGGCCGCCACCGTGCCCTGGGGCTCGCCGTCACGCGCATCGAGGTCCTTGACGATGAGCCCGGCTCGGGTCGCGATCAGGCTTCCGGCGGCCACGTCCCAAGGATTGAGCCCGCGCTCGAAGTACGCGTCATAGCGTCCGCAGGCGCACCAGCAGAGGTCGAGCGCGGCCGCACCGACGCGCCGGATGTCGCGCACGCGCGGCAGCAGCCGCAGCATGACGTCGGCCTGACGCGCTCGCACCGCGGCGTCGTAGTTGAAGCCGGTGGCGACCATCGCGACCCCGAGCGACTCTGCGCGGCCGTCGGGACGGATCGGCTCGCCGTTCAGCGTCGGCTCGCTGGACCGGGTCGCCTCGAAACGCTCCTCGGCGATCGGGTCGAGAACCACGCCGGCGAGCGTGCCGGACGCGTCCTCGACGGCGATGCTGACGGCGAACGCGGGGATTCGATACAGGTAGTTGATTGTCCCGTCGAGCGGGTCGACGACCCACCGCAGCTCCCCCTCCCCCGTCTCGCCACCCTCCTCGCCGAGGATCGTGTCGCCAGGCCGCCGCTCGCCGAGCACGGACCGGATCGCGGACTCGGCGGCCAGGTCGGCGTCGGACACGAGATCGGTCGGACCGCTCTTGGACCGCACGCCGCTGGCGCGGCCGCCGTAGCGTTTGCGCAGCTCGTCCGCTGCGGCCTCGGCGGCCTCACGGGCCACCGCGAGCAGCTGCCGCTCATCGTTCGCGATCATCGAACCGGGTTCTATCGGATTTCCAGCTGGGATCATCGGGCCCGATGCGGCCACTAGAGACGATCACCGGGCTCGCGGACGTCACCGGCCGTGGTCCGGGAACGGACGCCGAACGGCGGGCGGCGCGGTGGCTGGCCGGCGAGCTCGCCGGCAACCGCCGCCACCGGGTCCGGGTCGAGACGTTCTGGTGCCGGCCGAACTGGGCACTGGCGCACGCTTGGCACGTCGCGCTGGCGCTCGTGGGCAGCCTCGTCGCGGTTGGCGATCCGACGATCGGCGCGACCCTGCTCGGCGTCGCGCTGATCTCGACCGCGGCGGACGCCACCGTCGGCGTATCGCTCGGGCGCCGCCTGACCCGCGAGTGCGCGAGCCAGAACGTCCTCGCCTCGACCCCGGCGGCCGACCACACCGCACCGGCCGAGCACACCCCGCCGGCTCACGGCACACCAACCACGACGCTGATCGTCACCGCGAACTACAACGCCGGCCGGACCGGGCTCATCTACCGCGACCCGCTCCGCAAAGCTGCCGCGGGTCTGCGCCGACTCACCGGCGGAGTAACGCCCGGCTGGCTCGGATGGCTCACGATCGCGATCGCCTGGCTTACGGCGATTGCGGTGATCCGGACCACCGCCCACCACGCGTCCGGCGCGCTCGGAGTGATACAGCTGCCGCCCACGGTGGCGCTTGTGCTCGCGCTGGCGCTGCTGCTCGAGGCCGCCGCCTCCGGCTACGGACCGGCCGCCGGCGACAACGCCGCCGGCACCGCGGCGGCGATCGCGCTCGTCCGCGCACTCGCGGCGGCCCCGCCCAGGAACCTCGCGGTTGAGCTCGTCCTGCAGGGCGCCGGCGACGGCGAGGGACTCGGGCTCAAGAGCCATCTCCGGACGCGCCGCAAGCAGCTCAACCCACGCGACACGATCGTCCTCGGGATCGCGGCCTGTGGCGCCGGCGAGCCGCGGTGGTGGCAGAGCGACGGTCGCTTCATCCCCATCCGCTACTCGAGGCCGCTCCGCGCCCTGTGCGCCGAGATCGCCGACAAGCACCCCCACACGAACGCGGCCGCACACCGGGCTCGCGGCGCCGCCCCCGCCCTGCCCGCACGCGCCAGGCGGATCCCGGCGATTGCGATCGGCGCGCTCGACCCTCACGACGGCCTCGCCCCGAACTCGCACCAGCCCTCCGACACGATCGAGTCGATCGACTCCTCCGCCCTACAGAAGACCGTCGAGTTCGGGCTCCTGCTCGGCCACGCGATCGACCAGGCGCTAGAACACCGGGACGAGAGCGCGACCGCAGCCGACCGCGAACCCACGCAGGAGCACGGGCAGGACCACGAACACGAATCGGCTACACCGGCGTGACCGGATTGCGCTTCTCCGGCCACTCGCGATGCTTGCCGGCCGACAGCGCGAAGCGGCGGATGAGCTCTGTGCGGAGGTCCTCGGGCTGGATCACCGCATCGATCACGAGCTCGGACGCCAGGTGCAGGATGTCGATGTCCTCGGCGTACCCGCGCCGAAGCTCCTCGGTCCGCGCCGCCCGCTCTCCCTCGTCCGAGATCGCCTGAAGCTGGTTGTAATAGACCGCGTTGATCGCAGCAGAAGGACCCATCACCGCGATCGAAGCGGTCGGCAGCGCGATGCAGCAATCGGGGTCGAACGCCGGGCCGGCCATCGCGTACAGACCGGCGCCGTAGGCCTTGCGGACGATCACCGAGATCTTCGGCACGTTCGCCTCTGAGACCGCGCTGATCATCTTCGCGCCGTGCCGGATGATCCCCTCGCGCTCGACCTGGGTGCCGATCATGAATCCGGGTACATCCGCTAGGAACAGCAGTGGGATGTTGAACGCGTTGCAGGTCCAGATGAACCGGGCGGCCTTGTCGGAGGAGTCGACGAACAGCACGCCGCCCTTGACCTTGGGCTGGTTGG
>DASXZK010000124.1:0-60941 GCA_036501965.1 Solirubrobacteraceae bacterium
CCGACCTCATTGCCCATGGCATGACGGGGCGACGGCAGTCAAGCGGCGCCACCCCCGCCCCACGGAAGCCAAGCAAGCTGCGGGCGCCGCTTGACGGCCGGCGTCACGGCATGCCACATCGCGAACGCCCCGCAACACCACGACCGAGGCCGCGCTGCAACACTCCGACCGCCACCCCATCGACCGAAAGTGAACCAAGTGACCAACGCCGTCGAGCGCACCGACTTCGTCTCCATCCCCGTCCAGAACATGGACCGCGCGCGGGGGTTCTACCGCGACGTGCTGGGGATGCACAGCCCGAACTGGGATGAGGGCTGGCCGGAGATCGAGAGCGGGAACGTGTCGCTGTATCTGGTTGACCCCACCACGCTCGGGGCCGAGTTCCGGCCGAACGTGGCGCCGATCGCGCTGCGCGTGCCGGACGTCGCGGAGGCCAAGAAGGAACTGGAGGAGCGCGGGGTGACGTTCGCCGGGGAGCAGGACACCGGCGTGTGCAAGATGGCGTTCTTCACCGACACCGAGGGCAACGCCCTCATGCTGCACCGCCGCTACGCGCCCTGACCGGCGCCGGCCGCCTCCAGAGAAAGCAGCCGGCGCTTGACCTCGGTGCCGCCGCGATAGGGGCCCACCACCCCGCTGCCACGCAGCACGCGGTGGCAGGGCACGAGGATCGGCAGCGGGTTGGTGGCGAGCGCCGTGCCGGCCGCGCGCCATGCGCGCGGGCTCCCGGCCTCGGCGGCGACCTGGGCGTAGGAGAGGGTCTCGCCGTAGGGGATCGCGTTCGTCACGGTGAGTACCTCGCGCCGGAAGCCGCGGGTCAGGCGCCAGTCGAGCGCGACGTCGAAGCCGGTGCGCGAACGCTCGAAGTACTCGTCGAGCTGGTGACGGGCGTCGGTGAGGCTTGGGCGCGGCGCGCGCAGCACGCGGCCCGAGATCTTGTGGGCGAGCTCGTCGAGGAAGCCGTCCTCCTCCTCGGGGAAGCCGAGCCGGACGATGCCCTCGCGGGTGGCGGCGAGCATCAGCGGCCCGAACGGTGAGTCGTGACGCTCGACGGCGACGTCGAGCAGGTCCTCGTCCGCGGCGCGCGCGGCGAGCGCGTCGGTGAGCCGGCGCCAGGACGGCTCGACGTCGAGCTCGCGTCCGGCCGCCAGGCGCGCCTCGATGGCGGAGATGTGGGGATCGGTCGGGGTCATGGTGCTGAGACGCTCACCGCACCGCGTCCGTGAGATCCTCGCGCAAGCGGCACACACCTTCGAACACGTTGCGCCGCGCCGCGGCCTCGCTCGTCCCCATGACGATCGCGATCTCGCGATGAGAGAGATCGGCGATGAAGCGCAAGCCGACCGCTTGACGCTGCTTGTCGGGCAGTCGTGCAACGTCCCGCCAGACCTCTGACCCGACCGCCGCCTCAGCGGGGTCGCCGCCCGTGTCCGCCACGACGGGCTCGACCTCCGCGATCGGGACAGGCGCGCGACCCGCCGCGCGGTGGCTGTCGATCGCCTTGCGGGCCGCGATCGAGAACAGCCACGAGCGCACCGCGTCCGGGTTCTCCAGCGTGTCGTAGGCGCGCAGCGCCGCGATCATCGTCTCCTGGAAGACGTCCTCGCCGCGGTCGGGCCCGGCCTGGGAGATGCAGAAACGGAGCAGCACACGGCCGTGCTCCTCGAGCACAGTGGCGAATGACGGCACCCGCGCGCGGGAGATCGTGGCAGCGGAGCCCATATCAGTGAGACGGCCGGCCGGCGGCGTTTGTGAGATCGTCGCCGGAATGCGCCTGTGCAACGATCCCGCGGCGATGGTCGACTGGAGCGCGGGGAGCGACGAGGCGACGACCGGACCCGAAATCGAGCCGGTGCGCGAGGGCGAGCTGCTGAAGCTGCCCGCCGAGGACGCGGGCGCCGATGTCGTCCACCTGCTGCGGCCTACGGCTGCAGCCGGGTGATCGTCCAGCCGGAGCCCGCCGGCTCGTAGATGAAGCGGTCGTGCAGCCGCGCGACCCCGCCCTGCCAGAACTCGACCCGCTGAGGCTTGATCCGGAACCCGCCCCAGTGCTCCGAGACCGGCAGCATGCCCTGTGGGTACGCCGCGTCGAGCTCGGCGACCCGCGCCTCCAGCACCTCCCGCGAGTCGACGGGCCGGCTCTGCGCGGAGGCCAGCGCACTCAGCTGGCTCTGGCGCGAGCGCGTGCGCGCGTAGAGGATCGAACGGTCCCGTGAGGTCCGCTCCACCGGACCCTCGACGCGGACCTGTCGCTCCTGTGCCTCCCAGTGGAACAACAGCGCCGCATAGGGGTTGGCGATCAGCTCGCCGCCCTTGCGGCTCTCGTAGTTGGTGAAGAACACGAAGCCGCGCTCGTCGACCGCCTTGACGAGCACCATCCGGCACGAGGGCCGGCCCTCGGGCGTCGCGCTCGCAACGGCTGCGGACTCCGGATGCTCGATCCCCGCCTCGTGGGCGGCGGCGAACCAGGCGTGGAACTGCGCGACGGGGTCGGCGCCGAGATCCTCGGCGCACAGGTAAGGGTGGTCGGCCATGGCCAGAGGATGACACCCGGGACCGACGCGTCACCCGACCGCGTGCCGGAGCTCATCACGCGAGTGGATGTCGAGCTTCAGGTAGACGTGGCGCAGGTGGTACTCGATCGTCTTCGGGCTCAGGAACAGCGCCGCCGCGGCCTCGCGCGTCGTCCGGCCTTCGGCGAGCAGCAGCGCGATCTGGAGCTCCTGGGGCGTGAGCTCATCCCGGGTGCTCGGGTCGCCGCGCCGCACCGTCTCGCCGGTCGCCTCCAGCTCGGCCCGCGCCCGCTCGGCCCATGGGCGGGCACCGAGACGCTGGAACGCCTCCGCCGCCGGGCGCAACTGCTCACGGGCGCGGACCCGGCTGCCCGACCGCCGTAACCGCTCGCCGTAGACGAGCTGGGTGCGCGCCGTCTCGAACAGGTCCGGGGTCCGCAGGTGGTGCTGCAGGGCTCGCTCGAAGCGCTCGGCCGCGTCGTCGAGATCCTCGGCAACCAGGCCCTCCGCGCGGGCGGCCCGGGCGAGCGACCACGACCCGCGCTTCGCCACCGCGCGGGCGGCGAACTCGGCCGCGCACGCCTCGGCCTCGGCGCGCCGGCCCAGGCGCAGCAGCGCGTCGACGAGCTCCGGCAACGGGGAGAGGTCGGCATCGGTCAGCTCGCACTCCTGGAGCACCTGTTGCTGGCGCTCCAATTCGCCGAGCGCGCGGCCGGCGGCACCGAGGCCGAGCTCGAGCATCGCCCGTCCCTCGAGCACCCACACCTCGTGCAGCCGCGTCCCGAGCCGTTCACAGAGCCCGAGCGCCTCGGCGCTGAGCGCTCGGCACTCAGCCTCGGCTCCCTGGCGAGCGAGCAGCCGCGCGAACCCGGAGAGTCCGAATGCGAGGACCGAGCGCTGGTCGCTCTCGCGAGCCAGGCCGATCGCCTCGCGGTAGGTGAGCTCGGCGAGATCCCAGCGATCGGTCGTGGCGTGGTCCAGCGCGACCAGGTTGAGCACGAACGGCAACGAGCCGATCGCCGACCGGGCGCGGGCGCTCTCCAGCGCAGCGGTGAGCAGCCCGCGCCCCGCGGAGGCATCGCGCAGGATCACGCGAGGGACCGCGAGCCACGGGAGCAGATCGATGTCGTCGCGCAGCTCGTCGGACCCCTCCGCGAGGACGATCGCCTCTTCGACCGCGCGCTCCCCGGCGGCCGCGTCACCGCCGATCACCCACGCCATCCCGACCGCCGCGGAAGCCAGGAAGCGCGTCCGGCGGGAGGCCCCCTCCGGCAGCTCGTGCCATGCGCGCTCGGCGATCGCCAGCATCCGCGCCGGCTCGCCCGCGTAGAAGCAGGCGGCGGCCGCCTCGGCGCGAAGCACGACCGCCCGCTCCAGCTCGACCCTCTCGGCGACCGAGGCAAGGATCGCGTGGCCGCGCATCACCGGTCCGCGGCGCACCGCAATGCGACCCGCCAGCTCGTCGATGTCAATCAGTCCATCGGGATCGACGGTCGCGGCGCGAGCATCGTCGAGCAGCGCCAGTGCCCGATCGCCGAGGCCCGCGTGCCAGCTCGCCTCCGCGGCGAGCCGGAGCAGGCGACCACGCGCCGCGGCGTCCGAGACGAGCCGACCTGCCCGTTCGAACGCCACGGCCGCCGGGGCGTAGGCGCTGCGGCCGCGGGCACGCTCCCCGGCCTGCTCCAGCGCCGCCGCGGCCGCATCATCGGGGCCGATGGCGGCGGTCGCGAGGTGCCACGCGCGACGGTCGACATCCCGGTCGGGCAGCGCTCCGGCCAGCGCGCGGTGGACCTCGCGTCTGGCCTGAGCGTCCGCGGTGGCGTACACCGCGGAGCGAGCGAGCGGGTGGCGGAACTCGACGGTCCCGGTCACGAGCGAGATCACGCCGGCCTGCTCGGCGGCCGCAAGCGACGCCGGTTCCACCCCGAGGCTCATCGCCGCGCGCTGCAGCAGCGCGAGGTCACCGCTGTCGCTGGCGGCGGCGAGCAGCAGCATGCGGCGCTCGGGCGCCGACAGCGAGCCGGCGCGCCGCGCGAACGCGCTGGAGATCCGCGCGGAGACGAGCACCGGGGCCCTCGCAGGTGCGAGCGTGTCGGGCTCGGCCGCGAGCTCGAGCAGCGCGAGCGGGTTGCCGCCGGTTGCGCCGTGCAGCCGGCGCGCGGTCTCCGGCGAGAGCGCGGGCAGGAGCGCCTCAGCGTCCCCGGAGCTCAGTCCGCCGAGCGTGAGCGTCTGCAGGTCGGCCCCGTCCAGCAGCGACGGTTCGTCCTGACGGACCCCGAGCAGGACCGCGATCGGATCGGCGATCAGCCTCCGGATCGCAAACAGCAGGGCCTCCGCGCTGGAGCCGTCGAGCCAATGCGCGTCGTCGACGAGCACCAGGACCGGCCCCTCCTCGGCGTGGGCGGCCAGCAGGCTGAGCGTGGCCGCGCCGACCGCGAAGCGCTCCTGAGCCTCGGTCGTGCGCAGCGCGAGCGCCCCCTCGAGCGCCCGTGCCTGTGGCGCCGGGATGCGGCCGAGCGTGCCGAGCGCGGGACGCAGCAGCTCGAACAGCGAGGCGAACGGGATCCGCGCCTCGGACTCGATCCCCCGCGCGCGCAGCACCCGCATCTCGCCGGCATGGGCGGCCGCATCCTCGAGCAGGACGGTCTTGCCGATCCCGGGCTCGCCGACGACGGCCAGCACGTCACTCGCGCCGTCACGGGCACGCTCCAGGGCGGCATACACACGATGCCGCTCGCGGTCCCGCCCCAGCAGCATGGAGCGATTCTCCCACTCCGCTGCCGCCAGGACTAGGTGGGCCCCTGAGGCGAGCCGCGAACCCGCTCCATACGGTCGCGATCACAACGACCTGAGGGGGTTTCATGAGTACCACCGAACAGCCGCCCGTCGCGGTGGACGGCGACAAGCTGATGCAGTTCGTGTTCCGCGCCGTCGACGAAGTGGGGGCGACACTCAACGCCGCGCTTGTCGTGATGGGCGACAAGCTGGGGCTCTACCGAGCGCTCGCCGCCCACGGCCCGCTGTCGACCGCGGAGCTCGCGGAGCGGACCGGGACGAGCGAGCGCTACGTGCGTGAATGGTGCAACGCCCAGGCCGCCGGCGGCTATGTCCAGTACGACCCGGACAGCAGCCGCTACTCGCTCGAGCCCGAGCAGGCGGTGGCGTTCACCGACGCGCAGAGCCCGGCGTATCTGCCCGGGTTCTTCCAGATCGCGCTCGGTTCGGTGATCGACTCGCCCAAGATCGTCGAGAAGGCACGCAGCGGAGACGGCTTCGGGTGGCACGAGCACGTGCACGACGTTCACGAGGGGTGCGAGCGGTTCTTCCGGCCCGGCTACAACGCCAACCTGGTGGCCGAGTGGCTGCCGTCGCTGGACGGAGTGGCAGACAAACTCACCCAGGGTGCGCTCGTCGCCGACGTCGGTTGCGGCCACGGCTCCTCGACGATCCTGATGGCGCAGGCCTTCCCGCGCTCGACGTTCGTCGGCTCCGACTACCACGAGGGCTCGATCGAGACCGCACGCGCCCGCGCACACGACTCCGGCGTCGGCGACCGGGTCAGGTTCGAGGTTGCGCCTGCAGCGGCGTACAGTGGCACCAGCTACGACCTGGTGACGATGTTCGACTGCCTGCACGACATGGGCGACCCGGTGGGCGCCTCACGCCACGTGCTCTCGACCTTGAGCCCGGACGGCACCTGGATGATCGTCGAGCCGAACGCCGGCGACCGGACGGAGGACAACTTCAACCCGGTGGGCCGCGCCTACTACGCGTTCTCGACGCTGCTCTGCACGCCGGCCTCGCTGTCCCAGGACGTCGGCCTCGCCCTGGGGGCACAGGCCGGTGAGGCGAGGATCCGAGACGTTGTGCGGACCGGCGGGTTCACACGCTTCCGCCGCGCGGCGGAGACGCCGTTCAACCTCGTGTTCGAGGCCCGGCCGTGAAAACCGCTCCGGCCGCCGTGTCCCCGGCTCACGGGGCAGTCGCCGGTGGCGGGCGGCCGGAGCAGACGCGCGCGCTGTATCCGCACACCGAAGGGACGATCGAGCGCGACCGGGTGCAGGTCCACTACGAGGTCTACGGCGAGGGCGAGCGGACCGTCCTGTTGCTGCCGACGTGGTCGATCGTCCACTCACGGTTCTGGAAACTGCAGATCCCGTATCTCGCCCACCACTTCCGGGTGGTCACCTTCGACGGCCGGGGCAACGGCCGCTCGGATCGCCCCCGCGGGGCCGAGGCCTACGCGACGACCGAGTTCGCCGCCGACGCGCTCGCCATCCTGGACGCGACCGGCACAGGGTCCGCGGCTCTCGTCGGGATGTCCTGCGGGGCGCTCTGGGGCACGATCCTCGCCGCCGAGCACCCCGAGCGCGTGGAGCGGATCGCCTACATCAGTCCCGCCGTGCCGCTCGCGCCTGAGCACCCCGCGCGCGCCGCCACGTCCTTTGAGGACGGGATGGACACCGACGAGGACTGGGCGAAGTACAACCGCCACTACTGGCTGCGCGACTACCCCGGGTTCCTCGAGTTCTTCTTCGCCCGCGCGTACAGCGAGCCGCACTGCACCAAGGCGGTCGAGGACTGCGTCGGCTGGGCGCTGGAGACGGCGCCCGAGACGCTCATCGACACGGTCCGCGGACTGCGCCTCCCGCGTGAGGAGTCGTTCGCCGAGACCTGCGCGCGGGTCCGGTGCCCGACGCTCGTCATGCACGGCGACGAGGACCGGATCCGCCCCCATGCCCAGGGCGAGGCGCTCGCCCGCGTGACCGGCGGCGAGTTCGTGACCCTGCGCGGCTGCGGCCACATGCCGCTTGCCCGCGACCCGGTGAAGCTCAACCTGCTGCTCGGCGAGTTCCTCGGTGTGCGAGCGCCCAGGTCGACGTGGACGCGGGTGAGCTCGCGCCCTCGCCGCGCACTGTTCGTCTCCTCGCCGATCGGCCTGGGCCACGCCCGGCGCGACGTCGCGATCGCCGATGCGCTGCGCGCGATGCATCCCGGCCTCGAGATCGACTGGCTCGCCCAGGACCCGGTGACGAGGGTGCTGGAGGCGCGCGGCGAGAGCATCCACCCGGCGAGCGCGCGGCTGGCCAACGAGTCGGCCCACATCGAGTCCGAGGCGGCCCGCCACGACCTGCACGTGTTCGAGACGCTGCGGCGGATGGACGAGATCCTCGTGGCGAACTTCATGGTCTTCCACGAGCTCGCAGTCGCCGAGCAGTACGACCTGTGGATCGGCGACGAGGCGTGGGAGCTCGACTGGTTCCTGCATGACAACCCCGAGCTGAAGACCGCCGCTTACGTCTGGCTCAGCGACTTCGTGGGCTGGCTCCCGTGCGCCGACGGGGGCGAGCGCGAGGTATTCAACACCGCCGACCGCAACGCGGACATGATCGAGCAGATCGCGCGGTTCCCGCGGGTGCGCGACCGATCGATCTTCATTGGCGACCCCGACGACGTCGTCGACGAACCGTTCGGGCCGGGGCTGCCCTCGATCCGCGAGTGGACCGAGTCGCACTTCTCGTTCGCCGGGTATGTGAACGGCTTCGACCCGATCCCCGCGGACGCGCGGCCGGCGCTCCGGGAGGAGCTCGGCTACCGGCCGCATGAGCGGGTCTGCGTGGTCACCGTCGGTGGTTCCGGCGTCGGGGAGGCACTGCTGCGAAGGGTTCTGGAGAGCGTTCCACAGGCAAGGGAACTCGTCCCCGAGCTGCGGGTGGTCGTCGTCACCGGGCCGCGCATCGACCCGGCGTCGCTGCCCGACGGTGAGTGGGAGCTCCACGCCTTCCGCGACGACCTCTACCGCCACCTCGCCGCAGGCGACCTCGCGATCGTCCAGGGCGGGCTCTCCACGACGATGGAGCTCACCGCCAACAACCGCCCGTTCATCGCGTTCCCGCTCGGTCATCACTTCGAGCAGAACATCCACGTCCGCCACCGGCTCGCCCGTTACGGCGCCGGGCGTTACATGGACTACGCCTCCTCCGGTCCCGAGCAGATCGCCCGCGCGATCGCCGAGGAGATCGGCCGCGAGGTCAGCTATCGCCCGGTCGCCCCCGGCGGCGCGGAGCGGGCGGCAGCGACGATCGCCGAGCTGCTCTGAGCCGGCGCTCCGCGTCTTCGCTACGTTCGCGCCATGAAGCTCGGCGCGATGTTCATCCCGGCCAACCCCGTCGAGCGGCTGCCGGAGTTCGCCGAACGGGTCGATGAGCTCGGGTACGACGAGCTGTGGCTGGCCGAGGACTGCTTTGCGCACGGCGGGATCTCGGCGGCGGCCGTCGCCCTGGAGCGGATGGACCACACGGCGGTGGGCCTCGGCCTGTTGCCGGTCGGTCTGCGCTCGCCGGCACTCACGGCGATGGAGCTCGGCACGCTGGCGACGCTCCATCCCGGCCGGGTCCGCACCGCGTTCGGTCACGGGGTCGAGTCGTGGATGCGCCAGATCGGGGCGCGGCCGCGTAACCGGATCACCTACCTGCGCGAGGTCGCCGACAGCGTTGCGAGGCTGACGCGAGGCGAGGCCGTCAGCCGTGACGGCGAGGTCCACCTCGACGGCGTCCGCCTCGACCATCCGCCCGCAGAGCCGCCAGAGTTCCTGATCGGCAGCACCGGTGCGCAAGCGCTGCGCGTCGCGGGCGAGCTCGGCATGGGCTTTCTGATGCCCGAGGGCACCGGCACCGGGGGGATCCGCTGGGCGCGAAAGGCCCTCGGCGACGACGTCTCGGTGACGGTCTACTGCTGGCTGAGCATCGCCGAGGACGAGGCGAGCGCGCGGGACGCGCTGCTTGAGAACGTCAGGAAATGGCGCGCGCGGAACCTCTACCCACGGCTCTACGAGCTGGCGGAGCTGCCGACGGCCGACGAGCTCACCGGCGAGCATCTCCCTCGGGTGGCGGCCGTCGGTACTCCCGGGCAATGCGCCGATCAGCTGCGGTCGCTGCACGACGCCGGGGCCGACACGATCGTCCTGCAGGCGGTCGGCGACGATCCGCTCGGCCCGCTGGAGCGCGCGAAACGAGAGATGGAGCGGTAGGCGCATGCAGCTCACCGACGTCTTGCACGCCGTCGACGCCCACGCCGAGGGCGAGCTGACCCGCGTCGTCGTCGGAGGCCTGCCGCCGGCGCGGCCGGCGCCGATGGCCGAGCGCCGGCTGGAGCTGATGGCCGACGATGCGCTGCGCCGCTACCTGCTCGGCGAGCCCCGCGGTCAACTGTGCCTGCATGCGGTCCTCATCTACCCGCCGTCGGACCCGGCCGCCGATGTGGGGATCGTGATCATGGAGAGCACCGACTACCCCGCGATGTCCGGCTCCAATGCGATCTGCGCGGCGACGGTCCTGCTGGAGACCGGGATGGTCGCGATGAGCGAGCCCGAGACCGTGTTCACGCTCGAGACCCCGGCGGGTCTGGTGCCCGTGCGCGCCCGGTGCGCCGGCGGTCGCTGTGAGCGGGTCCAGTTCGAGAACGTGCCCGCGTTCGTCGCCGATCTCGACGTGGCGGTCCGCGTCCCCGGCCTGGGCGAGATCGTCGTCGACGTCGCGTTCGGCGGCGCGTTCTTCGCCGTCCTCGACGGCTCCGCGCTCGGCGTCGAGCTGGTCCCGGAGCAGGCCGACCGGATCTCGGAGCTCGGCCGGCGCATCACCGCCGCGGTCGCCGAGCAGTACTCGGTGACCCACCCGGAACGGCCCGACTTCCATACGGTCACCTTCACCACGATCACGGGCCCACCGCGGGCGGGGGGCGACGGACGCAACGCCACGGTGATCAACCCCGGCCGCCTGGACCGCTCGCCGTGCGGCACGGGGACGAGCGCTCGGATGGCGGTCATGCACGCCCGCGGCGAGCTCGCCGAGGGTGAGGACTTCGTCCACGAGAGCATCATCTCGACCCGGTTCACCGGCCGCATCGAGGGAGTCACGAGCGTCGGCGGCCGCGGCGCGATTCGGCCGTCGATCAGCGGCCGGGGGTGGGTGACCGGCACTCACCAGATCGGGCGCGACCGGCGTGACCCGCTCGGTCGCGGCTTCGGGCTCGCTGACACCTGGCACGGCGCGGCAGCGCAGTGGCCACCGCCGGTCGGCGAACTGAGCTGACAGGATGGCCAGCCCCGAGCGAGTGACGTGGGTCAATTGGGCCGACAACCAGCGGTTCAGCCCCGCGCAGATCGTGCGCCCCGCGAGCGAGGAGGAGCTGATCGAGACCGCGCGGGCGGCGATCCTCGAGCGCCGGCCGATCGGCATGGCGGGCAGCGCGCACTCCTTCAGCCCGATCGTGGAGACCCGCGGGCTGCTGCTGGAGATGACGGGCGTCGCGGGAGTGCTGTCGGCCGATGGGGCTACCGGTCGCGCCGAGGTGCTCGCCGGCACGACGCTCGGCCAACTCGGCCGCGAGCTCTGGGACGCCGGTCTGGCGATGAAGAACATGGGCGACGTCGACGCCCAGACGTTCGTGGGGGCGACCAGCACCGGCACCCACGGCTCGGGGCCGGAGTGGGGAACGCTGTCCTCGACGATCACCGGGCTGCGCCTGCTCACCGGGACCGGTGAGCTGATCGATATCGACGAGAGCCAGCCGGACCTGCTCCACGCCGCGCAGGTCTCCGTCGGGCTGCTCGGCGTCATCACTCGCGTGACGATGGAGGCGACCGGCGCTTACCGGCTGCGGGAGTCCAACCAGGTCCTGCCGCTGCAGGAAGTGCTCGACATGTGGGGGCAGGCGCCGAGCGCGCACCGCCACTACTCGCTGTTCTGGGCGCCGGCCGACGCCTCCTCGGCGCTCTACGGACTCCCGCCCTTCGCCGCCGACCACTGCTACGTGAAGATGCTCGAGGAGATTCCCATCACCTCGGAGGCGGACCGCACCACTCCGGTCGAGGGGCCTGTCGGCGGCCGGACCGGGCCCGCCTACCTGATCTATCCGGATACGGCCGACGACGAGGCGGGCTGGATCGAGCTCGAGTACATGGTCGACGTCCGCTGCGGACGCGACGCGTTCCTGGCGATGCGCGCGCTCATGCAGCACGGTTTCCCCGAGGCGATCTCTCCGATCCAGGTTCGCTGGACGAGAGGCGAGCCCGCGTTCATCTCTCCGCACTACGGCCACGACACGTGCTCGCTGTCGGTGTCCGGGCTCAAACGCCATGACTGGGATCGCTTCCTGCGTGCCGTCGACGAGACGCTGCGGCCGTTCCATCCGCGGCCGCACTGGGGCAAGATGGGCTACATGGATCCCGCCGGATTCCGCGCCGCCTATCCCGAGCTCGATCGCTTCCTGGCGATCCGGGCGGAGCTGGATCCGCACGAACTGTTCCTGGGCGACTACTTCCGCGAGGCATTCTCGGTCCCGTGACCACGTGCACGACGTCGCCGAGTTCCTGAGCCGGCACGAGCCGTTCCGTCACCTGGAGGAGCCGGCACTCGACGCGATCGCGCGGCGCACCGAGGTGGAGTTCTTCCCCGCCGGGACGGTCATCTTCGATCAGGGCGCGTCCGCGCCCGAGCATGTGCGGATGATCCGGCGCGGCGCCGTCGAGTTGCTCGACGGGGCCCAGATCCTCGACGGTCTCGGCGAGGGGGAGCTGTTCGGCCATCCCTCGATGCTCACCGGGCTTCCGACCGAATTCGCGGCGCGCGCGGGCGAGGACACGCTCGTCTACCGGATCGAGGCCGATGCGATCATCGCGCTGCTCACGCGGCCGGCCGGCGTACGCTACCTCGCGCGCGAGATCCGGCATCGCGAGGGACTGCGCAGCGGGGGAGCGCCCGCTGTCGCCGCGCGCATGGCGACCCGGCGAGTGGCCGCGATCGTCGACCGGCGCTGCATCGTCTCCGCGCCGGAGACACCGGTCGGCGACGTCGCGCGGCGGATGGTCGAGGCCAATGTCTCCTGCGCGGTGATCCGCCTCGTCGAGGGTTACGGGATCGTCACCGATCACGACCTGCGGGCCCGCGTGATCGCCGCCGGGCGCTCCTACGAGGTGCCGGTCAGCGAGGTGATGAGCGCCCCCGCGCTGACCGCCGATCCTGAGGTGATGGTGTCCGACGCCGCGCTGACGATGATCGAGCGAGGCGTGCGCCACATCCCGGTCGTGCGCTCGGGCGGCGAGGTGATCGGCGTGCTGCGCGACGTCGACCTGCTCGCCGCCGAGACACGGACCCCGTTCACGCTGCGGCGGGAGATCGCGGCCGCGGCCACCCCGCAGCAGGTCACCGAAGTCGCCACCCGGCTCCCCGCGGTGCTGACGGCGCTGCACGACGCGGAGAGCTCGGCGCTGCAGATCAGCCGCGTCCATTCGGCGATCGCCGACGCGCTGATCACGCGCATGCTCGAGCTCATCTCCGAGAGCGTCGACCCTTCCGGGCTCGCGCCGATGTGGATCGCGCTCGGCAGCCACGGCCGCCGGGAGCTCTCCCCCGGCTCCGACCTCGACTCGGCTGTCACCTGGCCCGCCCTCATGACTCCCGACGACGAGCAGACGCTGCGCGAGGTCGCGCGTGAGACGGTGCAGGCGCTCGGCACCGGCGCCGGCGTGGCGGCCGACCCCCACGGAGCGACCGCCGGCTCGGCGCTGTTCGCCCGGTCGATCGAGAGCTGGCGCCAGGCGGTCCACCGCTGGGCGGCGGGCCCCTCCGCCGACAAGGTGCCGATCGTCCTCTCGGCATTGCTCGACGGTCGCCCGGTCGGCCCGGGGCCCGCGTGGAGCGAGGCGATCCTCGCCGAGATGACGAACCCGTCCGCTCGCCAGGAGCTCCAGCGCTGGCTGCTGCGCCTCGCGCTCGGGCACCGGCTCCCGACCGGCTTCCTGCGCAGCCGCGTGCTCGACCCGACGGGCACGCGCCGGCACGTGGACCTCAAGCGCGACGGGCTCCAGCCGATCGTCGACCTCGGCCGCTACGCGGGGTTCGCGGCCGGCGCCGGACTGCTCTCCACGCCGGCCCGGCTTCGCGCCGGGGCAGCACACGGCGTCCTGCGCGAGGGCGATGCGCGGCTGCTCACCGAGGCCCACGAGCTGTTCAGCGACCTGCGCGTGTCCCACCACCTCTCGCTGCTGCGCGATGGCCGGCCGATTGACGATTCCCTTGACCCGGCTCAGCTCTCGGCGCTCACCCGCAGCTACATGAAGGACGCGTTCCGGTTGGTCGCCGGCGTCCAGCGCCGGATGACCGATGGGCTCAGGGTCCGTTGAGCGCCGGGGCTGAGGATCTCGGCTGGCGCGCCGCAGAGCTCGTCGTCGTCGATCTCGAGACCACCGGCCTGGACCCGCGGATCGATGAGATCATCTCGTTCGCCGCCATCCCGATCCGTGAAGGGCGGGTTCGCCCCGCGGAGCTCGTGAGCACGCTGGTGCGTCCGCGTCACGCCCCACCGGCGGAGGGGATCCGGATCCACGGCCTGCGCGAGAGCGACCTGCGCGAGCAGCCGCGCCTGGGGGAGCAGATCGAACTGATCGCCGGCGCGCTCGAGGGATCAGTGCTCGTCGCGCACTGCGCGTGGATCGAGACGCGCTTTCTCGGCCACGCGCTCGCAGAGCACGGCCACACGTTCGACGGCTCGGTGATCGACACGATGACGCTCGGCGGAGTGGTGCTCGCGCGACGCGGAATCGAGTGTCCGGAGTCACCGTCGCTCGAGTTCCTCGCGCGGGCGCTCGGGCTGCCGGTCCACCGCCCCCATCATGCCGACGGCGACGCGCTCACCACCGCGCAGGTGTTCATCGCGCTGGCGAGCCTGTTCGATCGCGAACGGGAGCCGACGATCGGCGACCTGACCCGCGCGGAGCGTCCGCGCGCGTCCTTGCGAGATCGCCTGTCCACGCGACTGCGCCGTTGAGCGACGCTGCTCAGGGCTCCGGCGAACCGAGTGCCGGGGCGGCGATCGCGCCCGCATCCCCCGCGCCCCCGACCCGGGCCAGCGGCGCAGCGACCGTCGCGATCGCGGCCGCGGGCAGCAGCGGGACGATCACCAGTCCGAGCGCGTGCGGCAGGCCGAGCGACGATGCGACCAGGCCGATGAGCGGCGGACCGCCGAGGAAGGCGACATACCCGATCGAGGCGATCACCCCAACCCGCGGCGCCGCGAGCGCGGGCTGGTCGGCGCCGGCGCTCATGCCGACCGGAAAGCCGAGCGAGGCGCCGATTCCCCACAGCGCGACCCCGAGGTAGGCGAGCGGCGCCCACGGGGTGAGCACGAACACGAGCAGACCGGCGATGGCGATCGCGACGAGCAGCCGTAGCGAGCGCACCCGTCCGATCCGCTCGAGCAGATGCGGGCCGTTCCAGCGGCTGACGGTCATCATCGCGAGGAACAGGCCGTAGGCGAGCGTGCCGAGGACGGGCGCCACGTGATGGCCCTGGATCATCGAGACGCTGATCCAGTCGTTCCCGCTCCCCTCGGTCAGCGCGAACGCGAGCACGATGATGCCGATCAGGATCGTGCGACGCTCCCGCCAGGCGTTGTGCGACCGCGCAGCGGCGTGCTCGTGGGGCTCGAGGTGGTCGCTGTCGGAGAGAAAGCACCGGCTCGCGGGCCACATCGCCGCCGGCAGGACGCACGCGACCACCAGCAGGTGCACGGTGACCGACACGTGGGCGGCGACCATGGCGACACCGACGATCGCCCCGATCACGGTGCCGACGCCGTACCAGGCGTGGAAGCGCGACATCATCGGTCGGTCGACGTGCTGTTCGATCCGCGCACCCTGGACGTTGACGGCCACGTCCCAGATGCCGGCCGCGAGCCCCATGAGAAACAGGCCGACGACCACCGCGACGACCGAGGCCCGGGAGCCGAAGGCGACGACGGCGATGCCCGACGCGGAGAGCAGCGAGATCCACTTGAACGCGCGGCTCGAGCCCAGGCGCACAACCAGCGGGCCCGCACCCGGAAGCGAGAGCAGCGAGCCGGCGGCGCTGGCGAGCAGGACGAGGCCGAGCGCGGATGAGGTCAGCCCCAGCTGGGACTTGACCTGCGGGATCCGGGCCGCCCAGCTCGCGTTGATCACGCCGATGCCGGCGAAGGCGACGTAGGTCGCACGGATGGCGGCGGTCTCCCGAGACATCGCGACCCTCATGGTGACGCGTCACCGCCGGTAAGGTGCTCCGCGCCGGAGGCCCTCGTGTGACCAGCCCGCAGCCCATCGTCCAGATCGATCTGCATTCCTACGAGCTCACGTACGTGGGCGGCGAGTACGTGATGTCGGGAGGACGGGTCGTGACGAGCCTCGAGAGCACGGTCGTCAAGGTGACGACGGCTGCCGGGACGGTCGGCTGGGGCGAGACGTGCCCGCTCGGCTCCAACTACCTCCCGGCCCACGCCGCCGGCGCGCGCGCGGCGCTGAAGGAGCTCGCCCCGCACCTGGTCGGACTCGACGCCGCCAACCCCGTTGCGGTCGGCCGCGCCGCGGACCGCGCGCTGCTGGGCCACGGCTACGCCAAGAGCGCGCTCGACATCGCGTGCTGGGACGTGCTCGGCCAGGTCACGGGCCGGCCGCTGTGCGATCTGCTCGGCGGCCGCCAACAGGACCGGTTCCCGCTGTACGTCGCGATCCCGCTCGGCCCGCCGGAGCAGATGCGCGACCACGTGCGTGAGCTCACGCGTTCGGGCATCCACCGGTTCCAGCTCAAGCTCGGCGGCGAGCCCGGCGAGGACGCCGCCCGCGCCCGCGCGGTCATCGAGGTGGCCGGGCCCGACGACATCGTGATCGGGGACGCGAACGGCGGCTGGAGCCTGCGCCAGGCGCTCGCGGCCACGCGGCTCATGGACGGACTGCCGGGGCTGCTGCTCGAGCAGCCGTGCGCGACCTACGAGGAGTGCGTCCGCGTGCGGGAGCGCAGCTCGCTGCCGATGATCCTCGACGAGGTGATCACCGACCTGGCCGCCCTGCTGCGCGCCTGGGAGGACCGTGCGATGGAGGGCTTCAACCTCAAGATCAGCCGCGTCGGAGGGCTCACGCAGGCGCGGTTGATGCGCGATGTCGGCGAGCGCCTCGGAATGACGGTCAACGTCGAGGACTCATGGGGCGGGGATCTGACGACCGCAGCGGTCAGCCACCTGGCGGCAAGCGGCGGGCCGGACAGCGTGGTGATGGTGTCGTTCATGAACGACTGGACCCGCGAGCATGTCGCGGGCCATCGGCCGCGCTCGATCGACGGCTGGGGCGCCGCGCCCGATCGCCCGGGACTCGGCATCGAGGTCGACGAGTCGCTGCTCGGCGAGCCGTTCGCGAACTTCGGCCTGTGAGGCGCCGCGCCGGGCCGAGTGTCGATTCCCTGATCAAACCGCGGCGACGCCGGGCGGAACCCGGAGCAGAGCACGCGCATCCAGGAACGGTGCAATCAGACGCGGACCGTGAGCTCCTCAGTCTGGTAATGCTCGCGGGAGGCCGGCCAGGCGCCGAGCCGCGCCACGAGCGCGGTGACGAACGCGGGGAGACCGGCGACGAGCATGATCACGCCCGCCACCCGCTGGTCGTGCACCGCGGCGGCGGCGCCCAGAGCGTGACCGTACGGTGCGTACACCGGCGCGTGCGCGAGCAGCAGCCAGATCGAGACCGCTCCCATCGGCACCATGCACGCGATCACGCAGGTCGCCCGGACCGCCGGCCCCGGCCGATGGGGCAGGGGGTCGGCGCCGATCAGGGGCGCCCACACCAGGCACGCGGCGATCAGGTAGGTCGCGTGCTCGCAGACGTGGACCGGGTCGTTGCGGAGCGTGAGGTCATAGACGGCGGGCAGGTGGGTGACCAGGATCACCGCGGCGAAGATCGCGGTCGACGACGCCGGACCCGTCAGCGCCTGCACCGATCGGGAACGGAGCACGCCGGCGAGCCGGCGCCGACCGCGCGACGCGAGCGCGAAGAACGCGAGGCGCAGCGGGGCGCCGGCGACGAGCAGCGGGGCCGCCGCGAGCCAGATGAGCATGTGCTCGACCATGTGCGCGGACAGGCGGGAGTCCGCCTGCGCGCCCACGCCGGAGTCGATTGCGAACAGCAGCACCGCGAGGCCGCCGAGGAACGACGCGGTGCGCACGACCGGCCAGTGGCGGGATCGCCGGTCCCGGCGCCGGCCGACCTCGGCGGCGACCAGGTAGGCGACCCCGACCGCGGCCGTGAGCAGCGTGAAGATCAGCCCGACGGTTCCGTCGAGCTCCCACTCGGTGAAGAACGCCGGGACGTTCATCCGCTCACTGGAAGATCTCCGTCGTGCAGTCTCCCCCGGGCAGGCGGATCTCGTGTGGCCTGGCGCCGTCGGTCTGCGCGCCGAAATCGACGAAGAAATCCTCGTCGAGGGCGTAGCTGCCGTCCGCCTGGCGGTCGAGCTTCGTGATCCAGCCCTGGATGTCGGGGTAGAACTGGTTGTCCCACGTCGAGTACAGCGAGTTCGAGACATAGAGCCGCTGTCCGTCGAGCGAGTTCTGCAGCATCTGCGGACCGCCGGTCAGCTGGCCCTCGGCTTTGGGGTGACCGCTGTCGCGGCCGAGCAGGCCGCCCATCCACACCTGCGACTTCAGCCGGGGGTGGGCCGGGTCGGAGACGTCGTAGTGACGCAGGTCGCCATGGAGCCAGTTGGAGAAGAACAGGTCCTTGTCGTCGAGCGACAGGACGATGTCGGTGATCAGGCCGGGCACGCCGCCTTCCAGTGGCCAGCCCTCCAGCGGCTCGTTCTCGACGTCGATCACGGTCTCGGCATCCCATGAGCCGTTGTCCTTGAAGAACCGCTTCACCGTGCTGGAAAGTGTGACGCCCACGAAGCCCTGAAGCGAGTCCGGATCGTGCTGCCAGCGCAGCTCCAGCGGGATCCAGCCGTCGTCGCCGAGGTCGAGGGTCTGGACGCGCCGACGCTGCTCCAGATCCCAGAAGTGCAGCTTGCGCCCGTACTTGCCGGCGCCGACATCGGCCGGGTTGAAGCCGTCCTTGAACGTGTTGGGCGCCCCCCACTCGCTGGAGACGAGCGCGTTCTGGCGTGGCTGGTACCAGAAGTCGTAGTTGAACTCGAGTGCGCCCGGCGGCTCCTGCTCCCAGCGGCCGGCGATCGAGAAGTCACGCGCATCGAGCATCGCGAAGCCACCCGGGGTGTTGCCGTTCCCGTCACCGAGCATCGAGATCGTGACGATCTCCCCGGGCATGCAGTGCACTGTGTGGGGCGCGCCCAGGTTGAGCTTCTCGGCGACCTCTGCGCCCTCGATCACCGATTTGATCCGCGGCGCGGTCGGATCCGAGACGTCGATCATGTGGATCCGGCCGGAGCGGAACCCCGGGACGATGAGCGTGTCGCGCTGGAGGTTGGAGTGGCAGGCCGACGAGCAGGCGTTCCAGCCGAAGTGGTGCAGCTCGTCGCCGACGTTCGGCATGTCGACGCGGCCGATCACCTCACCGCGATGCGAGGACCCCGGGTCGACGTCGATCACCGCGATGAAGTCGGGTTTGTCGATCCCGGTCCCCTCGTACAGGCCGGCGACGTAGATGAAGCGCTCCGGCGGCTGGGCGCGGGCCTCCTCGGGAGAGCCGTAGCCGGGACCGGTGTGCGCGGCGTGATCGTGCGGCATGCGTTCCTTTCGACCGAAAGTCCACAAAGTCAACTAGCTAAGTCTGGATCTTACGGGTCGCGCCCTCCCCGAGCGCGTCGCCTCCCGCGCGTAACCTACCGCCGCGCCGAGCGCCTGTGGGCCCTTTGTCGAACGCGATGGCGGTCACTCACGCGACCCGGCGGTGGAGTCGATGGTCGAGTTATGGATTCCTCCAGGGGACGCGTGCCCGAGTGCCACGACTGAGCGCCCGACCGCGATGGCTGCCGATGGCCGGTGCGATGGCACTGGTGCTCGTGCTCTACGCGAGCTGGCAGGTGTTCCGCTGGCCGCCGATCGACCGCACCTTCGTCGGCGATGCGTTCTTCTATCCGGTCGGAATCGCGGCGACGCTCGCCGCGCTCGGCGCCGCACGGCGCGCACGCCACCAGCCGCGCATCCGCTCGGCCTGGTGCCTGCTGGCGGCCGGCGCGAGCCTCTATCTCGGTGGCGACATCGCCCAGACGATCTACGAGGCTCAGGGGAGCCTGCCGTTCCCATCGATCTCCGACGCGCTCTATCTCTCCTTCTACCCGGTGATGCTCGCCGGACTGTTGTGCTTCCCGACACGCCGTGGTGGCCACCGCGCGGTCAGGCGCCTGATCCTCGACCTCACGGTCGTGGCGCTCGGCGGCGCGATGCTCGTCACCTTCGTCGTCCTCGGCCCGACGGTCAGAGAGGGAGGGCAGGCGTTGCTGGCAACGGTCGTGTCGGTCGCCTACCCGGTCGGGGACATGATCCTGCTCGTCGGCCTCGGCTCCGCGCTGCTGCGCCGGACCGATCCCTCGAGCGCGCCGGCGTTGCGGTTCATGGCCGTCGGCCTCACCTCGTTCGTGGCCGCGGACATGGTCTACGGCTACATCCTGCTGCATTCGACCTACCACGGCGGCGACCCCGTCGACTCGCTGTGGATGATCGCGATCGCCCTCACCGCGGTCGCCGGCTCCGCACAGACCACCCCCACCACAACGTCGCATGCGGTGGAGGAGGAGACCTCGCCGCAGGCCAGCTGGGCTCCCTATCTGGCGAGCGCGCTCGGGTTCGGGCTGCTGATCGTCGATCACCGCGACCTGGTGATGACGCTCGCCGCGGTCGTGCTCGCGTCCCTGGTCGCGGCCCGTCAGTTCCTCGCCCAGCGCGATCTCGTCCGCCACCAGCGCCTCGCCCGGCATCACTCGCTGCACGACGCGCTCACCGGCCTGACGAACCGCCGCGGCCTGATCTCCGATCTCCAGGCGGCGCTCGCCCCGCCTCGCGCACCGCGCGCGCTCGCCGCCTTCGACCTCGACGGATTCAAGGGGTACAACGACACGTTCGGCCACCTCGCCGGCGATCTCCTGCTGGCGCGGCTCGGTCAGCGCTTGGCCGACGCCGTCGGGCCGTACGGCCGCGCCTACCGGCTGGGCGGCGACGAGTTCTGCGTGCTGCTCGAGCCCGGCGTCCTGGCGCCCGACGCGATCTTCGCCGCCGCCGACGAGGCCCTGTCGGCGGATGGTCCCGGGTTCTCGATCGGCGCCTCTTGCGGCACGGTCGTGATCCCCGCCGAGGCTGGAGAGGTGAGCGCGACGCTCGACCTGGCGGACAAGCGGATGTACGCGCACAAGAACTCCCGGCGCGCGGGGACGATCGCCGCCCAGACCCGAGACGTGCTGCTGCGCGCGGCCGCCGAGCACGCGACGAGCCTCCCGGAGCACATGCTCGAGGTCGGGGAGCTGGCCGGCCGGGTCGCACTCCGCCTCGGCCTCGACCCTGAGGCGGTCGAGCTCACGTTGCGCGCGGGGGAGTTGCACGACGTCGGCAAACTCGCGATCCCGGAGCGCATCCTCAACAAGCCCGCGCGACTCGACGACGAGGAGTGGGCACTGATGCGCCAACACACGCTGATCGGCGAGCGGATGCTCGACGCCGCACCCGCCCTGCGGCCCGTCGCCGCGATCGTCCGCTCCGCTCACGAGCGCTTCGACGGTGGCGGCTACCCCGACGGCCTGGCCGGTGAGCAGATCCCGCTGCCGGCCCGGATCGTCTTTGTCTGCGACGCCTACCACGCGATGATCGTCCCTCGCCCCTACGCGCCGTCCGCCGGCGAGGTGACCGCCCGGGAGGAGTTGCGTCGCTGCGCAGGCAGCCAGTTCGATCCCCGGGTGATCGACGCGCTGCTCGCGGAGCTCGAGCGGACGACGCGTCCGCCGAACCCGGTCCGGGCGGCTGATCCCAGGGTTGCGGCCGCCGCCGGGGCTTGAGTCCCGCTCCGACGCGACGGCGTCCCAGCCGCCGCGGTTGCCCGGGCGCGCCTCGCGCGGGACGTGACGGCGTCCCAGCCGCCGTCACTGCCCCCGCGCGACCCGGCCTTCCGGTCCGTCGGGCATCACGGCCGCGTCAGTTGGAGTGGCGCGACCAGAGGGCGTCGAGGTGGTGGATCTGGCGCTGGCTGCGGGCTGACAGCCCGTCCGAGACACGGACGCCGGTGCGCAGCTCGAACGAGCGGCGCTGGGCGTAGCCGAGCTCACCGAACAGCCGGCGGATGCGGGTGGTGATGGGTGCCATGAGAGTGTCTCCTTGGTGATCGGGGTGAAGGGGCACCACTGATGCTCCGCCTCTCGAGGCATAAACTCAAATAGGGATCTGTTGCATGGGGTATAACTTGTAGACATGCTTGACGTCCGCCGTCTCCGGGTGCTTCGCGAGGTCGCTCGCCACGGTTCGTTGTCCGCCGCGGCGGCCGCGCTCGGCTATACCCAGCCGGCGATCTCGCGGCAGATCGCGGTGCTCGAATCCGAGGTGGGGATGGAGCTGCTGCGCCGGCTGCCGCAGGGAGTGGCGCTCACCGACGCCGGCCGGCTGCTCGTCGAGCGGACCGACGAGGTGCTGCTCAGCCTGACCCGCACCGAGGAGGAGCTGCGGGCGCAGGCCGACCTGCACACCGGCACGCTGCGGATGGCGGTGTTCGCCTCGGCCGCTGCGTCCGTGGCACCGCAGGCACTCGCCCGCTACCGGGAGCGCCACCCCGGCATCGAGCTGATCGTCACCGTCGCCGACCCCGTCGACTCGCTGCCGCTGGTGCGCTCCGGCGAGCTGGACATCGCGCTCTGCAACTCGATCGACCCGGTGAGCACCGAATCGGTCGCCCGCCGCTCCCAGGAGCCGTCAGGGTTGCGGCTCGAGCACATCCACCTGTTCGATGACCCGATGTACGTCGCGCTGCCCGCCGCCCATCCGCTGGCGCACGTCCCGGAGCTGCCGCTGCGGCTGCTGGCGGACGAGTCGTGGATGCTCGCCACCAAGGACAGCTGCCCGGACGCGGAGCTGTTCTTCGGCCTCTGCGAGGCGGAGGGGATCGACCCCTGCGTCGGGTTCCAGTACGACGACTACGCGGCGCTGCTCGGATTCGTGTCGGCCGGCGTGGGAATCTCCGTGATCCCCGACATGGTCGCCCGCTCCGCGCGTGACGACGTCGTCATCCGCACCCCGGACCCGCCGCTGCCGCCGCGCCGGATCTCGGCGGCGATCCCGACCGGATACCGCTCCCCCGCGGTGACCGCCAAGCTCGAGACGCTGCTCGAACTCGCGCCCGACTGGGTCGCCGGTCGCGTCGACTCCGGTGCCGCCGCTGAGCTCGAGGTCGCGGCCGCGCGCTGATTGTTCCGCGGCCTGGGCGGCGCGCGCCGCGAGGTCTAGCCTGTCCGAACGTGCATCGAGTCGTCGCGCTCGCGCTGCCAGACGTCGTCGCGTTCGACCTGTCGATCCCCGCGCAGGTGTTCGGGCATGTGGAGGCGCGCGACCGGTACCGGTTCAGCGTCTGCGCCGAACAGCCCGGCGAAGTCCGCTCGACCACCGGCTTCTCGATCACGGTCGGGCACGGCCTCGCCGCGCTCGAGGACGCCGACACCGTGGTCGTCCCCGGCTTCATGCCGACCGACGACCCGCCGGCGATCGTCTCGGACGCGCTGCGGCTCGCCCACGCGCGGGGGGCACGGGTTGCGTCGGTGTGTGTCGGCGCCTTCGCGCTGGCGGCCGCCGGCCTGATGGACGGGCGCGCGGCGACGACGCATTGGGAGCACGCCGACGACCTGCGCCGGCGCTTCCCAGAGGTCCAGGTCCGGCCCGAGGTGCTCTATGTCGACGAGGGCCAGGTCCTTTCGAGCGCCGGGATCTCGGCCGGAATCGATCTCTGCCTCCACATGGTGCGATCGGACTTCGGCGCCGAGGTCGCCGCGCGGGTGTCGCGCCGCATGGTCGCCGCCCTGCACCGGCCCGGGGGCCAGGCGCAGTTCATCGACCGGCCGCTGCCGGAAGGTGACTCGCCGATCGCGCGGACCTGCGCGTGGGCGGCCGATCAGCTCGCCGAGCGCCCGCTGTCGGTGGGCGAGCTCGCCGACCACGCGGGGTACTCGCCGCGCAGCTTCTCGCGCCGCTTCCACCAGGAGCTCGGGACGACGCCGGCCCGCTGGCTGGCCGCCCAGCGGGTCATCGAGGCACGGCGGCTGCTCGAGCGGACGGCGCTCTCGATCGAGGAGGTCGCGGCGCGCAGCGGACTGGGCACCTCGGCAAACCTCCGCGTGCACTTCGCCCGGGAGCTCTCGACAACCCCGACCGCCTACCGTCAGGCGTTCCGGGCGAGCGGCTGAGCGCTCGGGTGAGCGGGCTCGACGACGGTCCGCACCCGACCGGTGCCGACGTCGTAGACGTGGCCCGAGACCGTGATCCGCGAGGAGACCTCGCGCGCCTGCAACAGGCGCTCGACGTCGTCCTGCACGGTCTGCGCGGGATCGAGTACCGGTAGCGCCGCAAGCGGCTGCTCCTCGTAGCCCGTCCGTTCCACGAAGCCGTGGCGGAGCTCGTCGTCGGCCAGCAGGCCAGTGCCGCAGTCGGTGTGGTGGATCACCGCCGCTTCGAAATACGGCCCGTCCGGAGCCTTGGTCTCGACGAGGTACGCGATGTACGACAGATCCCTGACCACGGCGTCGGTCACCCGCCCGCCGAGTGTGCGGGCCACGATCGCGTCGGCAAACCCGAGGCCCAGGAACAACGCCGGGTCGGTGCGCGGGTCGACGCACGTGATCACGTACAGGCCGCGATGCGGCAGGAACGGAAGGCGCGGCGTGTCACGCCAGGTCCCGCCGTCGGCGAACTCATGGTTGCGGTCAAGAAGGGTTGAGAGGTTGCTCATGGCTTGGCTCCGATCGAGGCAGGGCGTGCTCATCGACACGCTGCTTCACACCGTAGGTTCGGCGCCCGCACCCGCCAAGAGCCAGATCGGACCGATCCCGCAAGGATCCGGACAAACGCTACGACGAACGGTCCGCGGCGCCCGAACCGGAACCGGCACTCGCTCGGTAGCGCCCGGGCGCCTGCCCGAGCTCACGCCGGAACGCCTTCGAGAAGGCGTACTCATTGCTGTAGCCGACGCGGCTGGCGATCTCGCTCAGCGGCTCGTCGCTCGAGCGCAGCAAGCGGCCGGCGATGCACATGCGCCACCAGGTGAGGTAGGCGAGCGGCGGCCGTCCCGTGAGCTCGGTGAAGCGCCGGGCGAACGCGGCCCGTGACAGCGCGCACGAGCTGGCGAGCTCGGCGACCGTCCAGGGGTGCTCCGGCCGCTCGTGAATCAGGCGCAGTGCCGTGCTCAGCGCCGGGTCGCGACTGGCGCGCGCCCAGCCGCTCGGGGCGTCGGGCGCCTCAAACCAGGCCCGGACGGCATAGAGCAGCAGCAGATCGAGAAGTGCCGGGGTGGCGGCGCTCGTCCCCGGCAGGTTGCGATCGAGTTCGGCGCCGATCAGATCGATGACCGAACGCAGCGCCGAGCCCGCACCGATCCGCGCCGGCAGATACACGACATCCGGGAGATCGGCGAAGAGCGGATGCGCGCGGGCGCCCTCCAGGTCGTAGGTCCCGCCGAGCAGCACCGTGCCGCCGCCGGCGGGATCGAGCGCGCTGCCGTCCGCCGGCCAGTGATCGGCGGGCACATGCGCGTCGTAGTCGGCGTCCCACAGCGGCGTCGTGGGATCGTCGGCGATCGCGTGCGGCGCGTGGCGGCGGATCAGCGCCACGTCGCCGGCACCCAGCTCGATCGGTGTCGCGTCCTCCGGGCCCATCAGCCACGCCGAGCCCTTGAGGATCACCTGCACGCCGACCGCACCCGCCGCGGGGAACCGCAGGCCCCACGGGGCGCGCAGCAGCGCTCGCGCCACCTGCGGCCGCCCGGTGCGCATCGCGGTGATCGCGTCGCCCACCAGATCGAAACCGATATGAGACGATTGGATATCAAATAGATCGTCTGAGGCATTCATGGTCTTGCTATCTGAGCTTATCGTGACCCCATCGTGTTCGTCCCCGACACAACGGAGGTCTCCATGAATGCTCATCGTCGTGACCTGGTCGCGGTCCTGGCCCTCGTCGGCGCGGTGTTCGCCGTCGCCCAGGCCGCCGTGGTGCCCGCACTGCCCGGCATCGACCACGCCCTCGGCTGTGCTCCCTCCAGCGGCACCTGGATCCTCACCATCAACCTGCTGGCGACCGCGCTGCTCACCCCGATGCTCGGCCGTCTCGGAGACATGCACGGCAAGGACACGATGCTGCGGATCGTCGTCGCGACGCTCGGCGCGGGAACGCTGGTGTGCGCGCTTGCGCCCTCCCTGCCGGTGATGCTCGCCGGGCGTGCCGCCCAGGGCGCGGGCGGCGCGGTGTTCCCACTCGCGTTCGGCGTGCTGCGCGACGAACTGGAGCGCGAGCGCGTGCCGGGTGCGATCGGCGTCGTCTCCTCGCTGCTGGGGATCGGCGGGGGGCTGGGGCTCGTGATCGCCGGTCCGGTCGTCGCCGCGATCGGCTGGCGCTGGCTGTTCTGGCTGCCGCTGGCGCTGCTCCTCGGACTCGGCGTCGCGCTGGTGCGCTGCGTCCCGAAGTCCCCGGTGCGGACGCCGGGACAGATCGACCTGGTCGCCGCGGCGCTGATGATCGCCGGGCTGACCGCCCTGCTGGTCGCGGTCAGCGAGGCAAGCGCCTGGACGCTCACCTCACCCCGGACACTCGGTCTGCTCGGCGCCGGGGTCGCGCTCCTCGCCGGCTGGGTGCGGCGCGAGCTCTCCAGCGAGGATCCGCTGGTCGACATGCGGATGATGGCGCTGCCGGCCGTGTGGACGACCAACCTCGCGGCGTTCCTGCTCGGGATCGGCATGTACGCGTCGATCGCACTCGTGCCCGCGCTGGTGGAGCTGCCCCGCTCCAGCGGGATCGGCTTCGGAGGCTCGGCGACCCTGGCGGGGCTGTTCATGCTCCCGACCGCCGCGCCCCAGCTGCTCATCGGCCCGCTGACCGGCCGGATCGTGCGCCGGTTCGGCTCTCGCGTGCAACTGGTGATCGGCATGACACTGATCCTGCTCGCCTATCTCATGCTGACGGTGGCGCACCACCAGGCATGGCAGCTGCTGCTCGCCACCACGTCGCTCGGCCTCGGGCTCGGGTTCGGACTGGGAGCGCTCGCCAACCTGATCGTCGGCGCCGTCGACGCCCGGCAGACCGGCGTGGCGACCGCGATGAACACCGTGATGCGCACCCTGGGCGGGGCGTTCGGCGCCGCGATCGGCGCGGGCTGCCTGGCCGGCGGGGGCTCACTTGACGGCCGCTTCAGCCTCGCCTTCGGGATCTGCGCGGCAGCGCTCTGCCTCGGTGTCGTCACGGCGCTCGCGATCCCCGCGGGCCGCATGACCGCCCGCACCCTGCGCGCGGCTACGTCGTCGACACGGGCGTGAGCGAGCCCGAGGCCTGGATCTCCTCGTAGCGAGCAGTGATCTCCTCGACGGTCATTCCCTTGGTCTCCGGCAGGTAGCGGTAGATGAAGACAATTGCCATCGCGGACAGGGCGGCGAAGCAGACGAGCACCCAGTCGAGACCGATCCCCGAGTTCCAGGCCGGGAACACCTCGATCAGGGCGAAGTTCGCCAGCCAGTCCACGGTGGCGCCCGTGGCGGCGGCCTGACCGCGGATCTCGGTGGGGAACGTCTCGCCCTGCAGCGTCCAGCCCGTGCCGCCGACCCCGACCGCGAACGAGGCGATGAAGCCACACAGGCCGAACGTGACCAGGATGGTCCGTCCCGTCCCGTGCAGCGCGCCGAGACCAAGGGCGGCGATCAGCGCGAACACGATCATCCCGGTGTAGCCGCCCATCGACAGTTTGCGCCGGCCGATCTTGTCGATGTACCGGAAGCCGAAGTACGTGGCGACGACGTTCACGATCGTCATCAGGCCGGTCACCTCTACACCGGCGATCGTCGTCCACACGAGTGATTTGTTCGAGCCCTGGAGCAGTGGCCCGAGCAGGTGCGGGCCGTAGTAGAGCGGGACGTTGATGCCGGTGATCTGCTGGAAGACGAAGAACATGCAGACCACCACGAGCGCGCGCTTGACGCCTGGGGTCCAGGCCGACTTCGCCCGGCGCTCCGCCTTGGCCGCCGCTTCCTTGACCCGGTCGGCGGTGTACTTCACGTCCTCGATCGTGGCCTCGATCCCGAAGTCCTTCAGCGCCGACAGCATCGCATCGTACTTCTCGTGGCGCATCAGCCAGCGTGGGGACTCGGGCATCTCGGCGCGCAGGACCAGCCCGATCAGGGCGGGGATCGCGCCAACGCCCAAGATCACCCGCCAGCCCACGGTTCCCGCGCTGCCGGGGGCGATCCGCAGCACGATCAGCGCAACGATGTAGGCGAGCAGGATGCCGACCGTGATCATCCACTGCTGGAGCATGGTCAGCGAGCCGCGCCGGTCGCTCGGCGCGAACTCGGCGATGTAGGCGGTCGCAATCGCCGAGTCGGCGCCGATCGCCAGACCGATCATCGTGCGCGCGATCAGAAGTACCGCCAGGTCAGGGCTGACCGCCGACAGGATCGATCCGACCGCGTACAGCCCCGCATCGATGACGAGCAGGGCCTTGCGTCCGAAGCGGTCGGTGAGGGGACCGGCACAGATCGCGCCCGCGGCCGCGCCGAGGGAGGCCCCGGCGACCAGGTAGCCGGAGAAGAAGCTGCTCAGGTGGTACGGGACGAAGTTGAGCGCCGAGCCGATGTTCGAGGTGTCAAAGCCGAACAGCAGCCCGCCGAGGCACGACAGGATCGTCAGCTTGTAGATGAAGGCCGACGGCACCTGCTTGTCGAGCAGCTCCAGTACGTTGCGCCGGTCCCCGGTTCCCTCGGACCTGGTGGTGTCGTCTTGCACAGCCACGGCAGAGCCCTACCCGCAGCTCCCCGCCCGGAACCCGCGTTGCGCGGGGGGTCGTTCTAACGCGGCCCCGCGGTCACCCGGAACGGCGGCGTCCCTGCGAGCTTGCCGCCATCGATCGCCAGGGTGGTCCCGGTGATGAAGCCGGCCGCCTCGGAGCAGAGCCAGACGACCGCGTCCGCGACCTCCCCGGGCTCACCGACCCGCCCGAGCGGCATCGCTCGCGCGGCCGCCTGGAGGCCGGCGGTCCCGGCGCGCCTGAGGTTGTCGGTGAGGATCGGTCCGGGGGCGAGCGCGTTCACGCGCACGCCGTGGCCCGCGTAGTCGAGCGCCGCGACCTTGGTGAGGCCCTCTACCCCGTGCTTGGCGGCGACGTAGCTCGCAAGACCGCCGACGGCCTGCAGTCCCGCGGTCGAGCTCATGTTCACGATCGCCCCGCCGCCGGACCGGACGATCGCGGGGATCTCCTCACGCATCGAGACGAACACGCCGCGCAGATTCACCGCGACGCCGGAGTCGAAGGCGTCGAGGGCGACCTCGGCGAGCGGAGTCGGCGGATGGCCGCCGCCGGCGGCGTTGTTGCACGCGTAATCGAGCCGGCCGAAGCGCTCGACCGTGCGCCGCACCATTTGGGCAACGGCGTCCGCGTCGCTGACGTCGGTGGGGACAGCGAGGGCGTGGCCGTCATCGGCGCCGAGCTCGCCGGCCAGCCGGTCCAGCGCCTCCGCGTCTCTGGCCGCGACCGCCACATCCGCGCCCGCAGCCCGAAACGCACGCGCGACCGCAGCACCGATCCCGCGGCTCGCCCCGGTCACGATCGCCACCTTCCCTGACATGTCGACGTGCATGCCTCACCTCGCTTTCGGTTCGATGATTCCGCTCCAGGGCGGTCCCGCCTCTGGGTCGGCGACATTCGCGCACAACCGCTCCAGCTGGGCGCCGAGCGCTGCCAGCTCGTCCGGCTCGAATCCAGCCCGCAGCCGGGCGTCGAATGCCACCGCGGCATCGCGAAGCCGTACGAAGCCCTGCTCGCCGAGCTCGGTGAGCTCGATGATGTGGTTGCGCCGGTTGTCAGGATCGCGGCGCCGGACGAGCAGGCCGTCGGCTTCCATGCCGCCGAGGTGGTGCGTCAACGTGGGCGCCGTGACGCCGACCGCGTCGGCGAGCTCGCGCTGGCTGGCGACGCGCCTGATCTTGAGGTTCAGCAGGACGAGCCAGACCGGCAGGGAGCCGCCGGCCTCGCCCAGCGCGTCGTCGAACGCGCGCCCGACCAGACGCGACGCTCGGGCGAGCCTGAGTCCAACCGGGGTCTGCTCGGGCCGCATCGGCCGATCGTACACATCATTCGACGTCGAATCAATAGATGTCTAACGATGGTCTGCCTCGATGTAGAACGGGCGCACCTCGATGGCGTGCCGCCGCGCCATCGGGTGCGTCGCCGCGAGCTCGATCGCCTCACTGCGGTCGGCGCAGTCGACGACATCGATCTCGGCCATGACCTGCGGGATCCCGGTGAACGGTCCGGCCGTCAGCTCCCGGCTGCCGTCCCGCACGCGGACGGTCGTCGCCTCCTGCGGGCCGGCGAGCGTCTGGCCAAGGACGTGGACGCCGCGCGTCTGGAGCAGCTCGCGCCACGCCTGGAGCTCCTCACGCAGCCCTGGTTCAACCACGTCCGGATCGACCCACGGGCAGAGCAGATGGGGCTTCGCGCCCCCGTCCTCCGCGCGTCCGAACGCGAGCGCGCGCTCGTCGAGGCTGACGTCGCCGGAGAATGGCCGCACCTCGATCGGCTGACACGAGGAGATTGGGCATGCGGCCGCGAAGCCGATCGCCTGATCGGGTCCGGTGGCGTCCAGCACGTCGAACCCGGCGATGAACTCCTTGGCCTCGGCGAACGGCCCGTCGGTCACGATCGTCCCGCCGTCACGGACGCGCACGGTCGCCGCCCGCTCCGGAAGCTCCAGCTCGCGGCCGAACAACCGCACGCGGCCCCACACCGGGTCCGCCTCGAAGACCGGCAGCTCACGCTGCATGTACGCCAGGTCCTCGGGGGACGGCCGGCCGTCGGCCCAGATCAGGGAGAGATAGCTCATGTCTGCCTTCCGGTGCGCACGAAGTACCGGACAAACACCTGCTCGCGCGCCGCGCGCACACGCTCATCGATCGTGCGTCGAGTGTCCCTCATGTTGCCGTCCTTTCCCAGCTTGAGTGGTTGCTCTCACCGAGACGACGAACGGGGCGGCCGCAGAAGGACATCGGACGGTCGGGGCTCCCCCACGGCTCGCCTGGCGGCGGGGTCACACCGTCGCCCGGCGAATGCGCACGGTGAGGATCTGGAACGGCCGCAGGCGCAGCTGCGATGCGCCGTCCCGCAACGGTTCGACCGCCCCGGTGGCCTTCTCCGCCGGCCGCTCCAGCAGATCCACCTCGAGCAGTTCGCCGGCGGGGAACCCGGGGACGAGCGAGCCCGTGGTCTGCCCTCCGAGCGGCTCGTACAGCCGCACCACCACGTCGCCGCTGCCGTCGTCAGCGAGCTTCACCGCCTCGATCAGCGCCTCGCCACCGTCCACGCGGACCAACGGTTCGGGAGCGGCGCCGCCGGTGAGCGACCGGATCGGCAGGTTGGTCCGATAGCCCTCGCGTATCGCGTCGGCGATCCCGGCGCCCGGGTGGACTCGCCAGCTGAAGCGATGCCGGCCCTGGTCGGCCTCGGGGTCGGGGTGGCATGGTCCGCGGAGCAGGCTGAGGCGCACCGTCGTCGTCGTCCCACCGCCGGGCCGGGTGGACCGGGAGACGTCGTGACCGTACTGAGCGGTGGTGGTGAGCGCGACACCCCACCCCGCCTCCCCCACGTGGACGAAGCGGTGGGCCCAGGTCTCGAAGCGCGCGGCGTCCCAGGAGGTGTTCGCGTGGGTGGGCCGCCGGACATGGCCGAATTGGATCTCGCTCGTCGCCTCTCCGGCGTGGACGTCGAACGGCCAGGCGACCTTCAGAAACCGCTCCTGTTCGTGCCAGTCGATCTCGGTATCGATCCGCAGACACGCCTCGCCCGGACGCAGCGAGAGGACCTGCTCGACCCCCGAGGCGCCGAAGCGACGGCGGACCCGCACCGCGGCATGGTCCGGGTCGGTGATCTCCACGGCGACTGTTTCGGCGTCGGTCAGATCGACGTGGCGGTTGCGATAGAAGGCATCGACATCCCACGCCTCCCAGTGGTTCGGGGTGTCGTGATGGAGCTGGAGCAGGTTGCCCGGACTGCCTGGTGCCAGCGCCTGCCGGCCGTGCCTGAGGTCCTCCAGCGCGGTGACCAGTCCGGCGCGGTCGACCGTCGCGCGTACCAGCCCGTTGTCGAGGACGAACGCACCCTGCTCGTCCGGGCCGTCGACCCGAGCCGGGGGGCCGCCCGGCGGCGGGTCGGGTGCCGCGCCGAGCGGCGGGACCCCTGCCCAGGCGTGCGGGGTGGCGTTGAACCGGACCGTCTGGGCGCCGGAGCCGGCGAGGGTGTGGAGCGCGTCGGCGACGATCGCCTCGGCTTCCTCGATCACCGTCGCGTACATCGCCTCGGCGTCGTCGTAGACCCAAGCGATCGAGCTGCCCGGGAGGATGTCGTGGAACTGCAGCAGGCAGACCTGCTTCCACAGCCGCTCGAGCTCCGCGGCCGGGTAGGTCGCGCCTTGCCGGACGGCCGCGGTCGCCGCCCATAGCTCAGCCTCGCGCAGGAGATGTTCACAGCGCCGGTTGGCCGCCTTGACCCGGGCTTGCGAGGTGAACGTGCCGCGGTGCAGCTCCAGATACAGCTCACCCGACCAGACGGGAGCGTCGGGATACTCCTGGAGCGCCTCGGCGAAGAACGCCGCCGGCGTCTGGATCGCGACCCGCGGCAGGCCTTCGAGGTTCGCCTCGCGGTGGATGGCGGCGACCATCTCGCGCGTGGGACCGCCGCCGCCGTCGCCGTACCCGAAGGGCACGAGCGACCGGGTCGCCCAGCCGGCCTCGGCAAAGCTGCGGGCCGCGTGGACGAGCTCGGCGGGCGTCATCTCGGCGTTGTAGGTGTCGACGGGAGGGAAGTGGGTGAACAGGCGCGTCCCGTCGATCCCCTCCCACCAGAACGTGTGGTGCGGGAAGCGGTTGGTCTGGTTCCAGGACAGCTTCTGGGTGAGCATGAACCGATTGCCCGCCAGGGCCGCGATCTGGGGCAGCGCCGCTGTGTACCCGAACGAGTCGGGCATCCACACATCCTCCGTCTCGATCCCGAATTGCTCAAGGAAGAAGCGCTTGCCGTAGACCATCTGGCGGACCATCGCCTCCCCGCCCGACAGGTTGCCGTCCGGCTCCACCCACAGGCCGCCCACGAGCACGATGCGACCGGAGGCGATCGCCGCCCGGACCCGTTCATAGAGCGCCGGGCGGTCCGCGCGCAGCCAGTCGAGCTGTTGGGCCTGACTGAACGCGAACACCTGGTCGGGCTCGGTCTCGGCGAGCTGCAGCGCGCTCGCGAGCGTTCTGGCGACCTTCCGCCGCGTCTCCGCCAGCGGCCACAGCCACGCCGTGTCGATGTGGGCGTTGCCGATCGCCGAGATGCGATGCGCGCTCGGCACGGCCGGCTGGGCGAGGACCTCGGCCAGATCGACGGCGGCCTGTGCGGCCCCCGCCTCCACCTCGCCCGGGCCCAGGCGGTCGAGCATCCGCTCCAGCGCCCGCAGGATGATCGCCCGGCGCGGGTCGTCGCCGGCCAGCTCGACGGCGAGGCCAAGGAGCACCTCGATGTCGGACACCAGCCCGGCAACTGCCGGGCGGCGCACTGCGAGCTCGGCCCGCCGCAGCCGGTAGAGAGGCTGGTCTCCGGCGGTGCCGGGATCGCCGAGCAGCGGGAACGCCTCGTCGATGTGCGGGTTCGCGGCCGCCTCCAGCCACAGCTCGACGCGTGTGACAGCGGGTGGCACGGGCACCCAGCAGCTGCGGGCGGCGAGTCCCTTCAGCTCGTTGCCGGCCGCGTCGTAGACGAGGCCCTCGCAGCTGAAGCCCGGCGACCCGCCAGGCCATCCGAGATCGATCAGCGCCTCGACGGGCTGACCCTCCCACCCCGCGGGAACCTCACCCGCGAGCGCGAACCACGTCGTCGACCACGGCGCTCCCCACGCGTCCCCGACCGCGAAGGGGTGATAGGTGCCTTCTCTGGCAGCGGCATAGCCGACCGCGCCTGGCGCCTGCCAGGCCGAGACCGCGAGCGGGACGGCAGGGCCGTACATCTCCGGGCGAATGCGACGCTCGAGGGCCTTGCGGACGCGTTGCTCGATGAGGACGTGATCGGTGTGCATGCTCGGCGCTCGCCCCATTCTCAGCACATTCGGCGCCGAGATGGCACGGCGCGCCGCGCCGGCCGGGCTGATCCGCACGATCTGCGGGAGGCCGCTGAGCGATTTCATCCCACCACGCGATGGAATCGCTCACCGCCGTCCGAACAGTTCCATCGGCCTGACCGACGATCAAAATTCGATGGGAAGGAATCGGTGGGGGCGGAGTCTGGACAGATAACGGCCGAGGCATGCACGGCCCGATCGACACAACCCAACCGTCACTGACAAAGGGAGGGGCACCCATGCCCGTGTCTGACCTGCACCCTGGCCGCCAATCGAACGACGCTGTTGCTGATGTCGAGCAGGAGGAGAGCCTGTGGCAGCGAGCCGTCCCTCGCCGCTCGTTCCTCAAGCGAGCCGGCGCGATCGGCGCCGGCGCCGCCGTGCCGCTGTCGGTGCTCGCCTCATCCTCGGCGAGGGGCGCCTCGACCACGCTGAGCCAGGGTGACGCCGCCATCCTGCAGTTCCTGGCCGCGGCCGAGATCCTGGAGACGGATCTGTGGATTCAGTACGAGGAGCTCGCGGGGATCAACGGAGGCAACCCGGCATACATGGCGGCGCTCTCGAACGTCGACGGCGACATGCCCGCCTACATCAGTGGTAACACTCGCGACGAGCGCAGCCACGCGGCGTTCCTCAACGCGTATCTGTCCGCTCACGGGGCACAGCCCGTCAACCTCGAACCGTTCCGGACGCTCCCGGGGAGCCAGGCGACCGGTGCGAGCAAGAATCGGCTGCGACTCACCAACCTCCTCTCGGACAACGTCGACACGAGCTGGTACCTGCGCTACCGCTCGGCGCTGAACCCCGACTTCGGTGCGACGTTCGGCCAGGCGGTGACGATCGACAACCAGCCGCTCGTGCCGCTCAATGACACTGACACCCCGCCGAACATGAAGGCGCCGGTGCCACCGGTCACCCCGCAGCAGGAACGCATGCAGGCGATCGCCAACAGCGCGGCGTTCCACTTCGCGATGATCGAGCAGGGCGGGTCGAGCCTGTACGCGACCCTGTCCCTGCAGGTGACGAGCCCTGAGGTGCTGCGGATCGTCGCCAGCATCGGCGGGACCGAGGTCGACCACTTCGGCGTCTGGCAGGACACCGCCGCAAACTGCGTCGAGCCCCCGCTGTCAGGGGTCACCGACCCGGAGACCGGGACGACGTTCCCGAACCTCGCCGCCTCCGGTGAGGACACGACACGGCCCAACAACATCTTCCCCAAGCCGTGCCAGTTCATCGATCCACGTCTGCCCCACTGCTCGATCGTGCGGCCGACCCAGTCGCAGAACGGGGGTGCGATGGCGGCGCTCGCGTTCCTGACCTCGACCGGGCTGTTCATGGGCCAGTCGGCGGCGTTCTTCAGCGCGGCGCACCAACTCGCTCAGGCGGCGGATGCGGCCGTGCGAGGCGGCTGACGGCGGAAGTGCTCGAGGATCAGCACGCTGACCAATGCCACGTACACGCACCACAGCGAGGTCAGCTCGTCGACCCGGACGAGCGCGGCGGCAATCGCGCCGACCAGGCTCACCGCGCCGAACCACCGCAGGTGGCGACGCGTTGACATCAGTGCCGGGCCACAGGTGACGATGACGTACAGCGCGCCGATCAGCAGATCGTTCGGGGTGTGCGTGGTGTAGTCGATACAGCGAGCCAGCTGCTGGGCTCCCACCGGGTAGGCGGTGACCTGCCAGAGCAGGTAGGTGCCCAGCAGCACGCCGGCGGCGACGAGTGGCCACATCCACCGCGCCCGCCGGCGGTCGGGCTCGAGCAGGGTGAACCCCAGGGGCACGAGCGCCGGTAGGACCGCGTGTGCGAAGACGATGTACGTCTGTCTGGCGGTGTCACCGAGCCCCATGGAGACCTGACCGCGAAGCCCGAGCCAGACGAAGCCCTCGACCAGCTGGTGCAGGCCGAACAGCAGCGGCAGAGCCCCGACGATCAGCTCGCGGCGATGAGACACGTGGCGGAGTGTCTGCACGCCCACGAGCGTGATCACGGTGCCGGCGGTGAAGTCGGCCTGCGGCGAGAAGCACATCGCCCCCGCGACCCTAACGCGGGGTGGGGGACGGCCGGTCTGCGATCAGGCGGCGGCGCGACGACCGGTTGCCGACCGCACGGGCCGCACGCGCCAGTCCCCGGCCGAGCCGGCCTGCTGCTCATCGGTCGCCTGGTGGGAGGCGACCGTCGCCTGGAGCGCCTCGACGCACGCCGAGTCAAACGCGGTGCCGCTCTCCTCGACCATCAGGTCCAGGGCGCGCGCGGCGGGCCAGGCGTCGCGGTAGACGCGGTCGGCGGTCAGCGCGTCGTAGACGTCGGCGACGGTGAGGATGCGAACCTCGAGCTCCAGCTCGGCCGCCGGCGCCCGGTTCGGATAGCCAGCGCCGTCGATCCGCTCGTGATGGCTCTCGACGAGATCAAGCACCATCGCGGGGAATCCGCCGAGCTCGGTGAGGAGCTCGCGCCCGTCGCTTGGATGGCGCCGGATCGCGGCGAACTCCTCGTCGGTGAGCCGCCCGGGCTTCCCCAGGATCTCGTCGGGCACCCGCAGCTTGCCCATGTCGTGCAGCAGTCCGCCGAGCGCGAGCTGGCGCAGGCGGCCCTCGGGCAGGCCCAGCCGCTCACCGATCTGGACGGCAAGCGTCGCGACGCGGCGCGTGTGACCCTCGGTCGAGGGATCCTTCTCCCCGAGCCGGACGAGCAGCGCCCGGACCCGCCCGCCGAGGAACTCCTCTTCGTTGCGCACGAGCGCGTCGGCGTGCAGGTCGCCGACCAGCGGCCGGGACGCGATGCCGTGGCGGAGATCGAGCGCGGCGGGGATGCCGATCATGCCGATCCCCGCGACCTCGAGGCCGTGCGCGACCCACCAGGCGGCGTCCATCATCGTGAAGTTGAGCAACCCGTACTGCGCACCGATCAGCCACACCACACCGACCGCGACAATCAGATCGGCGCGACGACGGGTGAGCAGGAAGGTCCGGGATGCCCTCCATGCGAGCAGGACGAGCGGCGGGGCGGTCGCGGCGAAGATGAGCTCGGCGGCCAGCGACGACGGGGTGGGCACGATCGGCAGGTGCGAGGCGAACACGAGCGCCGCGGCCCCAACAGCAGCCAGCGCCGCGACGACCGCTAGCTCGAGCCGGAGCAGCGTCCTGACGTTCTGCGGCCGTCGCAGGGCAGGCAGCGCCGATGCGGAGAGGATCAGACCGCTGAACGGAAGGTTCAGCGCACCGAAGACCTCGACGACACCGTTGGTGCCGATCAGCGCGCCCGGAGTGGCGAGCGCGTGGACGATCAGCATCTCGGACATCACGGAGAAGGCGAGACCGAGCATCAGCGCCCGGCCGTCGTTGCGCCGCGCGGCGGTCACCGACATCGTGATCGCGGCGATGCCTGCGATCGCCCCGGCGACCCCCACCACGGCGAGGTGGAAGTCCGGCACGAACATGACCATCCGCCGTCCCGCGATCGCGAGCGCCAGCGCGGGAACGAGCCCCGACGCGAGCAGGACAGCGGCGATCGGCAGGCGAGACCGAATCGGCGACATGATCGTGTCATCGGCCGCCCGCGCGCGACCACAAGGGCGGCTAGGCAAATGGACGATCTACGTGCACCACTGACCTCCGCACTCGGATAATGGGGATGTGCGCAGAATCCTGACCGCCTGCCTGGCGGCGTCGGTCCTGATCATCGTCGCCCAGGCCGGATCGCCGGCCGGCGCCAGCACCCCCACCGGTCCCGCTCCCGGCCCCACGCTCCCGGGCACGCCCTGCCCGGCCTTCCCCGCCGACAACGTATGGAACACGCCGGTCACCGGGCTTCCGGTCGACTCCCACTCCGGGCAGTGGTTGAAGAGCATGGCGTCAGGATCGACCGACCTGCATCCCGACTACGGCCCGGGCGGCGGCTCGCACCCGTACGGGATCCCGTGGGAGATCACGCCGCCGCATCCGAAGCTTTCGAGGGTGCGGTTCACCTACGCGGACGAGAGCGATCGTGGTCCGTACCCGTTCTCGGCGAGCACTCCGATCGAGGGCGGGCACGACGCCAGCGGCGATCGCCACGCGATCATGGTCGACCCGACGACGTGCCGGCTCTACGAGCTGTACGACGCCCGCTACCGCAGCCGCAACCGGTCGACGGCGGGCTCGGGTGCGATCTGGAACCTCCGCTCCGATGCGTTGCGTCCGGCCGGCTGGACGTCCGCGGACGCGGCCGGGCTGCCGATCCTGCCGGGCCTCGTCAACTACGACGAGGTCATGTCGGGCCATATCGACCATGCGATCCGCATGACCGCCGAGACGACCGACACCCGCGACGTGTGGCCGGCGCGCCACGAGGCGGGGGCGGTGACCAACTCCGCCTATCCGCCGATGGGCGCGCGCTTCCGCCTGTCCGCGCGCTTCCACCTGCCGCGCTCCCGGTGCGCGCGAGCCTGCCAGGTCGTAGTCGAGGCGATGAAGACCTACGGGCTGATCCTCGCCGACAACGGCAGCAACTGGTTCTTCGGAGGAACGACCGATCGCCGTTGGACCTACACGATGGTCGATCAGCTCAAGCAGATCCCGGCGCGGGCATTCCAGGCGGTGGACGAGTCGTGCCTGATGGTGAGTCCGGACTCGGGGCAGGCGCTGCAGCCCGGCTCCCCGGCGCGCGCCCGCAAGTGCGCCGGCTGACGCTGTCTCCGCGACGGCGTGACCACGTGAAAGGATGTGGCGGCGATGGCGAACTTCGCACTGACCCTCGTCCACGCATCCGGCTGGGACAGCTCGCGCCCGATTCGCGAGCAGCGCGAGTGGGAGGAGCACGCGGCGTTCATGGAGAGCCTGGTCGAGGACGGGTTCATCGTCCTCGGCGGCCCGCTCGGCAACGGTGAACGAACGCTTCACGTCGTCGACGCGTCCGACGAGGAGGAGATCCGCCGGCGCGTCGCCGAGGACCCGTGGGCGCGTGCCGGGATGCTCGAGGTGGGCTCGATCGAGCCATGGGCGCTCTGGCTCGACTCCCGGACCCCTCCCGTCAGCGGGACGCCGGGAACCTGACCTCGATTGCGAGGCCGCCGCCTGCCCGCGGCCGGGCGGTGACGACCGCCCCGTGTGCGCGGGCGATCGCGTCGACGATCGCCAGACCGAGGCCGAGGCCATCGGTCGAGCCGCTGCACCGGGGGCCGCGCGCGAACGGCTCGAAGAGGCGCGCGAGTTCGTCGCTCGACACGGCGCGACCGCTGTTGGCGACGCAGAGCAGCGCGCCGCCGGCCTCAGTTGCGGCGCTGACCTCGATCCGGCCGCCGGGCACGTTGTGGCGGATCGCGTTGGAGACGAGGTTGTCGCACAGTCGCTCGAGCAGGGCCCGGTCGCCATACGCGGCGGCCGGGTCGAGCGTCACCACGCGATCGAGGTCACCCCGCTCGTGCGAGCGCAGCACCCGGCGGGTGATCGCCGCGAGGTCGACCGGCTCTCGGCGGAGGAGCAGGGGCCTGCTCCGGGTCAGATCGAAGAGCGCGTCGATCAGCCGCAGCTGGTGATCGCAGGCGGCGATGACCTCCTCACAGATCGCGCGTGTGTCGGGACACGGGTCGGCGAGCGCCGCTTCCGCGAGCAGACGCTGGTGTGCGATCGGCGTGCGCAGCTCGTGCGCCACGTAGGCGGCGAACCGGCTCTCCGCCGCGGGCGCGCGGCCTCCCGCGGCGGGATCACGGGTTCGCATGGCACTCGTGCAGCGCGTGGATGAAACCGGCACCATGCGCGTTGATGGCCTTCGGGATCCCGATCCAGTAGTCGCCCTCCCCGAACAGCGTGCCGTAGCGATCGGCCTGGCTCGAGCCGCCCTGTGGAGGCGGGTTGGGACGGGGGTCGGGCATGCTGGGGTAGCCGTGGGTCCGCAGGCACTGCGAGAGCCTGAGCAGCTTGGCGTCGGTCCGTGACGACGGCGCGGCGGCAGGCGCCGTCTTCACCGGCAGCAGGCGCCGACAGGCCGTCTGCGCAGCCGTGAAGGCCGGTGAGGAGGGGTCAATCCCGGCAACGTTCTGATAATCGAGATCGTCTGGGAAGTGCGGCACTCCGTGCGCGCGCATGCAGCGCGCGAAGCTCAGGGTCTGCCGCTGGGCCTGAGCCTGAGTGGGGTCGGTCCGGCTGTCTGGTCGCGGCGAACCGGTGCCGCAGGCGGCGATCGTCAACGCGGTGGCGATCACGGCCGCCGTCCGCGTGGCGCGCTGTGGGCGATCGTTCACTGTCTCCTCCAGGGTCGCGCCCAGCGTCCCGCCGCAAGCTGAGATCGACCTGAAGCTCCGCGGGTCTTCAGCCGATCTTCAGCCGGCGTCGGGGACAATCGCCCAGGCCCATGGGCGATCCGATCGGTCGAGTGGTGGTGGTCGAGGACGAGCAGCCGGTGCGAGACGCGGTGCTCGCCGCGCTGACCGTCGAGCGGTTCGCCGCCACCGGGTTCGACGATCTCCCCCGCCCCGCGGACGTGCTGGCGACCGCGCCGGATCTCGCGATCCTCGATGTGCTGTTGCCCAGTGGCAACGGCTTCGAGCTGGCCCGGATGCTGCGCCGGCAGCGTGAGCTGCCGATCATCTTCCTCACCGCGCGTGACGCCGTCGCGGACCGCGTGGCCGGGCTCGAGCTCGGCGCCGACGACTATCTGATCAAGCCGTTCGCGCTCGAGGAGCTGATGGCGCGGGTGCGCGCCGTGCTGCGCCGTCGTGGCGCGATTCCGCAGGTCCTGGAGGTCGAGGGGCTGCTGATCGACGAAGAGCACGGGTTCGCCGCCCGCGGAGGCCGTGAGCTCGCGCTGACCTCGACCGAGCTGCGGCTGCTCGGGTACCTGGTGCGCCACCGCGGACAGGCGCTGTCCAAGGATCAGCTGCTCACGCAGGTGTGGGGGTATGACGCGTACGACCCCAACCTCGTGGAGGTGCACGTCAGCGCCCTGCGGCGCAAGCTGGAGACCGACGGTCCCCGCCTGATCCACACCGTGCGCGGAATCGGCTACAGGTTCTCGGCGTGAGCGGACGCCCACCCGCGCGCACCCGCCTGATCGTCGCCTCGGTGCTCGCAGTGGTCGCCGCGCTGGCCGTGTTCGTGGTGATCGTCACGGTCGATTACCGCGACGGGCTCGAGCAGCGGGTGCGCGCCGACCTCACATCGGGGGCGAGCGCGCTGGCGCAGGTGCGCACGCCGGCATCGTTCAAGTCGACCCTCGCCTCGCTCGCCGGAGAGGGGATCTCGGCGGAGGTCGCACGCAACCCCGGGAAGGTCGGCCGCCCTCCGGCGCCCCGTGCCGTCACGTCGAGCGGTGGGCTGCTGACCGTGGTGCAGGCGATCCACGTCAACGGGAGGGAGTTGATCGTGACCCTCCGCGGCAGCCTCGCCGGGGTCGACCGCCAGGTCAGAAGCCTCGAGCTCACCGAGGCGATCGGGGGCGCGATCGCGCTGGCGCTGCTGGCCGCGCTCGCCCGGGCACTCGTCCTGCTCGATCGCGCCGTCGCCGACGCGCGCGCCTCGGAAGCCGCGATGCGCACCTTTCTCGCCGACGCCTCCCATGAACTCCGCAACCCGGTCGCGGCGCTGCACGCCACCGCCGAGCGGCTGCTGCGCGACCAGCCGGAACGCCCGGCGCGTGACGCGATCGAGGCTCAGCTCGCACGGGACAGCGGACGGCTCGGGCAGTTGGTGGATGACCTGCTCAATCTCGCGCGGCTCGACGCCCGCGAGCCGGCTCAGTACGACCCCGTCGACCTCACCGAGCTCGTCTCCGTCGCGGTGACCGCGGCTCGCGGTGCCGAGCCCGCCGGGCGGTTGGAGCTCATCACCGACGGTCCCGTCCCCGCGACCGGCGACCGGGACGCGCTGCTGCGGGCGATCGGCAACCTGCTCGACAACGCGCTCGCCGTCGCCGGCACGGCCACCGTCGAGGCCGCCGGCGCGCCGCGCGGGCCCGCAGTGATCGTCAGTGATGACGGCCCGGGCGTCCCCGCCCACCAGCGCGAGCGGATCTTCGAGCCGTTCTACCGGCTCCCGCGCAGCCCGCGTGGCGGCACGGGACTCGGGCTCGCAATCGTCCGCCGGACCACCGAGGCCCACGGCGGCACGGTCAGCTGCGACCCGTCACCGATGGGAGGAGCGCGGTTCACCTTGCGGCTGCCGCCCGCGGTTACGCCAGACCGAGCGCGTCCAGATCGCCGATGAGCAGTTCGCGGTCCTCCCGCTCCTCGATGCGGGGTGCGATGGCACGTGCGGCGCGGGCGTCCTCCGCCGCGGCGGCGCCGTTCCCCGCGGCGTGGTGGGCTCGCGCGAGCGCCTCGTGGGCAAAGCCGAAGTCGAACGGGTTGAGCTGGTGGGCCTCGCAGAGCTCCAGGCACCGCTGCGCATGCTCGAGCGCCGCCGCTGGGCGAGCGGCGATCGCACAGGCCCGGGAGATCTGCCACTCGCCGCGCGCCAGGTGCAGCGGCTCGCCGTTCTCCTCCCAGAAGAATCGTGACGCGTAGGCCGCGGCGACCATCAGGTCGGTCTGGCGCTGCGTGCGGTCCACGGTCTCCATCAGGGTCCAGACGTAGTTGAAGAGGTCCGCCGCGACAGCGCGCTGGCGCTCGGGCTGGAGGGAGATCTGCATCGGCCGGGTGGGCATCTGATCCGGGTCTCCTACTCCTCGTTGACGGCCCGGCGCGATCCCGCCGGTGGGAACTGTCACAGGTCGCGCCCCTGTCTCGTCTCAATTGTGGACCATGAAGCGAGAGGAGCAGCCATGAAAGTATTCGTTGCCGGCGCCACCGGAGTGCTCGGACGCGCGCTCGTCCCCCAGCTCGTGACCCGGGGTCACGAGGTGATCGGGATGACGCGCAGCGCGGGCAAGCAGGACCTGGTACGCAGCCTCGGCGCGCGCCCGACCGTCGCCGACGCGCTCGACCCCGACGCGGTCGCTGCGGCGGTGGCCTCGGCCGAACCCGAGGTGATCGTCCACGAGCTCACCGCCCTCGGCGGGAAGATGTCGGCCAAGGACATGCGGCACCCTGAAAGCTCCCCGCTGGCGCTGACGACCAACCGGCTGCGGACCGAGGCGACCGACCATCTGCTCGCCGCCGGTCGTGCCGTCGGCGCGCGCCGGTTCGTGGCGCAGAGCTTTGCGGCGTTTCGATACGACCGATCCGGAGGCCCGATTCTCAGCGAGGACGACCCGCTCGATCCGGACCCTCCGGCCCCGCTGCGTCCCGGGGTGACCGCGCTCCTGCATCTCGAGCGAGCGGTGACCTCGATCGAGTGGGGCGAGGGACTGGTCCTGCGCTACGGCGGCTTCTACGGCCCGGGGACCTCGACCAGCCAGGCTCCCGATTCGCCGATGGCCATGCCGATCCGCAAGCGCTGGTTCCCGATCATCGGCGGCGGCACCGGCGTCTGGTCGCACATCCATATCGATGACGCGGCCTCGGCGACCGCCGCGGCCGTCGAGCGCGGCGACAGCGGGATCTACAACGTCGCCGACGACGAACCTGCCCCGGTGCGGGAATGGCTGCCGGTGCTGGCCAGCGCGCTCGGCGCCAAGCCGCCGCGGCGGATCCCCCGCTGGCTGGGGCGGCTGATCACCGGCGAGGGAGCCACGCTGATGATGACCGAGGCGCACGGCTCCTCCAATGAGAAGGCCAAGCGGGAGCTCGGCTGGACGTTGCAGTACCCCAGCTGGCGCCAGGGCTTCCCCCAGGGACTCGGCTGAGGCGATGACCGGCGACGAGTTCGATGCGCTGCGCCGGTCGGCGTTCGGAATCGCCTACCGGATGCTCGGCAGCGTGAGCGAGGCAGAGGACGTGGTGCAGGAGGGGTTCCTCCGCCTTCATCGGGCCCGCCAGCGCGGTGAGCGGATCGAGTCACCGCGCGCGTACCTGTCGACCGTCGTCTCACGGCTGTCGCTCGACGAGCTTCGCTCGGCCCGTGTGCGGCGCGAGACGTACGTCGGCGACTGGCTGCCCGAGCCGCTGGAGGTGAGCACCGACGACGATCCGGCGCAGCGGCTCGAGATGGCCGACTCGCTGTCGCTCGCGTTCCTCGTCCTGCTGGAGAGCCTCACGCCGGAGCATCGCGCCGCGTTCCTGCTGCGCGAGGTGTTCGACGAGCCGTATGACCGGATCGCCGAGATCATCGGCACCAGCGAGCAGAACGCTCGCCAGCTCGCCGCCCGCGCTCGCCGGCAGGTGCAGGAGCGTCGGCCGCGCTTTGAGACCACGCACGAGGAGCGCGAGCAGCTTGCGACGCGGTTCTTCGCCGCGGCTGAGGACGGCGATCTGGAGGGGCTCGAGCAGCTGCTCGCCCATGACGTGGTCCTGCGCGCCGACGGCGGTGGCAAGGCGCCCGCGTTCAAGCAGTCGATCCACGGCCGTGTCCGCGCCGCGAGGACCCTCATCGGCGGCCTGCGCGCCAGTGCGCGCTTCGGCACGTTCCGCGCCCGTCGCGCGCTCGTCAACGGCCAGCCCGGCGCGCTGTTCGCCGATGCGGACGGCAACCTCGGCGCGGTGATCGCGCTCGAGTTCGCCGACGGACAGATCCAGGCCGTGAGCTGGATCGCCAACCCCGACAAGATCCGGCACCTCGGCCCGGTGGCTGACCTGGGCGCGCTGCTGCGTCGGCGCGACTAGAGAGATCCGTCTCAATCCGCGCGGCGTAGGGTCCCGGGCGCGAACTTTCCCGGGGCGCGGACCGGATATGCCGTAATGGAGAACACCTACCTACATTCACGTGCTCCGGTCCGGGTCGCGCGAAGGCAGGACATGCCGCACCGAGCTCCCGCCCGTAGTGACGCCGAGCTGCTGACGGCATCGATCCGCGATCCCGACGCATTCACCGAGCTCTTCCATCGCCATTGGGACGACCTCTACCGGTTCTGCCTGCATCGCGCCGGCTCGGCCGGAGAGGACATCGCCGCCGAGGCGTTCCGCGTCGCGTTCGATCGCCGCGTCCGGTACGACGCGCGGTACGCCGATGCGCGTCCGTGGCTGTTCGGAATCGCGGCGAACGTGCTGCGCGAGCACTTTCGCAGCGCTCGGCGCGAGGAGCACAAGCGGGCGCGCTCGGCCGCGCTCGACGGCCCGTCGGCCCGCGAGACGGATCTGGGAGAGCTGGAGCGACAGCTCCTCGGTCCGGATCTGGCGGCGGCTCTTCAGGACATCCCGGCAGGCGATCGCGACGCGCTGTTGCTCCTCGCCTGGGCCGATCTCGACTACGAGCAGATCGGCCAGGCGCTCGACATCCCCCTCGGCACCGTCCGATCCAGGATCCACCGCGCCCGGCGCCGCCTGCGCGCGCACCTGGACTCCGGCGACGTCCGCCACACCAATACGAACGAGGCATGACCATGAACCGACCCGATCTCGATTGGATCACGGCCCAGCGACCGGACGGGGACGCATACGACCCCGGCGCGCGTGACCGGGCGCTTCAGGCACTGCTCGAACACACCAGTCCGCCTCGCAGGCGGGGGCGCCTGCGGCTTCGCGGACTGGCGCGTGCCCGGGCGTTCAGCGTCGCGGCGGCGGCCGCGACCGCGGCGGTCGCCGCCGTGCTCGTCCTCTCCGCCCGGGACCATGCCGCACGCGATCTCGTCCCGAGCACCGCGGTGGCGCCCTCCGTGACCCATCAGCACGGCGCGGCCCATCACGGTGGTGCGGCACACCACCACGGCGTCGCCCACCCGACGCTGGTGCGGCTCGCCGACGACGTGATCACCTCGGCCACGCCGACCGGCGACGCGACGCTCGTCGGCAGGACGACGACGACGGGCGGAGAGACCGTGACCGTCTACGACCTGTACGCCGATAGCGGCAAGTACTACTTCTCGCCGGCGGAGAGCGGACTGGCGGCTCAGGTCAGCGCCGGTCACAACCTGGCCGGTGGGCTGTTCGCCCGGGAGGTCGCGGCCGCCAGGCAGGCGGCCACCGGAGACGTGCAGTCCGCCGCTCAGAAGATGGCCGACGCGCCCGATCCCAGCCAGGTGATCAACCCCAACGAGAAGACCAACGGTGCCGCGATCAAGAGGAAGGAGGCCGCCCTCGGCGAGCCCCTGGCGGACGTGAGCCGCTACGACAACTGGGTGTGGGAGGACTCACAGGACGCGATCATCGCGGGTTCCGGTGAGCCGGACGTCCGCGCCGGGGTGCTGAAGATCCTGGCGACCCTGCCGGGCGTCACGGTCACCAACGGCACCTCGGGCGGCGACCCGACGCTCGTGCTCACCGCCGGCGCTCCCGAGGTGGGGTCCGGGTACCAGGAGCAGCTGACGATCGACGCCAACACCGGCGTGCCGATCCAGTTCGTCGGCGGGCCGCCGAACGGCACGCCCGATACGAGCGTGAACTACAAGGTCTCGCGGGTGACGATGTCGGATCTGTCTTCGGGGACGGCCACCACCGGCTGAGAGGAAGCCCCGGCGGACGGTCGCTGCACTGGCGGCCAGGCGCGGACGGTCACCGCACCGTGCCGGTCGCCAGGCGCTCCGCCCGCCTGGCCGGCTTCCAGCCCGGCTGGGGGACGCTGCCGAGCAGCAGCTGCGTATAGGGGTGCTGGGGCGCGTCGAGCAGCTCGAGCGTGGGGCCGCGCTCGACGATCGTGCCGTCCCGCATCACGAGGCTCGTGTCGGTGAGCTGGCGAACCACCGCGAGGTCGTGGGTGATGAGCAGGTAGGCGAGACCCGTGCGGCGGCGGATCTCGGCGAGCAGGTTGAGGATCTGAGCCTGGATCGAGACATCGAGCGCGGCGACGGCCTCGTCGAGGATGAGCAGCCGCGGCTCGGGGGCGAGTGCCCGCGCGATCGCGACGCGCTGGCGCTGCCCGCCGGACAGCTTCTGCGGATAGGCGCGAAGCTGTCGATCGTCGAGGGCAACCAGCGCCGCCAACTCGTGGACACGACGGCGGCGGTCGTCCGCGGTGAGGTCGAAGTGGACGCGGAGGATCTCGTCGAGCCCGCGCTCGACCGTCTGACGGGGGTCGAGGCTCGTGTACGGATCCTGGAAGACGATCTGGACCTCACGGGCACGACGGCGCCGCTCGCGCGTCGAGCGGGCGGCCGCGGTGCGATCACGCCCGCAGCACTCGATCTGCCCGGCGGTCGGTGCCTCGAGGCCGACCACCATCTTGGCGATCGTCGTCTTGCCCGAGCCCGATTCGCCGACGAGGCCGAGCGATCCTCCGCTCGGAAGCTGGAAGTTCACCTCGTCGACCGCCACGACTCCGCCGAACTCCTTGCGCAGGCCCTCGACGGCGAGGACCGGTTCAGCCATGGGCCACCCCGGCGAGCCGCCCGTCGAGCTCCTCGGCACGGAGGCATCGGACCTCACCCGAACCCCAGTCGCGCAGGAGCGGAGCGGTGGCGTCGCACTCCGGCCGCCGGTGGACGCAGCGCGCGGCGAACGCGCACCCGCCGTCCGTCTCCCACGCGCCGATCGGCCGCCCCTCGATCGCGGGCAGCGGCGCCGGCGGCCCGCTGAGCGGCGGGCGCGCCGCGGCGAGCGCCGCGGTGTACGGATGCCGCGGGTTCCCGTGCAGCGAGGCGGATGCCTGGAGCTCGACGATCTGCCCGGCGTACATCACCGCCGTGCGATCGCACACCGCGGCGGCGAGGTCGAGGTCGTGCGTGATGAACAGCAGCGCCAGGCCGCGCTCGCGGCGAAGCTCGTCGAGGATCGCCATCACCTCGGACTGCGTCGTGACATCAAGCGCCGTGGTGGGCTCGTCCGCGAGGATCAGCTCGGGCTCGGCGAGGAGTGCCGCCGCGATCATCACCCGCTGCAGCAGCCCGCCGGAGAGCTCGTGGGGGTACTGGCGCAGGCGCCGTTCGCCGTCGGGGATCCCAACGGCATCGAGCTGCTCCATCGCCCGCCGCGCCGCGGTGCGTCGATCGACACCACGCAGGATGCGCAGCTGCTCGGTGAGGAAGTCACCGATCCGGTAGACGGGATTGATGTGCGCGCGGGGGTCCTGGAAGATCACGGCGGTCCTGGTGCGCGCCTGCCGCAGCGACGAGCGCGCGCCGCCGATGACGTCATGGCCGCCGATCGTCGCCCGGCCGGACACGGACGCCCCCGGCGGCAGCAGCGCGGCCAGCGCGCGGACCGTCATCGACTTCCCCGCCCCCGACTCGCCGACCAGCCCGAGCGCTTCGCCCGCGTCGAGCGTGAGCGCCACGTCGCGCAGCACCGGCCGGGCGGTGCCCTCGATCGGCAGCTCGACGCGGAGATCGTGGACCTCGACGAGCGCCATGCTCACCTTCGCGCAGCGCGCTGGCGGTCGCTCAGCCTCTCGCCGAGCAGGTTGAACGCGACCACCACGACGACGATCGCGATGCCGGCGGCAAGCGCCTCAGCCGGATAGCCCTGGAGGACCCCGGTCTCCCCCTCGGAGACCATCACGCCCCAGTCAGCCTGGGGTGGCTGCACCCCGAGGCCGAGAAACGAGACCGCGGCGAGGTCGAGCATCGCCCAGCCGAACAGGATCGTCGCCTCGGCGACGACGAGCTCGGCGAGGTTGCGCAGGAGGTGACGGATGCAGATGGCCCGAGCCGCGAGACCCTGGACCTCCAGCGCCGCGATGTACGGCTGAGCGCGCTGCCTGATCGCCTCGCTGCGGACGACCCGCATCACGTAGGGCGTGTAGGCGATCGCCAGGGAGAGCGAGGCGGCGGTGAGGCTCGGCCCGAAGACAGCCGCGGTGAGGACCGCGAGCAGGATCCCCGGGAACGCAAACAGGATGTCCATCGCGCCGGTGAGGACGCTGTCCGTCCAGCCGCCGCGCCACGCGGCGAGCAGCGCCAGCCCCACCCCGGCGACGGTGGAGAGCGCAACCACCACGAGCGGGCCGAGCATCGCGGTGCGCGCCCCGACGATCAGCCGCGAGAGCAGGTCGCGGCCCTGGCCATCGAACCCGAGCGGGTGGCCGGCGGTCGGGCCGACGTAGGCCTGCGCGAGGTTGACGCTGTTCGGGTTGTGCGGAGCGAGCACCGGGCCGAACAGGGCGGCGATGACCGCGACCGCGATCACGACCGCACAGACGGTCCCGATGACCCCGAGCCCCGTTCCCGGGAGGCTGCGCCGGGCGGTTGCGACCGCCGGCCCGGGTGCCGCGGACGGAGCAGTGACGGCCATCAGGCGGCCGAGGCTCCGAGCTCGACGCGCGGATCCAGCAGCGCGTAGAGCAGGTCGACGAGCGCGTTGGTGAGCACGAAGGCGGCCACGAGCACCAGCGAGATCGCCTGGACGACCGGGAAATCCTTCGACGCCGCGGCGTTCACCAGCGCGGAGCCGATCCCGTTGAGGTTGAACGCCTCCTCGACGATCGCGGCCAGCGCGAACAGCGAGGCGATCGTCAGCCCGGTGATCGTGGTGATCGGGATCGCGGCGTTGCGGAGCACGTGGCGGCGCAGGACGACGCGGCGCGGGAGCCCGCGGCTGATCGCGGTCTGGACATGCTCGCGGGTGAGCTCCTCACGCACGCTCGCGCGCGCCACGCGAGAGACGAGCGCGACCGACGAGGCCGCGAGCGCGATCGCCGGCATCGTGAGATGCGCGATCGTCCCGCCGAACCCCGATCCGTCGCCGATCGCAGGCAGCCACTGCAGCCGCACCGCGAATACCGAGATGAGCACGATCGCCGCCACGAACGACGGCGTCGCGGTGAGCACGCTCGTGATCGTCACCAGCACGCCGTCGATGAACCCCGGGCGCAGCGCGCCGATGATGCCCGCCGCCAGGCCGAAGATCACGATGAGCAGGCCCGTGTAGGCGACGAGGTCGACCGTGGTCCCGATCCGGGAGGAGATCAGGTTCGCCACGCTCTGGTGATTGACGAGCGAGGTACCGAAGTCGCCATGGAGGGCGTCGGAGAGCCAGTTCAGGTAGCGGGGGATGAGCGGCTCGTCCAGGTGGTAGTGATGCTCGAGCACCCGTAGCGTCGCCGGTGGCAGCGCCCGCCCTCCGGTGATCGTCGCGATCGGGCTGCCCGGCGCGATGTAGACGGCCCCGTAGACCGCGAAGCTCGCCAGCAGCAAGCTGGCCACGAGCATGGTGAGCCGCTTGGCGAGGAACGAAGCCATCAGTGCTCCGCCTCCCCCACCCGTGCCAGCCATGGCGCCTGCATGTAGGCGAACGAGCTCGGCGGCCCGCTGAGATGGCGGCCCAGGACGAGCAGCGTGTCGGGATCCGCGGCGGGGATCCAGGGCAGCTCGCGCATGATCAGCCGCTCGGCCGCGACGTCCAGCTCGGCGCGCCGGCGCGGGTCGGCCTCGGCGCGAGCCGCGTCGAACAACGCGTTCAGCCGCGGGTTGTCATATCCGTCGAAGTTCTGGGACTGATGCGGCATCGCGTAGGTGGAGTCGAGCGCCGCGGGATCGGCGTAGTCGCCATAGGTCGTGGTGGAGAAGGCGTCGATGCCGGAGCGCGCGCCCGGGTCGGTGAAGAGCGCGATGTAGTCCTCTGGCGAGACGTTCTGCAGCCGAGCCCGCAGCCCGATGCTCTCGGCGGCCGCCTGCCAGGCGTCCGCCTCGGTCGCGACGGAGGCCAGGCCCGAGCAGGTCGCGATCACGATCGTCTTGCCCTGCGCGCCGGCCGCGTGGATCAGGCGGCGGGCCCGGGCAAGGTTCTGGGTCAACGGCGGCTGGTGATCCCAGGCCCGCCGGAACACGCCTTTCGCAAAGCCCCAGGTCCCCGGATTGGCCGACAGGCGGGGGATCTGCGCGGCGCCGTCATAGACGGTGTCGATGTAGACCTTGCGGTCGAAGGCGAGCGAGAGCGCGCGGCGGATGCGGACGTCGCCGAGCGGTCCCTCGAGGTTCGAGATGATCAGGTAGTCGGTGTCGAACGACGGGCCCGCGTAGACGCGGACATTGGAGAGCTTCAGCAGCTGCGCCAGATTCGAGGTGTCGGTGAGGTAGGTCCCGTCGATCGCCCCGGTGCGCAGCGCCGCGGTCAGCGCGGCCGTGTCGGAGATGCCCTCGAACCGGATCTCGGCTGCGCGAGGCCGCAGCGCCGGATTCCAGTAGTGATGGTTAGCGACGACGTCGACCTCCGCACCGGGTGTCCACCGCTTCAGTTCGAACGGCCCGGTGCACATCGCGCCGCCGCTCGGCGTCCCGTAGGCCTGACCCTTCGCCTCGGCGTAGCGCTTCTCGATGATCACCCCCGGCATCGCGGAGAGCTCGCCGGCCAGCCAGTAGTCCGCGCGCCGGAGCACGATCTCGACCGTCAGCCGGCCGCGTGCCCTGATCGACTTCACGCGGTCGAACACGGTCCCGTAGAAGCCCGCGATCTTCGGGTTCATCTGGCGCTCGAGCGAGTAGACGACGTCCGCGGATGTCATCGGGCTCCCGTCCCAGAAGCGGACGCCCGGATGGAGCGCGAGCATGATCCGCCTCGGGGTGCGGTACGTGAGCCTGGCCAGCCCCGCGGTGATCGCGCCGTCGGGCTGCTGGCGCTCCAGAGCCTCGCACATCGACGAGATCACGGTGTTCTCCGGATAATCGAAGGCGTGCGCCGGGTCGAGGCTGTCGACATCGCGATAGAGCGCCCAGGTGACGGTCCCGGCCGCCGTCGCCGCGGCGGCGGTGCTCGCGTGGAGCGGCAGGCTCGAGACCGGAACGACCTGGCGACCGCATCCGGCCAGGAGCAGCGCCGCCGTGAGGACCGCCGGGAGCCGGGCGCGTCGGGTCACCGCGCGGCCACCGGCTCCGCGGCCGCCTGCACGAGCGTTGCGTAGACATCCGGACGCCGGGTGGCGAGCAGGCCGAAGTTCAGCCAATCCCGTCGCTGGTCGAGATCGAGCTCGGCGACGAGCACGGCGGCCCGGTCCCGGGGAGCGCGCACGACCACGCGGCCGTAGGGGTCAGAGATGAACGACGAGCCGTAGAACCTCGTCCCGTGTTCGGTGCCGATCCGGTTGACCGCGACCATGAACGTCGCGTTCGCGAGTCCGTTCGCGGTGATCATGTGCTCCCACATCGGCTGGGAGTCGAACTCGGGATGGCCGGGCTCAGAGCCGATCGCCGTGGGGTAGACGAGCACGTCCGCTCCCGCCAGCGAATACGCGCGCGCGAGCTCCGGGAACCACTGGTCCCAGCAGGTCGGGAAGCCGATCGTCGCGCCGCGGACCTCGCTCACCGGGAAGCCGGTGTCCCCGGGGGCGAAGCAGAGGTGCTCGAGGTAGCCGGGAAACGCGGGGATGTGGAGCTTGCGGGTGCGGGCGAGCAACCGTCCGTCCGGCGCGACGCAGATCGCCGTGTTGAACCCGATCCCGGTGTCCGAGTCCTCGTACAGGGAGGCGTGGACCGCGGCCCCGGTCTCCGCCGCGAGCCGCCGCGCGAGCTGCGCCGTCGGGCCGCCGGGGATCGCCTCGCGGTACTTCCCGGCGGAGGCCGCGAGTCGCTCGTCGACGGCGAAGTAGGGGCTGAGGGAGAGCTCCTGGAGGCAGACGAGCTCAGCGCCGTGCTCCGCCGCCAGATGCACGCCCTCGGCGAGCCTCCGAGCGTGGGCCTCGGGGTCCGCATCCCAGGCGCACTGAACCGCGCCGACGACGATCCGCCCTCGCTCCGCGGGCTGCGTGCGCATCGGCGAGCCCAGCTCCGAGCTCGCGCCGGTGATGAGCTCGAAGCTCATGGGACGATCATCTGCTGGGTGATGCAGTGGACCCCGCCACCGCCGAACGCGATGCACTTCGCCGGGACGGGAACGACCTCGTGCTCCGGGAAGGCGGCGCCGACGATCTCGAGCGCGGCGCCGTCCATCGCCGTCGATGCGACCGGGACGATCACGGCGCCGTTGGCCACATACAGGTTCACGTAGCTCACCGATGTGCGGTGGCCGCCGAGCTCGCCGTAGGGGTAGAGCGGGAGTTCGATGATCTGAAGCGACCGGCCCTGGGCGTCGTGCGCCGCGTCGAGCACCGCTCGGTTCGCGCGCATCCGGGCGTAGTCCGGGTGTGCCGGATCCTCACACGACTGGACGAGGACGGTGCCGGGCTTCACGAATCCGCACACGCCGTCGACGTGCCCGTCGGTGTGCGCGTCGTCGGCGTGGCCGAACGGCAGCCAGATGATCTGGCTGACGCCGAGCGTGCGTCCGAGCTCGGCCTCGATCTCGGCCTTATCGAGCGCTGAGTTGCGGTTCGGATTGAGCAGGCACTGCTCGGTGGTGATCAGCGTGCCCTCGCCATCGACGGTGATCGATCCGCCCTCCAGCACCATCTCGGTCGACACCAGCGGCACGTGGAGGTGCCCCAGCAGGCGCGCGCCGAGCCGGGCGTCCTGATCCCAGGGCGCGAACCGCTCACCCCACGAGTTGAAGCGGAAGTCGACCGCCGCGCGTGCCCCGTCGGCCCCGCGCACGAAGATCGGGCCGGAGTCCCGCAGCCAGGAGTCGTCGAGCGGCAGCTCGTTCAGCTCGACCCCCGCGCCGAGCAGCCGCCGTGCCCGTGCGGCGGTCCCGGGCGCGACGACCATCCGCACCGGCTCATGGTCCGCGATCGCGTTCGCGACGCCCGCGTACTCACGCTCGGCGACGTCCAGCATGCCCGCCCACAGCTCCTGCCGCGTCGGCCACGCCATCAGGCACGCCTCGTGGGCCTCCCACTCCGCCGGCATCCGCCATCCCTCGGCCGGGACCGGGGTGGGCCCCGCCGACCTGTTCGTGGTCTCTTCGATCGTGCTCATGGCGCGTCACCGTACTACTGACTGATAATTCAGTCAAGACGAGAATCGCCGATAGGCTCAGGCGCTCATGCCGTCACGACAGGTCGCGATCCTCGAGGCCGCAGCGCGTCTGATCGCGCGGCGTGGCGTGCGGGGCCTGCGCATGGAGGAGCTTGCCGCGGAGGCAGGAGTCTCGGGCGGGCTGCTCTACTACCACTTCACCGATCGCGCAACGCTGCTGAGGCGCACGCTCGAATTCATCAACGAGCGCGCGGGCGCCTACACCGAGGACCGCATTCCCGACGGCTCGTCATCGCGGTCGCGGCTCGAGTACAAGCTGCTGCTCGAGGTCCAGGACGAGGCCATGGTGATCGAGAATTCCGCCGCGTGGGGCGAGCTTCGCGCCTCCGCCCTGTTCGAGCCCGAGCTCCGCGACCCGTTGCGGAATTCGACGGCGGAGTGGAACGGTGAGGTCGCCGAGCTGATCGATGGGATCCGCGAGGAGGAGGGGCTCGGAGGCGACCCGCCCTCAGCCGACGCCGCGGCGCGGCTCACCGCGCTCGTCGAGGGGCTCAGCCAGCGCTGGCTGAGCGAGTCGATCGACGTCGCCGAGGCGCAGCGGCTCCTGCGTGAGTCGATCGCCCTCGAACTCGGAGGCTGACTACTCGTCGGTGGTGGACTTGACCAGCGGGACCTTCGGCCCGGTGATCGTGTTCACGCGGTGCCTGATGATCTGGAAGGCGTAGGGCGGCCAGAACTGGGCCAGGCCCGGCGCGCCGTCGTGGCACTGGACGTTGGCGGTGAAGCCGACGTTGGCGAACCACAGCAGGCCGTCGACGTACTTGTAGCCGGTGTTCCAGCTGAGCGGGCCAAGGCCGAGGCCGGGCGGGTTGCAGAGATCCTCGACCCCCTGCGTCTTCGGATGGGGGTTGAGGTGAGGGCCGCGGCCGGCGGAGCCGCTCTGCACGACGAAGTGCGCGCCGTGAAGGTAGCGCGAGATCTCCTGGCCGAAGCGCATCTCGCTCGTCACCCACTCGTGATGGGTGCTGTTGACGAAGAAGCCCTGGGCCTGGGCAACGTCGGCGGCCCCCAGCATCCGTGCGTACTGCTTGGGCGTGATCAGCGTGTCCGAGGCGCCGGCGTCGATGTAGACGACGACGTGCGGGTCCTGCTCCAGGGCATTGACCGCGTAGGCGATCTCGGCCTCGCGCACCTTGCGCTGCGCGGAGCTGATGCGGGGCATCGTGATCAGCGCATCCTCCTCGAGGTAGATCACCGCCCGGTAGTTGCCGAGGCCCTGGGCGAATTGCGAGATCCAGTGCTCGTAACGGCCCTTGATCTTGCTCGGCGCGACGTTGCTGTGCACGAGGTTGTACATGGTGAGCTGGACCGTGGTCCCGGGCTGGCTCTCCTGCGCGTCGGCCATCCACTTCTCGACGGTCGTGGCGATCGAACCGGTCGGCTGGTTCCACATCCAGAACCGCCAGGAGCCGGAGCCGGGGGTGTCGGCGAGGACGTCGAACGCCTTGGACCAGGCGGGGTTGGAGGAGCTGTAGCGGTCGGCCGCCTGGCCGGCGATCGACGTCTTGCCGAACACGTACCAGTCGACGTACTGCAGCGGGTCCCCGTCGGTCGGCTGCTGGTAGCCGAGGATGTTGGCGGGGTCGCGTACCTGCAGCGGGTCGTTCTGCAGCAGCGTGATCAGCTGGTTGGGGGTCTTGGTGACGCCGTTGTCGCCGCAGCCATACATGTAGGCGCGGGCGTACTTGGCCGGGCCGTTGATCCCCTGGTCGTTGATCGGGAGGTAGACCGTGACGCTCGACTGGCCGGCGGCGAAGTCGACGTGCGTGCTGCCGATCTTGGTGAAGTTCGAACCGGCCTCGTCGCTCTTGTTGGTGGCGCCCCAGCAGATCGTCCCGGGCTGGCTCGCGTCGTCGCGGTCGATCACGATCGGGTAGTTGCCCACGTTCTCGCTGGCCTGATAGCCGTCGGTGTTGGCGAACCAGTAGTGCACTGCGCTGTCGGCATGGGCACGGCCTGGGAACAGGCAGGCGCCGAGCGCCACGACCAGCAGGGAGAGACTGAAGAACCGGCGGGGAACCAGGCGGAGTAGGGGTGTCACGGGACGCGTACCTCGATCGAGAGACAGAGCTTCGGTCTGTCCATCGGCAGCGCTGCGAAAATCGTGAGCCCGCCCGGCAGCGGACTGGACCGAACGCTGACCTCGACGCCGCGGTCGTGCTCAGGAGGGAGCGAGCGTCTGCTCGCGCCGGGCCCGCTGCACGCGCGGATCCGGGACGGGCACGGAGGCCAGCAACCGCTGGGTGTAGGGGTCGCGAGGTCGTGAGAGGACGTCGTCGGCCGGCCCGGTCTCGACGACGTGGCCGGCGCGCAGCACCACGACCTCGGCCGACACCTGGCGCACGACGGCGAGGTCGTGACTGATGAACAGGCAGCCGAAGCCCAGCTCGCGCTGGAGCTCGGCGATCAACTCGAGGATCGTCGCCTGGACGGCGACGTCGAGCGCGCTCGTCGGCTCGTCGGCAATGACGAGGCGCGGTTGCAGGACGAGCGCCCGGGCGATCGAGACCCGCTGGCGCTGCCCCCCGGAGAGCTGGTGCGGGTAGCGGTCGATCGCGTCGGCGGGGAGCTTCACCCGCGCCAGCAACTCGGCAGCGCGCTGTCGTCGCTGCGCGGGGCTGGCGTCGCCGTGGATCTGCAGAGGCTCGGAGATGATCGCCCCCACCCGCGCGCGCGGGTTGAGCGAGTCGCCGGGGTTCTGGAACACGAAGCCGATGTCCGCGCGGGCCTTGCGAAGCTCGCGCCCGCGCAGCGACGCGAGGTCGGCGCCGCCCACCGTGATCGTGCCGGCGGCCGTGTCGACGAGACGGGCGATCGCCTTGCCGAGCGTCGTCTTGCCCGAGCCCGACTCCCCGACCAGGCCGACCGTCTGGCCCGCCGGCACCGTGAGGCTGACGCCCTGCACCGCGACGAACGGATGACGGCCGGAGCCATACGTGATCGTCACCTCGCGCACGTCGGCCGACGGGGGGCCGTCCGCGGCCGCCGTCACCACGGCGGCGGCGGCCGCCTCGTCGACGCGCGGCACGGCGGCCAGCAGCTCCTTCGTGTAGGGCAGCTCGGGCGAGAGGAACACGCGGTCGACCAGACCGCGCTCGATCACCCGGGCGTCGCGCATCACGAGCACCTCGTCGGCGAGGTCGGCGACCACCCCCATGTCATGGGTGATCAGCATGATCGCGGTCCCCATGTCGTCGCGCAGCTCGTGGAGCAGGTCGAGGATCCCTGCCTGGACGGTGACATCGAGCGCCGTCGTCGGCTCGTCGGCGATCAGCAGGTCGGGCTCGCCGCTGATCGCCATCGCGATCATCGCCCGCTGAAGCTGACCGCCCGAGAGCTCGTGCGGGTAGGAGCGGTAGACCCGATCGGGCTCGTCGAGGCCGACCCGCGCGAGCAGCCTGCGCGTGCGGGCATGTGCGCCGCGCCCGCGGGTCTCAGGATGCGCATCGAGTGCCTCCACGATCTGGCGGCCGATGCGCATCACCGGGTTGAAGGTCGAGAACGGATCCTGGAAGACCGCCCCGATCCGCCGGCCGCGGATCGAGCGCAGAGCGGCCGCGTTCGCGGACAGCAACTCGACCGGCTGACCATCCGGAACGGTGAGGGCGGCCCGTCCGCGCACCCGGGCCTCGCGCCCGAGCAGGCCCATCAGCGACATCGCGGTCACCGACTTACCCGAACCGGACTCCCCCACCAGGGCCAGGATCTCGGCCGGGCGTATCCCGAACGAGACGTCGTCGGCGGCAGTGATCGTCCTGCCGCCGACGGCGAACTCGACGCCGAGGCCCTCGACCGCGAGCAGCGGTCCGGGAACCTGAGGGTCAGCCAAGGCTCACCGCGGTGTAGATCGGGTACGCGGGGAACGTGCCGATGTAGAAGTTCTGCACGTTGGATCCCCGCAGGAACGAGTTGCGGTTGTACACCAGCGGGACGACCGATCCGGTGGCCATGATCATCTTGTCGGCCTTGGCCCACATCGCGTCGCTCTTGCTCTGGCTGATCGTCGCCTCCGCCTGGTTGATGAGCTTGTCGACCGCGGGGTCGTCCAGGCGCGAGAGGTTGTAGTTGCCGTTGCCGATGTCGGCGGAGTTGAACAGCGGCTCGATGTTGTCGTAGGCGGACGGGAAGTCCGGCTGCCAGGATGACACTGCCAGGTCATAGCCCGAGGAGTTGTTGCCGGTCACCAGCCCGAAGTACGAGTCCTGTGACAGCGTCTTGAGGGTCACCTTGATCCCGGCCTTCTCGTAGGCCTGCTGCACCGCCTGAGCGATCGCGGTGTCGACCGGGATGTTCTCCACCGCGAGTGTCAGGTTGAGGTGGTGCACCCCCGCCTGGGCGAGCAACTGCTTGGCCTTGGCCGGATTGCCGGTCTGGCCCGCCGGATACATGTCGTACGGGACCCGGCCGGCGATGCCGGGGGTGATCAGCGTCGTCGCCGGCGTGGCGGCGATCGTGCCACCTGAGGCGACGATGATGGACTGCCGGTTGATCGCGTACTGCAGCGCCTCACGTACCTTGGCGTTCTGGAGCTGCTTGCTCTTCATGTTCACCGCGAGGTACTCGATCGGGCTCGCTGGCGAGGTCACCAGCCGGGACTTCGCCGACGGGTCGCTCGAGATCTGCGCCAGCTGTGCGGGCGGCACGAAGTCGGCGCCGAAGGAGCTCTGCGCCGAGCCGTTGTCGGAGATGAGCGTCTGGGCCTCGACCGTCGGGTCCTGGTTGAGCTTGAAGATGATCTTGCTCGGCCCGTCGGAGCGGTTGGGGTCGGTGGACTGCTTCCAGTACTTGTTGCGAACCATCACGATCTGCGTCTGGGACGCCGACTGCACCGCGTACGGGCCGCTGGTGATGGGATGCTTGAAGAACGTCGCCGCCGGCGCCTTGCCCGCGGGGACCGGTGACATGGAGACCGTCGAGACGACCCACGGCCACAGGCCGTAGGGCTTGTTGAGATGGAAGACGATCGTGGTCTTGTTCGGCGTCTGGATCGAGGGCAGGGACTTGCCACCGAACGGGCCGGTGTAGCCCTTGGTGTCCGCGATCAGCGGCTTCTGGTAGTTCTCGCCGCCCGACAGCTGCGGCGCGTAGGTGCGCTCGATCGCGTACTTGAAGTCCTGCGAGGTGATCGGCTGGCCGTTGGAGAAGAAGATGCCGCTCTTGAGGTGATAGGTCCACACCTTGCCGCCGTCGGACGGGGTCCCGTCGCTGGTGGCGAGATCCGGGACGACCTTGGCCACGCCGGTGCGCCCGATCTTCCAGGTGGTCAGGCGGCGATTGAGCAGTCCCATGCTCGTGGTCGCCAGCGACCAGCTCTGGGCCGGATCCAGCGCGAACCCGGTCGCCGACAGAGAGCTCGCGTCGAGCACGGTGAGCGTGCCGCCCTTCTTGATCGGGGACGCCTTGGCCGTAGTCGTCGTCCCGCCGCCAGGGCCGTTTCCGGGCACCTGGGAGCCCGAGCCGCAGCCGGCCAGCACGGCCGCGGCGGCGAGGACGGCCCCGCCGGAGAGCAGCGCGGAGCGGGGGGGTCGAAGGTGAGAGGGAGAGCGTGTCATGTGTGGGGGTTCCTTTGCTCTTTCGGGGTCGGCACAGTCAGACCCGCGGGTCCAGAAGCCGATAGGTCAGGTCGACGATGAATGTCGCCACGACGACGAACGTCGCGGCGATGACGGTGACACCGGTGATGACCGGTAGGTTGGTGGTCCCGACGGCGCCGATCAGCAGCGCCCCGAGCCCGTACATGGAGAACACCTTCTCGGTGATGACGGCCCCGCCCAGCAGCACGCCCATGTCGAGGCCGAACACGGTGATGATCGGGATCAGGACGTTGCGCAGTGCGTGGCGGCCGACGACGCGGCTCTCACGCAGCCCCTTGGCCCGTGCGGTACGCACGTAGTCCTCATCGAGCGCGTCGAGCATCTGGCTGCGCGTCAGCCGGGCGTAGATCGCGGCCGAGATGAAGGCGAGCGCGCACCACGGCAGGACGAGGTGCTCGGCCCACGCTCCGGGATCGCTGATCGAGACATAGCCGTTGGTCGGCAACCAGCCCAGCCGGAACCCGAACACGAGGATCGCGAGCAGGCCGACGAGATATGCGGGGGCGGAGACACCGACGATCGACCCCGCCATCACGATGCGGTCGGCCGCCCGGCCGTGGCGCAGAGCGGCGAACGTGCCGGCGGCGACGCCGCCGATCAGCCACAGCAGACCGGCGCCGACGGCGATCGAGAGGGTGACCGGGATCGTCTGCCCCAGCAGGGACAGGACGGTCTGGCCCTGCTGGAAGGAGTAGCCCAGGCACGGCGCCGAGCATCGGATCGCGTTGGCGCCGTGTCCGAAGTTGCGTCCGGTGAAGATGGCGCCGATGAAGTCGATGTACTGGCGCCATACCGAGTGGTTCAGGCCCATGAAGGCCCGCACCCGGCGCAGGTTGGCGGGCGTGCACACCCGTCCGCACTCCGCTCGGGCGGGGTCGGCGGGGACGATCTGGAAGATCAGGTAGGTCACGAGCGTGACCACCAGCAGCACGAGGATCATCGCCGCGATCCGCAGGACGAGGAAGCGCGCGAACTTCACCGGCGGCCACCGCCTCGGGGGTCGAACGCGTCGCGCAGCCCATCGCCGAGCGTGTTGAGCGACAGGGTGACCAGGAACAGCGCCAGGCCGGGCGCGAGCAGGTACCAGGGATCGACCGCCACCCAGTCGATCGCCGCGGAGATCTCCCGGCCCCAGGACGGCGTCGGCGGCTGCACGCCGATGCCCAGGAACGAGAGCGCGGCCTCGGTGCCGATCGCGGCGGGGACGGTCATCGTCGCGATCACGGTGATCGTCGAGACGAGGTTGGGCAGGATCTCGGTGCGCAGCATGTGCCACGGGCCGGCCCCGACCGCCTCGGCCGCCATCACGAACGAGCGGTTGCGCAGCGCGATCGTCTGGGCGCGGACGACACGGGCCATCGAGAACCAGCCGAAGACCCCGATCACGCCGATCATGAACAGCTCTCGTGGGAAGCTCGCGGGAACGAGCGCCTGGAGCGAGATCATGAAGATCAGCTGCGGAAAGGCGATCATCAGGTCGGTGAACCGCGACAGGCCGATGTCAATCGCCCCGCCGCGGAACCCGGCGACCAGGCCGATCGTGGTGCCGATCAGCGCGGCCAGCATCGTCGAGGCGAAGCCGATGAACAGCGACGTCCGCGTCCCGTAGACGACGATCGCAAACAGGTCCCGACCGGTCGAGGGCTCGACGCCGAGCAGATGCGAGCCGCTGACTCCGCCGAGCGATCCGCGCGGCAGGCCGTTGGAGAACAAGGCGTTGATGTGGTACGTGTACGGGTCGACGCCGGCGAGCGAGCTGATCTGCGGGGCGAAGACCGCGACGATGATGAACGCGAGGGTGACCGCCCCTCCGGTCATCGCCCATCGATCGGAGCGCAGCCGCGACCATCCGCCCAGCGGCGACGCGGCGGTGAGGTCCTCGGTGGCGGCAGGACCGGATTCGGCGGGGATGGCGCTCATTGGCTACAGGCTCGACGCGGAACGAAGGGCTGAAACCCGACGAACGTGGATGATAAAAACCGCAC
>DASXZK010000125.1:0-53735 GCA_036501965.1 Solirubrobacteraceae bacterium
TGTGGCATGGTCGGCCTCCTATGCGGTTGTGGACCGGCCGCGCGGGTCGCATCCGCAGCGGCCAGAACATCCCCCACAAATCGCGTGGGGGACCGGCCACAATTACCAGCCCGGCCGGATGTCAGCCTCCATATGGTCTAAGTTGCTGGTTATTAATTGTGACACTGCGCGCGTGAAAGCCGGTCTGGCAAGTGCTTGTGAGAGCTGTCCAGGAGCCGGCGCCCCGAGGCGGGCTTTGAGGACAGAATTGACGCGCTCTGTGTTATGGCGTACGAACGAGGGGACTCTTGCGCAGGCGGTGGAGGAGAGGTCTGAATGAATGGCGACGAGCAGATCGGTGAGAAGGCTCGACGACGAGCGGCACGCGAGACGATCGCTGCCCTACCACGAGGAGCAGCTGGGTCTGCTGATCGAGCATGTCCGCGAAGGCTTTCGGCGAATGGATGCGGGGGAGCTCGACGCGTTCGAGCTCGACGAGCTGATTCATCGCTATAAACGCTCGGCGCGCGAGCTGTGGAAGTTCTGTGGTCAGACCGGCTCTGATTGGGTGAGAGCCGTGGGGATGCTCGAGATGCTGCGCGAGCAGGGCGAGGGGCTTCCGGATTGGCGGGCGGCCGGCGAACCGCGTCGCCGCTGAGCCGTTGGGCGATCGCGGCGTGCGTGCCTATCAGCGATGCCGCCGCGTAGGGTGCGTGGCATGCGCACGACGCGGCTGCGAGTGACGATGCGAGAGGTCGAGCCTGCCGTGTTGCGGGTACTCGACGTCCCGTCGGCGGTGACGCTCGCAGAGCTTCACGACCTGCTCCAGGGTGCGCTGGGGTGGACCGACTCGCATCTGCATCGATTCGAGGCGGACGGGATCTCGTACGGGATGCCGGATCTGGACTGGGCCGAAGACGACGACCGCGATGAGCGCGGCGCAAAGCTGCGGGAGTTATCGGCGCACTTCCGCTACCTCTACGAGTTCGGCGACGGCTGGGAGCATGAGGTCGAGGTGCTCGGCGCCGGAGGCCAGGCACCGGGATGCGTGTATGGGGAGGGGGCGTGCCCGCCCGAGGATGTCGGCGGGCCGTACGGGTATGCCGAGTTCCGGGAGGCGTTCGCGAACCCCGGCCATCCCGAGCATCAGCGGCTGGGTGAGTGGACGGGGAATTGGAGCGACGAGTTCGACCTGGCCGAGACCGACCGAGTGGTGCGGCAGATGGTCGGAGCGGTCCCAGAGCCGGTTGGGCTGCTTCTCTCATTAACCGCTGGCGGTGTGAGGTTGACTCCTGGCGGTCGCCTGCCGCGGGTGCTGGTCCGGCAGCTCCATGAGCGCTATCCGGAGTGGAATCGGCTGGGCCGTCCGGCCTCGGTCGAGGAGGATCTGTGGCCGCTGGTCGCCCTGCACGACGTACTGCGTCAGGTCGGTCTGCTCCGGCTGCGCAAGGGCACGCTCGCTCCTACGCGGGCGGCCGGCGACGAGCTTGAGACGATTCGGCGTTTGCGGTCGTGGTTCGGTGCCGATGATGGCTTCACGTCGATCCTTGTCGGCGATGCCCTCGCCAGCGTGGTCGCTGATGGCTCGCGCGCAGCGCAGGAGCTCGCGGTGCGGCTGTTCGCCCTGCTCGGCGAGCGCTGGGTCACCAGTGAGGGGGAGGGTTTGACCGCAGACGCGGTCCGGAGCGAGCTCTATCGGCTTGAGCCCGTGTTGGTCGGCCTTGATCTCATTCAGGTCGCCAGGGGTCGATGGTCCGCCGGCCGCTCGGCTCGCTGGCTGCTGCCGCGCGCGACCGGCCTGGCGCGCCTGTGGACCGGAACCAGCGCGCCGTAGGAGCGCTACGACCGTGCGTCGAGCTTTGCCCTGTCGAGCATCGAGATGAGCGTGGGGCGTCGGCGGTGTTGCTCGCGCGCAGACGGGCCAGTCGGGCCAAGAACTCGGCTGTCTCTTCGCTGGCGGCGGCCGCGTCACGGGCGCTGTTGAGGAGGCGCACCGATTTCAGATCTATGAAACTGTAGCGCTGCATAGCGAAACGCTATACGCAGGTATAGCTCGCTACACTTCGGGTCCGGCATGGATTCCGTCCGCAATCCTTACTCCCCTGGTGCTGGTCGCAAACCGGCAGCGCTGGTCGGCCGCGATGATGCACTGGGAGCTTGGGAGACGTCGCTGCAACGCGCGCAGATCGGTCGAACTGATCAGCCGGTCGTGCTGTACGGACTCCGCGGGGTCGGCAAAACGGTGCTGCTCTCAGAGTTTCGACGGCAAGCCGTGCAGAAGGACTGGATCGTCGCGCAGGTCGAGGCCGGCAGCGACAAGTCTCTACGGGAGCTGCTGGGCGAAGCGCTCTACGCCCCCTTGTCGGATCTCGCGCGGCCGGGCGCCGGCCGGCGGCTGCTCAAGAGCCTCAAGACCGCTTTGAGCTTCAAGGCCTCCTACGACGCGACCGGTACCTGGACCTTCGACGTCGACCTCGCCGGAGCGCCCGGCGGTGGAGCGAACACCGGCATCCTCGACACCGACCTCAAGAAGCTCATCAACGATCTCGCTGACGCAGCCGAAGAGGAAGGCCTCGGGCTGGCGATCCTCGTCGACGAAGCGCAGGATCTCTCCTCCGACGAGTTGGCGACGCTCTGCACGATCGCGCATGCGGCCGCGCAGGACGACTGGCACGTGCTGTTCGCCTTTGCGGGCCTGCCCAGCCTGCCGCGCATCCTCGCGGAGGCGAAGTCTTACGCCGAGCGGTTCCGGTACATGAGGATCCAACAGCTCGACGCCGCCGTGGCGGCCGAGGCGTTGACGATCCCCGCTCGGCTCGAGAATGCTCAGTGGGATGACGACGCCATCGCGCTCGTCGTCGAGGCCTCCGGACGGTACCCCTACTTCCTCCAGCAATTTGGCCAGGAAACCTGGAGCATCGCGGCGGGACCGGTGATCGCCCGACACGATGCCGCGCTCGGCGTCGCCCAAGGCACCAATGACTTGGACAACGGATTCTTCCGCGTGCGCTGGGACCGTGCGACCCGCGCAGAGCGGTCCTACCTACGCGCGATGGCCGTCGACCGCGATCAGGGCAGCTCATCCAGCGAGGTCGCGACACGCCTGTCTCGAAAGCCAGCAAGCTTGGGCCCAGCGCGCGCCGCGTTGATCTCCAAGGGTCTCATCTACGCACCAGAACACGGAATCGTCGCGTTCACCGTCCCTGGAATGGCCGCGTTCATCGGCCGACAGATCGACGGCTGAGACCTTCCGACCCCGGCGTGTTCAGCAGGTCGGGGAGGTCGCGCATCGCCTCGCGGACTGTCGCGAGCCCGCGTGGGTCATCGTGAGAGACTGATACTTGGCGTGATGAACACGAGTCTTGGCTTCGATTTTGGTGATGTGCGCGTCGGCAGGGCGCGCGGCCGGTACTTCCGGGAGAACTTTGCGCAGGGTGGTGTCGATCTGGTGCAGATCATCCCGGAGCTGGTGACGAACGCCGATGCCGCGATCACGGCATCGGGCCGGGAGCGTGGCCGGATCGTGCTGGCGTTCGGCGACCCGGATCCGGCGTTCCTCGAAAGTTGGCGGGAGCATCTGCGGCCGTTGCGCTCCCCGGCGCTGGTCAGCTGGAGACACGAGCTGCGCTGCACCGATGACGGGGAAGGGTACACGCTGATCTGGTCGATGAGCGCCTTGGCTCGCTTGGGGTCGCGCCGCCGCGCAACGGTCAGCGCGGCCTATTCGGCCGCGGGTTGCGGGATGTGTGGCTGGCGCAGGGCGCGGGCCGGATCGAGGGGATCCGCGATGGGCGCCTGGTCGAGTCGTGGTTCTTTCCGGCGCCGGGCGATGACCCGTATGCGTTCGTGCACGTCCAGGACCGTGCCGCGGGCCATACCGATCTTCGGGCACTCGGGGTGTCGGAGTCCGGGACGCGGGTGACGGTCCCGCTCGCTGATCCGCGGTTACCGGCGGCGGGGCGGTTGCGGGCGCTGGTCTCGCAGCTGGTGCAGTTGCGGCCGATCATCGAGGACTCCTGTCGGGAGCTGTATCTCGACTTGCCTGGCGCGCCGTTGGAGCTCGTGTCCTACCCAGCCCCGGAGCCCGATCCGGAGCGGCCGGTGCTGTTCGATGACGAAGTAGAGGTCACGTCCGGCGTCACAGCTCGAATCACCGTCACGCGTGCGGGTGAGGCATTGACGGCCGGGTTCTCGCGCGCGACCCGTCGCGGCGGGCTGACGATCCGCTCCGGCCGCGGCGCGCACGAAACCACGCTGGCGGGATGCGAGGGCCGAGCGGGCGCCCGGCATCTGTACGGGGAGGTGGTCTGTGAGCAGAGCGAGGTCTTACAGCGCCGCGCGTTGGATGCGCCGCGACCGGAGCTGGTGGTCAAGGTTGACCGGTCGGGCCTGAACGAGCACCACCCGCTCGTGCAGAAGCTCTACGCGGCGATCGACCGGGTTCTGAAGCCAATCGTGGCCGCGGAGGAACGTCGCGCCAGCGCGCACCTGATCGGGACCGCCCGCGCGATCACCGCCCGCGACCAGGTTGGCCTGCGCGCCCTCAACGACGCGCTCAAGGCCGCGTTCGACCATCCCGGCAGCAGCGGCCGCGAGCCAGGCAGCGCGCCCGCCAGCGCCGCACCGGACGAACGCAGCAGCGACACCGTTGGGCCCGATGATCCCGAGGAGACGCTCGAGGGCGAACCCGCCGAGCCGCTGTCACCCCCGGTTCTCGCGGCGTTGTTCTTCAAGCAGTCCCCGATCCGGCTGCACGCCGGCGAGCAGCGCACGATCACGATCCACGCCAGCCCGGACCAGGTGCCCGCCGGCACCCCAGTCCAGGTCGATACCGACCCCGGTCTTTCGCTCTCCCTCCGCAGCAACGAGTTCCCCGAGGCCGGAGCGCGCGGGCTCTCCGCGATCGCCGGGAGCATTCGCGCAAAGGTGACTGTCGCACCCGGCTCCCGTCTCATCGTCACAGCGACCGCCGGCGAGCACCGGGCCCAGCTCGAGGTGGTGATCGTCCGCCACCGCGCGTCAGGTTGGGTGCGGGAGATCGCGCGCAAGGATGAGAACCAGGTGATCGAGGCCGAGTTCGACCCCGAGACCGGGATTGTCACCGTCTATGAGGGCCGCAAAGAGTTCCGGGAGCTCGAACGCGCAGCCCGCCGCGGCGGCTACACCAAGAAGCGAGTCGCGGAATATGTGCCCTACCGGATGCTCGAGGTTGAAGCGGCCGCGAATGCCTCTACGCCTGGGCCGCGCAGCAGATCCTCGCCCGCCGGCTCCCCGAGGAGCGCCCCACCGACCCAGCCGAGTACGCCGCCGCCGTCCAGCACGAACACCAGGCGCTCCGCCACCGCGCGCACCACAACCTCATGCAGGCGTTCCATGAGCCCGAGATCTACGACGGCACCGTCACCATCAAACGCACCCGGCGATCCGACAGCCAACTCCGACTCGTTGACCCCGAAACCTGACCCCGATCTGCGGGGAGCTACGCCTTCGCGGCGGTGAGGTCCAGTAGCCAGCGCGCGCGCTCGTCGATCAGCTCAACGACCCGTCCGAGGACGGGCGCATCCCAGCCGGTCTCGATCAGCTGCTGGTGCGCATTTCGCGCTGCGCCCGGCGCGTCTCGCGCCATCCCGCGGAGGCGTCGGCGGGCAGCGGCGACACCGAGCCCGGCCTCCTCGAATAGGCGATCGAGGTGCCGCGCGCGCACATACTCTGGGCGGTACTCACCGCCGATGCTCATCGCCATCTTCCGCGTCAGGTAGTGGCTCCTGCGATAGGCAAACGTGCTCAGCACGTCGTAGGCGGGCGCGAGCACTGGCTGGCCAGTCTCCGGGAGATAGAGCAGGGAGAAGTTCTTGCCATGGGCGTCGTGGTTGCCGACCAGGAAGTTCAACGCGACGGCATCGAGAAGCTTGATCACCTCCAGGGCGGGAACGGCCGTCGCTCGCCGCGACCAACGCGAAGCAGTCGGCTAGCGACGGTCCGCCCTCGGCCTGGTACTTGCGCGCAGTCGGGACCCCGAGCGCCTGGCAGAAGTCCTCCTGGTGGAGACGCACGATCCCGTCACCGGATTCTCGCCGGTCGTAGCGCTTGACCAGGAGGAACTCGTGCCCGGCCACTCGCTGCGCTGAGGCGTCGACGACGTCGGCGCCCAGCTGGCGGCCGACCATCGGGCAGAACGCCTCGTTGACGACCGTGTGGTCGAGCGCGCGATCGGCGTCTTGATGATGTGCGTCGATGGTGTCTGACCGCGCGTGAGACCGATTCGCCCGCTGTCGTCGACGACGACCGGCAGCTTGTCCTGAGCGCCTGCAAGTGAGAGCCGGTACTCGCCGTCCGCGTCGACGTGCATCGGACGCGACGGCAGCCCGGTCAGGAGCTCACTCACGCCGGCATCGTCGAGCCACTCGACATCTCCGCCGGTCGGGGTGGGCCGCTGACCCTGGGGGAGGAGGGTGATCGCGCCGGCGGTGTCACCCGCGATCATCGCGAGCAGGCTGTAGTCGTTACCTTCGCTGACGCCGAGGAGGCGGGCCAGGTGGCGGCGCGGCTCGCCCTCCGGGAGCAGACCCCCAAAGAACGCGGCCGCCGCCGCCGCGGGATCGAAGCCGCCATCGAGCGGCAGCGATTGCGACAGCGGCGGCATCCCGGCCGCCGCCCACTCCGCTGCGTAGCCGAACTCCATCCCGTTGGTGGTGTGGGTCAGCGTGCCTGCCTGGCGGTCAAAGCACCAGACCACCAGCGGAGCGATGTCCTCAGCCATGTGGGTCGTTCATCGTGATCGACACGCCGAGGGCCTCGGCGACCCGCAGAGTCTCCGCGAGGCGCACCGTCGGCTTGCCTCGCTCGAGCTCTCCGAGGAAGCGGCGACCGACCCCGGCCGCGAGCGCAAGATCCTCGAGCCGTAGGCCGCGCGCAATCCTTGCGGCCTTGAGCGCGGCTCCGAATTCTTCGGGCGTGGTCAGCGAGACGGACGGGGCCATGATCCCGAGCGGGAACATGACACTGTCGCGCATTACTCCCGGCTCTCGTTGTTCCCGTGCGGGAACATGAGCCGCATGGGGGGCGTCAGGCGGTCGGCTCCCTGTTCGGTTGACGCTCTTGTCGCGGGAAGTAGAATCGTGTCATGGCCGTCAAGCCAAGAGATTCTCAGGATCGGGTTCACCGAGAGCTTGAAGATCGTCTCCGCGAGCTCAAGGAGGCCGTGCGCGAGCTTGAGGAGAGCATGCATGCAGTCGTCGCGCAGAGAGAGTCCGGGGCTGTGTTCGCCGAAACGCTCCAGGATCTCCTCGGCGATCAGGAGCTCCCTGCTGACGCGGCCCGGCGCGCGGCGCTCAGTGCCGCCTCCTCGGTTGTGTGGGCCGACGCGGTCGGTCCCTTGCTGACAGTCGGGCAAGCGCGGGAGCTGACGGGCGTCAGTCGTCAGCGGCTCAACCAGATCATCCATCAGGGTCGTCTGATTGCGCTGACCGACAAGAGTCGCAACCGACTCCTCCCAGCCTGGCAATTCGACGAGGACGGTCACGTGCTGTCCGCGCTCGCGGACGCGCACCGGCGGCTCGTCCATGATGGACACCTCTCGGAGTGGACAGCGGCATCCTGGTGCTCGCATCCCCATCAAGAACTGGACGGTCTGACGCCGCGAGCTTGGGCGGCCGACCGGAAGGACCCCGAACGGCTGCAGCTCGTCGCCACGCGCGATGCCGCGCGCGCCGCTCAGTGAAGTCCGTCGACAGCGCCTTTCCAGCGCTTGTGTGGCCTGCGCGCCGGCGCCTATTCCGTATCCACAGGGGCGTCCACGATCCGTGGTGGTTCTCGGCCGACGGCACCGGCCGGTTCGACCCAGTCCCCGTCGATGGCCTGGGCGCCTGCTACCTCGCCGAGGAGCCCCTCGGTGCCTTCGTCGAGGTGTTTCGAACGCAGATGCTGCTGGAGGAATCTGACATCGAAACCCGTGTGCTCACGCAGCTTCAGTTTGGACGCGATCTCCGGCTCGCCAACGCCTGCGCCCGGGAGGCGCTCAGTTACGGCGTCACTGCACAACTTGGCGCGGACGGCGACTACAGCCTCGCGCAGGAGTTCGCAGCGAGCGCTGCTCGAGCCGGCTTCCAGGGTGTGCGGTGGTGGGTACGTCACGACCCAGCACAGGAGCTCGCCGCGATCGCGCTGTTCGGTCCTGCTGGAGCGCCGACCCGTCCGCGGCAATGGCCCCGAGGCAGCACCCGAGCTATCGATCGCCGACTTATTGACTCGGCCGCCGTCTTTGGATACCGAGTCGCCCCCCATCCCTAGTGTCGGGTCAAGTGCTCGCTACGGCTCGTCGGGCTGCTCGATGCTGTCCCGGCCTCGGGGATACGCGGCGAGACCGGGTGACGCCCGTCGAACTTTCCGTCCGGTCCATCCCGTAGAAGTGAGCTCATGGATCAGCAGGAGCTGCTCGGCACGGTCCGCACGCTGCGAGCGCGACGCTTCACACCGGCCGAGATCGGCCGCGCGGTGGGCATCAGCAAGGCCGACGCAGCTCGGCTCGTTCGCGCCGTGGCATGCGAACGAGACAGCCAACCGACTTCGACCGTCCCTGGCAATGGAAGCAACCACCGCGCAGCGAGCCAGAGCGGCTGCTGGGTCAGCCCCGGCTGGCGGCACGGGCTGCGAATCGACGGCCGCGCCGATTGGCCCGACAACGCCGACGCGCCGAGTGAGGCCGTCGATAGCGGCGTTGCGTGCGTGCTCGTCGCGGTGCCCGAGCGACCCAACAAGCTGTCCGTCTGCGGCTACCTCGTGGACACCTGGTGCCTCGGAGTCAAGAACGCAATCGGTCCCCGACGAATGAGCCCGCGCGAGCTCGAGGCCTTCAGGCGCCAGTACTTCGGTCCGTGGGAGTCGATGGGCATACCAATCCCGCTCGAGCTTGCCCAAAACCTGGTGCTCGGCGCCGTCGCGTTCGCGCGCAGCCTGGGCTTCAAGCCGCACAACGACTTCCAGCGGGCGCGGCGAGCGCTGGGATCGTGGGAGGGCCCAAGCGCGATCACGTTCGGCATGAACGGCAAACCCCTATACGTGAACGGCGCCTACGAAGACTCGGAGAGAGTCCTCGCGACACTCGAGCGAACAGTGGGTCGCAACGGCTTTCACTACAACGTCACATTGGGGCAGGCCGACGGACTTGGTGACGGTTACCGATACACCGCCACGCTCACCGATCTCGACGAGCTGGGCGACGCCGCGTAGGACTGCAGGGTCAGAAACGAGCTCGGCGATCCGGGCGAATAGTGGCGACTCGGCCGCAGCTTCGACTCCGAGGTTGCTCAGCTCCCGCCGCTTCGCGCGGGCGTCGAGAACCGCCAACCGCCGTTCGGTTTCAGCGCGCGCGCGGCAGTGACGTGCCGAAACGAAGCTCCGGATGCCGCCTCCAGCCGAGCGACTCCGCGGTCGCCGGTCATGCGACGAGGCTGCCGACGCCACGCCGGCTGGCGCCAATCCTGGCCCGCGGAGCTGCGATGTCCATCGCATGGGCGGGGCCGCCTCGAGGATCCACCAACGTCGCGGCAGCGATCAAGGACGTCCGCAAACAGGGATTCGTCACCTGACGCTACCGGGACGTGGTGTCCTGCGTTGAGTGAGCTGAGATGCACTTGACGGAGTCGGGCCGCGGCGCGATGCGCCCGGCGGCCTCGCCGTCACCGCGCCCGAAGCTCGTCGATCTCGCGGGCGAGTCTGAGCAGTGCGTTCTGCGTGTTGGCGAGCATTCGCTGGAGGCTGCGCACTGTGTCGGCGTCAGACTGGCCTGACTGTAAGCCTTGGAGTTGGTCTTGGCTGAGTCTGTGTCCCGATAGGAGTTCTTTGATCTCGGTCTCTAGGTCGCTCATGGGCGTGGTGGCCTTTCGCGGAGGGTTCGCTGGAGCCTACGGGTTACGACCTGCTGCTGCCAGGAGAGCGAGGCTGCGCACGAAACAGAGGAGCCTTTGCGCGTCACGCGACCTCCGGCACGGCTACCACCAGCGGCCGACCCACCAGCGCTCCGCCGGCGACCACCACAGCGAGGCCGACGGCGGTCAGCGCGCCGCCGACTCCCAGCAACGACACCAGCGGCCCGGCGAGGAGCGAGCCGACCACGATCCCTCCGATCGAGACGGGCACCGCGAGCCCGTACGCGCTGGCCAGGATGTCGTCGTCGAGCATGTGGGGCAGGGCGGTGTCGGCCAGGACCTCACCGACGACGAGTCCGCCGCCGCCGACCAGTGCTGCCGCCAGTGCCTCGAGCAGCGTCGGTCCAGAGCCGAGGGCGACAAGCGTCGTGGCCACCAGTAGCAGCGCGGCGATCAGCACCATGCGCCAGCGCGCCGGGTTGGCGACACGGCCGGTCACGAGCGCTCCGAGCACGCCGCCGATGCCGTATGCGCCCATGAGCAGACCGTAGGCGCCGTTGCCGGCACCGAGCTGCCGACCCAGCAAGACGAAAAGCACGGTCAACGTTCCGTACACGGCGCTGCAGATCGTGTCGGCGGCGATCAACCGGGTGGCGCCGGGGGCGCGTCGCAAGGCCCGGGCCCCCGCCAGGATGCCGTCCAGTACGCCGGAGACGCTCTCGCCCGCACCTGATGGGACAAACGTCGGACTGCTACCGATCAGCCAGACCGCAACGGCCGAGGCGATGAACGTCAGTGCGTTCAGAAGGATCGCGACCGCCGGGGCGGAGAGGACCAGTACCAGGGCCCCGAGCGCCGGACCGACGACGATCGCCGCCTGGCCGACGGCGGACCGCCGCGCGTTGGCTCGCTGGAGCTCCGGACCCTGGACGAGCCGAGCGGTGCTGGCGGCGACGCAAGGCGGAACCACCGAGCCGGCCGCCGTGGCTGCGGCGGCGATCAGCGGAGCCAGGACGACCGGCAGGCCGGCGGCGGCGACGAGAGCCAGGGCGACCATGAGCGCCGTCCGGACCAGGTCGGCACCGATGATCAGCGTCCGTCGGTTGTGCCGGTTGGCCATGACCCCACCGACCGGGCCGAGGAGAACGATGGGCAGGACGCGGGCGGCCGTGGTGACTGCAACCCACGTCCCGGAGTGCGTCCGCTCGAACACGAGCGCCAGCAGAGCCACGTTGTAGACCCAGTCGCCGCACGAGGAGACCGCGAGGGAGGCGAGCAGGAGCTGAAACGGGCGACCGCCGAGCGGCCGACGCCGGGGAAGTGAACGTGAAGAGAGCATGCGAGCAGCATGCGTCTAAGCCCCCACCTCGCACATCGGGCCGGCGCACAGTCTCAGCGCCTCAGCTAGCTGAGATCTCGGTCCCAGGCGGCTTAGCGGCTACGTACCGGTGGATTCAGGCGCGGTGATCGAGACGAGCCCGCGCCGGTGGGCGAGCGCGGCCGCCTGCACGCGCGTGGCGACCCCCAGCTTGGAGAGGATGTTGGACACGTGGACGCTGGCTGTCGCCCGGGAGATGAAGAGCTCGGCGGCGATCTCGCTGTTGGAGCGGCCGTCGGCCACGAGCCCCAGCACCTCGCGCTCGCGGGCCGTCAACCCGAACGGATCCTCCGCACCGGAGCCTGATGAGACGGGCGTCGACGCGGAGTTCGTGCGGGCGCCGGGGATGCGAAGACGAGCGCGCCGGATCAGGGCCTCGATCTCGCCCAGCAAGGGCGCCGCTCCCATCCGCTCCGCGAGTTCGGCCGCCTCACCGGCTGCCGCGGCCGCCCCATCCGCGCCGCCGTCAGCGACCAGTCCCTCCGCCTGTCTGAGGAGCGCGTAGGCGAGCGGGAAGGGCTCGTTCATGCCACGGCAGGTACCGACCGCATCGGCCCAGGCCTCCACCTCCCCGGCGCGCATCAGTCGAGCGTGCTCCGCTCGGACCAGCGCCAGATGACCCCGGGCCGAAGCTCCCACAGCCACCAGTTCCTCGGCCTGCGCGCGCAACGCCGCCCCTCGTTCATGCGCGTCGCCCAAGGAGGGCCTGCCCTCATCCGATGCGCGGATCGCTCGCTCGGCTTCGATCCGTGCTCCCAACGAGAGCAGCGGCCACCGGTATCTCGGCTCCTCGCCCGGCGTCGTCCGCGCGAGCGCGTCCTTGACGCGCGCCCGCGCCACGTCCAGCTCGCCGGCGGCCCGGGCCAGCTCGGCCTCGACCGTCGCCAGCGGGAGGGCGAACTGCGGCGCCGTGGTGCTGCGGAGGTATTGGCGCACCTCGGCCAGATCGGCGCGCGCCGCCTCCGTGCGCCCGGCGAGCGAGTGGAGTTCGATCCGCAGTAGGAGCAGGCTGGCGGTGAATGTGCCGCTCGCCTCGCGCCCCGGCGCCGCGGCGGCGAGTGCCTCGGACCAGCGCCCCGCCCGCAGGAGAGCCTCGGCCTTGTTGCTGCGCAGCAGGGCGCCGGCGGCGCGGCTGACCCCGACCTCCTCCGCGATCGCAATCCCCTCCTCGGCGGTCGCCACCGCCTCGTTGTAGCGGCCGAGCATCACCAGCAGGTCCGAGAGATTGACGAACGCGCGGACGGCTACCCAGTTCCAGCGTGTTCCCAGAGCGCGCGCTTGGTCGATCACGCCCTGCATCTGAGCGATGCCGCCCTCCACCTCACCCGCGCACACCGCAGCGTGGCCGACGGTGATCTGCGCGTCGAGCTGCTCCTCGATCGCCCCCACGGCCTCCGCGGCGTTCATCGCCCGCGCCCCGAATTCCCCGGCGCGCTGCATCTGGTCGACCCGGAGCATCGCCGCCGCGAGCTGACCCAGCACGCGCGCACTCGCACGGCTCGGGAGGTCAGGCGGGAGCAGCCCGACGGCCTGCTCGAGGACTGCGATTCCCTCGTCGTCGCGGCTGAGCTCCCGCAGGATCGACGCCCGCCGCGCGAGCAGCAGGGCGCGCTGTTCCAGCGGACCGCCGTAGCCCACCTCCTCCAACGCCTCGTCGACGAGGGCCAGTGCCCGATCGACCGAACCCTCGCGCCACGCAGCGTCGGCGGCGGCGTCCAGCAGCTCCGGATGCTGGATGCCAGCGCGCTGGTCGGCGTCGGGCAGCTGGCTCCATAACTCAAGGGCCAGCTCGAAGTGGCGCCGGGCCGCGGACGGCGCGTACCCGTCGGCGGCCCGGCCGGCCCGTACCGAAGCGGCGAGGGCGCGCGGCAGATCGTGGGCGGCCAGCCAGTGGTGGGCGAGCATCGAGATCGAGTCCAGCCCGGGGTCGCCGAGCTCGCTGTTGCCGTCGATCGCCTCGGCGTACAGCCGGTGGAGCTGGGAGCGCTCCCCGGGCAGCAGGTCGTCGTGAATCGCAGCTCGGGCCAGCGAGTGTCGAAAACCGTAGCCGCGGCCGGATGGGTCGACAACGAGCAGTTGGTGCTCGACCGTTTCGCGGAGCGCGGCATACAGGTCGTGCTCCGGCAGCCGGGCCACGATCGTGAGCAGGCGCTCCGGTACCCAGCGGCCGGCGCAGGACGCCACCCGCAGGACATGCTGGGCGTCCGACGGCAACTGCTCGGCACGGGCGAGCAGGACATCGCGCAACGATGGGGGCAGGTAGTCCTGGTCCAGCCCACCGTCACGCATCGCCCCCAGCAGCTCCTCGACGAACAGCGGGATCCCCTCGGAGCGCTCCGAGACGAGTTCGATCAGGGCGCCGTTCGGGCGCTCGCCCAGGATGGCGGCGATCTGGGATGCGACCTCCGACACCGACAGCCGCTCCAGCTCCAGCCGCTCCACCGTGCGCTGCTGCTCCCATCGCGCCGAGATCCGGCGGAAGGGATGTGTGCGGTGAAGCTCATCGGAGCGAACGGTGAAGACAAGCATCAACCGGCGCGCTGTCGGGCCCGCGACCAGGAGCGCGATGAGATCGAGCGTGGCGGGGTCAGCCCACTGGACGTCTTCGAAGACGAGCAGCAGCGGGCGAGCTGCCGCGAGCCGGCCGATCACGCCCAGCAGCAGCTCCAGGATCCGTGATGGGTCCCGGTCGGCGCGGCCCGGCACCTCTCGTCCGTCGTCGAGCTCCGGCACGAGGTGCCCGATCTCCGCCCGGGCCGGTCCGAGCAGCTCCTGCAGCTCCTCCTCGTTGAGCTCCGAGGCGAGGATGCGAAGCATGTCCACGACCGGTGCGTACGGGATCCCACCTCCGCCGAGCTCGACACAGCCCCCGACGAGCGCCCGGGCTTCGGCCGCTCGCGCCCGGGTGACGCATTCATCCACCAACCGTGACTTGCCGACGCCCGCCTCCCCGCCGACGAGCGCGGTGACCGCGTCGCCCTTGAGGACACGCGCCAGCGCCGCGTCCAGCGCCGCCGACTCCGTCTCCCGTCCGACGAGGACGGGACTCACAAGACTCGTCGCCATCGCACCGCAATCCTAAGTGCGCGTTGGCGTCGAGCGCAAAAAAGCCCGGCGCGATGGTCGCGCCGGGCTGAATGTGAGATCTGTGCGCCCTTCCGGTTGCAGTCGATCAGAAGGTGCGGTGCGTCAGCTCGATGCGGAACATGGTCCCTCCTCTCTTCTCTGCTCTTCCGGCGGTGTGGCCGGTGTTTGGTGATGAGCAGATAGTGCGCCTAAGCCCGCGGGCCGCACATCAGGCAGAGACATCATCCTGCGGGCCGAAATCAGCGCTCCCGGGGGCTTAGGGGGGAGGAAGGCCGGGTCAGATGAGCGGCGTGATGTTCTCCTCGTACGGAATGCCGAGCAGCGCCTTCCCATAGACCTCCTGGTTGACGAGCGGGTCGGCGACGGCGTGGCGGCCGGCGGTGCTCGAGTCACGCCAGATGCGCTGCAGCGGGTTGACCAGGGCAAAGCTCGAAGCGCCGTGGGCGGACAGCAGCAGGTCGATCGCCTCACGGATCTTCGAGATCGCGTAGGCGGTGTCGGCACGGACCCGGGCGCGCGTCTCGTAGGGGAGTTTCCTGCCAGCGACGGCGGCGGAGTCGATGTCGTCGGCCGCACGGAAGGCGTGCAGGTGGGCGGTGTCGATGAGGGTCGCCGCGTGCGCGATCTGGAGCTGGAACGCGGTCGAGTCGGTCTGGCGCTCGAACTTCGTGTAGCTGATGCCTCGCTTGGGCGCCTTCTGCATCACGTAGTGGAGGGCGGCGCGGCCGAGCCCGAGCTGCGGGCCGGCCAGGACGAGGGTGAGTACGGGGATGAACGAGGACCGGTACAGCGTCTCGTCGGTGTGCTCGGTGCGGTACTCGTTGTCGATCGCCTTCGGGACCGAGTGCAGGCGGTGCTCGGGGACGAACACGTCCTCGGCGATGATCGTGTTGGACCCGGTGCCCTTCATGCCGGCCACGAACCAGGTCTCCTTGATCGACAGCTCGCTCATCGGGATGAACGCGAGCGCCTGATCGACCGGCGCGCCGTCCTCGTCGGGGACGACGATGCCGACGAGCGCCCAGTCTGCGTGCCAGCTGCCGGAGGCCCACGGCCACTGGCCGCTGACCCGGTAGCCGCCGTCGACGCGGCGCACCTCGGTCGACGGGTTGAGGACGCCGGCGACGCGGGCCTCGGGGTTGGTCCCGAAGATGTCGTGCTGACCCTGCTCGGGCAGTGTGGAGGCCATCCAGTTGCAGACGTTGATGAGCGCAACCACCCAGCCGCTCGAACCGCAGGACTCGGCGACGACGGCCGACACCTCGAGCTGCTCGCGGATCGTCATCTGATAGCCGCCGTGGCGGCGCGGGATCGTGACCTTGAACGCGCCGGCCTCGGCGAGCGCGCGCACGCTGGCGTCGGCCAGCCGCCGGCCTTCCTCGGTCTCGTCGGCGTGCGCGGCCAGCGTGGGCGCGACCGCCTCGATGCGGGCGAGCAGCTCGGAGAGCGACGGGGTGTGTGGGGGAGATGTCGTCGTCATGGGGTTCCTCTCCTCAGAGGGTGGTGCGGGGCTCGCCGGCGGCGGGCGTCTGTCCGGGCACGCCTGATGACTCGGGCAGGATCCGCCGCAGGCTCGCGGCGACCTCCTCGTGATTGCTGCGAAGGTGCTCGGCCATTCGCGCGCGCAGCGCGTCGGCGTCGCGCCGGGAGGCAGCGTCCATCAGCGGGGCGTGCCGGTCACGAGGAGTACGGGTGAACAGGACGTCGGTCTCGATGTAGACGATGCGGATGTAGCGCTCGGCCGCGTGCCAGAGCTCGGTGATCACCCGGTCAAGTCGCGGCGTCATCACCGGGACCATGAGGTCGCGGTGAAACGCGGTGTGGGCGTCCCAGAAGGCGTCGGAGTCAGACGCGGTCCCTGAGAGCAGCTCGAACTGGCGGGACACCCGCTCGAGGTCGAGCTCTGAGAGCAGTGGTGCGGCGCGGCCGAGCGCGTCGGCCTCGATGAGCACGCGCAGGCGGTAGATCTCCTCAAGTTCGGCGAGGTCCAGCGGGGCCACGACGGGCGTGCGCGCGGGGCGCAGGACGACGAGGCCCTGGGCGGAGAGGCGCTGGAGGGCCTCGCGCACCGGGCTGTGACTGACGTTCAGATCACGGACGAGATCGCTGATCGACAACGCCTCCCCCGGCCGCAGACGTCCGTCGAGGATCGCGCGTCGTACGGCGTGGCCGACGCGGTCCACGAGCGACTCGGATCCCGTCAGTGGATCGGCGATCGCGGTCCGGGTCCTCACCATCCGCGCCTCGCGATCATGCGAGGTGGGTCGTCGCCTCGGCTGGTCACGGGCTGCACCTAGGCCAGCGGTGCGGTCTCGGGCGGCAGGCGCAGATCCAGCTCGGCGCCGGGGTCGAACTCGCCGGCGAAGCTGCGGGCATGCAGCTGGGCGGCATTGGCGCTCTCGCGCCACGCCGCCAGCATCTGCTCGGGGTCGACGCTGACGCCGATCGGGTTCTCCTGGAACTCGGGCGCGGTCCGCATCCACTCCGTGGAGGCGGCCCAGTCGCCGAAGTTGTCGGCCTGCAGCTCGACGCTGTTGCCGTCGGGGTCGAGGTAGTACAGCGAGGTGGTCAATCCGTGGTCCAGGCAGGCGTGGGGGAGGATGGCGTCCTCCCTGAGCCGGTCGTAGGTGTCAAGCAGCTGCCCGACGTCCGCGTACTCGAAGGCGAGGTGGTGCATCCCGGTGTGCGGCACCTTGTCCGGGTCGTCGCACAGCGCCGGGTGGGCGAGCAGCGCGACTCGGTGGTTGGCGGCGTCGTTGGTCATCCACGCCCCGAACCGGCTGGAGTGATTGGGCCTCATCCCGACGACCGTGGCGTACCAGTCGATCATCTCCTGTACGCGCGTCGTCTTCAATGTGACGTGGTGCAGGATCGGGTTCGTCGTGGGGGTGGTGCTCATCCGTCCTCCTTGGTGCTTGACGCCCGGGCCGCCTCCCGCTGGGGCAGCGCGGACACGAAGGTGTGCGACATGGTGCCGACGCCGTCGACCCGGCTGTCCAGACGGTCGCCGGCGACGAGGTAGCGCGGCGGTGTGCGGGTCATGCCGATGCCGCTCGGGGTTCCGGTGAAGATCACGTCGCCGGGGAGCAGGTCCACGATTGCGCTGAGATAGGCGATCAGCTCAGCTATGGAGAGCAGCATCTGCGCGCTCGTGCTGCGCTGCACCTCCTCGCCATTGAGGTGGCAGGACAGGCCGATGTCGTCGCGATCGGCGAAGTCATCCGGTGTGACGAGCAGCGGGCCGAGGGGCGCAAAGCCGGCAAGCGATTTGCCGAGGCTGAACTGGGGCGTGCTCTTGGGCCGCCACTGGATCTCACGGTCTGAGAGGTCCTGGCCGACGGTGAGCCCGGCGACGACGTCCCACGCCTCGCTCGCCACGACGTGGTGAGCGCGCGCGCCGATCACGACCGCGATCTCGACCTCCCAGTCGACGGTCGCGCCCGTGAGCGTGATCGCGTCAAACGGGCCGGCGATGGCGGTGGTCAGCTTGGGGAAGACGAGCGGGACCTCGGGGATCTCCATCGCTGCCTCGGCACCGTGGTCGGCGTAGTTGACGCCGATGCCGAATATCTGCGCGGGCCGCGGCGAGGGGGCGCGCAGGCGCTCGCGCTTGATCGTGACCGCCGCCGCCTGGCTGGGCGTGTGCGACCACGCGACGACCTCATCCCACATCGCGAGCGCGAGCGCCGGATCCGCGGGGATCGCGCCGCCGCTCGCGGCATGCACATCGGCTCCCGGGGCCCCGTCGAGCGGATCGTCGAGCGCGCCGAGGACGAGCGTCAGCCGCCCGTCGAGATTGGCAAATCTCATCTCACTCCCTTGTCAGACTCGCGGGCAGCCTACCCCATCCCGGGACACTTAATCGATGATCTATGATCGCCGTCACCGTCGTCGAGGTGAGGGAGAGCACGGTGGGTTCAGCGCGCGCGCACACGCGGGCGGAGACAGGTGTGGTAGCGATCCCCGACCGGACCGAGGTGCTGATCGCCGGCGGCGGCCCGGTGGGCCTGGCCACCGCAGTCGAGCTCGGTCGCCGGGGCATCGAGTGCGTGGTGGTCGAGCCCCGCGCCACCGTGTCGCATGCCCGGCCGCGCTGCAAGACGGTCAACATCCGCACGATGGAGCACCTCCGGCGCTGGGGGATCGCGCAGCGACTGCGTGAGCGGGCGCCCCTGCCGGTCTCCTTCTCGCAGGACATCGTCTTCTGCACCTCGCTGGCCGGCCACGAGCTGTCGCGTTTTCATGGCGTGCTCGGCCTCGCCGCCGAGGGCGACCGCTCCGCCGAGCTTGGGCAGCAGAGCCCTCAGTACGTGCTCGAGGAGTTGCTGCGGGAGGTCGTGACCGAGACGCCGACCGCCACGCTGCTCATCGGATGGCGGGTCACAGCTCTCGACCAGGACGACGATGGGGTGCGCGTGCGGATCGCCGACGAGGCCGGATCGTCCGCGACGATCGCGTGCGCCCATGTTGTCGGTTGTGACGGCGCGCGCAGCGTGGTGCGCGACGCGATCGGTGCGGAGTACGTCGGCGAACGGGCGCTCGCCCCCAACTTCGGGATGGTGTTCCGGGCACCCGGGCTGCTCGAGCGGACCGCGCACGGACCCGCGGTCCAGTACTGGATCCTCAACCGGGCGGCGCCGGCTCTCATGGGGCCGATCGACCGTGACGGGACTTGGTGGCTGATCGCGCTGGGCGTCGACCGCGCCACCGGAGAGGCTCAGGCGCCTGAGATCATCCGGGCCGCGGCGGGGATGGAGCTCGACGTCACGGTGCTCTCCCACGACCCGTGGACGGCCCGCATGCAGCTCGTCGACCGGCTGCGCGACCGCCGCGTTTTCCTCGCAGGTGATGCCGCGCACCTCAATCCCCCGTTCGGCGGGCATGGTCTGAACACCGGCATCGGGGACGCGGTCGACCTGGGGTGGAAGCTCGCGGCGGCGCTGCGGGGTTGGGGCGGGCCGCGCCTGCTCGACAGCTATGAGGCCGAGCGCCGGCCGATCCAGACGCGGGTGATCGCCGCCGCGGCAGCCAACAACCGGGTGCTCGCCACCGACCTGCTCAGCGATGGCGTCGACGTGGAGGGGCCGCCCGGCGACTCGGCACGACACGCGGCCGGTGAGAGGATCCAGGCGGCCAAGCGGGCGGAGTTCCATGCACTCAGCCTCGTGCTCGACCTCGCCTACGAAGGGTCGCCGGTGATCGAGTCACACGGTCACGGGCGGCCGCTGGCAGACGACGACGAGCCGGTCGTCGAGGCCCGCGCGGGGGCGCGGCTGCCCCACGCCTGGATCGCCCCGGACCGATCGATCTACGACGAGCTCGGCGACGGTCTGACGCTGCTGGCGCTCGTCGACGACGCCGATCCGGGTTGTGGCGCCTTCGAGCGCGCGGCGAGAGCCCGCGGGCTGCCGCTGCGGATCGTGCACCGGTGCGAGCCTGCGCTGCGTGCTCGCTACGGCGCGGCCGCGGTGCTTGTCCGCCCTGACCAGCACGTCGCGTGGTGCGGCAACGATCTTCCCGACGACTGCGGCGCGCTGCTCGACCTCGTCCGCGGGATGGAGCCATCCCCGCCGGGGGCGGCCGGCCCGAGCGCCACGGCGGCTGCGAGCAGAGCATCGACCGCGACCACCCTCTGACCACCGATCCCCAGGAGCGACATGAGCAGCCCAGCCGCCTTCGATCCACCCGACGTGTTCGTCGACCACGAGTTCGCCGAGCAGCGCGTCGACCTCGGTGAGATCCGCATGAACTACGCGACCGCCGGAGACCCCGACCGTCCCGCACTGCTGCTCGTCCCTGCCCAGACCGAGTCGTGGTGGGGCTACGAGGCGGCGATGACCCGTCTCGCCGACTCGTTCGCCGTCTACGCGGTCGACCTGCGCGGTCAGGGCCGCTCGAGCCGGACGCCGGGCCGCTACACGCTGGACAACATGGGCAACGATCTCGTGCGCTTCATCGACCTGGTGATCGGCGGCGCGACGATCGTCAGCGGCAACTCGTCCGGTGGCGTACTCGCCGCCTGGCTGGCCGCATACGCCAGGCCCGGGCAGATCCGCGGTTCGCTCTGCGAGGACCCGCCACTGTTCGCCTCGGAGGTCACTCCGGCCTGCGGACAGTCGATCCGCCAGTCGATCGGCCAGATGTTCGGGGTGTTCAGCAGGTGGCTCGGCGACGGGTGGTCGGTCGGGGACTGGGCAGGGATGCAGACGGCGATCCCGCGCGAGCTCGAACCTCACATCCTCGGCGGGTTGGCACAGATGCGCCTCGGAGGCCCGCCGTCGCCTGAGCCACCACAGAACCTGCGCGAGTACGACCCCGAGTGGGCGCGCTCCTTCTGGAGCGGCGCCGCCGGCGCGGGCTGCGATCACCTGACGATGCTCGCGAGCGCCAAGACGCCGATCCTGCTCACCCATCACGTCCGATCGATCGATCCAGCGACCAACGACCTACTGGGCGCGGTGTCTGACACTCAGGTCCAGCGGGCCCGGGATCTCGTCACCGGCGCGGGACAGGCCTTCGAGATCGTCGACCTGCCCGAGATGCCGCACTCGATGCACGTGCACGATCCGCACCGCTTCACGGAGATCCTCGTCGAATGGGCGCAGACACTGCGCTGACCGCGGTGCGGCGGCTGAGCGCGGTATCGCCCCGGCGCGACTGTGGCTCTGCGCCGCCGCCGCCGGGCGAGTGTGACGGCATCGTGTCGCATGGCGGCGATTGGCCGACCAAACGCATCAACTCTGTGCCAATCGGAACGTGTCTTGAATGGCGGGACGGTGTGGCGTTGACGATGGAGCCATGAAGACATCAAACATCTCGTCCGCTCGTCCGGTTCCAGCCGCCGCGATCGACATGATTCCACCCTGTCCGCTCGGCTTCGGCCAGCAGTCACGGGTGTGTCTTGGCCATTACGAGCGCGGGCACATGCGGCTCCAGATCCGCCTGCTGATGCGCGACGACGAGGGTGTCTGCACCGTCCTCGTTGAGGAGGACGCCGCCTCGGTGACCGTCCGCGTGATCACGTGCCGGTCCGATGACCGCGCGGACCGGCTCGGCTACCCCGGCTACGCCGAGGAGCGCCACCACGTCTCGATCGAGGCGCCACTGGGGGGCCGCGTGGTGCTCGATCACGAGACCGGCAGGCCGATCCCGTTCTACGTGCCGACCTATGAGAGCGGCCGACCGACGAAGTCACCCGGCTACTACACCGATCCCGACGCGGCGCGAGCCGGTCGGGAGTTAGTCGAGGACATCACCGACCGCCAGGCACGGCGCCGGCGCAACGCGCCCCGCCTGAGCCGCACGTTGGGGTACTGAGCCAGCCCGCTCAGGCGTGGCCGTGCTGTGGCTCAGCTCGAGTTCGAGATCTCGGACACCGATGCCGACCCATCCTGCGCGGCGAGCGCCCGCTCCGCCTCACTCCAACGCTCGAGCGAGACGACGACGGCGCGCATCCGGTTGCGCTGGGTGAGCACGAGCTTCTCGACGCCTCCGTCTTCGAGCTCGGTGAGCAGGGAGCCGAAGTCCCGCATGGCCTCACGGACCGTCCGAAGCTCGTCGCCACGGACCCGAATCGAGGGCTGGTCGTCTGCCATGAGAAGAAACCGTAGACAAGTGCCCAGACGTCTGACGACAGAATGTCGACATACCGCTGACGTTCCGTCCGGGTCGCGTGGGAGTGTTCAGGCTCGATGGACGAGTCTGCTCGCTATGCGCCGTTCGCCTACCTGACGGCCCAGAACGCCGACCTGTACCGGCGGACCATGCTGACATTCGTGGCGGCGAAGCGGCGGTTCGTCGTGCACCTCCGGGGCGAGGATGTCAGTGATGCGCTGTCGGGAGAGGATCCGCAAGCGGTCACCGCCGCACTGAAGGCGTTGGTCGGCTGGGGCAACCTCCGTGCCGACCCTGACACGAGCCGGGTGACGAGCGTCGAGGACTTCCATCGCGCCCGTTTCCTCTATCAGCTCACGCACGCGGGCGAGATCGTCGAGCGAGCGATCGGTGTCTTCGACGAGCAGCTCGGGCGGCGCGGCGCGCTGCAGGCGGTCGCGCTGCGCGACATCGCCGTCGGTCTGCGCGCCCTTGCCCCGCTCGCGGCCGACGCCGACCCCGACGTCGGAAGTACCGGGCTCCTGCTGCGCGATCTCGTCCAACGGTGCGCCGACCTCGCCGACAACGCCCAGGCGTTCATGGGCTCACTGCAGCGCACGATTGATCTCTACGACCTCGACGTCGAGGCGTTCGTTGCTTACAAGGACCGGCTGATCGATTATCTCGAGCGGTTCATCAGGGACCTCACCGGCACCGGCGCGGAGATAGCGGACCTGCTGTACCGACTCGATGACGCCGACGTCGACCGGCTGCTGGCGCTCGTCGCCGAGCGAGCGGCAGAGGATGCCGCCCCCGGTGGCGAGGACTCACGAGATAAAGCGCTGGCCGCCGAGCTGTCGAACTGGCGCGAACGTTGGCGAGGGGTGCGCGAGTGGTTCACCTCCTCGCCCGGTCATCCCAGCCAGCAGAAGCTGCTGCGCGAGAGCGCGGTGCGGGCCATCCCCGATCTGCTCGCGGTGGTCGCGATGCTCAACGAGCGGCGGGCCGGGCGGTCGGATCGCCATGCCGACTTCCGGGAACTGGCGGTGTGGTTCGCCGAGGCCCCTGACGAAGTCGCGATGCACCGGCTGTGGGAGGCGGGTTTCGGCCTGCGCGGCGCCCGGCACCTCACGCTCGACCAGGACACCGCGCTGGCGCGTGACGAGCACCCGGTCGCGCCCGCGACGCCCTGGGCGGAGGCGCCGAGATTGCTGATCAGCCCGCGCCTGCGCCGCACCGGTTCCTACGAGCGGCGCGGCAAACCCAACCGGGTGATCGACCGCCGCCGTGAGCGGGCGCTGCTCGCAGAGCGCGCCGCCGCCCAGGCCGACCAGACTGCCGCCGCCCGCGCCCGCTTGGTCTCCGAGTATCCGGTGCGCCTCTCCGATCTCGGCGAGCTTGACGCCGACGCCTTCTCGCTCTTTCTCTCACTGCTTGGGCAGGCACTGTCGGCCCGACGGCCGAACGAGCCGCGGACGCGGATCGTCACCGGTGACGGGTCGCTGGAGATCGTCCTCACCCAGATTCCTGGGGCCGGCGAGGTCGAGATTCGCACGGACGAGGGCGTCTTCCGCGGGTCCGACCATGTCCTGCAGATCATCGATCTGAGCCGGCCCGCTGAGCGGTTCGTCGCATGAGCGGGCAGCTGAGCTCCGCGCTGCAGGAGGCCGACGAGCGCGACCTGCGCCGCGCGACGCGGATGCTCCTGCGCCGGCCGCTGCTGCGGGCTACCGAGGATCCGGAGGCGTTCCGCCTCGTGCGCCGGCACGCCACGACGCTGCGTGAGTGGTTCGAGCACAACGCGGGCTGGCGGCTGCACGTCGACGCCGAGGTGGCGCGGCTGTACAAGCGGGCGAGTGCCGGAATCGACGGGACCCATCCCGCCCGCGAGCCGCGTACCGGCGTCGCGTTCGGCCGCCGGCGGTACGTGCTGCTCTGCCTGGCGCTGTCGGTGCTCGAGCGCGCCGACCAGCAGATCACGCTCGGACGCCTCGCCGAGGGCATCATCGTCGCCGCCACCGACGAACGGCTCGGCGCCGCCGGGGTCACGTTCGAGCTCAGCGGCCGAGGCGAACGCGGCGATCTCGTCGCGATCGTGCGGATCCTGCTGGCGCTCGGAGCGCTTACGCGTGTCGCCGGGGATGAGGACGCGTTCATGCGCGACGCCGGCGACGTCCTGTACGACGTCGAGCGGCGCGTGATGGCGGTGCTGATCAGCGCGCCTCGCGGACCCTCCACGATCTCCGCGGAGTCGTTCGCCGAGCGCCTCGACGGACTCGCCGCCGAGCCACCGGTCTCGTCCGACGAGCTGCGCAACCGGGCGATCCGCCATCGCCTGACGCGATCGCTGCTTGACGACCCGGTCCTCTACTACGACGAGCTGACCGAGGCGGAGCGCACTTACCTGACCGCGCAACGCTCGCTGCTGCTGCGCCGAGTCGGCGAGCGCACCGGCTTGGAGCCGGAGGTCCGCGCCGAGGGGATCTCGATGGTCGACCCCCGCGACGAGCTCACCGATCTGCGGATGCCGGAGGCCGGCACCGACGGGCACGTCGCGTTGCTGATCTCCGAGCACCTCGCGGTACACGACGGGGAATGCACCGTGCACGAGCTGCACGCGCTTGTGCGTAGGCTCGCCGAGGAGCACCGCTCCTACTGGCGGCGTGACACACGCGAGCCGGGCTCCGAGGTGGGCCTCGTCGAGCATGCGCTCGAGCGGCTGGTCGCGCTGCGGCTGGTCCGCCGGGAGGGTGACCGCGTGATCCCACGCGGCGCCCTCGGACGGTTCGGCCTGGCAACCCCGACCTTTCCGGAGGCGTTGGTGTGAGCCTGCCTCAGCCCGCCCGTGTGCGCTGGCAGCCGCTGCGGATCGGGCTCACCGACCTCTTCTACTACGACCAGGAGGAGTTCGCGTTCCGCGACGGTCGCCTGCTCCTGCGCGGCAACAACGGCACCGGGAAGTCGAAGGTGCTCGCGCTCACCCTTCCCTTCCTGCTCGACGGCGAGCTCTCACCCCACCGGATCGAGCCCGACGCCGACCCCAAGAAGAAGATGGAGTGGAACCTGCTGCTCGGCGGTGAGCACCCTCACAACGAGCGGTTGGGATACACGTGGCTCGAGTTCGGCCGGGCCGGCGGGGAGGGGCCCGAGTTCTGCACGATCGGATGCGGCATGAAAGCCGTCGCCGGACGCGGCATCTCCGCGCACTGGTTCTTCGTCACCGACCGCCGGATCGGCGACGACTTGGCGCTCGTCGACCACACCGGGGTCGCGCTCACCCACGATCGCCTCGTTGAGGGGATCGGGACGCGCGGGGGCGTGCACAAACGACGGCGTGATTACCGGCGCGCGGTCGACGAGCGGCTGTTCGGCCTGGGCGAGCAGCGTTACGGCGCGCTTGTCGACCTGCTGGTCAAGATCCGCCAGCCCCAGCTCTCCAAGCGCCCCGACGAGCGGGGGCTCTCCGCGGCGCTCACCGATGCGCTGCCGCCGCTTGACCAGGGGCTGCTGCACAACGTTGCCGAGGCGTTCCGCGCCCTCGAGGACGACGCCGCGGAGCTTGAGGCGATGGTGGCGGCGCATGGCGCCGCCGATCGGTATCTGCAGACCTATCGCGCGTACGCCCGGATGGCCACCCGCCGCCGGGCGGAGCCGCTGCGCCAGACGCAGACCGCATTCGATCGTCTCAGCCGCGAGCTCGCCGAGGGCGGTGAGCGGCTTCGTCTCGCCGTGACGGAGCTCGCCGCCGCGCGCGAGCATCTCGCCACGCTGCGTACCGAGCACGCACGCCTCAGCGCCCGACTGCAGACGCTGAGGGACGACCCGCTCGCCCGCAGCGCTCGTGACCTGCGGCGCGCCGCCGACGATGCCGATCAGGCCCGGCGCGAGCGCGACGATCTCGACGCCGCGCTGGAACGTGCCGCCGAGACGGTCGCCTCACGCCGGGAGCGGCTCGCCGCCGCGGAGCGGGAGCTCGAGCAGGCCACCGACGCCCTGGAGCAGATCCAGCGAGCGGCGACCCAGCACGCTCACGGCGCGGCAATCGACGGGCCGTTCACCGAGGCGCTCGCCGCCCGTGAGCCGGCGGCTCTGCCGCGCGTCGTGGATGACCTCGTCGCCCGTCAACAGCGGGGTGTCGCGCGGGTCCGGACGCTCGCGCGTGAGCTTGAGGGAGCCGAGCGTGAACTCGCGACCGCGCGACAGGCCACCGAGCGACAGCTCGGCGAGCTGGCCGAGACGACCGAACGTCGAGACGCGTCCCGGACCGCCGTCGCGGAGCGCGGTGCGCATTACGTCCGTGACGCTCGCACCCACCTCCAAGCGGTGACCGAGCTCGAGCTCACCGATCCGGCAGCGGCGTTCGGGGCGCTCGAGGAGTGGTTGCAGACGCTGAGCGGTCCGAATCCGCTCGAGCAGGCGATCTCCGCCGCCGCCCAGCAGGCGGTTCGCCGGCTTGAGCGCGCGGTAAGCGAGGCCGGCGCCCGTGCCGAGCAGACTCGCGGCGTGATCACGGAGCTGGCGCGCGAGGCCGCGGAGCTCGAGGCCGGAATCCATCCGATTCCGCCGGCCCCGCCCACGCGCGCACCCGAAGTGCGAGCGGGACGGGCCGGGGCGCCGCTGTGGCAGCTGACCGAGTTCCACGACAGCGTCGCGGAGGCCCGCCGCGCCGGCATCGAGGCGGCGCTTGAGGCGAGCGGGATCCTCGACGGGTGGGTGACCCCGGCCGGGGAGCTGCTCGACCCGCACACCGAGGACGCGCTGCTCGCTGCATCGGATCTCCGCGCCGCCGCGGGCCCGCGCCTGAGCGACGTGATCACTCCGGCGACCATCGACGTCGCCGAGAACGCCGGCGTCGCGGCCGCGGACGTGGGCCGGCTGCTCGACGCGATCGGCCTGGGCGACGGCGACGGCACGGTGTGGGTGGCCGACGACGGCCGCTTTCGCAACGGGGCGCTGCGCGGCGCCTGGCACAAGCCGGCGGCGCAGTTCATCGGTCACGCGGCGCGGGAGGCCGCCCGGCGCGCGCGCCTTGCCGAGCTGGCCACCGCGCTGGCCGAGGCACGGGACGGGCTCGCGACGATCGAGGCCGAGCTCGCGCTGCTCACCGAGCGCCACGAGCAGCTCAACCGAGAGTTCGACCGGCGGCCGCTCGATGCGACGGTCCGTGACGCCTACGTCGCACTCTCCGCCGCGGAGGCTGAGTTGCGCGCCGCGCAGGGACGGCTGGACGCCGCGCGCGGCGGCGAGGAGCGGGCCCACCTCGCCACCGAACAGGCCCGATCGACACTCGCCGGCGACGCAACCGATCTCGGCCTGCCCCCGGGCGGCGAGGCGCTAGAGGCCGTCGAGGCCGCGCTCGCCCGCTTCGAGATCGCAGTCGCGACCCTCTGGCCCGCCGGCGACCGAACCGCCCGCGCGGAGCGAGCGCTCGCCGATGTGCGCGCCGACGCCGAGGAGGCCGAGCGCGGGCGGGCGATCACGGAGAGTCGGCGTACCGAGGTCGAGCATCGCCTCGTCGCGGCCGTCGAACGGCGAGACACGCTGCAGGCGAGTGCCGGCGCGGCGATCGAACAGCTCGAGCGGCAGACGCGCGAGGTGAGCGAGGCCGTGCGCGCCAACGTCTCTGCGCAGGACCTCGCTGAGGAGCGACTCGGAGCGGCTCAACGCGGCGAGGGCGTCGCCGAGGCTCACGAGCGAGAGCTCCAGGAACAGCTTGAGCGGTCGAGCGCGGAGCGGGTCACGGCGGTGGACGGGCTGCGCCGCTTCGCCAATACCGGCCTGATCGCCGTCGCGCTCTCGGAGCTCGGCACGCCCGAGGAGTGGAACGTTACCCAGGCGCTGCGGCTGGCGCGGGAGATCGAGCAGGCACTCGCCGCCGATCCCGACGAGGATGCGCGGTGGGCGCGACTGCAGCGTCGGGTCAGCGACGAGCTCGGGCCGCTCGCCGATGCGTTGCGTCGCCACGGCAACGACGCCGCGATGTTCCCGCGCGACGAGGGGATCGTCGTCGAGGTCACCTTCCAGGGTCAGACGAAAACGCTCCCGGAGCTCACCGCCGGGCTCGGCGAGGAGGTGGAGCACCGTCAGCGGCTGCTCGGCTCGCGCGAGCGGGAGATCCTCGAGAACCACCTCGTCGGCGAGGTGGCGAGCGCCCTGCAGGAGCTGATCGTCGCCGCGGAGGCGGGCGTGCAGGACACCAACCAAGAGCTCGCCGCGCGTCCGACGAGCACGGGAATGCAGCTGCGTCTGCGCTGGAGCCCCGATCCCGAGGCGCCGGATGGCCTCGCCGACGCTCGCCGGCGGCTGCTTCGCCAGAGCACCGACGCCTGGTCGGAGGAGGACCGCGCCGCGGTCGGCGAGTTCCTGCAGCATCGGATCGACGCGATCCGCGCGGAGGACGTCACCGCGACCTGGATCGAGCGGCTCACCCTTGCGTTCGACTATCGCCATTGGCACCGGTTCACCGTCGAGCGCCGGCAGGGGGACAGCTGGCATTCGGCCTCCGGGCCCTCGTCGGGCGGAGAGCGGGTGCTCGCCGCGAGCGTGCCGCTGTTCGCGGCCGCCTCCTCGTACTACAGCTCGGCCAACCCGAACGCGCCACGGCTGATCATGCTCGACGAAGCGTTCGCGGGGGTCGATGACCGCGCCCGCGCGAAGTGCCTCGGGCTGCTGGCAGCGTTCGACCTCGACGTGGTGATGACGAGTGAACGCGAGTGGGGCTGCTACGCCGAGGTTCCCGGCCTCGCGATCGCGCAGCTGTCACGCACCGACGGAGTCGCCGCAGTGCTCGTCAGCCGCTGGGAGTGGGACGGCAGCGCGCGTCACCGGATCGATTCGCCCCCCGAGCCGCCGACGGTGATCGGCGTGGCGCCGTCAGAGGGACCGCTGCTGTGGGACACGTCGACCACGAGCGACTGAAGCGGCTCCTCGGCACCCCAGAGACGGCGTGGGTGCTCGACCGCGCGCGTCGCCGGCTCGAACGCGGGCAGGCACTCGACGGGACGGTCACCCTGACAAGCGCGACGCGTGGCGAACGCGACGCGGTGGCGCGGCTGCTCGGACGCTCGCCGCGTCCGGCCCGTGGCCTCTCGGTCCAGCTGGGTGAGCTCGACGCAGTGCTGCGCCGCGCCGGCGTCCATGAGGAGGGGCTCGCCGGGGCGGTCGTGACGCTCACCGGGCCGGTGACCATTCGCGCTGAGGTGGCGTCCGCCGAGGCGCGCGCGTGGGCGAGCGCGTTCGCACCACTCGACGCGCTGGCGCGGACACGGATCGAGCTTCACCTGTGGACCGGGCGACTGCGCGCCACCGGACTGGTCAAGCGTCTCGCCGAGGGGTCAGCCTCCACCGGTGCGGACCTGCTCGGAGGGGTCTGTCGGGTGATCGAGGCGCTGCCGTGCGACCCGGCGCAGTCGCTTCCGGCATTCTCGGCTCAGGTGCTCGGCCGCGCACACGCCCTGGACGATGGTGCGCCGCTCGGCACGCTCACGCTCGGTGCCGCTCGCGCCCTGGCCGGCCTTGGGCCGATCGAGCTGGGCGAATCGCTCTCGGAGGCGCGTCGCGAGGCGTGGGCCGCGGTCGGCGTGATGTGTGACGAGCTGTCGAGCGTCGTGCTCACGCTCGGGCTGCCGGGCGGCGCGTCCCCCTCGTCGAGCGCGATGGTCCTGTCCGCCGCGCGGACCGCGGGCGAGCCGGTCTGGCTGACGCTGCGCCAGCTCGTGCGCGCGGCACCTGTCTGGGAGGGGATCACCGGTGCGTCGATCGTGGAGAACCCCTCGGTGCTCGCCCTTGCCGCCGATCGCCTCGGGCCGCGCTGCCCGCCACTGATCTGCACCCACGGCCAGCCCCGGGCCGCCACGATGGTCCTCCTGCGCTCACTCGTCGACGCCGGCGTGCGGCTGCGCCACCACGGCGACTTCGACTGGCCCGGCATCACGATCGCGAATCTGCTCCATCGTCGCCTGCCGATGGACGCGTGGCGGTATGACGCCGCGACGTATGTCGAAGTCGCCGAGGCGCACCCGCACACCGCCACGCTCACCGGTACGCCAATTGCCGCGAGCTGGGATCCGGCGCTCGCCAGGGCGATGACGGCGACCGGACGTCAGATCGAGGAAGAGCTGGTCGCGCCGGGTCTGCTGGAGCACCTCGTGCACGGGCCGTTGCCGCCCCCGGGGATCGGCGTGTGAGGTCGTCCGGCGGCGACGTCGAACCGGAGTTCCCCCAGGCTCGGCGCCGTGGTGGCCAGATCGATCTGGGCATCCACCCACGCGACCACCGCCGACTCGCAGAGGGTGAGCGGAAGACAGCGTTGAACCAGGCGATCGACGAGTTCCTCTCCGACGACCTCGACGGTCTCGTGCTCGCCTTCGACCTCACAAGCGCCGACGCCTATGGCCTGAGCGTCGCGGGCCCGAACTCCACCGGAGACTGCCCGCTGACCACGACCGCGGTAGCCGACGCTCGACGTCGCCTGCCGCGCAGTCGGTTCAAGAAGCTCGAGCGCTGACCGGCGCCCGCTGACCTTCGTCACGAACCTCCGCGCGCCGGGTGGCTCGGATCGCCCGGGCCTGACGGCTGTCCATCCATATCTCCCAACGCCCCGAGGCCGCGTGGCGCTCGTCGAGGAAGCGGTACGGCCGTCGTCCCTCGAACTCCCGCTGACGAAGACGCGCCACTCCGCCGAGCACGGACGCGATCCGGCGATGCGGCCAGCCCAGCTCGTCCTCGACCGCGGGGAACGGTCGCGGCTCGTCCGGCGCGGTCGCCAGGGCTTCGAGGAGCGCGCGCATCAGATCGCTGCAGCGGTCGTGGAACCGGGCGATCTCGCTTGGGTCCTCCATCGCGTTGTGTGCCGCATGCTGGATGTGCGTGTGCGACACAGCGCAAATCGTATGACAGCGCCGGAGGTCGCTAGAGAAGCGGGAGGGGAGGGGACAGGCTGTCGAGCGCCTCGGTCGGCGTCCCCGTCGCGGTCCCGGTGGCGAACGCGGTCTGGTAGGCGGCGAGACTGCTCGGATAGCTCGCCAGGGCCTGGGCCCACGAGCCGTTGAAGAAATAGGACTGGTAGGCGACGTTGTCGTTCGCGACGACCGCGGCGATCCCCTGGACGTAGCCCGGATCATCGCCGCCGCCCTCCTGGACTGTCGTGGGTGAGACGCCCCACTCGGGGAGGCTGATCGGCTTGCCGTGCGCCTGTGCGAAGGCGAGCACTGTCCCGAGGCTGCCTGGCTCGTTGGAGAGCGCGGACCAGCGGTCGGTGACGGTCGATGGGAGACCCTCGTCGTAGAGGTCGATACCGATCTCGTCGACGACCGCGTTGCCGGGGTAGTAAGACGCGAGGGGGATGTTCCGGACGGCGGCGTTGACGCACCAGTCGAACGAGAAGTCGGAGCCGGGTACTGACCGCATGGCCTTGGCGGTGTTGCGCCAGAAGCGCGCCCAGTTGGCGTCCGAGGCGGGCGTGTTCCCGATGCTGTCTGGCTCCCAGGTGCCGTTGGCCTCTGGAGCGAGCCGAATGACCGAGCTCCCGAGGCCTGCCGCGACGAGGTTGCGCGCGAGCTTCTTGGCGTACTTGTCATAGGCGCCGTCGGCGCCCCGGCCCAGCCACGAGGTCCCGTCGAGATCGGTGGGGATGAGCTGGATCGAGAGGATCATCGTGCGGCCGGGCGACGCCTGGACCCACTGCGCCCAGTTCCCGTCCGAGTACGGATCCGTGATGAACCACGGGTCGTCCCATTGCGCCCAGTTCTGGGCGGCATCGTCGTAGACGAGCGCGCAGTTGAAGTCGACGCCGAGCATCTCGCCGGCCGCGTTCAGGGTCGAGACCGAGGAGGCGGAATAGATGCAGGTCCGCTTCGACCCGATCGCGGTCGGGCTGACCGCGGCTGCGGCGGACGTCGCGGTGAGGAGAAGCAGGAGGCCGATCGCCGCGCACCGTGCGAGGCGCGAGCGAAGGAGTGGTGAGAGCGCCATGCCAAGTCGTTCGGCGCGCTCTCTCGTGCGCTACACCGGTCCGCCAAATCCATCACGCCTGGGCCTGCCGGACGGTGCGCTTTCCGTCTGCCCACAATCTGGGGCGAGCACCGCGTGTCAGTCGGGCTGGGGGGCGTCCCGTCGTGCTTCGGCATGCCTGACTCGCGCACCGGTCCGCTCCACCGCTTGAGCGAGACGACGCCTTCGTGCTGCAGATCCGGTCCCGGCGGCGTGATCGACATCGTCATGGGTCTGCAGCACCCGCTGGCGCTGACGGGCCATGTGACGAAGGATGTGCAGGTGGCGGTCGGTCATGAGCTCTGGCCGCCTTGGCGCCGCGGGGCGCGGGTGCGCCACTGGAACCTTGCGCTGGTTGCGAGCCCGAGCAGCCAGCCGAGGATCGCGGTGAACAGCACCAACCACACGAGTGCGACGTGCGAGGCTCCGAAGACCCAGCTGACCTTGACGTGTGCGGTGTTTGAGACCGCAAGTGCGATCAGATACGCCACGAGGGCGACGGCCGCGATCGCGTAACCGTGCAGTCGTGTGCGGCGGGCCACTCGGCGAAAGCGCCCGCCGCGAGTCTCCTCGCCGGCGCCCGCCTCCGTGCCCGTGGTCGGAGCGGATGTCACGTCCCGCACCCGAGCGAGTGGCGCCGCGCTGCCGGCGGGGTCGGGGATCACTCCCGGCGCGGGCGAGTCGGCCGGAGCGCTGCGGGTCTGGGACGGCATGGGTGAGGAGCTCCTCAGGTCGGCGAGGGGATCTTCGAGTCCTCTCTGATGCCTGCTTACTTTATCATGAAAATAATGTCTAGAAAGAGCTATCTCCTATTTGATGGCTGAGAGCACATTGCCCGGCTGGGCTTTTCTAACCAACCACGCGCAGGTGCTGGTGTGCATCCGTCGCGACCCCGGCATCCGCATACGCGAGATCGGCGAGCGGGTCGGGATCACCGAGCGCGCCGCGCACCGCATCGTGGCCGAGCTCGCCGGCGCCGGGTACATCGCGCGCGAGCGAAACGGCCGCCGCAACCGTTACACAGTCAATGAGCACGTCCCGCTCCCGGACCCGATCGCCAACGAGCAGAAGGTCGGAGAGCTGTTGACGATCCTGACCCGCCCGAAGTAGCGGGTGGCCTGCTTATTCAGTCAGGGGGCTTGATGCTGTAACCGTGCGCAGCCTTTGTGATCTCCCCCGTCCCCGTCAGCTGGGTCAGGTCGTGCAGGACCTGTTCGGGATCGAGGTCAAGGTGCTTGGCGAGATCACCGATCGTGCTTCCCGGGTGGTGGGTGATGAAGCCGATGATTCTCTCTTCGCTGTCGCTCTGCCGGCTGCGTGCGTCTGCGCGTCTCGTGCTCGCGCGCCGAGCAGTCGCACGCCGCACCGATCGCGCTGGCGCGGCGGCTGGACCACGCTCTGAAACCTGGGGTAGGACCTTGCCTGCAGACACGGTGTCCTCCTTGGCCGATCACCACGGAGTCCACATGCGTGCCGGGCTTGATGTCACCCTGCAGAGGATGTTCACGGCCGGTCGGCTCTCCACGGAAACCATTGTGTCCCTCTCGATGACGGTCGCGCGGAGTGGGAGGGACTCGGTCCCCCGAGCGTTGACTGACGAATGGCCACCGGAGGGAACGCGCCGGTGGCCGCGGTGCCCCCAGCCCTGCAGTCAGGTCAGGCTTCCCCTTGCCTCCCGCCTCGTAACGCGAATCGCGCTGTCGGTGGCCTTCGGGCTCGGGGTCAAGAATTCTGGCCGCAGGGCCAGCACCACCTGCGACTGTACTCCGATTTCTGACATTGACCAAAAGAATTCGATCAGACAACCAGATCGACGCGCGCCCGCGGGGAGTACGATCTCTATGCAGCCATTTCACCGCTTGTCCCGAAGCGACTTCGCGCAGAGTCCCGCCGGCTGATGTGTCGCACGGCGAACCCTCCCGGACAGTTTCGTCCCAGCGACGAGAAGACCACTCCAACCTCAGCCGATCAGACGCCGATGGCGGCGTCCTCGGTCGCGGAACTGACCGTTTGAAAGGACGTCAAAATGCCTCTCTTCTTTTTCACCGTCGAGCAACAGGAACGAGCGATCGTCGAACGGTTTGGCAAGTTCGTACGGGTCACCGGCCCGGGGCTTCAGCGCAAATCGCCGTTTGTCGAGAAGGTCGCTGGACGGATGAGCCTGCAGGTCGAACAGCTCAACGCGGATATCGAGACCAAGACTCAGGACAACGTGTTCGTGGTGGTCAAGCTCGCGATCCAGTACATGGTCGGAGCCGAACCGGAGAAGGTGAAGGATGCCTTCTACAAGCTTGACGATCCGGAAGTGCAGATGAAGTCCTACGCCTTCGACGTCGTCCGCTCCCACATTCCGACGATGGACCTCGACGAGGCCTACGCCGACGCCGACACCATCGCCAAGCACATCCAGGACACCCTGCAGACCCAGATGGCGGACTACGGCTACGAGATCATCAAGGCGCTGATCACCAACATCGAGCCCGACCAGCGCGTCAAGGACGCGATGAACAACATCAACGCGGCCCGCCGGAACCAGGAGGCCGCGACGGCGCAGGGCGAGGGTGACAAGACCCTCCGGATCAAGAAGGCCGAGGCGGAGTCGACGTCGATGCGCCTGCACGGAGAGGGCGTGGCGGCGGAGCGCAAGGCGATCGCCGAGGGGCTCAAGGACTCTCTGGCGGTGCTTGCGGACGATGTTGGCATCGACCCCAAGGAGGCGATGGGCCTCGTCGCATTGACGCAGTACATGGACACGCTCCGGTCCGTGGGGGAGAACGGCAACATGACGACACTGCTGCTGCCGCATTCCCCTGCCGCGGTGGGGTCGCTCATGGACCAGATCCAGCAGGGCATGCTCACCGGCAACCTCGCCGCCGACGCGCATACCGGCACCAACGGAACTCGGCAGGGACCGGCGCGCCCGGCCGCAAGCTGACCGGGTCGCCGGACGCCGGAGCACTGGCGATGGCCGACGACAGCCAGGGCTTACTCGCCTTCCTGGGAGTCGCGCCCGATCCGCGGCTGCTCGATGACGATCTGGCCAATCTTCCCGCCGCAGAGCAGCACCGCGAGCCGCCGGTGTCCACCCAGCGACACGATCGCCTGGTTTCCGCCGGGTCGGTGCTGACCGGCGTGAGCCTGGTCGGCGGGGCGGCGCTGCTGCTCTGGGCCGGCTGGCGTCTCCTGTTCGAGGGCGGCGGCGCCTTTGACGCCGTCTTCGCGGTGCTCGGCCTCGTGCTCGCGGCGACGCATTGGGGGTGGGTCCACGTCGCCGAGTACGTCGGCTTGACCATCGACGCGCGGCAAACCCGCGAGATCGAGGCCCAGCGGGAGCGGTGGCTGAGGACGATCGAGCCGTACCCGCGCTTCAGCGTCGTCACCTCCGTCGGCGACGACGGCACGACGCGCGTTCAGCGGATTCTCCACCGGGCGGTTCTCACCGATCGTGACACATTCACCTTCCTGCGCGAGAGTGACATCGAACACGTGCACGGAGTTGACACACCTGCGGAGGTGATCGCCACGGACGTGGAGACGATGCGCCACCAGGCGCGCCTGCAGACGGATCGCATGCGCGTGTCGTGGCTCGCCGCCTCGACCGCCTACTCCGCGGCCCTGCTCAGCGCTCAGGACGACGAGGAGCGACTGGCGGCGCGCCGGGCGGCGGCCCTCGCCCTATCGGAACACATCAACGCCTCATTGCTCGAAGCGCCAGTAGTGGAATAGTCAGTTAATTCCGATCTGCACGGTCGGAAATGTGGTACGCTCATGTTGCGCTCAGAGAGCCCTGCTCTTCTCGCTTCCCGGGCGGCGGTCTCCCGTCAGAAGAGCAGAGAGGCGGTTGGCCATGGCCACCGCAACAAAGAAGGTTCGCACTGCCACGGGCGCTGATCGCGGCACGACGCGTGCGTCAGGTTCGTCGTCGATGGAGTTCCTCATCGTTGAGGACAACGGCGGCGACTACCACTGGACGCTCCAGGATCGCGACGGCACCAGCCTCGCCCGGTCCCAGAGCTTTGCCTCGTACGAGCGCACGGAGGACGCCGCGCGCGTCGTTCTCGCCGGCGCCGGCTCGGCGCGGCTGGAGGCTCGAGCGGGCGACTGACACTCGCCGACCGTGCCGCATCCGAAGGAGCGCTGAAGCGCCTCGGTCGCCATCATCCGGGGCGTGGGATTCTCACGCCTCGAGCTTGAGTCGTTTCGCGGTCAGGAGGTCGATGACCTCCTCGGGCCGACGCTGAAGCTGCTGTTCGTCGGGATCAATCCGGGTCTGTGGACGGTGGCGGTGCAGACCCACTTCGCCCACCCGGCCAACCGCTTCTATCCGGCGCTCACCCGGGCGGGGATCATCGAGCGCGTGATCAGCCCCGCGCAGGGGATGACCGACGAGGACCGCGCTCATCTCAAAGAGCGAGGGATCGGGATCACGAACCTCGTGCCGAGGGCGACCGTTCGGGCGTCTGAGCTCTCCGCCGCCGAGCTGCGCGAGGGCGGCGAACGCCTGCATGATCTCGTCGCTCAGCACCGGCCGGCGGTGGTGGCGATCGCCGGGGTCACCGCCTATCGCCAGGCGTTCGGCGAGCGCCGGGCGACCCTGGGGCGCCAGTCACCGCCCGACGACGCCTGGTCGGGCGCAGCACTCTGGGTGGTCCCGAACCCGAGCGGGCTGAACGCCCACGAGACGATCGCGACGCTCGCCACCGCCTACGCGGCGCCTGCCGTCGAGGCGGGCGTGATCGACGGCTGACCGACGGTGGTGACGGCCCCGGGGCGGTTCCGCCGCCTAGAGTGCGCGAGGCATGAGCGACCGGGCGGCGATCGAGGTGGAGGGGCTGGTGCGGGAGTTCCGGAAGGGACCGCGCGCCGTGGACGGGATCGATCTGGCCGTCTCGCGCGGGGAGATCTATGGGTTCCTCGGACCGAACGGTGCCGGTAAGTCGACGACGGTGCTCATGCTCACGACGCTGCTGCCGCCGACGAGCGGTCGGGCGACGGTGGGCGGCTTCGACATCGTCCGCCAGGGGGCGCAGGTCCGGGCGACGATCGGCGCCGCGCTTCAGGAGGCGGCGCTTGACGCGATCCTCACCGGCCGGGAGCACCTGATGCTCCAGGCCACGCTCCAGGGGCTTCCCGGTTCCGAGCGCAAGGCCCGGACCAACGCACTGCTTGAGCGCGTCGGACTCATCGAGGCCGCCGACCGCCGGGTGGGCGGCTACTCGGGCGGGATGAAGCGCCGGTTGGATCTCGCGCTGGCGTTGGTGCACTCCCCGAAGATCCTGTTCCTCGACGAGCCGACGACCGGGCTTGATCCGCAGAGCCGATCCGCATTGTGGCTGGAGGTCGCTCGCCTGGCCCGTGATGAGGACATGACCGTCTTCTTGACGACGCAGTACCTGGAGGAGGCGGACGTGCTCGCCGACCGGATCGGGATCATCGACCACGGCCACATCGTGGCGGAAGGCACCCCGGCCGAGCTCAAGGCCGAGATCGGCGGGCCGAGCGTCGAGGTCACGCCGGTCAAGCCCGATGACGGAGACCGGTTGGCGGAGCTGCTCGCCCAGTTCGGCGAGATGCGTCGTGACGGCAACGGGAGCGTCGCCGTGCAGCTCCCGGGCGGCGAGGCCGAGCTGGCCGAGATCGTCCGGATCCTCGACCGCGCGGACCTGCACGTCGAGACGTTGCAGCTGCACCAGCCGTCGCTCGATGACGTCTTTCTCAACAAGACCGGCCGGACGCTCGAGGGGTCGGGCGGGGCGCAGTCCGCGGATGCGGACGGCGAGGATGACCCGGCCGCCGGAACGCGGCGCCGGCGGGGCAGGAGGCGGCGTGGCGGCTGAGATCGCCGTCGGCGAGCTCTCGAGCCCAACGCCTCACTCGGCGAGCATGGTCGAGCAGACGCTCGCGGTGGCCCGTCGGGCGGTCGTCCGCACCACCCGCCAGCGCGCGCTGATCATCTTCCCGATGATCTTTCCGTTGATCCTGTTCGCGATCAACGGCTCGGCGCTCAGCTCCGCGACCAGGATCCCGGACTTTCCGACGCACAACTACCGCGACTTCCTGATCGCGATGCCCTTCATCCAGGGCGCGATGTTCGTCTCGATCACCGCCGGGGTGGACCTCGCCAAGGACATCGAGACCGGCTTCCTCAACCGGCTGGCGATGACGCCGGTGCGGGGAGAGGCGCTACTCATCGGCCAGCTCGGGGGAGCACTCGTGCTCGGGACCATCCAGGCGATCGTCTACCTGCTCGTCGGACTGGCAAGCGGGGTCACGTTCGCCAGCGGCGTTCCGGGCGCGCTGGTGCTGCTCGTCCTCTCGGTCGTCATCGCGTTCGCGTTTGCCAGCCTCGGGGTGCTGCTGGCACTGCGGTTCGGGACCGGGGAGGCGGTCCAGGGCGTCTTCCCGCTGCTGTTCGTGACGCTGTTCCTCAGCTCCTCGAGCCTCCCGCGCAACCTGATCAAGACAACGTGGTTCCGCGACGTCGCCACCTACAACCCCGTCTCCTACCTGCTCGAGGGGCTGCGCAGCCTCGTCATCACCGGCTGGGACGGCCAGGCACTGGCGCTCGGGTTCGGGTTCGCGCTCGCGATCCTGGTGATTGCGCTCGGGCTCTCCCAGGCGGCGATGAAGTCGAGGTTGACGAGGACATGAGCCGGTTCGTCAATGTCGCCCGCGCTGTCGCTTGGCGCTCGATCCACAACACGCTGGTCAACCCGGCGATCCTCGTGCCCTCGATCGTGTTCCCGCTGTTCTTCCTCATCGCGTTCGCGGGCGGGCTCTCGCGCATCAGCGAGGTGCCGGACTTCCACTACCCGCCGGGGTACACCGCCTTCCAGTTCGTGTTCGTCTTCCTGCAGTCGGCGGCGTTCGGGGGCGTGTTCACCGGGTTCGCGGTCGCCCGTGACTTCGACTCGGGCTTCGCGCGGCGGCTGCTGCTGAGCGCGCCGCGCCGCAGCGGCATCATCGCCGGCTACACGATCGGCGCCCTGCTGCGGTGGGCGCTCACCGGAACGGTCGTGACCGTGGCGGCCCTGATCGCGGGGATGAACGTCGACGGAAACGGCGTCCAGCTGATCGGCCTCATCGGCCTCGGCGTCGCCTTGAACCTCGTGGCCGCGCTCTGGGCCGTCGGCCTGGCGATGTTCTTGCGCACCGAGCAGGCGGGCGCCCTGATCCAGATGCCGGTGTTCGTGCTCCTGTTCCTCGCCCCGGTCTACGTGCCGATCACCCTGCTCACCGGCTGGATCCACGACGTCGCCAACCTCAATCCGGTCACGCCGGTCCTGGAGGCCGGCCGCGGTTTGCTGGCGGGATCCCCGGTGAAGGTGGCGACGGCGTTCCTTGGCCTGGCGATCTCGGCCGCTGTGCTGACCGCGTTTGCCCGGCGGGGGCTGGCAGCGGCCGAGCGGGCAGGCTAGCCAGACCCCGCACCGCGGCCGTCAGCCAGCGCTCACTACCACCGTCTGCTGGGTCTCGGCCGTCCGGCGCGCGCCGTGCATCGCCGTTTCGGTCAGCACCCATGTGCCGGGAGTGAGCGTAAGCGTGAGCCGGAACGACCGGTGACGGGTCACCGTTGACCCGGTCACGGTCGGGATCGGCTGCGAATGGGCGGTCCCGCCGGGGTCGGTGGCCCCGGCCGGGGAGAGGGTCGCGCCCGCCACGACGCGGGCGCCCGGCCTGGTGTGCCCGGTGATCGTCACCCGGCCGCCGGCGCTCACCTTCCCCGCGCTCGCGGTGAGCGGGAGCGCGGCCGGAATGCCCTGGAGGTAGCGCGCGGCGACGATCTGCGGTTGCTCGAGTACGCGGTCGCCCGCGATGTCCCGGGCGAGGCGGACGAACTGGGCCTCCGCCCAGGTGATCTCGCCCGCCGACCCCGTGCCCTTACCGTCGACGAACCCGATGGAGGCGGTCGTTGGGTCGGTCCCGTACGGGGAGGCCGGCACGTCGGGATCCTCCCAGTCCTGCTCGGGGATCATCCCGACGCCGTCGGCGAAGTTCGCCATGTCGAGGAGCATCGTCGAGGCGCCGCCGGGGTCGCCCGCCTGCAGGTCCTGCTCTCCGCGCTCGCCGTCCAGCAGCGGCCAGACGTGACCGGTGCCGGTGAACCACGGGATCCACGGCCGGCCGGTCAGCGGGCAGTGCATCGGGGCCGGGGCGTAGCAGTCGCCGTAGCCGTCGGTGCTGCCGGTCACCGGCACGTTCTGGCCGCCCACGCTCTCGTACAGCGTGCCGTAACGGTGGAACCCGACGCCACTCGGCGTCGTCGAGGCGAGCACCTTGTCGACGACCGCCAGCGAGTTGCGCACGAGCGCGCCGTCGGCGGGCAACTCCCCGAAGCGCGTGAGCTCGAGGAAGCCCGCGTCGATGACGGTCCGCTGGTCGGCGTCGATGCTGCCGTTTCCCAGGTTGTAGACCGTCGCGGCATCGGGGTCGCCGGTCTTGGAGAGGCGGATGAAGTACGGGTCGGGCGAGTACGGCCCGTTCGTCGTCACCGTCCATCCGAGGACGTGACGACGCCACGCGTCGGCGGTGTCGAGGAACAGCTGGGCGTGGACCGGATCGTGATTCATCGAGGCGACCTTCGCCGCGCTGACGAGCCCGGCGATCTCAGTCGCGATGTTCGACGGCGAGTACCCCGGCTGGTCCTCCCAGCGCTCGTCTCCGTAGACCGGTCCGTGCGCCACCAGGAACTCGGCGGCGGGGCGAACGTGATCGAGATAGAGCGCGCGGTCGCGGTCGAGTCCCGCCTGCCAGGCCATGATCAGCGGGAACGCCTGCTCGTCGGGCTCGAGCACATAGTTGTCGGAGGCCGGGACACCGTTGAGCAGGGCGTCGCGCGGGAAGCTGCCGTCGGGCAACTGCACCTTGTCGAAGATGAAGCGGGTCATGGCCCGCGCGGTGGCCATGTCGCCGTCGGTGAGGAAGCCCGTGAACGTCTCGTAGAAGTCGCGCTCGAAGATCACGCGGTAGTTCGTCGAGACATTCGGAAGGCCGCTCGTCTCCGTGTTTGCGGCGGTCGCCTGCCCCCACGGATCGGCCAGCGAGGACACGATCGCGCCCGGGAACTCCTTGTCCTCGGTCGCCTTGATGACGTTCGCCGAGATCCAGTACTGACGGCGCACCGCCTGCTCCTGCGCGGCCGTGAGGCCCGGGAAGCTGCGCCTAGGCGGGCGCAGGGTGGCGTCGTAGCGGCGCCAGCCCGTGGCGTAGCGGGCACGCGTCTGTGCGAATGGGGTCGCAGCGCTCGCCGCGGCGCTCTGCACGGCGGACGCCTGGGTCTCCCCGTAGCCAAGTGCGAGCGTGAACGAACGTCCGTGGGCCGTGTCGATCTCCGCAGTCTGCTCGACGTTGCCGTTCAGCGCCTGCTGGTAGGTGGGGCCGAGCGCGTGGTTCTGATCAAGCTGCGTCAGGCCGTCGCTTGGCTCCCCGACGAACCCGCTGGAGGACACCGGGAACGCACGGTTGGACACCAGCGCGCCGTAGAGCGGGACCTCGTAGTTGCGCTGAGGCGTGCTGCTCACGCCGAGCGTCGAGGAGGATACGAGCGCCTGCGCGCCGCCGCCGGCGGCGGCCGGAACGATCGTGGCCGAATTGGCGCCGCCGTTCTCGCTGCCGCCGCCTCCCTCGCCGTTGATCGTCGCGTCGTAGCGCACGTAGAGGTGGTAGGCACGGGCCGCCTTGGTCAGCGGGACGTACGTCGTGTGCATGACGACGCTGTCGCGCAGCGGATCGGTGAGGTAGTCGGTGACGAGCCGGTACGCGTGGCTGTCGGCGGTGGCGACGACCTGGCAGCTCACCCCGGTCCGGTCGAGGGATCGGACGGTGTAGGTCATGTCGCGGGTCTGCAGGTCGGCGAAGCTGCGCCCGTCGCTCACCAGGTACTGCAGGGTGTCGAGGTTGGTGTTGTCGCTCGTCGGGCTGTACACGTCGGAGAGCACGCCGTCGGCGACGGTGAACCACACCCGCGACCGGTTGCTTGTCGCCGTCCCCAGGCAATCCTTGCGCCCGAGCGAGAGGTAGGAGGTGGTACCCGGTCCGTCAGAGGCCTGCGTCTCGGACCACGTGGCCGGTGGGCCGGCATCGGCCCTCGCCGCCGGGAAGGACCCCGCAGCGCAGCCGGTCGCCAGAACGACCGCTGTGACCAGCACGATTGCCGCCAGCCGATGACCCATCACGACCCTCCCTCCCGATACGCGAACCTCCCGGTGGTACCCCTGGCCCCGCCTGGCAAACGCCCGAGCGCCGCACCCCGATGCAGATAGGCTCGAGACTGAGCATGCCCGACAGCGAGCCCATCGACATCGAGGTCCTCCTGGCGTGCATTCCCGACAGCACATCCGAAGGACTCTCTCGCGACGCGATTCGCGAGCTTTATGCGGAGCAACGGCCATCGTTCAGCGATGAGGACTTCGACGCCGCTCTCGAGGAACTGGCTGGTGGGCGGGTGCGAACCACCACACGGAGATTGTGGGGCGTGCAGGTGCCGCTCTATCGTCGCGTATGACGAGCCGCTTCGCCAATTCCGTCCAGGAGGCACTGTGAGCGCGGCCACGGATTCGATCAGCATCGTGGACGCCGATCCTGAGCTCGGCGATCTGCTGTCGGCGGACGAGCGTGAACGCGCGCGGCGGGAGACCCGGACGAGGGTGCGACACCTGTCGACCGGTGCGTGGGATGTCGCCGCCGCGGAGGAACCTGACGCCCATCACCGGGGCTTCCTGATTGTCGATGGGCTGATCAGTCGAGAGGTCGAAGTGTTGGGGCGCCGGTGCGTGGAGCTGATCGGCGCCGGGGACGTGATCCGCCCCTGGAGCTGGGATGACGAGGGCTCCCACGTTCAGGCGGAGGTCGGCTGGATCGTGCTCGAGCCCGCCCGGCTCGCGGTGCTCAACCATCACCTGGTCGTGCGGATGAACCCGTGGCCGCAGCTCGGACTCGAGCTCTTCAATCGCGGGACACGGCGCGCCCACGCGCTCGCGGTGTCACTGGCGATCGCCCACCACCAACGGGTCGACGACCGGCTGCTGTTGACGCTCTGGCATCTGGCCGAGCGATGGGGCCGGGTGCGCCCCGGGGGCATCGCCCTGCCACTGCCGCTCTCCCACCAGCGGCTCGCCGATCTCGTCGGCGCGCATCGGCCGGCGGTGACGAGCGCGATGGGCTCGCTGACCAGGCAGGGCGCCATCAGCCGCAGCTCTGACCGCACCTGGATCATCCACGGCACGCCGCCCGAGGAGCTTCGCCACCACCGCCTGGCGGCGGCGACGATGACCTAGGAGCCAGGAGCCCAGGGGCAGCGCTCGCCTCCGACCGCCGAGCCGAGGGCCGCCAGGCCGCTCAGACGACCCGGCCGCGACGGTCCATGAAGAACACGACGATCGCGAGGATGGCGATCAGGAACAGCAAGGGATGGATGATCACGCCGCCGGCGATCGCGATCACGAGCAGGACTGCGGCGAGGATGAGAAGCATGGTGCCTCCTGGGTCGGGGTGTACGGCGGGATTAACCCCGCCTTGGCGCGTCGTGTACGGCTTCCGGTCCTCACGGCGACGTACGTGTGCGGACACCGGCGGCGACCTGCGATGCTCGTGCGCGATGAACGACAGCTCGCGCGCGCAGGACGACGCCGGTTCAGGTTCAGCGTCGCTGGCGCTGCGGCTGGGATGCACGTTCGGCTTGCAGTCCACGCAACCGGCCGTGACGATCCTTCAGGTCGCGCCGTGTCCGCAGCCGGCGTTGTCGATCAGCGAGGAGCGGTGGGCGACCGACGCGTATCACCACTGCTACCTCGACGCCTATGGGAACCGGTGCGAACGGTTCGCGCTCGAGGCCGGTGCCGCGACGATCACCTACGAGGCCCAGGTGATGCTCGCGCACCCAGCCGATGCCATCGCCGGCCAGGCCGCGGAGACACCGCTCGCTGCGCTCCCGGACGAGGTGCTGGGCTTCATCATGCCGAGCCGCTTCTGCCTACCGGACGAGTTGGGACACGAAGCCTGGCAGCGGTTCGGCGGGCTCCCGCCCGGGTGGGAGCGTGTCCAAGCGATCGTCGACTACGTCCACGGGCACCTGGAGTTCACGCCCGGAGGCTCGAATCCATGGACGACGGCCGCCGACGCTTACCGGGCCCGCCAGGGAGTGTGCCGTGACTTCGCCCATCTGGCGATCACCTTCTGCCGCGCGCTGAATATCCCGGCGCGCTACGTGTTCGGGTATATCCCGGACATCGATGTCCCGCCACCGACAGAGCCGATGGACTTCGCGGCATGGTTCGAGGCGTATCTCGGCGGCCGGTGGCACACCTTCGATGCTCGTAACAACACGCCACGAGTGGGGCGGGTCGTGGTCGGACGCGGCCGCGACGCCGTCGATGTGGCGCTGATCACCTCGTTCGGGCCGCTCACACTCACCGACTTCGAGGTGCGGGCCGAGGCCGCGGCGCCCGGAATCACCACCACCCGCTGAGATCCAGCGGTCAGTCGCGCCCAGGGCCTGGAACGACGAGCCCGGTCTCGTACGCCACGACGACGGCTTGCGCCCGATCGCGAAGTCCGAGCTTGGAGAACACCCGACCCACGTGAGTCTTGATCGTGTTCTCGCCGAGAATCAGCTCGCTGGCGATCTCGGCGTTGGAGCGGCCGCGGGCGATCAGCCGCAGCACCTCAAGCTCACGCGCTGTGAGCTCTCCAAGCCGCTCGTGTGGCTCGCCGTCCAGTGGCCGTACCGCGTCGGCAAAGCGCTCCACCAATCGCCGGGTGATCTCCGGTGCCAGGAGCGCATCGCCGGCTGCGGCCACCCGGATGGCGTCGAGCAGGCGGTCGGCCGGGGCGTCCTTCAGTAGAAAGCCGCTGGCTCCGAGGCGGAGCGCGTCGTAGACATATCGCTGCACGTCGAAGGTCGTGAGCATGACGACGGCGGTCGTCAGCTCGCCGTCGCCGAGGATCATCTCCGCGGCCCGAAGCCCGTCGAGACCGGGCCCGGGAGCGACTGGCTCTGCACCATGGCCGTCTCGAGTCGGAGATCTCCGGCGGTCGGGTGCGGGCGAAGACCGCCCTCCCGGTGCTCGTCACCGCATGACCCGACGCGCTGCCGCGCCGCCGCTTCTGCTCGTAGCGGCGGCCGGCAGCTGCGCGGTCCTGGTCCTGGAGGCGCTCGCGGCGCGCGACATCTCATGGATGCTCGTGGTGCTGCCGGTCGTGGCGTTCCTGGCCGGTCGCGCCTCGGCACGGCTGATCGGAGCGCTCGCCATCGCGCTCCTGCTCGCGGGGATCGCTGCTTCGCAGCTCATCCACTACGACGACGACTCCCTCGTCCCTACCGTCATGCTCCCCATCACGCTCTATCTGGCCGGTGTGGCTTTGCAGGGCCGCGAAGCTCTCGCCGGGAGGTTGGCTCAGCAAACCGACGAGCTCACCGCCGAGAGAGACGCATACGCCCGACTCTCGGTCCGGTACGAGCGAGCTCGCATCGCGTCCGAGTTGCACGACGTCGTCGCCCACGCGCTCTCGGTGATGGTGGTGCAGGCGAGTACGGGTCAGCGTCTCGTCGTGGGGGAGCCCGGTCGCGCCGATGAGACGTTCGACATCATTGCGACCGCGGCCCGCCATGCCCAGGCCGACCTCGACCGCCTCGCCGACCTCCTCGGACGGGACGCGGCGCCGGACGGAGACGCGGACCTCGGGCTCGTCGCAGAGATCGTCGACACCGCGCGGGCCTCGGGGCTCCCCGTCACGCTGCGCATGTCCGGCGACACCTCCAGCGTCGCGGGCGCCGTCGCCCACACCGCCCTGCGCGTCGTGCAGGAGGGGCTGACCAATGCGCTGCGCTACGCGCCGGGAGCGGATGTCGAGGTGATCGTCGAGGCGCGACCGAGCTCCCTTGAGCTCCTCGTCGTCAACGGGCGATCGACGGCACCACCCCGCCTCGGCCTGGGCTCAGGACGCGGGTTGACCGGGCTCCGAGAGCGGGTGGGCGCCTGCGGGGGGACGCTGGACGCGGGGCCCAACGATGAGGGCGGCTGGAGTCTGCGCGTCTGGATCGCACATTGAGTGCGACCTGAGGGTCGAGTGAGGCTGCGGGTTGTGCGAGTGACGTCGGGGCGAAAGATCCTGCGGGCGGCCGCAACCTGAGAGTCGCGTTTCTCTCGAGGGTGTTCACTCTTCTTGAGTCGGTCGCCGATGGCTGCGATAGCCGGCCGGGTAGGCGGAGTGTCTGGGCTTGGCGGGCGCCTGTCGAGGGGTGATTCGCGCGCCACCGTAAGCACGACGGAATGTCCCGATCGGTGGCGACCGTCTACGCAGCGGTCGGTTGATGGGACGGCTCGACGTAGTCGGTGGGTCTCGCGTGGTCGGTGCACCACTCCGGCCGCCGCGGCAGTGTTGTCGGTCGGCTGCGATTGCGGGTAGCGTCGTCGATCCGGTGACGCATGTGTTCTTCAACGACGAGTTGCTCGACGCTCAGTTGATGCGTGTGCTTGGCTCCGCTGTCTATGGGGGCGCTGATGTCGGGGAGTGTCTGTGCTGCGCGGGCGAGGTTGTGGAGAGTCGCATCGGCAGCTGGCATGACGCGTGGCGGAGGCTGGGCCAGCGGGTCGACGCGCTGGCGCGCGACGAAGAGGCGGCTGGTCGTTTCGAGACGGCACGGCTTGCGTACCTACGCGCCTGCAGCTACCACCGCACGTCAGGCGTGATGCTGCTCGGCAGTCCGCTCGATCCGCGCCTGGTGGCTGCTCATCAAGCCCAGAAGGCCGCGTTTCGGGCGGCCTCGCGGCTGATGGCGCATCCGGTCGAGAGCGTGAAAGTTCCGTTCGATGGCTGTCGGCTGCCCGGCTATTTTGTCCGTCCGACCGCGACCGATGAGGCTCGAGCGACGGTGATCCTGATCGGCGGCTATGACGGCACATGCGAGGAGCTCTATCTACTCAACGGAGCAGCGGCACTCCAGCGCGGATACAACGTCCTTGCCGTCGACGGTCCCGGGCAGGGATCGGCACTGATCGAGCATGGGCTGAAACTGCGCCCGGATTGGGAGCACGTCGTCGGGGCCATGATCGACTATCTGGAGTCCCGGTCAGACGTCGATCCGGCCCGGATCGCGGTGATCGGTCTGAGCCTCGGCGCGCACCTCGCCCCGCGCGCGGCAAGTGGTGAACGGCGCCTGGCTGCCTGCATCGCGGACTGCGGAAGCTATGACCTCTACAGCGCCGCGCTTGAGCGCATGCCGTCGCTGCTCGCGCAGGGGCTTCGCGACCGAAAGCTGTGGGCGCGGCTTGCGATCCGACCCATCCTCAGGATCCGGGCGGCCAAGCCGACCGCCGGCTGGGCGCTACGCCGCGGGATGCTCGTCCACGGAGCATCGAGTCCACTGGCATACATCGACACCCTCCGGGACTTCACGCTCCGCGACCGCGCGGCGCAGATCATCTGCCCGACCTGGGTGTGCAACGCTGAAGGCGACGACATTGGCGCGTCTGCCCCAGAGCTCGTCTCCGCCCTCACCTGCCCGAGTACCTTCGTGCAATTCACCCGCGCCGAGGGCGCTGGCGATCACTGCGAGCAAGGCGCCCGAACGCTGTACCACGCGCGATCATTCGCCTGGCTCGACGACCTGCTCCATCCCGAGCGAACGCACACCCGCGCCAACACCTGACCGGCCAACGAGCCAGCGCGCCGGCAGCGACCGCGGGCCGACGTGTGAGGCGCGCCGACAACGCGACCCCGGGCCTAGCGGTCTGAAGCGGCGCTACCGAGCTCGCGGCGGAGCGGTCGTCCGCCGCCGCCGCAGCGGGCTATCCCTACCGCTGCTCCTGTGTCAAGTGATTGTCGGTATTTCCGGGTTTGAGCGATTGATCAATACGGGGGGGCGGGGCGCGGTTTCGGCGGCGTAGAGCAGGTGCCAGATGCGTCGGGCGAGGTGGCGTTTGAGGCAGCGGATGGCTTCGAGCTTGGTCTTGCCTTCGGCGTGTTTGCGCTCGAGGTAGGCGCGGGTTTCGGGGTCGGTCTTGGCGCGGGAGAGCGCGATGATGTGCAGGGCGCGGTTGAGCTGGCGGTCACCGCCGAGGTGCAGGCGGTGGCGCTGGACCTTGCCGCTCGAGGCGGGGACGGGTGCGGTGCCGGCGTGGCGGGCGAAGTGTCCGTCGGTGGGGAAGCGCTGGGCGCCGGCGGTGTGGCCGATGATGATCGCGGCGGTCACCGGCTCGCAGCCGGGCTGGGCCAGCAGTTCAGGACAGTGCGCATCGATCAAGGCGCTGAGCTCTGAGAACAGGTAGCGTTCCTCGCGCACAATCTCTGAGATGCGCTTGAGCAGGCGATCCGCAGCTGCGGGCTCGGGGTCAGCCGTGCCAGCTGACGGGTCAATCGCGCGCAGATCTGCGGGCCGCGCAGCGCGGTCGGACCGAGCTGCGCTTCCAGTTCGGGTGCGATCCTGATCAGGTGCCAACGCAGCCGGTTGATCATCCGGGTGCGCTCGCGGATGATCTGGTCGCGGTAGTCGGCCAGCACCCGGATCTCCACCGCCTGCTCGTCGGTGAACGCCACCGGGAAGCTCTCAATCCCGTCGCGGACCACCGCCAGCGCGACCGCACGGGCGTCGATCGGATCAGACTTCCCGGCTTGGCGGGAGACCTTGCGCGCCTGGCCAGTCATCGCCGCCGGCACCCGGACCACCCGCTCACCAGCGGCGATCAGCGCCGCTTCCAGACGCGCGGAGACATGCCGGCAGTCCTCGATCGCCCACACCCGCTCTGCGTCCTGCAGGCCGGCTGCGAACCGCAACGCCTCAAGCGACCCTTCATCGCTCGCCGCGACCTCGCGCTGCCCGCGCAGCGCCCCGGTCTGCCCATCCACCGCAACCAGCGTGTGGTTGCGCTCGTGGGTGTCTGCCCCGATCACGATCATGGCCCCAGCTCCCTTCGTTTGAGCATTGACGAAGCGGACTGCTGGCGGACACCGCTCAGTGGGGACCCCCACGGGGTCGACAGCGGCAAGGAGAGCCAGCCCGCCACCGACCGAGAGCCAAACCGACCGGCCGGACATCACCGATCCATGGACAGCCTCTCACTGAGCGGCAAGGGCATCGTGCGGTCGGCCGCGACCTGGCGATCGCGTTGCTCGAAAGGGACTCGTCGACGGGTGGTCCCCGTCACTTTGTCTCGGCGGTCGCGGCCGCCGAGTCGGGGATCACCATCGTTTCTGATCGGCGTTCGCGGCTGAACGTGTAGAAGACGGCGTACAAGATCGCGCTGAGCAGGAATCCGACCTCGAATGTGAGATCGCCGATCTTGGGGTGTGCCTTGACGATCACCCCGACGTACTCTGTCTGGTTGGAGAACAGCACGATCGACACCGCCATGCCGATCGCCATCGCGGCCGCCCCCGCCCAGGGGGTGTGCTTGCGATCGAACAGGAACCCGTCGACGCGGAGGTGACGGCGTAGCAGCTGATCGGTGAGGAACACGCCCAGCCAGGGCCCGATCCAGTACGCGATCACCAACAGGAAGTTCTCGTACTTCGAGCCCGCGTTGTGGAGCCCCGTCCACGCCACCACGAACCCGATCGAGCCGAACCCGAGCGCGACGATCGCGCGACGCAATGCCAGCGGTAGTCGCACGCCGATCGACAGGAAGGACATGACGCCGGAGTAGACGTTCAGGACGTTCGCGGAGACCGCGCCCACCGCGATCGCCACCAATGTGATGTCTCTGATGGCGGTCGGCAGATGGCTCGTGAACAGCAAGGTCGGATTCGACGATGTGCCGGCGATCGTCGCGGACGCCGCGCCGACGATCTCGAGCACCGCGCAGGAGACAAATACGCCGAGGCCGGCCCAGAGTCCGGTCGCGACGCGGCTGACATCCGGTTTGAAGTAGCGGGTGTAGTCGGACGCGTACGGGTTCCAGCCGCAGGCATACCCGAACGCCGCGCCGAGGCTCAACAGGAAGCCGCCGATGCCGCCGGTGCCGTGCACGGCGTTCGGATGGCTCTTGGAGAGGATGACAATCGACGCCAGCACGAACGCGGCGCCGAGCAGCGGGAAGGCCCAGCGCTCGAAGACCTGCACCAGGTTGTGCCCAAAGAAGGCGATCGTCGTCTGTGCGAGCGCGACGAACACCAGGCACACCCAGCCGGGAATCCCCGTCAGGGCATTCAGAGCGAGCGCGCCGCTGACGCTGTTGACCGCGAACCATCCGATTCCGGCCGTCAGCGAGTTCAATCCTGCGGGAAGGATGTTGCCGATGAACCCGAATGAGATCCGGCTCTGGATCATCTGCGGCACGCCCAGAGACGGGCCCCGGGCGCTCAGCACGCCATGTGTCAGGGATCCCAGGGCGGTGCCGAGGACGACCGCGGCTACCGCCTGCCAGAACGTCTCACCGAAGAACGAGATCGAGATCACCCCGACGAACACAGTCGCGAACTCGAGATTCGGAGATGTCCAAGTTCCGAACAGAGTCCGCACGTCCCCATGACGCTCCGAAAGCGGAATGAACTCCGCGCCGCCGGGCTCGACCGTGCCCACCCGGTCGCCATAGGTCCCTTCACGAACTTCGGCGGGCACTTCCGCCGGCAAGTCAAGAGCAGTCATTGAGCCGCCCCCCCTCGGAATCGCCTGAACCGAATCGCGGCAGGATAACGCTCACGGGCCGCCTTGCCCAGTACCCGGAGGAACGGTGGACGCGAGACTGACCGTTACGCTTCGGCGATCCTTGCTGTGGCCAGCTGCACGAGAGGGACTGCACCGATGACCGACCTAGTTGTCCGCAACGCGCACCTCATCGACGGCCGCCTGGTCGACCTGGCCGTAGAGGCTGGACGGTTCACCCGGATCGGGTCATCGCTCGAGCTTGACGCCTCGACGACCATCGATGCTGCCGGCCGGCTCCTGACAGCACCGCTCGTCGATTGCCACCTTCATCTCGACGCTTCGCTGACCGTGGGACGCCCACGGTTCAATCAGAGCGGCACCCTGATCGAGGGGATCCAGGTGTGGGGGGAGCTGAAACCGTCGCTGACCGAGCAGGAGGTGTTTGAACGGGCGAGCGAGGTCGTTCGCTGGGCGGCCGCGCAGGGAACGCTCTGGATTCGCGCTCACGCCGACGTCTCGGGCGAGAACGAGGCGATGGTGCGTGGATTGCTCCGAGTGCGCGATGAGCTCACCGACCTGTGCGGCATCCAGGTCACGGCGTTTCCGCAGGATGGGATCTACGCCCGTGACGGGGACGAACGGCGGCTGGAGGGCGCAGTCCGGCTCGGCGTTGACTGCATCGGCGGAATCCCGCACTACGAGCCGACGACCGAGCTCGGCCTGCGGGAGGTGCACCGCGTCTTCGAGCTCGCCAAGCGCCATCATCGCCGCATCGACGTCCACTGCGACGAGACCGACGATCCGGCCTCGCGGTTCCTCGAGGTGATGGCCGACGATACGGTCAAACACGGCCTCGCGGGTCGCGTCACCGCGAGTCACTGCACAGCGATGGGGTCCTACGAGCCGTACTACTCCGCCAAACTGCGCGGATTCTTGCGCAGGTCAGGTATCAACATTGTTGTCAACCCGTACGCCAACTCGCTCATTCAGGGGCGGCTTGACGCCTATCCCAAGCGCCGCGGCTTCGCGCAGCTGAAAGAACTTCTGGCCGACGGCGTGAATGTGTCGCTGGGCAACGACGTGATCATGGATCCGTGGTACCCGATGGGGAAGGCCGACCTGGTTGACGCCGCGCATCTTGCGCTGCACTTCACCTACATGAGCGGTCGCGAGGAGATCCTGGAGATGTTGCGCCTCGCGACCGAGCGGGGTGCGCGAACGCTCGGCGTCGAAGACGAATACGGGATAGAGGAGGGCAAGCCCGCCGACTGCGTGATCTTCGACGCTCCCAGCGCGATCGAAGTGATCCGCCTGAGGGCGGCTCGCCGCTACGTCGTCCGCCGTGGCCATCTGATCGCTGAGACAACCCCGGCGCGCACGACCCTGCTTGGCAAGCCCGTCACCTTCGCACCGATCGCCGCGACATGACTGACAGGCCGAGGTCAACTCTGCCCGCCTACAACGCGGGTCGTCGGCCCGAGGCACTGGGTGGTTCGTGATCACCGGCACCGACCAGGCCGCTGAGCGTCAGGCCCTACGGAAGGCGTCTCGGCCGCGCGGTCGAAAGCCGAAGCCCTGAGCAGCGAAGCAGGAGGTTCGATCTTGGCCGGGCGGCGCGAGGGCACCGTCTGATCCCGAAGCCGCGCACCCGGCCTGTGCCCGCGCCTGGCGCCAGCCGCCGAGATGGAGGCCAGGCGCCCAGTCGGTGACGAGCGAACTCCAACCGATTGCTGATCTCGGCCTATGAACCCGTTCGCGGCAGAGCGCTCGTCCGGCGCCGCCGCAGCGGCTATCCCTTGCGCGGCAACGCGATCACGAGCGACCGCCGGACCTCGCGATCCCTATGTCTCCATTGCGATGCTCCGATACCGACCTCGAAACCCTACGAGCGATCGGTGAGGTGCTCTGCCTCCATCATGCACGAGATGCCTCAGGGCGGTCGAGCGGACCGCCGAGCCCCCTCGCGGCTGCCGCCGAGCCTCGCGACGGCGCCGGCTCCTCTCGACGCGACTGTGACGTCCTCGAATCGCGTCGACGCACCGCCTCGAGGGCTCGTGATCGCATCGGCGACGATCACGTCAGACGCGGGTGTCAGGGGATTAAGCCAAGTAGTCGGCGCCGACGGGATCGACCCAATCTTCGGGAACCTCGATCTTGGCTTCGATATTTGCGTGTTCTTGAAGGAGGTATAGGAGGTTCCCGCCGTCGATCAGCTCGAGCGGCTTTCCGTTAGCGAACTCGTGCGAGGCCTGACCGTACCCGCTAGTGGTGACGAGGATGCCTTTCGTCGCACCTTCGTTTTGCATGGTGCCGAACAGGTCGCGGACGGCGCTTACGCCGACTGTGTGCTTGTAACGCTTGGCCTGGATGACGACCTCTCCGCCAAATATCGGACGTGAGTCGTAGGCGACGCAGTCGACACCCCCGTCGCGGGACGCCTGCGTCTGCTTGGTGTCAAGACCCATCTTTTCGAACAGGTTCGTGATCAGCCCTTCGAATTCGGTCGGGGTCAGCTCCATCAGGTTGGGCCGAGCGTCCAGTTCGGCAAGAACATCCGTTGTTTGAACGAACCTTGGGTCAGCCATATCGAACTCGATCACAGGCTTGACCGGAACGAACTCGGCAGGGCTTCGTGAAACGGAGGCGCTCAGGCCTTTGAGGCAGTCGGCGGGCTCGACGTGCGCGAGATTGAGCTGCTCGAAGTGATCGCGCGTGACACGGACAGTCACCAAACACGGATGGATGCTCTGCCCTGTCCTCGGATCGATCGTCGACACATGAGCATTCAGTACGGCCGTCTCAACGTTCCCATCGGCATCAGCGGTGAACACGTCGTGAAGCGTGCGCAGCGCCAATTGCGCAACCAACGACGCATAGAGACGCTTGCGTTCGGTAGCCGGAAGCGGTGTGAAGGTGCTCTCGCCACGAGCCTTCACGAATCGGTACGCCTTAGCCTCAGGAATCACGTCCGTGTCAGGTAACTCGAGTTCCACGACCAACCGGTTCGACGCAGCGGAGTACACGACCCGGCAGGGTGTCGGTATCGCGTACCCGTACCGATCCAGGACCGTCGAGAAGAACTCGGCAATCGCGTCCGGATCGCCCGCCGTGAGGCGTGCCTGCCACTCGTCGACGGCAGCGTGTTGCTGCGCTTCCGCTTGATTCAGTGCCTTCAGTTCCGCGTCGAACTGCGCCCTTGCCTCTCCTAGTGCAGCGTTCCTGAATTGGGTTGTTGTTTGGTGGCCTTGGTGATGACGTG
>DASXZK010000126.1:0-21895 GCA_036501965.1 Solirubrobacteraceae bacterium
CGATCTGTCACCACCGTCATGCCCGCGACGTTTGTGACCAACCCGCCGCGCGCAGCGGCCGGGCCTTCCCTCAGTGACTGTGGATCACGCGGTCGATCAGCCCGTACTCGACGGCCTGGTCGGCGGTGAAGAAGCGGTCGCGCTCCATATCGACGTGCACCTGCTCCTCGGTCTGCCCGGTGTGCTTGGCGTAGATCTCGTCGGTGCGCTTGCGGATCGAGAGGATCTCCCGGGCGTGGATCTCGATGTCGGTCGACTGGCCCTCGAAGCCCGCCGACGGCTGGTGGATGAGGATCCGGCTGTTGGGCAGCGAGAACCGCTTGCCGGCGGCGCCGCCGGTGAGCAGCAGTGAGCCCATCGACATCGCGATCCCGACGCAGATCGTCTGGCACTGCGGCTTGATGAAGTGCATCGTGTCGTAGATCGCCAGGCCGCTGTAGATCGACCCGCCGGGCGAGTTGATGTAGATCGAGATGTCCTTGTCCGGATCCGAGGACTCGAGGTGCAGCAGCTGGGCGACCACGAGGTTCGCGATCTGGTCGTCGATCGGCGTGCCGATGAAGATGATCCGCTCGTTGAGCAGACGGCTGTAGATGTCGAACTCGCGCTCGCCGCGGGCGGTGCGCTCAATGACCATGGGGACGAGGGGCATGGCTGCGAGCCTAGTACACGGGGCGATTTGACCCTCACGTTGCGTGAGGGCCTACGGTGGCGACCATGAACGACGAGGAGAGGCGTGTCTGGCGCATCGGTGAGCTTGCGCAGGCGAGCGGACTGAGCGTCCGCGCCCTGCGTCACTACGACGAGCTGGGGCTGCTCGTTCCCGCCGAGCGGACGGGCTCCGGATACCGGATGTACTCGGCGGCCGAGGTACGGAGGCTCTACCGGATCACCGCACTGCGCCGGCTGGGCCTCGGTCTGGAGGCGATCGCTGCGGCGCTCGATGGCGACGCGGCCGACCTGGCGAGCGTGATCCGCCGCCAGCGCGAGGCGGTCGTCCGAGAGCTGGCCGAGCGTGCCGCGCTCCGGGACCGGCTCGATGCCCTCTGCGCCGAGCTGGATCGGGGCCGACAGCCGACGGTCGAGGAACTGATCACGACGATGGAGGCGATGCAGATGTACGAGAAGTACTACACCGAAGACCAACTCGAGCGCCTGAGGGTCCGTGGCGAGCAGCTCGGGCCCGCCCGGATCGCCGAGGTCCAGGGCGAATGGGCGCAGCTGTTCGACACGCTGGGCGAGGCGCGGTCCGCCGGCGTCGACCCCGGAGATCCGTCGCTCGATCACGTGCGCGCGCACGCGCGCGAGCTGGTCGGGCTGTTCACCGGCGGTGAGCCCGACATGGCGGCCTCGCTGGGGCGGATGTGGAGCAGCGAGGACCCGGCTGACTTGAGTCGCGGCGGGATCGATCCCGAGGTCGTCGCCTACGCCCGGCAGGTGTTCGGCGCGGGGGACGGCCTGCGCTGAGCGCCGTCGCGCATTCTCATCCTTCTGTCGGCCGCGATCGGCGAAGATGGAATCGTGAGCGCGGACATGCCGTGGAAGGACCGAGTCGACGCCGGGGTCGGCGACGCGATCGAGGCCGCGGTCCGCCACAAGCACGCCTGGCGGCTGCGCCGGCTCGGGCGGGCGCACGCCATGCAGCCGGAGGGCGAGGGGCTCTGGGCCGTCGGCGAGCCAAGCCCGCGCGACGGCTGTCATCTGCAGGTGCTCATCGACGGCGAGGAGGCGATGGCCGCGATCGCGGAGGCGATCGGAGGGGCGCGCCACTCGGTGCACATCATGGGATGGCACATCGCGCCGCATTTCGAGCTGGTGCGCGGCGAGCGGCCGGTGGTGCTCGGCGCGCTTCTCGCCGAAGTGGCCGAGCGCGTGGACGTCCGCGTCCTCGTGTGGGCCGGCGCCCCGGTCCCAGTCTTCCATCCGACCCGCGCGGAGGTCGCCGCGGACGTCGAGCGCCTCACGCGGCAGACCAAGATCGTCTGCCAGATCGATCCGCGCGAGCACCCGTTTCACTGCCATCACGAGAAGGCGGTGATCATTGACGGGCGCATGGCGTTCGTCGGCGGGATCGACATGACGGACTTCGGCGGCGACCGCAACGACGCCCGCGGCCATCCCGCGCGCCGGCGCCTGGGCTGGCATGATGTCGGCACATGCCTGCGCGGCCCCGCGGTCGCGGACGTCGCGGCGCACTTCGCGTTGCGCTGGGCCGAGGTCACCGGCGAGGAGCTCGCTGCACCGGACGATGTCGCGGCCTGTGGCGAGCACACCGTCCAGGTCGTGCGCACGGTCGCCGAGGGCATGTACGACCGGCTGCCCGACGGGGAGTTCCGCGTCCTCGAGAGCTACGTTCGCGCGCTCCGCTCGGCGCGGTCCCACATCTATCTGGAGAACCAGTTCCTGTGGTCTCCGGAGATCGTCGAGCTGCTCGCCGGCAAGCTGAGTGATCCCCCGGCCGAGGAGTTCCGCCTCCTGCTCGTCCTGCCGGCCAAGGCCAACAACGGCCACGACGACACGCGCGGCCAGCTCGGGCGGCTCGTCGACGCCGACGCCGGCAACTCGCGGCTGCTCGCCGCGACGCTGCGATCGCTCAGCGGCGAGCGCGAGGATCCGCTCTACGTGCACGCCAAGGTCGGGATCGTCGACGACCGCTGGCTGACGGTCGGCTCGGCGAACCTGAACGCCCACTCGCTGCTGAATGACACCGAGATGAACGTCTGCACCAACGACGCCCAGCTGGCGCGCGACACCCGCGTGCGGCTGTGGGCCGAGCACCTCGACGTCGATCCGGAGGTCATCGCGGACGAATCGCCACACGAGGTGATCGACCGGCGCTTCCGTCCGATCGCGTCCGACCAGCTCGAGCGCCGGCGTGCGGGTCGCCCGCCGAGTCATCACCTGCTGGCTCTCCCTGGCGTGTCGCGGCGCTCTCGCCGGTTGCTCGGTCCCCTGGAGGGCCTCTTCGACGACGGCTGAGGACTCGGCTCAGATGACGAGCACCGCGGAGCCGCTGAACGCCCCGCGGCGCAGGTCGGCGAGCGCGCGCTCGGCCTGATCCAGTGGGTACTCGCTGACCGTCGTGTGGACCGGAACCCGCGGCGCGAGCGCCAGGAACTCACGGCCGTCCTCGCGGGTGAGGTTCGCCACCGAGCGGATCGTGCGCTCGTGCCAGAGATCCTCGTAGGCGAACGCCGGGATCTCGGTCATGTGGATCCCCGCGCAGACGACGGTTCCGCCCGGGGCGAGCGCTCGCAGTGCGGTAGGCACGAGCGGACCCGCCGAGGCGAAGATGATCGCCGCGTCGAGCTGGTGCGGGGGTGCCTCGTCCGACGGGCCTGCCCAGTGTGCCCCGAGCGAGTGGGCGAACCGCTGCCCGCGCTCATCGCCGGGGCGCGTGAACGCGTACACCTCGCGGCCGTGGTGCACGGCGACCTGGCAGATCTGGTGGGCCGCGGAGCCGAAGCCGTAGAGCCCGAGCCGGCGCGGATCCCCGGCCATCCGGTAGGCGCGGTAGCCGATCAGCCCACCGCACAGCAGCGGGGCCGCCTGCACGTCGCTGATCCCGTCTGGGATCTCCAGGCAGAACCGCTCGTCGGCCACGGTCAGCTCGGCGAACCCTCCGTCGATGTCGCGTCCGGTGAAGCGGGCGTGCTCGCACAGGTTCTCGCGGCCCGAGCGGCAGTAGCGGCAGTCGCCGTCGGTCCAGCCGAGCCACGGGACGCCGACGCGCCGGCCGTCGTCGGTTCTGCCCACGATCTGATGGCCGAGCACGACCGGCAGCCGCGGAGCCTCGATCTCGGCGTCGCGCAGGTGCAGGTCGGTGCGGCACACCGCGCACGCGGAGATCCGGATCCGCACCTGCCCCTCCGCCGGGCTCGGCTCCGGTCGCTCGGTCAGGACGAGGGGCTCTCCCGGGCGCTCGAGGACGACGGCGCGCATCGCTCTCCATTGTGCGTGCTCCGCCGAGCCAATGCGTAGAGGACCGTGGCGATCACGAGGATGTAGACCGGGAAGCCCGCCGTGGCAAAGCTCCAGTGGCGGATCGTGAACAGGGTGATCGTGGCGTTGGCGATGCCCGCGAGATACGGGAGCGGGTTCTCGGTGTCAGGCGCGCCGATCGCCTTGCGCACCGTGGGGATCGCGGCGAGCGCGTCGGCCGCGATCGACAGCGCGATCGCGGTGCTGCCACGACCCGAGATCGCCCACAGTGCGATCGCGCAGAGCGACAGCACGCCGCAGGCGATGTCGACGGCGCCGATCTGCCAGCGGCCGGTGCGCACCGCGAAGGAGCAGAGGAACACGCAGAGCGGGCCCACGCCGACCGACAGGGTGAGCACCGACGGCAGGCCGACGCCCTCCGAGATCTCGGCCGCGAACGCGACCAGCGGCGCGAGCGCCCACAGCATCCAGCTGACGCGGTTCGGCTGCGCGCGGCCCTGGAGCATCGCCCTGCAATAGGCCGCCGAGCCGGCGAGGCTGAACGCCATGCCCAGCAGCACGAAATGAGGGTCGATCACGTCAGCGGTCGCCGAGCAGCCGGCCGGCGAGCCGGCCGAGCGCGTCAAGGGCGGCGAGCAGGTCGACCTCGGCGGTGTCCTCTGCACGCGCGTGGCTCACCCCGGCGATCGAGGGGGCGAACAGCATCACCGTGGGTACTCCCGCCCGGGCGAGCGAGGCGCTGTCGTGCAACGGTCCGGAGCGCAGCGGCTCGCCGCCGCCGACGCTCTCGATCGCGGCGGCGATGAGCTTCGGGTCGAAGTCGACCGGGTCTGAGCGGTAGACCTCGCTCCAGTCGGCGGTGCAGCGCGACTCGTCGAGCAGTGCGGTGACGTGGGCGTCGAGCGTCTCGAGCTGCTCGCGGTCGGCGTGGCGGAGATCGAGGCTCGCACGGCACACCGCGGGGACCGCGGTGATGAACGCGGGCTCGCTGGCGAGCTCGCCGACGGTCGCCATCCCGCCGCGGCGCTGCGCCGCGTCCATCGTCTCGGCGATGAACACGGCGGCCGCGCGCGCCGGGTCGTGGCGGTCGGCCATCGGCAGCGCTCCGGCATGACCCGCGGTGCCGCTGAACGTGATCCGGCGCCGGCGGACGCCGAGGCAGCCGGCGACGGCGGCGGCCGTGCGGTGCTCACGCGCGAGCACCGGCCCCTGCTCGATGTGGAGCTCGATCGCCGCGGTCACGTCGGCAAGCCTCGGGCTCGGCGTGCCGAGCGCATCGGGATCGAACCCGTAGGGAGCGACGACCTGCGGGGCCGGCGTACCGTCGCCGGCGGTGAGCGCGTCGAGCTCTGAGCAGGTGAGCGCTCCGGTGGCCGCCGAGGAGCCGAGCAGTGAGCGGCCGAAGCGGGTGCCCTCCTCGTCGGCCCAATCGACGACGGCGAGCGTCGGCCGGTCCGGGCCGGCCGCCTCACGATCCGCGCGCGCGACCGCGGCGAGCACCCCGAGGCCGGCCTGCACCCCTAGGATCCCGTCGAGCCAGCCGCCCCCGGGCACGCAGTCGCTGTGGCTCGAGACGAGCACCGTCCCGGGCCGGCGGCCGGGCAGCACGTACCAGGTGTTGGCGAACGCGTCGCGTTCCACGATCAGCCCGGCGTCGTCCGCGGCCTCGCGAGCGCGCGTGTCGAGCAGGGCCCGCTCGGTCGCCCAGAGGTCGGTCCAGGCCTCGCGACGGCCGCCCGAGCGATCATCCGTCTGGCGCAGCGCCGTGATCACGGCCGGTCCGTCGATCATCGGCGAAACATACCGGCAGCGATCGCGCGCCCCCGGCCGGGGGGTTCGCACACCGGCGTGCGGGTCCGACGGCCCGTGCCGGGTAGCGTTCACGGCAATGGTTCCGCTCAACGTTCCCAACGTGCTCACCGTGGTGCGGATTCTGCTCGTGCCGGTGCTCGTCGTCGCGTTGCTCGAGAAGACCGGCTCGGGCGATCTGCTCGCCGCGATCGTGTTCGCCGTCGCGTCGCTCACCGATGCGATCGACGGCTACCTCGCGCGTGCGAGGAACTCCGTGACGAACTTCGGGAAGCTGATGGACCCAATCGCCGACAAGCTGCTGATCATCGCGGCGCTCGTCGTGCTCGTCTCGGTCGGACGGCTCCAGGCATGGGTGGCGATGGTGATCATCGCCCGTGAGTTCGCGGTCACGGTGCTGCGGGCCGGGGTCGGGGCCCAGCAGGGGATCGTGATCCCCGCCAGCCAGCTCGGCAAGCTGAAGACCGCCTCGCAGGTGCTGATGGTGATCTGCCTGATCGCGATCCGCTCGCGCCCGGTGGTCGTCGATGTGATCGTCTACGCGACGGTGGTGATCACGGTCCTGTCGGGAGCCGACTACTTCTTCGGCTTGCGCCGGCGGCTTGCGGAACTGGCCGCCGAGAAGCGCGCCGCTGCACGCGGCCCCGCGGGGACGTCCGCGTCAGGCGGCGGTGGCCGCGAGCCAGGCCTGGAGTGAGGTGTGCCGGGCCGGCGGGTTGCCCGCCAGCTCCTCGCGGATCTCGGCGAGAGTGCCGAATCGCTCGGCCACGACGTTGTGCTGGTGGATCGTCTCGAGGTTCTCCTGACGCGCCGAGACGAACGCTGTCGGCTCGAGCTCGCCGAACGTCTCGACGACCCCGCGGATCATCTCGCGCACGCAGTCCTCGACGAACCGCGGCCGCCGGTGGGCCTTCTCGACCACGTGTCCCTCGTCGGAGCGCTTCATCAGCTCATAGATCTCCGATGACATCGATTGCTCGACGATCGCGAGCAGCGCGCTCGCGTCGATCGCGGTGTCGCACCCTTCCGGGCAGCCGATGTGCAGCGTGCCCAGCCCGCGCTGGTTGTGGGTCGCGACCGGCACCGCCTCCAGGATCCGTTCGATCTCGGCGGTGCCGTAGCCCTGCTCGGCGAGGTTGCGCGAGGCGCTGGCGGCGACGAGCTCCTGCGCGCACGGGCAGGCGGTCATCCCCTGAGCGGTGACGCCGGTCACGCGGCGGGTACCGCGCTCGGTCGCCACCGCGACGCCGTGCAGCGTGTAGATCTCCTGCGTCTCGATCCCGGAGACCGGCGCGGGCTTGTGCTCCGGGAAGCGCGCCTCGACGTTCACCTCGGCGCGGTTGGCGCCCTGCCGGTCGCGGACCAGTTGGGCGATCCGCTCGGCGAGGCCCTCGACCGTGAACGAGGCCTGGCCGAGCACCACCTCGCCGATCGACTCGTTGACGACCTCTTCGAACCGCGACATGTGGGCGCCCTTCTGCAGGCGTCCAAGCTCGATCACGCACTCAAACCGGGCGGAGAACAACTGCTCGCCCACCGCAGTGCGCATCCGGATCACCTTCTCCACGCCGGTGACGCCGACGCGCGAGAGGCTGAGGGCGAGGCCCGGGCGGCGGGCCTGGACGTCGTCGAGGGGGGTGATGGTGGCGTTCTCGGTCATCTCCCGGTGAAGGGTAGAGCGGCGCGCGATCGACCTCGTCCTGGGGTGTTGCGATCCGGTCCTTTGTGCTAAACCTCGCTACCTCGTAGCAAGCGTTACGAGGGAGAGAGAGGAGACCGCCTCGGTTCGCCGAGGCGGTCTCGAGGCAATTGACGAGAGAGAGCCGAGGGCGCCCGTGAGCGTTGTTGACGAGATCGTCCTCCTGTCCGGTGAGACCCCGATCGCCGAGCTCGACGAGTTGCGGCCGTTGATCGCGGAGGCCCAGGAGCGAGGGGTCGTGCGCTTCTCCGACATCGAGGCCTGCCTGGAGGAGATCGAGGTCACCAAGGAGCAGGTGCAGGAGCTGCACGCCTACCTGGACGAGCAGGGCATCGCAGTCGTCGGCGCCGACGGGCGACTGGCGCGCTCAGAGGGCTCCACCGTCGAGGCGGGCGCCGGCCGCCGCACGCCCGAGGGAAGCGAGTCCGACTCCGAGGACGACGGCGGTGCACGTCGTCGCGTGGAGCTGGATCTGACCGTCGAGCCCTCGCTCGACTCGCTGCGTCTCTACCTGCGCTCGATCGGGCGCGTGGAGCTGCTGACCGCCGAGGAGGAGGTGCAGCTGGCGCGACGCATCGAACGCGGCGACATGGACGCCAAGCGCCACATGATCGAGGCGAATCTCCGTCTCGTCGTGTCGATTGCCAAGTCCTACCTCGGCCGCGGCCTCACCTTCCTGGATCTCATTCAGGAGGGGTCGATGGGCCTGATCCGCGCGGTCGAGAAGTTCGACTACCGCCGCGGCTACAAGTTCTCGACCTACGCGACCTGGTGGATCCGTCAGGCGGTCACACGGGCGATCGCGGACAAGGGGCGGACGATCCGCATTCCGGTCCACATGGTCGAGAAGCTCAACAAGGTGATCCACGTCGAGCGCCAGCTCGTGCAGCAGCTCGGCCGCGAGCCGACCCCCGAGGAGATCGCCCGCGAGCTCGAGTGCGGCGTGCGCGAGGTGCGTGACGTCCTGCGCCTGGCCCAGCAGCCGATCTCGCTGGAGAAGCCGATCGGCGAGGAGGACGACTCCTCGCTCGGCGACTTCGTCGAGGACCAGACGGCGGAGTCGCCGTTCGAGATGGCCGCCGAGCGGCTGCGGCGCGAGAACCTCCGCCGGGCGCTGGCCGCGCTCCCCGAGCGCGAGCGCGAGGTGATCGAGATGCGCTTCGGCCTGACCGGCGAGCGCCCGTTCACGCTCGAGGAGGTCGGCCGCGCCTTCAACGTCACCCGCGAGCGCATCCGCCAGATCGAGAACCACACGCTCAAGAAGCTCGAGGCGCTGCCCGAGGCCCAGCGCCTCCGGGACGCCTCCTAACCCTGCGGAAGGGGAGAGGGGCACGTTCGGCCGGCCCACCGGGGCCGGCCGGGCGAGACGGATCCTCATGGGGTCGCGGCTGGGTGGTCGACTGCTGCGCCGCCTGAACGCCGTCGCACGCGGTTCGAGGCCTTCCACCCACGTTCCGGGCACCTTGGCGGCGAGTGCGGAGTTGTGCGCAGTCCGTGGCGTTGATCCTGCACACGGAGCTGAAGACGGTCGTGGGTGCGAGATCAGGCTTTACCTGCGATCGGTTTCTCGCACACCGTGCTGCCGGCGGTCGTGGGTGCGAGATCGGGCGCTGCTCGACACCGGCTCGTCGCTACACTGACCGCCCCCGGCGGGGTTCCTGAGCGGTCAAAGGGACGCGGCTGTAAACCGCGCGGCACTGCCTTCGCAGGTTCGAATCCTGCCCCCGCCACTGAGCCGGGCCGGGCCTCTCACGAGCGCCCGGCGCCGGGTCGTGGCCGGCCACGCCTTCGACCCGATACGCTCCCGGTAGGAGCGCCCTCGTAGCTCAGTTGGTAGAGCACTTCCATGGTAAGGAAGGGGTCCACGGTTCGAGTCCGTGCGAGGGCTCTACGAAGTCCCTGTCAATCAGGGACTTCAGTCGTTCCGGGCCTTGGCCCCGATCGCGAGATGTCCCGGCATCGCTGCGGCAGCGAGAGAGAGAGGTTTCTCATCTCCAGGTGAGCTCATCCAAAGCCTGAGCTCGCATCCTCTACTTCGAGGATGACCGACCAGCCCCGACGGGAAAGCCGTAAACCGCCCTTGCCTGATCGGGGCGCGGTGGGTCGGTCACGATCCGGCTCTGGTCCTGGTCGGCCGCCGGGAGTGAACGGACCCCGGCGGGGCGGGTTGCTCGGCGGAGGCACGGACGGCAACGAGCGACTCACCGTGCTCACCGGGCTTCTGCTCGTCGTGCTCTTCGCGGGACTCGGTGTGACGATTGTCGGCATCGGCCGGCTGCTGTGGCTACACCTGTTCCTTGGCCTTCTGCTGCTCGGGCCGGTCGCGCTCAAGCTGGCCAGCACGGGTTACCGGTTTCTGCGGTACTACACCGCCGACCACGCCTACCGTGCCAAGGGGCCGCCCCTGCCACTGCTCCGCGGGCTCGCGCCGATCGTTGTGTTCTTCACTCTTGCGGTGTTCGGCACCGGGATCGCGTTGTTGCTGCTCGGCCCGAGCTCACGCCAGCCGCTGGGGGAGCTCCACAAGGTCAGCTTCATCGCCTGGATCGTGGTGACTGCCGTTCATGTTCTCGGTCATCTGCCCGAGACCGTCGACGTGCTCTCCGACGCAGCCGGTACGCGCCGCGACCTCCTCGCATCACCGGCGGCGGCGCTGTCTCGCGGTCGGCCCCGGAGTCCGGCGGCCACCCTGCGAGGCGGGTGGCCTCGAGCCGCGGCGCTCGTCGTCTCGCTGGTGACCGGGCTCGCCATCGCGCTCGCCCTGACCGGCCAGTACGCGGTCTGGACCCGATAGCCGTCAAGGCAAGGGATCGTGTGCCCGAGCGCTGCTCTCAGCGCCCGTCATCGTCGAGCAGGAGCGCGAGTGTCGGGCAGGCGATCGCAGCTCGCCGCGCCAGTGCGAGGAGATCGGGCGGGACCTCGGGCTCGACGATGATCGGGTAACCCCAGTCATCCAGGCGAATCAGCTCCGGGAGGAGATCCGCGCAGAACGCATGGCCATCGCACATGATCGGGTTGATGCGAAGGCGCGCGCTCACCGTGGCTCACCGATCGGCAGCCCTGCGGGCCGTGCCGTGCACTGCGCGCGCCGGTGACGCTCGAACTCGTGTGAGAACACCGCGATGGCGCTCTGAACGAACCTGGCGGCGCCGTCCGGGTGGTGACAAGCCCCGCGGCCGCGCACGTCCTCGGTCCAGCGCTTCAGCCGCGCCAGCTCATGCGGATGCGCCTCCCCCTCGGCCAGCGCCTCGACCGACTGTGCGATCGCGGCGAGCCCGTTGACGCACGCCCCGCACTGGCCCGCCGACTGATCAGCGAGGTAACCGATGATCCGAGCCGTCTCGTGCAGCCCGCACGCGGTCTCGCCAAGCGCGATGACGACCCCCGAGCCGAGCCCGCCCCCAACCAGTTGCAGGTCTGCGCGTGACAGGCGGAGGGTCCGGGCGCGCTCGGCTGCGATCCACGTGCCGAAGTACCCGCCGATGAGCAGCGCCTGCACCGGTTCAATCGCCCCTCCCGCGGCCTTGAGCACGTCGGGCAAAGGGGTACAGAGTGCAACTTCGTAGACGCCTGGCGCGGCCACCGCCCCTGAGATCGTCACCAACATCGAGCCCGGGTCAGCCTCGGAGCCGGACTCGCGGAACCAGTCGGGCCCGAAGCGCGCGATGAGCGCCAGCTGCGCGAGGGTCTCCGGATTCTGCACGAGCGTCGGACGGCCGTGGAGACCGCGCTCGTACGGCCGCGGCGGCACGAAGGTCGGCTTGGCGACTCCGCTCTCGAGGTGATGGATAACCGCCGTCTCCTCACCGGCCACGTATTCCTCAGGACCCGCAACGACCTCGAAGCGGTCGCCGTCCATCCGCTCTGCTAGGGCCGATTCCAGTGCCCCCAACACCCGAATCCGGCGATCGCCGATCCGGATGATCGCTTGTGGCGCACCGACCGCCCGCGCGGCGAGGGCTGCCCCATCGAAGACGAGATGTGGCAGCCGCGAGAGCAGGAAGCGGTCCTTGGCGCTGGCCGGCTCGGTCTCCGATCCGTTGACGATCACGATCGGGCGCCGCCGTCCGGCGACCGCGCGCAGCTTCACCGCGGTTGGGAAGCCGGCGCCGCCGCGACCGCGCAGGCCACTGCGGTCCACGAGCTTGATCAGCTCGAGGGCAGAAATCGCGGGCAATGGGCCGTACCTGTCGGCGTGCTCGGACATTGCCATCCTCGTGCCGTCGGTGTCCAGCCCCGCGAGCAGCCGGGGCAGCCCGATCGGTCCCGCCTCTCGTACGGTCTGCTGCGGGCCGGTCATCGGGTCGCCCGGACCTGGCCAGTGACCGCTTGCGTCTGCCGATCGATCGCCAGTTGACCGTGGAGGGTGAGCGCTGCCCCGGTCGCGCTTCGGACGCGGGCGAGGAAGGCGGCTCCCTGCAGCGCCACGATCCTTCCGGCGAAGACAGCGGGGTACCCGTGAACGATCAGATCGACTTGGCTGCCGGTCATCGACAGCCCGCCGCCGGCGAGCGGCGTCCCGCCGAGACGGACACGCAGCCGACCGTGGGCCCCGCCCGACAGGTCGACTGAGATGTTGACGATCGCGCCCATCGAGGTGTTGCTCTGCGTCAGCTGACCACGCAGTCCGGCCGTGAACGGCCGGAGTGGTCGAGTGTGGGCTGGCGGGTTGGTGGTGCGTGCCGCGCTCACCCGGCTGAGGTGCGCGGTCGGGTGGGCCAGCAGCGGCGACGGGGTCCCGGAGCGGCGCGCCCATCCGCGTTGCAGCGGACCCGCGAACGTGAAGACCGCGATCCCGACGACGACGCCGGCGCAGACGGCCATCCCTGGGATCTGGACCCCTCGGAACGTCCGCTCGGCCTGCGCGAGCCGCGCAGCGACGGCCGCCGCGACGGCTGCCACACAGGCGGCGGTGAGCAGGAGCATCCACCAGAGCCGAGTGTCGCTTCCGGTGCCGAGCCCGTGGAGCACCGCGACGGGCCAGCTTGCATAGGCGAGCCAGTGCACGAGGCGCCAGCGCGCGTAGCCCAGCCGGCGTCTGGCCAGGCTCGTGATCACCACCGCCAGCAGCAGATCGAACGAGAGCGCGCCCAGCCCGAGCCAGAGCGGCCGGTAGCTCGAGATGAACGGGATCACGGCGGCGGTGAGTGCGATCGGAGCGAAACTGTCCAGCACGGTGGTGACGATGTGCACGGCGAGGACCGCGAGGACGAGCAACGAGACGTCGCGGTGCGCTGCCTCGATCGCGAAGCGCGGCCAGCGAGCGCCCGACACGCGCAACGTCCCGAGCAGCCCGAGGACGACGCTCACCGTCAGCAGCACGAGTGCCACTGCCCCGGTGCCCCGGGTCAGGAACCAGTAGACCCGCGATGTCCCCGCTGCCGCCTGGAGCAGGATCACGCGACCATCCCTCCAGTCCGAACCGGCGTGAGGTCGTCGCCTGCGGACGGCCATCCGGCGAGATGGAGCGAGTCCCCGGAGTCGCTGACCAGTCGGCTCGGCAGGCCGAGCGACTCGAGCCACTCTGGCGCTCGCCGGCCGCGGACGATTGCCGCGGTAGTTGCGATGTTCGCATCCACGCAACTCCTCGCGGCAACGCTCACAGTCCGCCACCCACCGCTCACCGGACGCCGGCTGCTCGGATCGAGCAGGTGATGGACCTGCTCTCCCTTGTGGTGCCAACGACGGACGACGGTGCTGGAGGTCGCCAGGCCTCCATCGAGGACCGTGACCCACTGCCCCGGCGCCTCGACCCCCGCGCGGTGGTCGTCGGTGACGCGGACGCGCCATCCACCCTCGGGAGCGACGCCGGAGACGGCGATGTCGCCACCGAGGGCGACGAGGACACCGGCTCCGCCGGTCGCCCGCGACGCGGCAGCGGCGGCGCGGTCGGACGCCAGCGCCTTCGCCGTCGCGCCGAGGTCGAGCTGGATACCGCGGGGCACCGTCACTGTCGACGCCTCGGGGCTGATTCGGATCGTCCGCCAGCCCGGGACCGCGCCGAGTCGCGGCAGGGACGGCGCGCGCCGCCTGCCCGCGGTGGCCGAGTCGTCATGGCGCTGCGTCCTCCCGGATTCGTCACCAAGTCCCGCCGCAAAGTCGCGGTCGTAGCCGAGATCCACCAGCGCCGCGCCGAGGGTGGGGTCGACGTCGCCGTCGGTGAGCACCGCGGCCCGCACTGCGACCTGCAGGGCGTCGAGCAGCGTGCGCGAGACCAGGATCGGGCGTCCGGCCGCGCGCTCCAGCGTCATCAGCTCGGAGTCCTCGCGAAAGCGCGAGCACGCGGCGTCGAACTCGTCCGTCACGGCAGCGACGGCGGCGCAGGCCTCGGGCAGGTCGGCTTCGGCGGTGATGACGACGGCCGTGCTCCCGAGTGCGGGAAACGTTGCCGTCGCGCTCACGAGCCGCCAGAGACCGGGGCCGGGGTTGACGGCGCGGGCTGCGACTGCGAGGCCGGCGCCGTCGGTGGTGACTGGGGGGCGCTCCCCGGTGGCTGCAGACCGAGTTGAGCGGCGTCAGCGGCAGGCGGCATCGAGGGGGTGAGGCGGGCGCGGGCAGCCACCGTCTCGGCGGAGCCGCGTTCACGGGTCTTCGCGGAGGAGCGGCCCGGGGCGAGCGCGCCGACGAGTCCCGCCAACCCGACGCTGAGAGCTGCGGCAGCGGCGCCGGACAGCCAGCGCGTGCGCGTCACCCTCGCCAGCAGTGCGTCACGACGCACCTGAGCCCCGCTACGACGGTGCTGGTGATCCCTATTCATTGGTGTCACGGTAATCGTGGCCGCTCAGAACGGTGTAAGACCAACGTGAGAATCCTCACCGGTGGACCATCGTCGCGCCACTCGTGAACCGCCGCTGAGCTCCCGTGGCCGTTCTCACTGTCGCTCTGGAGCAGCGCGGGACCGTTACACGGGCGAGGCGGGCGGGACGGAGCGCAAGCAGCTTGGCGGTGACATCCGCGGTCACGGCGTCCTCGGCCACCACGGTGGCATGGACGCTCGGCCCCGGCGCCCCGGTACACGGATCGATGAGGTGATGCGCCAACGCGGCTTGCGCGACGAGACGATGGCCGCGACCCGATTCTCGATCCAGCCCTTGCCGAGACCGCCCAGGTCGAGGCTCGCATCCGAGGGGATCGAACCCGTCTCCGTGAGCGGTCAAGCTCGATGGTGCCGGCCGCCGCGCCTCGTCGGCGGCGACCGCCTCGACGGCCGACCGGGACAGCGCTCCGTCGTGAAAGACGCGCAGCGTGTTCCGGTCGCCGCGAGCTCCCACGCCGCCCGCTCACCGCCATGCACGCGGCCGATCGGCCGGCTGCCCCACGAGCCGCTCCGCGTCGTCCGGTCGAAGGCACGCGATTGACCACTCGATCGAGCATGGGCTCCTCTGGCGGCGCCGGGCTATTCTGCGCGCGTGATGACTGAATGACGTCCCGCACCTCCCTGATCAGCGGGTGATCCCGGTGTGCCCCAGGGAATACTGTCCGGGCTGGGGCCAGACGCACAGGCCGTGGGGGCCCTCGCCGACGGGGATGGTCGCCCGCAGATGACCGTTGGCGGTGTTGATCGCGTACACCACGGCGTTGTAGCGCCCGCTCAGCCACAGCGTCCGGCCGTCCGCCGACACGCCACCCATGTCCGGGCTCGCCGGCTGGGGCAGCTGCCAGGTGGCCACGACCTGGCGCGTCTTGAAGCTGACGACCGAGACGGAGCCCGCTTGCCGGTTTGACACATACAGCTCCTTGGTGTTCCGGCTCGGATAGAGGCCGTGGGCGCCGGCGCCGGTGGGGAGGAAGCCGATCACCTTGAAGCGCCGTGGATCGATCTCCCAGAGGCCGCCGTTGAGTTGGTCGGCGACGTAGAGCACGCGTCCGTCCGGCGAGAGCTTGACGTCCTGAGGGGAGGCACTTCCGCCCTTGAGGGTGAGCGTCCGTACGACGCGTTGGGTCTTCAGATCGACCTCGATCATGTTCCCGTTGAACTCGCAGCTCGCGTACGCGTAGAGCCCGTTCGCCGAGAAATCCATATGGTCGACGCCGTAGCACATGGGGACCGACAGTGAGTGCACCATGCGCATGGTCCTGGGATTACGGAAGTCGAGACGTTTCAGGCGCTCGGCGACCACGATCGCAAATCGCCCATCGGGAGTGAAATACAGGTTGTAGGGGTCCTCGACCGGGATCGGTTTGCCGGGAAGACCGGTGCGTGGATTGATCGGTGTCAGGGTGTTGCCCACGTCGTTGTCGACGTACAGCGTCTTGAGGTCGTAGGAGGGGGTGACGTGCTGGGGCAGTGCCCCGGTCGAGAACTGGCGGACGATCTTGAACGTGCGCTGGCTGATCTCGTCGACGGTGTTGCTGTCGCTGTTGGGCACATAGACGAGCGCCGGATCGCCACGCACCGCGCGGCTGAGGTCTCCGGCGCGGGCCCCCGCGTAGACGTCGATCGGTCCGCTGCGCGGTGTCGTGGCGCGCCGGCCTCCACCCGCGACGGTCGCGGTGGAGGAGGTGCGCACGGACGTTGACGTCGAGGAGGCTGAGTGATGGCTCGCCCCGCATGCGCTCAACAGCACCCCGCAGGCTGGGAGGAGGCACAAACGTCGTCGAACGCGCATGTGCCAAGGATTGCCCGCGCACGCTGAAACCTTGGTAGGAGGAGCGTGAGAGTCTTCATGGCTGCGACGCAAACTGCGATCTCGGGGCTAGTCTGACGCGCGTTCCTGCTCGGCTCAACACACTGCTCACTGTCGCCGCGGTGGCCACCGTCGGAGCGCTCTCCGGCTGCGGTGGCAGCTCGCATAAGACCTCGCCGCCGGGCTCGTCTTCGGTCCCGCATCGGACCCGCACACAGAGATCCCGTCGCAGGGCGACGACACCGGTGAGACTGACCTACCGGCGGTTGTTCGCACTCGGGGCACCGCTGCGAGATCCCGCGAGTGCACCGCTGGGAGGTGGCCGGTTTGCGTTGCTCGGCGGGCTCGACGCGACCGACACATCGACTGCGGGGATCGAGATTGCCAATCTGCACGGCGTCACACGCAACGCTTCCCTGCCGATCGCTCAGCACGACGCCCAGGCGGCGGCGCTTGGCGGCACTGTGTACGTGTTCGGCGGCGGCTCGTACTCGGAGCTCGACCACATCGTGAGCTTCGATCCGGCGAACGGAGCCATTGGAGCAGCCGGCTCGCTGCCGAGCGCCCAGTCGGATGTCGCCGTCGCGCAGCTTGATGGGCGGGCATACGTGGTCGGCGGCTTCGACGGTACGAGCTGGAAGAACACAATCCTCGCGTGGCGGCCCGGCGCACAGGTCAAGGTGGTGGCGCAACTTCCCGTGGGGCTTCGCTATGCGGCGGTCGCTGCCGCCGCGGGACGGCTGATCATCATCGGTGGATCGACGCCGGTTCGCGCAAGCGACGCGATCTACAGCTTCGATCCCGCCACCGAACAGCTACGGCGAATCGGCAGGTTGCCGCAGCCGATCACCCATGGTGGAGCGGCGACGATCGGCTCGACCGTCTACCTGGTCGGTGGGCGCGGCGACGCGCTGGACGCACAAACCGCGAGAGTGTGGGCAATCGACCCATTGACCGGAGCGGTCCATGGCGCGGGACGCCTGCCGCAACCGCTGTCCGATGCCGGAGTCGTCGCCGTCGGCGGTGGCATCGTCGTCGCCGGTGGGCTCACCCGATCGGCCGCGACCCTCGCCGATGTCGGCGAGCTGGTACCGATTCACGGCCGCTGAGACTGGACGGACAGGATGTAGTCCGCGACCGCGCGCAGCTGTGAGCTGCTCGGCGGCGGACGCACCGGCATCTCATGCATGAATTGCAGGAGCACCGTCCGGCTGAGCTTCACCCCAAGCAGGTCGCCCCCCTGGTGGGAGGGAGAGTCGATCCCCGACAGCGTGTGGCACGCACCGCAGTCACGCCCGAACAGACGGCGGCCGCTCGGAGAGGCCGCGCCGCAACCACCAAGCAGGACCGAGAGTGCAACACCAGCAAGCCGCCGGGACCAGCGCATCTCGGCCAAGGCTAGGGGTTCGCGCCATCCAACCCAGCCGCAGCGACAGACCAGGTGAGAGCACTCTCACGACGACCGCCAAGCGGGCCCGCTGTCGGCCCGACTGGTACTGACTGTCGAGGATGCGGACACCTGCAGGCGTCCTTTCCCAGTGATGTGAGCGCCGGTGACCCGTTGCCGGCCGCGGCGCTCGGATACTTCTCCCACGCGTGCGCACGATCGGGTAGCGTGACGTGGCTGGCCCAGCCACGCGGGAAGCAGAGAGGGAGGGACCGGTGAGTGTGATCGTGACTGGTGTTCGACCGGCTGCACGTGCCCGACGCCCTTTTTAGTTACACAGCCCCTCCTTGTCGAGGAGGAGCGCTTATCCGACTCTCAACCAACCGAGGAGGCCGAGGATGAGGACGCTGATGAAGGTCAAGATCCCGACTGCGGCGGGAAACGCGGCGATCAAGAACGGGAGCCTGCCGGAGATCGTGGGAAAGGCGCTGGCCCTCCTCAACGCGGAGGCAGCGTACTTCACCTCCGAGGATGGGATGCGCACTGGCCTGATCTTCTTCGATATGAAGGAGTCCAGTGATATTCCGTCGGCGGCGGAGCCGTTCTTCATGGGCCTCGACGCGCAGATCTCGTTTGAGCCGGTGATGAACGTCGACGAGATGGCTGCCGGTGTCGGCAAGGCGATGGAGGCCGCGTAGGGCCTGCTCGCGTTACACCTTGGCGCTGTGCCGGTAGTGCTCGCGCCAGATCAGGCGGTATACCGGGAGTGCGCGCGGAAGGTCACGGACACCGGGGATGAATGGGACCAGCACGAACGCGAGACTCATGACCCCCATCACGACCATGACGAGGATGTCCGCGTTCGCCGAGGTCGAGAACGGCTTGACCTGGTACCAGAAGGTGTAGAGCCAGAGCCAGCCCTGTCCCGGGTAGCTGCCGGTCTCGTTCATCATTCCCCACTGGGTGCCAAGCAGATGCTCCGCCTGGGCACGGCTGGCCAGGAAGCCGCCGTCGGCCAGGAACATCAAGATCTTGGTGTAGTCGGTCGAGTAGAACTGCCGGCTGGTGAGCAGAGCGCCGTCGAGCCCGCCGCTCTGAGCAAAGGTGAGCTCGGATCTCATCATCACGGGCAGCGGACCGGCGCCCGCGCCGGCGATGGCACTGACGCCCGCGGCGGTGTTCGAAGCGTGCTGGAGCGCCCTGGCGTAGGCGGACACCCACACATCCCGTGTGTGGACCGACGCTGCCTGGTACCGGCTCACCGCCGCCTGCAGCCGGGGATCGTTCGCGATCGAGCGCAGCGGGTCGATCACGTCATCCTTGGCCGCGTTGATCGGATGCGCGATCCCGAACCATTTGGCGAGGTGGACGAAGAGCACGTGCTGGCCGCTCGATGCACTGTTGTAGGGCGGTCCGTAGGTGGCGGTGTCGCTTGTTCCGTCCAGCTCGCTCAGTGCGGTCGTGACGAAATCGACCGGGGCGCTGCGCGACCAGCTCTGGATCGTCGTCGACCGTTCGTCGGGGGAGGAGAAGAGGATGCTGAGCACCACCGTGAGCAGGACGACGACGCCCAGCGCGACGGTCGCTTCCTTGACGAGGTCGTACGAGCGATACGGACCGTGGTACTCACGGGCGTCGTCGTCGAGGGCGCGTGCGCGCCTGCGATAGCTGGTCAGGCTCATGAGGGTCGGTCCGCCGCAGTGGAGGGAAGGGGGGGCGAGGCGCCGGCGCCTCGCTCGTCGAGCAGCGCGCGGAGGTCATCCGGCAGCGGCGGCACGACGCCGTGGCGGCGGACGAGCAGGACGTGGGCAACGGTCAGCCCGACGACCGCGGCCGGCAGCAGAAGCACGTGGTAGCTGTACATCTGGCCGAAGTTCAGGAGGTTGAAGAATGAGCCGACGCCCACGGAGTTCATGGCGTCCTTCGCCTGCGTCGAGATCCATTGCGCGTCGAAGTTCTGCTGTGAGATGTATCCCGTCAGCGCGCACGGGATCGCGACCAGGAAGGTGATGGCGCCGGTCATCCAGACACGGGTTCGGCCTCCGCGCCATGCCGACATCCAGTACTTGCCCCAGAGGTGGATGACCATGAAGAAGAAGAACAGCTCGACCGACCACAGGTGAATGCTGTTGACGAAGTGCCCGATCCCGCTGTCGTGCCACCAGCCCGGCCCCTTGAGGGCGAGGACCATCCCCGAGCCGATGATGGTGACCAGTGAGCTGAGCGTGAGCACGCCGAACACGTAGATCCACGACGTCACGTAGGCCGGCTGCCCGTCCGGGAGCAGTTTCTCGGGAGGCAGCGCGGCGACCGCGCGCCGGCGGAGGGCGATCGTCCACGAGCGGGGGTGGACCGGGTCTGGAGCACGCACAGCATCCGGCTCGGCTGACTCTGGAGTGTCGCCGGTCATGGCCGCCCGCTCCCGCGCCGGTGGCTGCCCGGGAACGGCGCCAGCAGCGCCACCCCGAACACGACGAGCATCAGGACGATCACGATCAGGTTCGGCACTGATATCTGGAACACATGCCAGTGCAGGAACCCGGCCCTGCCGTTCAGGTTGAAGATCGCGGAGAACATGGTGTCACCGTAGATCCAGCGGCACCGAGCTCCATCGGTAGTCCTGCCTCGGGCGTTGCGGGGATATACCCAGTAGTCGTGGCGGAAGGGGCGCGTGACTCTCGGCCGCAGACCTCCGGCATCACACCGCTGAGCCCACGGCGGCGCCGATCGCGTATGTGAACGCCATCGCGACCGCTCCCCAGACGGTGACCCGTATGGTCGCCCTGAGCTCGTCGGCGCCCCCGATTCTTGCCCCGGTAAACCCAAGGCCGGCGAGCGCGAGCAGCGTCACCGCGGCGGTCGCGACCGTGCGCAGCGATCCGTCCACGATCACCGCAGCGAGCAAGGGCAGGATGCCGCCTGATGAGAAGGCCAGCGCCGAGGATCCTGCCGCCTGCAGGGGGCGCGCTCTGCGGTCATGCTCGAGCCCGAGTTCGTCGCGGATGTGGGCGGCGAGCGGGTCGCGCGCGCTGAGGGCCTCGGAGACCTGCCGGGCAAGGTCGGGTGGAAGTCCTCTCTGTTCGTAGATGTTGGCCAGTTCTTGGAGTTCTGCATCCGGATCCTGCTCCAGTTCGCGGCGCTCCAGCGAGACGTCGGCGTTCTCGGTGTCGCGTTGGGAGCTCACAGATACGTATTCGCCCGCCGCCATGGACAGCGCACCGGCGACCAGGGCGGCGATTCCCGCGGTGATCACCGCTTGGCGTGATGCTCCCGACCCGGAGACGCCGAGGATCAGACTGGATACCGAGAGGATGCCGTCGTTGGCACCCAGCACGGCCGCTCGCAGCCAGTTGGAGCGGTAGCTGGCGTGTGCTTCAGGCGGGCCTACCACGAGCGAGGGAGCCCAGTTCCGTAGACGCCGACCCAGGTTGTAAGCTCGTTGCCAGCCTCCGCTCGCGGGCGTTCGGCGACGGTCTGGGTGATCTCACCGGCCTCGTTAAAGATCACTTGGACCGCGACCCGCTTCTCGGCGCTGTGCGTCGCAACCTCGACGGTCCGTTCGTCGAGTTGGCGCCATTCAAGCTGTCGGTTCGTAAGGATCGCGTGCGGCACCCATGCGATCTCTGCGAGGTAGCGACATATCTCTCCCTGCGCGAGGTTCGGTCCGTGCCGGCGCTGGAGCGGAATCCCTAGCGCTCGGACCTCGAGCGTGCCGTCGCGCCCGTCATAGCGGTCGGTGACCCGCAAGCCCAGGGGCCCGAGCATCGCAAACCGCGCGGTCCATGTGAACGACACGTGCCTCGTCGCCAAATCCTCGAACGCCGTGAACGGGCGTGGCCGTGCTCCTGGTTTGAGGATCATCTCACCGGTCTGGGTGACTCGGACGCTCTGAGCGGCACCTGGTCCAGCGGGAATCGCACGCTGGACATAGCGGCGCACTGGCTCGGGCAACGAGACGCCCTCGATCTCAGACGCCATACCCAAAGGGGATTGCTGTCGGGTCACCGGCCAGGTACTCCTAGTCCGACCCGTTGCGCAGGGCTGCACGAGCGGCTGCGTCGCCGGGCACTCCGTGGACCGCGCCGCCTGGGAAGGTCGCCGCGCTGCCGAGATAGAGGCCGTGCAGGGGCGTGCGGTAGGGCGAGTAGGACGGGATCGGACGGAAAATTGCCTGGCGCAGTGTGTAGCTGCCGCCGCCGACGTCGCCGTTGACGAGGTTGGCGTTGCGCGCTTGCAGGTCGGCGGGGCCGAGGATGTGTCGTGCGAGGATCCGGTCGCGGAATCCCGGCGCGAATCGTTCGATCTGATCCTCGACGGCATGGGCGTGACGCTCGGTGAGTTGGGCCCAGTCCGCGTTGGCTGGACCGTGGGTGTAGGCCCAGGCGGTGTGTTTCCCCTCCGGCGCGCGACTGGGATCGGCGACGCTCTGTT
>DASXZK010000127.1:0-108303 GCA_036501965.1 Solirubrobacteraceae bacterium
GTGCCGCCCCGGGGGCACGATCGCGCACCGTCCCGCCCCTGCCGCCCCGAGAGCCCCAGATGGCCCGTCGTCGGGCACACGAAGTGGGCTCCGACGTCATTGCCAAACGCATGACGGGGCGACGGCAGTCACAGCAGCGCCGCCGACGCCCCACGGCAGACCAACAGCTGCGGTCGCTGCTTGACGGCCGGCGTCACGGCATGCCACCAGCCCGGCACCGGACCTCAAAAACAGTGCGACCCGGCAGCCGGGCCCGGCGTCCCCGCCTCAGCGGGCGGGCTCGGCAACCGGCGCCGCCGCGGCCGCCCCCGCGCCGCCGGCGATCTTCGCGCGCTGGCGCTCGGGGGAGATCCGGACGACGTTCCAGGCGAGGCCGAGCCGCTGGAGGCCGAGGATCGTCATGCCGGAGAGGTCGATCTCGTACCAGCGCAGGCCGTGGAAGGCCGAGCGCGGGAAGGCGTGGTGATTGTGGTGCCAGGACTCGCCGAGCGAGAGGACCGCGAGCCAGCCGACGTTCGTCGACTGGTCCTCGATCTCGAAGCGCCGGCGGCCGAAGAAGTGGCAGACCGAGTTGACCGACCAGGTCACGTGATGGACGAGGAAGATCCGGACGAGGCCGCCCCAGACGAGGCCCTGGAGCGCGCCGCCGAGGGTGAAGCCGTTCAGGCAGAAGCCGGCGAGCGTCGGAATCGCCAGCGACACGAGCACCAGCCAGGGGAAGGCGCGGCCGATGCGGCGCATGACCGGGTCCTCGTAGAGCTCAGTGGCGAACTTCTTCCAGTCGGCCTGGCCCTGGGTCTCGAGCAGCCAGCCGACATGCGCGAACAGAAGGCCGCGCAGGCCCGAGCCGTGGCCGACGTGGGGGCTGTGCGGGTCGCCCTCGCGGTCGGTGTGGGCGTGGTGCTTGCGGTGGTCGGCGACCCAGTCGAGCACCGATCCCTGCACCGCCATCGACCCGAGGACGGCGAACGTCCGCTCGAGCCAGGGATAGGTCGCGAACGCCCGGTGGGTGAGCAGCCGGTGAAAGCCGATCGTGATCCCGACCGCCGTGACCAGGTAGGTCGAGGCGAGGATCGCCAGGTCGGTGATGTTCACCGCGCGGTTCCACAGCAACACGATCGCGGCGAGCACGCCGGCGGGCGGCACGACCACCCCAAGCAGGTTGGCGAAGCGTTCGGTTCGGGTCATGAGAACACCCTCTCATAGCAGCTCTCCAAATTCTTGTCGGACTCCTCGGGGTGCTCACGTGAGAATTCATCACTGAGTCACAATTTTCGCTCCGGCCGCTCGACGGACGAATGACCCAGCGACATGGCCGGCGGCGGGGCGTACATTGGCTGGCATGCAATCCCGAGAGCGTCTGCGGGCATCGGATATCGACCGCGAGCGGGCGGTGGAGTTCCTGCACGACGCGGCCACCGAGGGCCGGCTGAGCGCTGATGAGCTCGATGATCGCGTTGCCCGGGCGTTCGCGGCGACCACCTACGGCGAGCTCGACCTGCTCGTCGGGGACCTGCCCATCCCCGTGCGCCCAGAGCCGATGCGGCCCACCCGCGCGGACTGGTGGCCGCGGTTCGCGGCGGCGATGATCGATTCGTTGATTGTCGGTCTGGTCTGGGGCCTGCTGATCTCGGCATTGCACTTCGGCTCAGACAGAGTGCTGGCGCTGCTCGTCACGGCTGCCTACTTCACGATCCTGGAGGGCGGGCCGGGCGGCGCGGGCGTCGGCAAACGCGCGCTCGGCCTGCGGGTCGTCGATCAGCGCACCGGCGGGCCGATCGGATATCCGAGGGCGTTCGTGCGCTGGCTGATCCAGATCTGCTCGGCTCTGATCTGCTTCCTCGGCTACTTCTGGATGCTCTGGGACCCCGACAAGCAGTGCTGGCACGACAAGCTCGCCGGTGACGTCGTCGTGCACACCGACGGGCGGCAGGAGCCCGAGCCCCGCCGCCGGCTTCGCTGAGGCGGGCTCCGCCGCGTCAGCTCGTCTGGTTGTCCAGCGCCCCGCGGATCGCGTCGGCGGCCATCTGCAGCTCGTCCTCATCGATCACGAACGGCGGCGAGATCTGGATGACGTTGCCGCCGAGGATCCGCACCACCACGCCGGCCGCGATGCAGTCGCGGGTCAGCCGGTCGCCGTCGACCTCGGGCACCATCTGGATTCCCGAGATCAGGCCGACTCCGCCGCGGACCTCGGTGACGAGCGAATGGTCGGTGAGCGATCCCATGATGCGGGCGAGCTCGGGCGCCAGTCGCGCGACCCGCGCCACCAGCTGCTCGTTCTCCAGCACGTCGAGGTTGGCCTGGGCGACCGCACAGGCGGTCGCGTGGCCGGAGTAGGTGAGCCCGTGGCGGAAGACCGGGGCGTCAGGCGCCTCGGAGTAGAACGGCTCCCACACGCGCGGACCGATCAGCACGCCGCCGAGCGGCGCATAGCCGGAGGTGATGCCCTTGGCCATGATCACCATGTCGGGGTGCAGGCCGTAGAGCTCGGTCGCGAACATCTCGCCGGTGCGTCCGAAGCCGGTGATCACCTCGTCGATCACCAGCAGCACGTCGTGCTCGCGGCAGATCTGCTCGACGCGCTCCAGGTAGCCCTCCGGCGGAACGATGACTCCGCCGGTGCCGATGATCGGCTCGGCGAAGACGGCCGCGACGCGATCCGGTCCCAGGCGCAGGATCTCGGCCTCGAGCGCGTCGGCGTCGGTCGCGGGGACGCGGGCGGTCTCGGGGATCAGCGACTCAGAGCCGTATCCGTCGCGCATGCTGTCGATCCCGAGGATCGAGGTGCCGAAGCCGTGCAGGCCGTGGTAGGCATGGGCGCGGCTGATCACGATCCGCTTGTTCGTCTGGCCGCGGACCTGCCAGTAGCGGCGGGCGAGCTTGGCGGCGGTGTCGATCGCGTCCGAGCCGCCGCTGACCCAGAACACGCGCGCGTCCTCGATCGGGCTCATCGCGCTGATGCGATCGGCCAGCGCGAGCGCCTGGTCGTTCACGAAGCGACCGAACGTGTGGTAGGTCTCGAGCCGCCGCATCTGCTCGGCGGCGGCCTCCGCGAGCTCGGGCCGGCCGTGTCCGATGTTGGCGTGCCACAGGCTCGCGGTCGCGTCGAGCAGCGTCTGCCCCTCATCGGTGACGATGTGCGCGCCCTCCCCGGAGACGATCACGATCCGGTCGCCGAGCACGTGTCCCATCTGGCCCTGCGGGTTCCAGAGACTGGCTCCGGCGGTCTGGGGGACGGTGCTCATCTCTGCCTCCGAGTGCTCGTAGTCACGTTGGCCTGAACGCTAGAGCAGAGCGCCGGGCCGCGTCGTCCAACCTGCCGCCGCCGGGCTGTCAGTGCAGGAGCAGCTTGATCCCGAGGATCGCAACCCCGAACAGCACGCCGAGCCCGGTGCGAACCACCAGATCACGCCCGGTGTGCTCCGAGCGGAGTCCGAGCGCGAGCTCGGTGGCGACGATGGTGGCGATCGCGACCCCCACCGCGATCGACACCGCCGTCGACAGCCTCGCGCCCGCCGCCCAGCAGGCGAGCACGGCGGCAAGCGGGACGCACGCGCCGACGATCACCGCGAGCTCGTGGGCGAGCGCCGTGCGGGCGCCGCTCAGCGCGAACGCCGCCCCGGCCCGGGCACGCTCGCCGGCATAGGCGCTGTAGGACCTGGCCAGCCAGTAGACCACCACCGCGACGGCGACCGCGCCCGCGGTCTCGCCGTAGGTCTCCCGGCCAGGACTCTCGGCGGCGAGCAGCGTCGCCACGAGCATGGTGCCGTACACGATCCCGCCGGTGTCATCGGCCATGGGAGAGTTGTAGTGCGTCCCGCCAGAAGGCGGGCTCAGACCAAGCGGCTACCGGCGCGCTCGGCGCATCGTCGCCCGCGCGTCGTCGGTGCGGATCAGCGTCCAGGCGGCGACCGCGCCGAGCAGCGCGAGCGCCGCGTCGGCGGCGAAGGCGAGGCGGAAGCCGTCGACCGGCGCTCCGCCGACGGCAGCGACGATCGTGGTCAGGATCGCCACGACGGCTGCGATCGAGGCCTGGCGCTGGGTGTTGTAGATCGCGGAGGCGTGCGTCGTGTCGGCCTTGGAGATGTGGGTGAACATCGCCGCCTGGACGGCCATCATGTTCGCGCCGTTGCACAGTCCGGCACCGAAGATCGCCAGGCGCACCCACCACAGGCTGGTGGTCGCGTCGAACAGTGCCATCGAGGCGAAGATCGCGGCCATCCCGGTTCCGGCGAAACCGGCGAGCACGCGCGGTCCGAGCCGGGGGTAGAGGCGCCCGAGCGTCTGCGCGGAGGCAGCGACGCCGAGGACCTCGACGAACGTGGTCAGCCCGGACTGCAGCGGGGAGCGATGCTGGACCAGCTGCAGGAAGACCGGCGTGAGATAGAGGCTGCCCAGGAACGCGCCCAGCGCGAGCCCCACCACGACGTTGGTGGCGCGAAACAGACGATCGGAGAGCAGCGACAGGCGCAGCAGCGGGTGGGCGGCGCGCAGCGAGAGCCGCACGAATGCGACCAGACAGGCGAGGCCGCCGATCCCGGTGGCGAGGATCGCGGGCGCGGTCCATCCGAGCGCCGAGCCCTCGCTGATGGCGTACATGAAGGCTGACAGCCCGACGCCTGAGAGCACGAGCCCGCGCACGTCGAGCCGACCGGAGCGCGCGGGCCGGTCGTCGGCCAGGAACAGCTGGGAGAAGACGATCATCACCGCTCCGACCGGGACGTTGACGAAGAACACCCAGCGCCACGAGACGTATTCGGTGAACACCCCGCCGAGCACGGGAGCGAGGCCCGGGCCGATCAGCACCGGCACGATCAGCGTGCGCGCGACCGCTGCCCGACGGGCCGGCGGGAACGTGCGATACAGCATCGCCATGCCCATCGGCGTGAGCATTCCGCCTCCGACCCCCTGCAGGGCGCGCGCGGCGATCAGTTCATCGAGGCTCTGGGCGAACCCGCAGAGTGCCGAGGCGATGGTGAACACCGCCAGCGCGATCAGGAACGTGCGCTTGTTGCCGATCCGATCCCCGAGCCAGCCGCTCGCCGGGATCACCACGGCCAGCGTGAGCAGGTAGGCGATGACCGTCCACTGCACGCTGGTCAGCGGCGCGCCGAAGTCCCGGCTGAGCGTCGGCAGCGCGACGTTGACGATGTGCATGTCCATCCCCGCCATGAACATCGAGACCACGTAGGCGAGCGCGACGGCCGTCGTCTGCGGCAGCGATCCGCGGGTGGGCGGGGACTGGAGCACCGTTCCACCACGCGCTGCGCCGGTCTTCAGCGGCGGCGTCGTGACGGACTCGGGTGGCACGGGTCATTCGATTGTGCGACGGCGCGACTCCTTCGCGCCGTCAGAATCCTGACGTCAGGTCTGGCGCAGCGCCAGGCTGGCGCCAATCGTCAGGGAGCGAGGCCGCGGCGAGTCGAAACGCAGCCGCAACACCCCGCGCAGATCGGCGAGCGCGGTGGGGACGATCTCGACGCGGGAGTCGCTGTCGTCGACCCAGTCGACCGCCACCTCGTGGATGCGCATCCCGCGGCGCTGGGCGGCGATCAGCAGCTCGGTGTCGAAGAACCATTCCTCATCGGCCACGTGTGGGAGCAGCTCGCGGGCGGCATCGGTGCGCAGTGCCTTGAAGCCGCACTGCGCGTCCGAGAACCGGGCGCCAAGGGCGAGCCGGAGGATGTGGTTGTAGGCCCGGGAGATGAGCTCGCGTCTGGCGCCGCGCGTGACCCGGGGCATCCGCCCGCGGCCGCCCAGGCGCGTGCCGATCGCGACCTCGCTGTGGCCAGAGGCCAGGGGCGCGAGCAGCGGGGAGAGGGCGCGCAGGTCGGTGGAGAGGTCGACGTCCATGTAGGCGACGATGTCGGCATCGGATGCCAGCCAGGCGGCGCGCAGCGCCCGGCCGCGGCCCTTCCGGTCGAGATGCACGGTGTCGACATGGTCGAGCGACGCGGCGAGTCCTCGGGCGATCCCGAGGGTGTCGTCGGTCGAGGCGTTGTCGGCGATCACGAGCCGCCAGTCGAAGGGGATCCCGGCGGACAGGAACGCGTGCAGCCGCTGGACTGATCGCGCAAGCGCAGCCTGCTCGTTGTAGACCGGGATCACGATGTCGACGCGCGGGCGGCTGTCCGAGGCGGCGACTGGGGACTCCGGCGTGCGGCGGTGGGGGCGGGAGGCGAGACTGGTCATGACCACAGGCTCGCCGTCGCTTCCAAGACGGCCGTAGGAGAGCGCTAAGACCGATGTCTGAACGCGGCCGCGCTCACCCAGCGCGTGGCGGGCGTGAGCTCGGAGCGACTCGCGTCGACCCCGCACGCCGAGAGCACGGCGAGCACCGGCGCGAGGTCGACGGGCGCCTCGCTGCCGCAGTGGTAGCGGCGCTGGGGATCGGCGGTCCCGGGCTTGACGTAGACGATGACCCCGGCGCCCGCGGCGAGGATGTCGTCGGTGGCGGCAGCGAGCTCGGCGGCGCAATCGCAGGCGAGCGAGCCGAAGGCGTCGCCGAGCAGGCACGCGGCATGCACGTGGACGAGCGGCCGGGCGGCCGTGGCCGGGTCGCCGTGGATGAGCGCCATGACCGTGCCCGCCTCGCCGAGATCCTCGCCGCCGAGTTGACCTGGTGCGCCTGCCCCGCCCGAGGCCCGGCCCGGGGCGTCGAGCGCGACCGCCCGGAAGGCGCCGTCGCGCGTCGGCAGGGCGCACTCGACGACCCGTCCGCCGGTCCGCCGGAGGAGGGCCAGCGCGCGGACCTCGGCCGAGGACGCGCGTGGCAGCTGCGCCAGGGCGGCCACCGAGAGCGCGCGCTCCAGCGAGACCGCACCGCCGTCGGTGGCGGTCAGCGGACCGAGCGCGACGGCCGGCTCGGCATGGATCGCGCGGGCGAGCTCCAGCGAGGCCTCGGCGGCAGCGTTCGCTCGCGCGCCGATCGGCGCCGCGTGGACGTGTCCGGGCACCGACAGGTGCTCGTGTCCGCTCTGCGGGTCGGCCGCGATCCGCATCGTGTGGGCGCGGTCGCGCAGCGACCACCCGCCGCGGATTCCGTGCGCGGCATCGACGGGGGCGGTGAGCGCGAGCCCCGCGCGCACGCCGGCCACCGGGCCTCCCGGGCGGGTGAGCGGCGTGAGCGCGAGCTGCTCGGCCCGCGCGTCGGTGATCCCGAGCGCGGTCATCCCGCCCGACAGGGCATGGATCCGCTCGAGGCCGTCGGCGCCGATCGTCCGCGCGTCCGCGGCGATGAAGACGACCGGGTCGCCGGCGTCGCCGACCAGCACCGGCGAGCCCGCGGCGAACGCCTCCTGCGCCCGATCCAGGTCATCACGCGATCCGCGCTTGGTCGTGCAGGACACCGCATTCACCGTTCCTGGCGCGCGTCGTCGGCGAGCGCCGCGTACGTGCCCCGGAAATGCAGCAGCGGCCGCAGTTCCCCGGCCCCGACCTCCAGCCCCTGGATGCGCCCGACCACGATCTCGTGATCGCCGCCGGCGACGCTCTCGGCCAGCTCGCAGTCGAGCACCGCCAGCGCGCCGTCGAGGCGCGGGTTGCCGAGGCCGTCGCCGTCAAGACGGTGCACGACGTCGCTCCACACCGCCCCGTCGCCGCGCCGGGCGAAGTTGTCGGAGAGCTCGCGCTGCGCATCCGACAGCACGTTGACCGCGAACCGCCGGCGGGCGGCGATCTCCGACAGCGTCTCGGAGGAGCGGGCCAGGCACACCAGCACGAGCGGCGGGTCGAGCGACAGCGCACTCACCGCCGACGCGGTCGTCCCGACCGGTTCACCCTCGGCCGAGGTTGTCGTCACCACCGTCACCCCGGTGGTGAAGTGGCCGAGCGCGTGGCGCAGTTCGTTGGCGGCGATCACAGCTGTCCGTGGTTGGGGGGATGGATCCCGCTCAGCAGCCAGTTGCCGGTGTGGTGGTACTTCCAGTCGACCGGATCGTGACTCGAGTGCGTCCGCGCGTTGCGCCAGTGGCGGCTGAGGTCGTGCTTCTCGTCGGCGGCCGAGGCGCCGGCCATCGAGAACAGCTCGGAGCTGACGTGGACGGCCGTCTCGCAGGCGAACGCCTTGGCCTGTGCGACCGCGATCGAGCCGCGCGCGGCCCGATCCTCGTCGGCCGGCACCCGCCCGATCTCCTGCTGGACCGCCGCGGCGTCGGCGAGCATCAGCTCCGCGGCGCGCACCTGGGTCGCCAGGCGCCCGAAACGCTGGATCGTGTGTGGGTCGGCGGCCGCGGTCAGTCCCCACCCGCCGCGCGCCGCCTCGAAGAACGGGCGTGCCTTCTCGGTGACGAACCAGTGTGCGTCGCGCAGCGCCCCTCCGGCGATGCCGACCTCGATTGCGGCGTGGACGAGCTGGGCACGCGCCCCGAGCTGCTGGGGGACCTCGAACGCCTGCTGGTAGTCGATGACGAAGTCCACCTCGGCGTCGTCGAAGCTCGCGCCACCGCTCACCGTCGCCCGCTGCCCCATCACGTTCCAGTCGGCGTCGAGCTCCACTCCGTCGGCATCGCGTCGCACGATCGCCAGGACGAGCCGGTCCTCCTCGTCAAGCGCGGAGACGGCCAGCCAGTGCGACGTCAGCGCCCCCGTGCAGTAGTACTTGCGGCCGGTCAGGTGCATGGCCGAGACCCGTCGGTGCGCCCGGGTGTGGAGATCCTGGGCGTGGTGCCCGCCGCGCTCGGCCAGCGCGTTGCCGAGTCGCCGGCCTGCGAGCACGTCGGTGAACAGAGCATGGCGCTGGCGCTCGGAGCCCCAGGTGGCGACGACGTCGACCATCAGGAAGTGCCCCTGGGGCGCCTGGGCGATCGCGGGGTCGACGGCTGCGATCCGGCGGATCGCCTCGGCGAGCGTCGTCACCGGCAGCTCCGGGCCGCCGTCGATCTCCGGCACGGTGATCGCGAGCAGCCCCGTTGTGTCGAACCGGGCGAGCTCCCGGACGGGCAGCTCGCCGCTGCGATCCCGCTCGATCACGGTCTCCTGCAGCGAGAGCGCGTACTCGTCGGCCGCGGCGAGCGCCTCGGCCTCGGTGGAGATCGTCGCCACGGGCGACTCGGCCACCGTGGTGCTCATGACGCCACCGGAACCGGCACCGCCGCCGGATCAAGTCCCGCGTCCACCTCCATCTCCCGCACCAGCGGGATGACCTCGCGCCCGAAGGCCTCGACCTCCTCCTGGAAGTGCAGGAAGCCTCCGAGGATCAGGTCGACCCCGAGCCGCCGGTACTCGATGATCCGCTCGGCGACCTGCTCGGCGGTCCCGATCAGTCCGGTGCGGAAGCCGTCGTTGTACTGGACGAGGTCCTCGAAGCTCGAGTCCGCCCACATGCCGCGCTTGTCGGAGGTCGATTGGCCCGCCTGCTTGACCGCGGACCCGAACCCCTCGACCGCCTCGACGTGCGCCTTGGCGACGATCTCACGCAGCGTGTCGCGCGCCTCCGCCTCGGTGTCACGGACGATGATGAAGCCGTTGAGTCCGAAACGGGGCCCGTCGGTGCGCCCCGCCTCGGCGGCGATCGCCCGCAGGTCGGCGAGCTGCTCACGGACGCCGTCGAAGTCCTTGCCGTTGGAGAAGTACCAGTCGGAGTACAGGCCGCCGTTGCGGCGAGCTGCGGTCGAGTTGCCGCCCTGGAAGATCTCCGGGTGCGGCCGGCCCTCCCAGGAGAGCGGCTTGGGCTTCAGGGAGAAGTCGCGGATCCGGTAGAAGTCCCCGGCGAGATTCGCCTCGTCCTGGGTCCAGATCGCTCGCAGCGCCTGGATGAACTCGGCCGAGCGCCGGTAGCGCTCGTCGTGCTCGAGCCACGGCTCGCCGAGCTGGCGGAACTCGTCGGCGAACCACCCCGAGACGACGTTCACGGCGACCCGTCCGTTCGACAGGTGGTCGGCGGTCGCCAGCCACTTGGCGAGCACGCCCGGCTGCCACAACCCCGGATGGACGGCGGCGATCAGCTTCAGCCGCTCGGTCGCCAGCAGCAACGCGAGGCTGAACGAGGTCGACTCGTGCTGGTACTCGGCGCCGTAGCTGGCCGTGTAGCGCACCTGACTGAGCGCGTAGTCGAAGCCTGCCCGTTCGGCGATCCGGGCGAGGTCGCGGTTGTACTCGAACGACCAATCCGTGCGCTGCTCGATCGTGGAGACGACGAGGCCTCCGGAGACGTTGGGGACCCAGTACGCAAAGCGCAGCGGGTCGCGGGTGATATCGCGGGTCATCGGGTCAAACCTCCACAGGAGTCAGATCGATTGCGTCACGGCCCAGTCCCTCCGCCATCAGGCCCCGCCGGCGTAGCGCCGGCATCACACCCTCGCCCACCTGGTAGGCCTCTTCGAGGTGGGGATAGCCGGAGAGGATGAACTCGTCGATGCCGAGGTCGTGGTACTCGGCGATGCGTTCGGCGACCTGCTCGTGACTGCCCACGAGCGCGGTCCCCGCGCCGCCGCGCACGAGCCCGATCCCGGCCCACAGGTTGGGCGCGATCTCGAGCGAGTCGGTGCGTCCGCCGTGCAGCGCGGTCATCCGGCGCTGGCCCTCAGAGCCAGAGGCGCGCTGGATCGCCTGCGAGTGGGCGATCTGCTCCTCGCTGAGGCCGGCCAGGAGCTTGTCGGCCTGTGCCCACGCCTCCTCGGCGGTGTCGCGTGCGATGACGTGCAGGCGGATGCCGTAGCGCAGCTCGCGCCCGGCCCGCTCGGCGATCTCGCCGACGCGCCGGAGCTTCTCGGCGACCGCCTCCGGGGGCTCGCCCCAGGTGAGGTACACGTCGGCCTGCGCGGCGGCGACCTCGAGTGCGGCGGGCGAGGAGCCGCCGAAGTAGAGCTCCGGCCACCGTTCCGCTGGGATGATCCGCGCCTCGTCGATCGCGTAGTGGCGCCCGCGGAAGGTGACCGGCTCTCCGGTCCACAGCTCACGGACGATGTGCAGGAACTCGCCGCAGCGCTCGTAGCGCTGCTCCTTGGAGAGGTGGTCGCCGAAGCGCCGCTGCTCGGCGTCGTCGCCGCCGGTCACGACGTTGAGCAGCAGGCGGCCGCCGCTCACGCGCTGGAACGTCGCGGCCATGTGCGCGGCGAGCGTGGGGGAGGTGAGGCCGGGGCGGAACGCGATCAGGAAGCGGAAGCGCGCGGTCACCTGGCTGAGGGCCGCACCCATCACCCAGCCGTCCTCGCACCAGCTGCTGGTCGGCGTCAGCGCTGCGTCGAACCCGAGCTGCTCGGCCGAGCGAGCGATCTGCCCGATGTAGGCGATGTCCGGTGCGCGCTCGTTCGACTCACTCAGCACGCGACTGCCGGCGGCGCCGACTGCGTTGCCGAGGCTGAGGTCCGAGCGGGAGTCGCCGTTGGTGGGGAGGAACCAGTGGAGCGTGACGGTCATGGCATCTCAGGATGGGGTCGGTCGAGAGGGCGGTCAAATAGGCATTGGCGAGGGCGCGATAGGTATTCCCTACAAATATGATAGAGAAACTGTCTAACCTGTCAGCAGCACTACCAGAACCGATCTCCATGCGGACAGAACAACTCGAATACGTCGCCGCCGTCTCCCGCCTCGGCTCCTTCCGCCGGGCTGCAGAGGAGCTGCACATCTCCCAGCCGGCGCTCTCGGAGACGGTGCGCAACCTCGAGCGCGAGCTCGGGGTCGACATCTTCCAGCGCGGGCGCTCGGGTGCGAGCCTGACCGCGGACGGCCAGGAGCTGCTGGCCCACGTGGCGGGGGTGATCGATGCGGTCGACGGCCTGCGGCGCGCGGCCGGCTCCCATCATCAGATGAGCCGGATGGTGCGTGTGGCGACCGTCAACGCGGGCACGGTTCCCGTGCTGACGCCGGCGATCGCCTCCTTCCGCCTCGAGCACCCCGACACTCAGGTCGAGATCATCGGTGCCCAGGAGGACGAGATCCACCGCGGCCTGCGCGAGGGCACGTTCGACCTCGGTCTGGTCACGCGCATGCCGGCCGACGACATGCCGCCCGAGCTGGACTCGTCGGTGCTGCTCTCAGGCCCGCCGGTCCTCTGCATGCGTCCCGACAACCCCCTGGCAGCGCAACCAACGGTGTCGATCGACGACCTGCTGAGCGCACCGCTGATCGTGATGCGCGCCGGTTACCTGATGCATCGGTACCTGCACCGGTTGCTCGGCGAGCGACGGCCTCGGGTTGCGTACTCGGCCGAGGGCGCGGAGATGGGCAAGCTGCTCGTCGTCGAGGGACTCGGGGTGACGGTCCTGCCCCAGTTCAGCGTGATCGGCGATCCGCTTGAGCGGTGCGGGCTGATCACCTGCCGCCCTCTCGCCGACGATCCCGGGACCGTCGTCGACCTCGACATCCGCCGCTGGCGCTCGGCACCGCGGGGGCGTTCGGTGAGCGAGCTGCATCGTCGCTTCCTGGACCAGGCGCGGGTGTGGAGCGCGCACTGCCAGGCGGTCGGCTCCGCGCCGGTCCCGGTCGTCGCCGCGCTGCGGTAGCGGAGACCTATCGCGGGCTCAGCGATTCCGATGGGCGGACGGGCGATCCGTCTCTATCTTGAGTAAATTAGTCAAGTTACTGAAGATAAGGAGCAGATCGTGACGACGTTCGACAGCCCCGCGGTGGCGGGACAGGCCGCATCCTCCCTCTCGGGCGTGGTCGCCGGACGCGACCTCGTCGATCCGGTCGCAGTCGCCGAGCGGCTGGGCGGCCAGTTCCGCGCCGGTGCCGCCGAGCGCGACCGCACCCGGAGCTTCCCGGTCGAGCAGTGCGCCGCGTTCCGCGCTTCGGGTCTGCTTGGGCTGATGGTCCCGCGTGAGTTCGGCGGGTACGGCGGCACGTTCCGGGACCTGATGGAGGTCGTGATCGCGGTCTCCGCCGGCGACTCCAACATCGGCCAGATGTACCAGCTGCACACCGGCGGGATCCGGCTGCTGCAGGAGTTCGCGTCCTCGGAGGTGCAGGCGAAGTGGCTGCCCCGGTTCGCCTCCGGCGAGCTGTGGATCACCAACGCCTACTCCGAGCGCGGCACCAGGTCGGTCAACGACTTCAAGACGACCGTCCGCCGTGACGGCGACGGCTGGCGCCTGAACGGGCGCAAGTTCTACTGCACGGGCTCGCTGGCCGGGGACATCACCTTCGGGCCCTGCCGCGTCGAGGGCACCGAGGACGACGTCCGGGTGTTCTTCACCCCGACCGACGCCGAGGGAGTGACGATCCACGAGGACTGGGCGGGCTTCGGTCAGCGCACGACCGCGAGCGGGACCACCGAGTTCGACAACGTGTTCGTCCCGGAGGAGCTCGTGCTGTCCAGCCCCGACTCCGACGGCGGCGGCGGCGGCGCGGTCACCTCGCTCAACTACCAGGCCGTGCACACCGGCGTGTTCGTCGGGATCGCGAAGAACGCGCTCGACGACGCCGTCGAGTTCCTGCGCACGAAGGCTCGCCTGTGGTACGAGTCGACCGCCGAGCGCGTCACCGAGGACCCGTACAACCAGCTGCACGTCGGCGAGATGAAGATCGCGATCGACGCCGCAGAGCTCCTGACGCTGCGGGCCGCGGACCTCTGCGACGCCGCGGTGGACGCGATCGGCACACCCCAGGAGGCCCAGGCGCGCGGCATCGCCTCGGTCGTCACCGGCGAGGCACGCAAGGCCGCGTCCGACGCGGCGCTGTTCGCGGGTTCGACGCTGTTCCAGGTGTGCGGCGCGGGCAGCGTCGACGAGAAGTACGGCTTCGATCGCCACTGGCGCAACGCCCGCACGCTGTCGCTGCACAACCCGCACGACTTCAAGGCCGCGCGGGCTGCGGACTTCCTGCTCAACGACCGGGTTCCGCCCGTCGACTCCTACAACTGATCGCGGGAGCGCATCGTCATGTCTGACGTCGGATTGATGTTCGTCGGCGCCGTGCTGTTCGTGAACGGCCTGCTGTTCCTCGGCAGGATCGACGCGCGGGGCGCCGCCGTGTTCAACCTGTTCGTGGGCGCGCTGCAGACCGCGGTGCCCTTCTACCTGATCGCCCACGCCACCTCGGCCAACGCGATCCTGCTCGACGCCGGGATCTTCCTGTTCGGGTTCACCTACCTGTACGTCGGGATCATCAACCTGGCCGGTATCTCGGCGGTCGGCCTGGGCTGGTACTCGGCGTGGGTGGCGCTCCTGGCGGCGGCCTTCGGGATCACGGAGTTCACCCGCTTCCACTCGCCGACCACCGGCCTGCTCTGGCTCCAGTGGTCGGTGCTGTGGGGGATGTTCTGGCTCGTGCTCGCGCTCGGTCGCGAGCGCCTGACCGCAGTCGCGGGGTGGATGACGCTGATCATGTCGTTCACCACCTGCACGGTGCCGGGTTATCTGCTGCTGCTCGGTTCGTGGGGCCACGTGCGCACGTGGATGATGCTTGCGGCGATCGCGGCGACGGCCGCTGCGCTCGTCGTGCCCGGCCTGCAGGCGCTGCGCCCCAACGAGCGCGAGGACGCCGCGCCGCTGCACGCGGGCGTTCCGGTCGCGTGAACGGACTCACACCCGAACGGGACCCTGAAAGGACCTCGATGATCGAAATCCACGGACTGACCAAGCGCTACGGCGAACAGACCGTGCTCGACGGGATCGACCTGTCGGTGGCGGCCGGCGAGATCGCCGCCATCGTCGGGCCGAGCGGCGCGGGCAAGAGCACGCTCGCGCGCTGCATCAACCTGCTCGAACGGCCGACCGCGGGATCGATCTCCGTCCACGGCCAGGACCTCACCAGCCTGCGTGAGGCCGACCTGCGCCGCGCTCGGCGGGCGATCGGCACCGTGTTCCAGTCGGCGGGGCTGTTGTCACGGCTCACCGCGGCCGACAACGTGGCACTGCCGCTGCGCTACGTCGATATTCCCGACTCCGAGCGCCACGAACGGGTCCGCCGCCTGCTCGATCGCGTGGGGATGCTGTACCGCGCCAACTACTACCCCTCACAGCTGTCGGGCGGCCAGCGGCAACGGATCGGGCTGGCCCGCGGGCTGGTGCTGGAGCCGCCGGTGCTGCTCGCCGACGAGCCGACCTCGGGCCTGGACCCGGCGACGACCGCGTCGATCCTCAGCCTGCTCGCATCGCTGCGTGACGAGCTCGGCGTCGCGGTGGTGCTGATCACTCACGAGATGGACGTGGTGCGCTCGGTCGCTGACACCGTCGCGCAGCTCGATCACGGCCGGATCGTGACCCGGGGCCGGGTCGCCGAGGTCGTGCGCGGGTCGGACTCACCGCTCTCCCGGGCGCTGCTGCCGACGCCTCCCGTGGGTGCGGCTGCCGGCGACGGCGGGCGCGTGTGGCACCTGCGCTACGACCGCGCCGACGTGCCGGCGACGTGGCTGTCGCAGGTCAGCCGGGAGCTCGACGTCGACATCGCCGTGCGATCGGGTCTGATCGAGGCGCTCGGCGACGGGACGGCAGGCCGCGTGGTCGTCGAAATCGAGTCTCCGGTCGCCGACGAGCGCCTGCGCGCCGCGTTCGCCGCGCGCGGGATCGCCGCCGAACCCGGCGACGGCCGCCAGCGGGAGCCCGATCACCTCGAGACCGCGGCGCTCGTCGGGGCGGGTGCGGGTGCGGGGGTCCCATGATCGCTCTGGCGACGACCTGGGCGCAGGTGCCCTCGCTGCTGGCCCCGGCGCTCGGTCAGACCGGAGCGATGGTCGGGACCACGATGGCGATCGTGGTCGCGCTCGGAGGGCCGCTCGGCGTGCTCATCGTCAACACCTCGCCGCGCGGCCTGATCCCGCACCCCGCCGTCAACGCCTCGATCAGCTGGGTCTCGAACCTCGGGCGCTCGCTCCCGTTCCTCGTGCTGATGGCGACGATCATCCCGTTCACACAGCTGGTTGTCGGAACGACGATCGGGATCAAGGCGGCGATCATCCCGATGGCGATCGCCGGGATCCCGTTCTTCGCGCGGCTGGTGGAGAACGCGCTGCGCGAGATCCCGCGCGAGCGACTCGACGTCGGGCTCGCCGCCGGCGCCAGCCGTCTACAGGTGGTCCTCACCATCCAGCTCGTCGAGGGGCTGCCGGGACTCGTTGCCGGCTTCGCGCTCAACCTGATCGCGATGATCGAGTACTCGGCGATCGCCGGCGCAATCGGAGCGGGCGGGCTCGGCTACCTCGCGATCAACGACGGCTACGAGCAGTTCAACACGCAGGTGATGGTCGGTTGCATCGTCCTGCTCGTCCTGCTCGTCCAGGTCATCCAGTTCAGCGGCGATCGCATCGTCCGCTCGCTCATCCACTGACCCCACACAGATAAGGAGCAGTGCCATGTCGACAGATGTCACGGATCCGCCGCGCCCGGATGAGTCCCGCCCAGGCCGGCCGCCCGGCGGCGGCGACGACTTCAGCCTGCGCGGCGGCAATGGCCGGCGTCGCCGGCTGTGGCTGGGTGGGGGAGCCGGGGCGATCATCGCGATCGTGGTGGCCGTCATCCTGATCGCGGGCGGGGGCTCGTCGGCCAAGACCGTCGCCGGCAGCCACTTCGGCAAGACGATGCAGGTCGCCTACGAGGCCGACAGCGCCTCCGAGAAGGCGTTCCTGGTGTGGCTGAACAAGGCGATCGCGCCGCACTACGGGGTGCGGATCGACCCTGTCGGCATCGGGGACGGCAACCAGCTGGACCAGGCGACCGCCACCGGTCAGTACGCGGCCAACATCTACCAGCACATCCACTGGCTGGGCGAGGTCGTCAAGGCCACGCACATGAAGCTGACCGCGGTCGGCCCGGTGTTCCAGTGGGCGTATTCGGTCTACTCGCAGAAGTACAAGAGCCTCGGCGCGCTGCCGCAGGGTGCGCAGATCGCGCTGCTCAACGACCCGGCGAACACCGCTCAGGCGTTGTGGCTGCTGCAGCGCGCGGGCGAGATCACGTTCAAGCCGGGAACCGTCCCGTGGTCGGCGACCACGAGCGACATCGCGTCGAACCCGCACCACCTCCGCTTCGTGTTCGTCGACTACGGCGCCGGCCCGCGGACGCTGCCCTCGGTCGCCGCGGTGATCGCCTACAACATGCAGTTCAACGCCGCGCACATCCCGCCGAGCGAGCGGATCTACGCCCCGAAGGCGCCGCGGAGCTTCGCCGGGCAGCTCGTCGTCGGCTCGGCCTACCGCACCGATCCGCAGGTGCAGAAGCTGATCAAGGTCTTCTTCGATCCGCGCGTGCAGCGCTACCTGAAGACGACCGACAACCCGCAACTGAAGGACCAGTTGGTCCCCGTCTCGGCGAACAACGACTGAGCGGGAGAGGCAGCGGCCGGCGCCATCACGGCGCCGGCCGGCTCGCGGTGTGATCGGTCGCCCGGGACGAGACTTGAACCGGCCCCCGGGATGGATCGAGACGGCGCGGCAGGTCGGGCGGGTCCGAGGCGCATGGCGTGCGATACCGTGCGGGCGGTTTGATCCAGAGGTTTCGCACGCTGGCCGGCCCGTTCTTCATGCTCGCCGGAGCCATGCACTTCATCGCGCCAGAGCCCTATCGGGCGATCGTGCCGCGCTGGCTCCCGGCGCGCGAGGCGATCGTCGCGGTCAGCGGCGTGGCGGAGATCGCCGGCGGCGCTGGACTGATCACGCCGCACGCCACCACTCGCCGCTGGGCGGGCTGGTGGCTGGTGGCGGCGCTCCTGGCGGTCTTCCCCGCCAACATCGAGATGGCACTCCATCCCGAGCGGCACCCGAAGGTTCCGGGCGGACGGACCGCGCTGTGGGCGCGGCTGCCGCTGCAGGCCGTGTTCATCGCGTGGGTGCTCGGCGCCGCGCAGGAGAAGGAGACAGGGGCATGATCGGACAACGCGTGCGTCGGCGGGAGGACCCTCGCTTCATCACGGGGCGCGGGCAGTATGTCGACGACCTCAGGCTCGAGGACGCGCTGCACGTGAGCTTCGTCCGCTCGGAATGGGCGCATGCCCGGATCGAGTCGATCGACACCTCGGCGCTCGAGGGTCTCGACGGGGTCCAGGTGTTCACCGCAGCCGACCTGGACCTGGACAACTGGGTTCCCATGCCGCCGTTCGCCGGGCGGATGGAGCGGCCGTACCTGGCCAAGGACAAGGTCCGGTTCGTCGGCGAGATCCTCGCCGCGGTGCTCGCCGAGGACCGCGCCGCGGTTGCCGACGCGGCCGAGCAGGTGTGGGCCGAGTTCGATCCGCTCCCCGCCGTCACCGACCCTCGCGAGAGCGTCAAGGACGACGTGCTGCTGTTTGAGGACGCCGGCTCCAACACCGCGATGGCCGATGGTCCCGAGCAGCCGAGCACGGATCTGTTCGAGGGCTGTGAGATCGTCGCCACCGGCGAGTTCGAGAGCCAGCGCGTCCACGTCGCGCCGATCGAACCGCGCGCGACCGCCGCGTCGTGGGAGGACGGCAAGCTCACGATCTGGGTCTCCACCCAGACGCCCCACCAGGACAGGGATGACCTCGCAACCGCCCTCGGCGTCGAGCCGGCGCAGGTACGCGTGCGGGCCCCGGACGTCGGCGGCGGTTTCGGCGGCAAGGGCCTGGGCGTTGAGGACGTGCTCGTCGCCTGGCTCGCCCGCAAGACCGGCCGGACCATCCGCTGGACCGAGACGCGCTCGGAGCACATGGTGGCGATGGGCCACGGCCGGGCGCAGCGGATGTGGTTCCAGCTCGGCGGCGACCGCGACGGCACGTTCAAGGCGCTGCACCTGCACCTGCTCCAGGACTCCGGCGCCTACCCGGCGATCGGAGCGATCCTGCCGACGCTCACCCGCCTGATGGGCTCGGGCGTATACCGCATCCCGAGGATCGAGGTGCGTTTCGAGTCGGTGGTCACCAACACGACGACCACCGCGGCGCTGCGCGGCGCCGGGCGCCCGGAGGCCACGCAGGTGCTGGAGCGCGCCGTCGACGTGTTCGCCGCCGAGGCCGGCCTGGATCCCGCCGACGTCCGCCGGCACAACTTCATCGAGGCCGATGCCTTCCCCTACACGACGCCGGTGGGCGCCACGTACGACATCGGGGACTACCGCCGCGCGCTCGACACTGCGCTCCAGACCGCGGGCTACGCGGAGCTCCGCGCCGAGCAGGCGCGCCGGCGCGGGGCGGGCGACACCAAGCTGCTGGGGATCGGCATGTCGACGTATGTCGAGATCACCAACGGCATCGGCGAGAGCGAGTACGGCGCGGTCGAGATGCACGAGGACGGCACCGCGACCCTGAAGACCGGGTCCTTCTCCCACGGCCAGGGCCACGAGACCACGTTCGCGCAGATCGCGGCCGGGGAGATGGGGATCGACGTCGAACGGATCACCGTCATCAAGGGCGACACCGATCGGGTGGCGCGCGGCACCGGGACCTACGGCTCCAAATCGACCCAGATCGGCGGCGCGGCAGCGCGCCAGGCCGCCGAGGAGCTTGTCGAGAAGGCCAAGGAGCTCGCCGCCGAGCAGTTGGAGGCCGATCCGCGTGACATGGTCCTCGACCTCGGAGCGGGCACGTTCCACGTCACCGGCGCCCCGAGTCCGTCGCTTGACTGGGCCGAGCTCTCCCAGCGACTGGCGGCGAGCGGGCGGCTCGGCGAGCTGGCGGTCGAGACCGACTTCAAGCCGGCCTCGCCGACGTTCCCGTTCGGTGCGCACCTCACCGTCGTCGAGGTCGACGCCGAGACCGGCTCGGTCTCGCTTCAGCGGGTGATCGCGGTCGACGACGCGGGCACGATCATCAACCCGATGATCGCCGACGGTCAGATCCACGGCGGGGTCGCGGCGGGTATCGCGCAGGCACTGTTCGAGGAACTCGCCTTCGACGAGGACGGCAACCCGCAGAACGCCAACTTCGTCACCTACTGCATCCCGAGCGCGATGGAATTCCCGCAGTTCGAGCTGGTGCGCATCGAGACCCCGACGCCGGTCAACCCGCTCGGCGCCAAGGGGATCGGCGAATCAGGCACGATCGGCGCGACGCCGGCGGCGCTCGGAGCGGTGCTCGACGCCGTGGCGCACCTCGGGGTGCGGTCGATCGAGATGCCCGCCAACGGCGAGCGCGTCTGGCGCGCGATCCAGGACGCGGCCGCCGGGCGGGAATAGAACCTGCATGGGCGCGGTCCTGCCCGAGCTCCAGCCGCTCGTCCCGCAGCCTGGCGACGTGCGCGCGTTCACCCACCTGCGCCGGGCGGGCGTGGGTGACGTGGGGCCCTCCGGGCGGCTGCGGCTGGACTCGATCGCGCGGTGGGTCCAGGACGTGGCATGGGCCGACGTTGAGGATGCGGGGCTGCGCGAGCTGGCCGTCTGGCTCGTGCGCCGCACGCGGATTCGGGTGCGGCAGTTCCCGCGTCTTGATGCCGACTACGCGCTCACCACCTACGTCACCGGCCTGGGCCGCATGTGGGCGGAGCGGCGCACCGACATCGTGCTCAGCGGCGAGTCGGAGGCGGCCGTCGAGGTCTCCTGCATCTGGGTCCACATCGATCCCGAGCGGTTGCTCCCGACCCCGATTCACCAGGTCGAGATCGACACCTGGTGCGGTCCGAGTACCCGGCCGGTGCGGGCACGACTCGGCCATCCGGCTCCGCCTGCCGACGCCGGCGAGCGACTGTGGACGTTCCGCGAGGCCGAAATGGACATCGCCCTGCACGTCAACAACGCCGCCTACTTCACGCCGTTCGACGAGGAGCTGCTGCTCGCGAGTCCCGCCGCGGACGACTGGGCCGCGGTCGACATCGAGGTCGAATACCGGACGCCGGCGCAGGCGGGGGAGAAGCGGCTGCTGCACAGCGGGCCGATGCGGTGGATCGCGGGGAGGAACGACGCCGGGGCCACCGAGGTGCACGCCTCGGCGGCGCTTGCGCAGTGGCCGGTCTGATCGCCGCCGCGCGGCCCGTGCCTACGATGCGGAGATGAGCACGACGACACGAGCAGTGGGAATCCTCGAGCCCGGCGGCCCTGAGGTGCTCCGGGTGATCGAGCGCCCGGTCCGCGAGCCGGGGGCGGGAGAGGTCAGGGTGCGCGTCCGATTCGCGGCGGTCAACCCGACGGACATCGGTACCCGGACGCGCGGCACCCCCGATGCGCAGGCGCCCTGGACGCCCGGAATGGACGCCGCCGGCACCGTCGAGATGGTGGGCGCCGGGGTCACCGAGCTCGCCGTCGGCCAGGAGGTGATGGCGGCCACCAGCCCACGCCGCGCCGACGGCGGCGCCCAGGCGGAGCTGATCGTCGTGCCCGTCGGCTGCGTCGCCCCCGTTCCGGACGGCGTCTCGCTGCAAGCCGCGGCAACGCTGCCGATGAACGGGCTCACCGCGATCCTCGGGCTCGAGATGCTCGGCCTCGGCGCGGGAGAGACGCTTGCGGTCAGCGGCGGCGCGGGGTTGCTCGCCTCCTACGTGATCCCGCTCGCCAAGGACGCAGGCCTCACCGTGATTGCCGACGCCCGCCCGGACGAGGCGGAGCTCGTGCGCAGCTACGGCGCCGACGTCGTGGTTGAGCGCTCAGAGGACTTCAGCGCCGCCGTGAGGGCGGTCGAGCCCGGAGGCGTTGCCGCCGTGTTCGACACCGCGTTGCTCAATGAGCGAGCGCTCGCTGCGATCCGTGACGGTGGCGGGCTCGCCGTCGTGCGGGGCTGGGACGGTCCCGCGGACCGTGGGATCACCGTGCACAAAGTGTTCGTGTTCTCGGTGCTCGAACGTGGCGACTGGCTGCTCAAGCTCCGCTCCATGGTGAGCGAGGGCCGGATCACGCTGCGTCCGCTCGACACGTTCCCGCCCGAGCAGGCCGCCGAAGCGCACGCGCGGATGGACGCCGGTGGTCTGCGCGGCCGGGTGCTGATCGAGTTCTGAGGGAGTTCCGAGGGAGTTCTGAGCGCGCCGGGCGGGTGTGGCCGGACAGCGCGCTCGGGTCAGACGGTGATGACGATCTTGCCGACGACCTCGCCCGCGAGCAGCTGCTCGAACCCGTCCCGGGCGTCCGGCAGCGCGTGCGTCGCGTGCACGTGGGGGCGGATCTCGTGTTCGACGCAGAAGCGCACCAGTCGCTCGAGCTCGTCGCGGGTCCCCATCGTCGAGCCGCGTACCGACAGCTGCAGGAAGAACACGCGTGTGAGCTCGGCGGGCGGCGCATCGCCCGAGGTCGCGCCGGAGATGACGATCGTGCCGCCGGGCTTCAGCGAGCGGACCGAGTGGGCCCAGGTCGCCTCGCCGACGGTCTCCATGACGGCGTCGACGCGCTCGGGCAGTCGCGCGCCGGGCTCGAACGCCTGATCGGCACCGAGCGACATCGCCTGTGAGCGCTTCTCCTCCGAACGGCTCGTCACCCAGATCCGCACCCCTGCGGCGGCGCCGAGCACGGTGAGCGCGGTCGCCACGCCGCCGCCGGCGCCCTGCACGAGCACGGTCATCCCGGGCACGACGCAGCCGCGGGTGAACAGCATCCGGTATGCGGTCAACCACGCGGTCGGCAGGCAGGCCGCGTGCTCGAACGAGAGCTCCGGGGGCTTGGGGATGAGGTTGCGCACCGGGACCGCGACCCGCTCGGCGAGCGTGCCCTGATGGCGCTCGGAGAGCAGCGAGCGGCGCGGATCCTGGGTCTCGTCGCCGCGCCAGTCGTCGCTGGAGACGACCGCGTGGACCAGTACCTCCTTGCCGTCCTCGTCGAGGCCGGCGGCGTCGCAACCGAGGATCATCGGCAGCGCCTTCTCCGAGAGCCCGACGCCGCGCAGCGACCACAGGTCGTGGTGGTTGAGCGCGGCGGCCCGCACGGTGACGGTGGTCCAGCCCGCGCCCGGCTCCGGCTCCGGGCGATCGCCGACGGCGAGCCCGCTCAGCGGGTCCTCGCGGGAGATCGCTGAGGCGTAGGCGGCGAGCACGCGACACAACCTACCGCGCCGCCGCGTTCGGAGCCGTCCCGGCGGCCTGTCACGATGCGGCGATGGCCCGTGTCGACGCCAAGGCGAGTCTTGCGGTTGCGGCCGCTCCCGACCGCATCCTCGAGTTCCTCCGCGACTACCGCGAGAACCGTCCCCGGATCCTCACCGACAACTGGAGCGCGTACCGCGTTGAGCGGGGCGGGCGAGGAGACGGCACGGTGTACGCCTACCACTTCACCGCGGGCGGGCGCGAGCGCGACTATCGCCTGCACGTCGCGGAGCGCGCCGGCTGCTTGGAGGAGCAGGATCAGGGATCGACGTTCGTCTCCACCTGGTCGGTCGCGTCCGGCCCGGGCGGCAGCGTCGTCACGATCGAATCCTCGTGGCAGGGTGCGAGCGGAATCGGCGGCTTCTTCGAGCGCATCTTCGCCCCCAGGGGCCTGCACCGGATCTACACACAGGTGCTCGCCGCGCTCGAGGTCGAGCTCGGCGGCTGAGTCCCGGCTGGGCGCGCGGCGAGCCACGCCGCTCCCGCGCCAAGCGGGGTCTCATCGCGAGCCGACCTACTACCCTGACCGGCGTTCGCCGTCACTCGGGAGCCTGGGGCCTGTCCGAGCGCGTTCTCACCGCATGACAGACCCGCGCCCGATACAGATGCTGCCCGACGAGCAGCCGCCCCGTGACGGCTGGGCCGTCAGCCGCCGGGGCTTCCTCGCCCTCGCCGGGGGGACCGGCGCGTCGCTCGCGCTGAGCGCCTGCGGGGGGATCTTCGGGTCCAAGACGGTGAGAGATGTCACGTCGGTGGACGCGCCCGCGGTCTACCACTCAGAGCCGCACCTGCGGCCGCCCGTGGTCCAGGTCGCACGCCGCCCGCGCGACCCAGGGGACGAGCGGTTCGTGATCACCGAGGCGCACGGCCGGGGCCAGCAGGGGCCGATGATCATGGACCGCGCCGGGGAGCTGCGCTGGTTTCATCCGGTCTCCGATCACGGAACCACCCGGCGCCGGGTCATGAACGTGCGCGTGCAGCGGTACCGCGACCGGCCGGTGCTCAGCTTCTGGATCGGCCGCCTGGTCGCCAACCACGGCGCCGGCCACTACGAGATCTACGACGAGGCCTATCGCAAGGTCGCCGAGGTCCACGGCGCGGACGGGATGAAAGGCGACCTGCACGAGTTCCTGATCACGCCCCAGGACACCGCCCTGTTCACCACCTACGGCGTCGCCCACGGCGAGATCCCCAACGGACACGGGGGTTTGCGCCGGGGCCCGTACTGGTACTGCTGCTGTCAGGAGGTCGACATCGCCAGCGGCCGGCTACTGCTGCAGTGGCGCAGCGACACCGAGCTTCCGGTCTCAGGGTCGCATCACGGCCTGCCCCGGCGGCGGACCACGCCGTGGGACTACTTCCACATGAACTCGATCAACATCGATCCGAGCGACGGCAACCTGATCATCTCCAGCCGCAACCTGTGGCAGATCTACAAGGTCGATCGCAGCACCGGCGAGACGCTGTGGCGCCTCGGAGGTGAGACCTCGGAGTTCGAGATCGAGCCGCGGGCCAAGTTCGCCTTCCAGCACCACGTCACGCCGCACGGCGGCGGTGTCTACACGATCTTCGACAATGAGGCCGGCCCGCCCGCCGAGGCCACGCAATCGCGAGCGCTCGTCGTCGCGGTTGACGAAGAGCGGCGCACCGTCCGGTTCCGGCGCGAGTACCACCACGTCGCCCCCTTGCTGTCGCCGGCGCTCGGTTCGGTGGAGGCACTCGACGACGGCGGCGTATTCGTCGGCTGGGGCCGATTGAGCTGGTTCACCGAGTGGGACCGCGACGGTGCAGTCGTGCTCGACGCGCGCATGCCGCCGGGGATTCACTCGTATCGCGCGTTCCTCGACCGATGGCACGGCATGCCGGAGCAGCCACCGAAGTTCGTCGTGCATCGCACCGGCGGGCGATCGACGCTGTACGTGAGCTGGAACGGCGCGACCGTCCACCGGCGCTGGCGGGTGCTCGGCGGTACGAGCAGGGGCGTGCTGTCGGAACTGGCGGTTGCGGACGTCGGCGGGTTCGAGACGGCGATCGAGCTTCGCGACGTGCCGCGCTGGGTCAAGGTGGAGGCGGTTGGGTCAACCGGCGACGTCGTCGGTCACAGCGACGTCATCCACATGGCCTGATCGCGATCAGCCGGCGCTCACCTTCACCACATCCGAGCTGCCGAGGGTCTTGTGGGACGCATCGACCGCCTGGACCTCCACATAGCGCGGATTCTTGTGCGTCCGCATGCTCGTCTGGAAGTAGCGGTCGCGATCAAGTGCGATCCAGCTGAGCTTCTTCGGCGAGTTGCCGCCCAGGATCCGCCAGCTGCGGACGGTGTTGGCGCCATTCCAGCTGGCGGACACAGTGACCTGCCCGTCGACGGCGCGGGCGAGAACGGCCGGCTTGGTCACCGGCGTGCCCGTCCACGTCTGGCGGAAGACGCGGTAGGACGCGTTCGGTCCTACGAATCGTGCGTTGTAGAGCACCGTGCCCTTGGAGCTGAACTCGGTCGCGAGGTCGTGTCCCTGCCCCCAGCCGAGCAGCGTGTTGCCGTTGCCGAGCAGCTGATCGGAGCCCTCCGCAGGCGCCTTGAGTGACTCGAACGCCTGCTGGCTGACCACGGTCGCGGTGTGGGCGGCGGTGTTGAGACCCAGCGTCAATCCGCGGGACTCAGGCTCGCGGAACGGCATCCCGCCGTCGTCGAACAGCGTCAGCTGCCCGTTGGCCTGCAGACGGGCGTCGTGCTGGTACCAGAAGCGCACGCCCTTGCCGAGCTTGAACGAGGAGAATTTGCCGCCGAGCACCCAGTGGATCCGGCCGGAGGTGCCATCGATGTCATAGACCGCGCTCGTGTTGCGCCCGGAGACGAGCACCGTGCCGTCGCTCAGCGGCTGGATCGCATTGACATGGAAGTAATCCCACGGCAGCGGGGGCTTTTCGATCGGCAGGTAGCTCGCACCGAGGGGCACGTGGTCGAGGCTGTTCCACTGGAAGAGCACGAGGCCGGTCTTGAGGTCGATCTCCTGGACGACGCCGTTGAGCACCGCCTGCCTGCGCCAGCCATGCTTGATCGCTGTCGCGTTCCACACCACGGGCTGATAGGCGGTGATCCACGCGTCGTCGCCATCGATCAGGAACTCGTGGAGGTCGGCGCTCAGCCCGTTGCCGGCCTTGACGGTCGCCAGGTGCTGGTAGGAGCTCGAGTAGATCTCGTCCTCCCCGGTACCGGTTCCCGAGGTGGTGATCGTGCCCTTCCAATAGGTGAGTGCCGGCCTGCCGTCGTAGGTCTGCGTTTGGACGTCCATCGCGTACTGGCCGCGCGGGACGGGATTGAAGTAGACGAGCTTGCCCGCGGAGTTGGTGATCTCGGCGCCGTTCTGAACCGGGCCGAGCTGCGGTCCGAAGAACAGGTATCCGGGCGAGGTCCCCTTGTGGTTGGTCGTGACCGCGATCGCGGGAGGGTGGATCGATCGGTTGGTGCTGTAGCTCCACGTCGAGCCATCGGTGCCCGCCTCCGGCTTGAGCTTGCGCTGGGTGACCGTGGCCGGCGTGGCGATCGTGAACTGCCACGTCCCGCCGCTCGCCCCGGCGACGTCGAGCCCGGTGGTCACGGTCACCGTCTCACCTGCCTGGAACGGCTTGTCGGGAATGAAGCTGCCGCCATCCCCGTCGGAGTCGGCCTCGACCGTGCCGGTGTGCGCGCCCGTCTTGGAACCGGTCACGGTGATCGTTCCGAACGCGCTGGTCGGCAGGCCGCGGATCGTGATCTGGGTCTGCGTCGCCGCCAGGTGGTCGCTCGGGGTCGGGAAGACCGTGACCGTGGTCGCCTGGGCGGCGGCGGGCGCGAGCAGCGCGAGTGCGAGCACCGCCGCGGTGGCGAGCGGCATGACGCCAGCGAGCGGTGGACGATGGCATGTGATCCGGGGTGTCATGCGGGAACCTCGTGTCTGCGTTCGGGTGGGGTCCGCGCTCGCACGCGGCCCGCGTCACGTCTCTGGAACAGCCAGAGGCAGGTGATGATGCGGTGCGGTCCGGTCGGCTTGACGCGGATCTGACGCGCGCCGGGTGCCGGGATGGGGAGGGGGCGCTCAGCTGGAGCTGGCGGGAGGCACGATCGGCGCCTCGCGGGTGGCGAGCTTGTGGTTCGTCATCACGCGCGGGATCTGCTCGTTCGCGATCGGCCCGACCGGGAGTGGCCCGAGCTCGTCGGGCCGCGCCGACAGCCCGCGCAGCAGGATCGCCAGGTATCGCCGCCACGCTTCGGGGTCCACGTCGCGCGCCGCGTCGAGCACCGAGCCGATCATGATCTGGATGATCGCGAGGTCGGTGGGAGCCACGTCGTCACGCATCGACCCGCGCTCCTGGGCGCGCCGGACGAGCTCGTCGGAGAGCGGCAGCAGTTCGTCGCGCAGGCGGGAGACGCGGGCGACGCCGTCCGGGGTGGCGGTGATGAGCTCCTTGAGGCCCTGATCCCGTGCCTGAGTCTCGAACTGGCCATCGAGGAAGGTGACCAGCCCGTGCCACGGGTCGGGGTCATCGACCGCCGCTCGCAACCGGTCGGCGATCTCCTGAAAGCTCTCTTCGAACAGGCTCTCGATCAGGACGGTCTTGTCCGGGAAGCGGCGGTAGACGGTGCCGACCCCGACGCCGGCGTGATGGGCGATGTCGTTGAGCGTCACGCCCAGCCCACGCTGCGCGAACAGCTCGCGGGCGGCGCCCATGATGAGGTGGCGGTTGCGCTCGGCGTCCTTGCGCAGTGGCCGCTCGTCAGGGGTCTCGAGGTTTCGGTGAGATGCGTCGACGGTCATGTGATGGTCAGCACGGTAGCAAAGAAGTGGATTGACGCTATCCACTTTCGTGCTAGGGTTGCCGATAAAGCGGATACGACCAATCCACTCGGATACCTCTCATCCACTTCTAGATCAACCGAGGACCACTTATGAATGAGATCAACCCACACCATGAGCGCCGCTGGGCGATCCTCGCGATCCTCGGCCTCGCCCAGTTGATGGTCGTGCTCGATGCGACGATCGTCAACATCGCGCTGCCCTCGGCCCAGCGCGCGCTGCACTTCTCCAACGACAACCGCCAGTGGATCGTGACCGCGTACTCGCTGGCGTTCGGCTCGCTGCTGCTGCTCGGCGGCAAGATCTCCGACCTGTTCGGCCGCAAGTGGACGTTCGTCGGCGGGATGATCGGCTTCGCGCTCGCCTCCGCGGTCGGCGGCGCCGCGCAGTCGTTCATCATGCTCGCGGTCGCCCGTGCGTTCCAGGGTGCGTTCGGCGCGATCCTCGCCCCGGCCGCGTTGTCGCTGCTCACCACGACGTTCACCGAGACCGGCGAGCGCAACAAGGCGTTCGGCGTCTATGGCGCGATCGCCGGCAGTGGCGCCTCGATCGGCCTGCTGCTCGGCGGGGTCCTCACCCAGACGCTCAACTGGCGCTTCTCGATGTACGTCAACGACGTGATCGCGGTGTTCGCTCTGTTCGGCGCGCTTTCGCTGCTGCACAACATCCCCAACCCCGACAAGCCCAAGCTCGACTTCCCGGGCACGCTGGCGGTTTCACTCGGCCTGTTCGCCGTCGTGTTCGGCTTCAACCGCGCGCAGATCGACGGCTGGACCGCCGCGGTCACCCTCATCTCGCTGGCCGCCGGCGTGGTGCTGCTGGTCGGCTTCGTGCTGCTGGAGACCCGCATCGCAAACCCGCTGCTGCCGATGCGCGTCGTCGCCAACCGCAACCGTGCCGCGTCGTTCCTGGGGATGCTGCTCCCGGCTGCTGCGATGTTCGGCGTGTTCCTGTTCCTCACCTACTACCTGCAGGACAACCGCGGCTACTCGCCGATCAAGAGCGGGCTCGCGTTCCTGCCGATGACCGCGATCATCATGGTCACCGCGGTCACGGTCTCGACGGTGCTGCTCGCCAGGGTCGGCCCGAAGCTGCTCGTCACCGCCGGCATGGTCCTGGCGGCGATCGGCATGGTGCTGTTCACGCGGATCGGGGTGACGACGAGCTTCGTTTGGCCGATCCTGCCGGGCGAGCTCGTGATGGGGATGGGGCTCGGCTTCATCTTCGCCACCGCGATGAACAGCGCGACGATCGGCGTGGCGCCGTCCGATGCGGGCGTCGCCTCGGCGCTGGTGAACGCGTGCCAGCAGGTCGGCGGCGCGCTTGGCACCGCGCTGTTGTCGACGATCGCCGCCAGCGCCGCGACGAGCTTCGGCAGCTCGCACGCCGCGGCCGTCCACTCCGCCGCCGGCAAGGCGCTGCTGGTCGAGCGGGCCTCGATCCACGGCTACACCACCGCGTTCTGGATCTCGGCGCTGATCTTCCTCGCCGGCGCCGGCCTGAGCGCCGTGCTCTACCAGCGCGGCGTGAAGGTCACCGAGGAGTCGATGGGCGGCGAGCCCGTCCTCGCGCACTGACGCCCCTCGGGTACCGATTCCTGTGCCCCGGCCGGCCCCTGTGGGCCGGTCGGGGCGTTTCACATCTGGGCCCCAATTTCGGGCGGGGGGCGACTAGGCTGACCCGCTCGATGGCCCTGTCGCGCGTCGCATCGTCTCGTCGTCTGAGCCGCATGGCGGCGATCGCCGGGACCGCCCGTGGCGGTGCTTGCCTCCGGGACGGCCGCCCAGGTCGCTCGCTCGACCGCCAAGGCCCACCGCACCCGCACGGTGCGCAAGCGCCTCACCCTGCGCCGCTCCTAGCCGCCGCGGAGGCCGGTCGCTCGTCGCCCGGCGGAGGAAAGAAGCGACATTTGTGTACTGCGGGTACCTCAACATCGACGCCGCCGGCCCTGGGCCGGTCGCCGGCGCCCGTGGGAGCGCCCCGGGGGAGGCAACAGGCGACATTTGTGTACTGCTGGTGCCTCAAGATCGACGCCCGCCGCCCCCGCGTGCGCTGGCCGTCCACGCCCGGCCGTGTCCACAGCCCGGTCCCGTCCAACGGCCGGTCGCGTCCCCAGGCCGGTCCCGTCCAAAGGCCGGTCGCCGACTGAGCAGGGATCTGACCATCCCCTGATCGCGAACGCACCGGCGGACCACCGCGCTTCGTCCCTCAGGGGAGCGTTTTCAGGGGAGGGCTCAGACCCCCGCTCAGTCCCAACGGCCGATCGGATACTCGATGTTCGCCTGCGCGGCCGCGATCCGCGCGATCGGCACCCTGAACGGCGAACAGGAGACGTAGTCCAATCCGGCGCGGTGGAAGAAGAGGACGGATTCGGGGTCGCCGCCGTGTTCGCCGCAGATGCCGAGCTTGAGGCCGGGGTGGGCTTCGCGTCCGACCCAGGCGCCGAGGCGGACCAGCCAGCCGACGCCGGGCTTGTCGATGGTCTCGAACGGGGATCGGTCGATGATCTTGCGCTTGAGGTATTCCGGGACGAACTTGGATTCGACGTCGTCGCGGGAGAACCCGAGCGCGGTCTGAGTCAGGTCGTTCGTGCCGAAGGAGAAGAAGTCGGCGTAGCGGGCGATGCGGTCGGCGACGAAGCAGGCGCGGGGGAGCTCGATCATGGTGCCGACGGTGTAGTCCTCGCCGACCTCCAATCCCTCCTGTTCGCCGACGCCGACGACGAGCTGTCGCATGATGTCGATCTCCTGCTCGTAGTCGACGAGCGGGATCATGATCTCGAGATGGGGCGGCTCGGACGCGGCCTTGGCGGCGCGCATGAGCGCGTGGACCTGCATCTCGTAGATCTCGGGGTACATGATCCCCAGCCGGCAGCCGCGCGTCCCGAGCATCGGGTTCTCTTCGGCGATCTCGTGGACGCGATCGAGCATCCGCTCGAGCTCGGGGAGGTCGTCGGACTGTTCGTTGCGAGCGCGCTCGATCTGGGTGGCGAGGTCCTCGGCGTGGGGCAGGAACTCGTGTAGCGGGGGGTCGAGCAGTCGGACGGTGATCGGCAGCCCGGCCATCGCTTCGAAGATTCCCTCGAAGTCGGATTGCTGCAGCGGCAGCAGGTCGGCGAGCGCGTCGCGGCGGGCCTCCGAGGTGCCGGCCATGATCATCGTGCGCATCTTGGGCTGGCGGTCGGCGGCCATGAACATGTGCTCGGTACGGCACAGCCCGATCCCCAACGCGCCGAGTTCACGCGCGCGGGTCGCGTCCTCGGGGGTGTCGGCGTTCGCGCGCACCGTCATCCGTCGCAGCTCGTCCGCCCATTCCAGGACGGTCTGGAAGTTCTCGTCCACCCGGGCCTGGACCAGCGGGACGTCATCGACGGTCACCCGGCCGGTGGTGCCGTCGATCGCGATCGCGTCGCCCTCGGACAGGTGCGTCCCGTTGACGGTCACCGTCCGGGTCTTGAGATCGATCTGCAGCGCCTGGGCGCCGACGACCGCGGGCCGCCCCATCCCGCGGGCGACCAGCGCCGCGTGGGACGCCTTGCCGCCCTCGGAGGTGAGGATCCCCTTGGCGGCGTGAAAGCCGGCGACGTCCTCGGCGTCGGTGAACGGTCGCACCAGGATCACGTCGCGTCCCTCGCCCGCGGCGCTCACCGCGTCCTCGGCGGTGAACACGATCGTGCCCTTCGCCGCGCCCGGCGACGCGTTCACGCCGGTCGCCAGCACCTCAAAGTCAGCGCCGGGGTCGAACGTCGGGTGCAACAGCGCGTCCAGCGATCCCGCGTCGATCGTCAAAAGCGCCTGCTCGCGCGCCAACAGGTTCTCCGAGACGGCGTCGACGGCGAAGCGCACCGCCGCCTGTGCCGGGCGCTTGGCGCCCCGCGTCTGCAACATGTACAGACGGCCCTCCTCCACGGTGAATTCCGTGTCCTGCATGTCCTGGTAGTGAGCCTCGAGCGTGCGCAGGATCTGCATCAGTTGCTCGTGCACGTCGGGCAGCCACTCGCGCATCTCGCGGATGTCCCGCGGCGTGCGCACGCCCGAGACGACGTCCTCGCCCTGGGCATTCGGGAGAAAGTCGCCGCTCGGCTCCGGCGCGCCGGTCACCTCGTCGCGGCTGAATGCCACCCCTGAGCCGCTGGTGTCGCCCTTGTTGCCGAACACCATCTGCTGCACGTTGACCGCGGTGCCCCAGTCATCGGGGATCCGGTTGATCCGGCGGTACTCGACCGCGCGCGGGCCGACCCACGAATCGAACACCGCCCGGATCGCCAGCCGCAGCTGCTCCTGCGGGTCCTGCGGGAACTCCTCGCCGGTCTCATCCCGGTAGATGGTGCGAAACGTCTCGGTCAATTCGCGCAGTGCGTCGACGTCCAGATCGGTGTCCTGCTTGACGCCGCGTTCGCGCTTGGCCTCGGCGATCGCATCCTCAAACCGCTCACCCGGAATCCCGCGCGAGACGTTGCCGAACATCTGCACGAACCGCCGGTAGGAGTCCCAGGCGAACCGCTCGTTGTCCGTCGACTCCGCCAGCCCGGCCACCGACTCGTCGTTCAGACCGAGGTTCAGTACGGTGTCGAGCATCCCCGGCATCGACTCCCGCGCGCCCGAGCGCACCGACACCAGAAGCGGATCGGAGCGATCGCCCAGCGACTTCCCGGTCCCTTCCTCCAGACGCGCCAGCGCCTCGGCGACCTGCTCGGCCATCCCCTCGGGCTCGGTCTGATCGGCGCGCATGTACTCCACGCACGCCTCGGTCGTGATCGTGAAACCAGACGGCACGCGGTCAGCTCCGAGTACCCGGGTCATCTCCGCGACGTTCGCGCCCTTGCCGCCCAACAGCTCACGCATGTCCTTGGAGCCATCGGCGAAGTCGTAGACCCACCGGGTCATAGGGCGGGCATCGTAACCGGGATCGGACGCGGTCGCCGAGGCGAATTCGTCCGCGTCCGTACCGAGCCGTGCAATCATGCCGGTCTGCAGTACAGGGGCAATCACGAAAGGGGCCGTCGAAGATGAAGAAGTTCCTGATCGCGGGCGCTGCTGCGCTCGCCGCGCTGGCGCTGTGCGCCACCGCCGCCTGGGCAGTGACACTGCCGACGTTCAAGAGTGACCTGATCGTCCCGAACCGATCACTGGCCGGAGTGACCCTGAAGAGCACATACAAGGAGGCGATCCGAGCCTTCAGCAGCGGTACGAGGGGCTGCTCGACGACCAAGGGCTGCTCGTACCAGGCCGCGAACGGGGCGTCGTTCTCGATCCTGTTCGCCAAGCTGACCGAGACGAGCAAGCCGATCGTCGCCGAGATCTCGATTCAGGCGGGCAGGAAGGTGAGCGGCGTCCATGACACGCCGGTGTTTGACACGCCGCTTGCGGCGATGAAGACCGCCCAGGGCATCGGCCTCGGCTCGACTCTCGGGGCGCTCAAGCGGGCCTATCCGCACCTCACCGGCAACGCTGTCGACGGATTCGAGATCAAGGGCCACGGCGAGTATGGAACCCACTTCGGCCTGCTCGGCGGCCGGGTGACCCTCATCCAGATGCAGGCGGTCCACCTCGGCTAGGACTGCTCGCGGGCCTGGGGCCCGACCGCGCCGACCCTGCTGCGGTCCGCTCAGGCGGCCGCGGCAGGTGCGGTCTGCGGCAGGGCGGCCGCCGACGCGACCGGGGGCTCGAGTCCCATCGCGTCGGCGACCAGCTCGTAGGAGCGCAGCCGCGCGGCGTGGTCGTAGGTGATCGTCACCACGATCACTTCGTCGGCGTGGTATTCGGAGACGGCTTCCTCGATCCCGGCGCGCACCTTCTCGGGCGAGCCGACGATCGTGCGCCGCCCACCCTGCCCCGACGGAGCCAGGCCGCGTCCCTCGCGCTCGAGCCACTCGCTCGCCTTCTCCGGGGAGGGCACGGCGATCAGCTGACCGCGGCGCAGCATCGTGAACGCCATTCGGCTGGAGGTCGCGAGGAACTCGGCCTCCTCGTCGCTCGCGGCGCACAGCACCCAGAGCCCGATCGCCGTGTAGGGCGCCTGCAGGTCCCGGACGGGCCGGAACGCCGACTGGTACCGGTGGGCGATCGTCGCCCCCTGGTTGTTGATGAAGTCGGCGAAGGCGTAGCGCAGGCCGAGCTCCGCCGCCCACTCGCCGCTCTGCGCCGAGGAGCCGAGCAGCCACGGGACCGGTAGCTCGGGCCGGCCGGGCAGCGTCCGAGCGAGGTGGCGGAAGGGATGGTCCTCGGGCAGCTCGTCCTCGAAATAGGCAAGCAGTTCGGCGAGCTGCTGAGGGAAGTCGTCGGGCGCGGCCTGGCGGCGGTCGCGCTGGAGCGCGAACATCGTCAGCTGGTCGGTGCCGGGCGCGCGGCCGAGGGCCAGGTCGATCCGCCCCGGGAACAGGCCGGCCAGCAGAGAGAAGGATTCCGCGACCTTCAGCGGGCTGTAGTGGGGGAGCATCACTCCGCCGGAGCCGACTCGGATCGACTCCGTGGCCGACGCGATCGGGCCGATCAGCGCCTCAGGGGAGGGGCCGGCGAGCATCGGCCCGCCGTGGTGCTCGGCGACCCAGTAGCGGTGATAACCGAGCCGGTCGGCGAGCGTCGCCAGCTCGATCGTGTTGCGCAGCGCCTGTGCGCCTGTGGAGCCCTCGGAGATCGGCGACTGATCGAGGACGGAGACGAGCACGCCGTCGATGCTAGAAACCCGGGCCATGCCCGCTCTGGACCCGGCGCTCGCGACTCGCTACGTCACCGCTCTGCGCGAGGGGGGCTCGCTGCCAGGGCTCGTCGAGGGCGATGACGACGGGCTCTACGTCGCCAAGTTCCGCGGTGCCGGGCAGGGGGTGCGGGCGCTGGTCGCCGAGGTGCTCGTCGGCGAGCTGATCCGCCGGGCCGGGCTGCTCGTCCCGCGGTTGGTGCGGATCGAGATCGACGCGCGGCTCGGTGCCGCCGAGCCCGACCCCGAGATCCAGGAGCTCTTGGCGGCGAGTGTCGGGGAGAACCTCGGCGTCGACTTCCTGCCCGGATCGCTGCCCTACACCGCGGCCGGCGCCTGGCAGCCCGAGCCCGACCTGGCCGCGGAGGTCGTGTGGCTCGACGCGCTGACGACGAACGTCGACCGCACCGCGCGCAACCCGAACCTGCTGCTCTGGCATGAGCGGTTATGGCTGATCGACCACGGCGCGGCGCTCTATCTCCAGCACGGCGGGCTGAGCGTCGAGGTGGCGCAGCGCCCGTTCCCGCTGATCGCCGACCACGTCCTGCTCCGCCACGCCTCCTCCGTCATCGACGCCGGGGAGCGGCTGCGCGCCCGGGTCGATCTGACCGAGGCGATCGCCGAGTCGCTGGCGCTCGTCCCCGCGGACTGGTTCGAGGGTGGCGACCCGGCACCGCTCTACGCCGAGTACCTGTGCGCCCGCTTGGACTGGGCCGGCTTCGAGGAGGAGGGGGAGCGTGCCCGGCGCGAGCTCACGTAGCCCGTTCAGCTACCTGATCCTGCGGGCGGTACCGAGCGTCGAGCGCGGCGAGCGCGTGAACGTCGGGGTCGTCCTGTTCTGCCGCCAGCGCCGCTTCCTCGGCGCCCGCGTGACCGTCGATGAAGAACGGCTGGCGGCGCTCGGCGACCAGGGCATCGACGTCCGGCAGCTCGAGGATCACCTCGCTGCGCTCGTGCGGGTCGCCGAGGGCGCGCCCGGCGCGGGACCGGTCGCGGCGCTCGAGCCGTCCGACCGCTTCGGATGGCTGGCGGCGCCGTCGAGCACGATCGTCCAGCCCTCAGAGGTGCACACGGGGCTGTGCGACGATCCCGAGGCGATGCTCGAGGCGCTGCACGCGCGCCTCGTCGGCTGAGCGGCCGACCGGGCAGGCCGGGCCGGCCGTCTCAGCGGTAGGTGCGCATCCCGGTCGTGAGGTGCCCCTGCTCGTTGAAGGAGACGAGCGTCGTTCCCGCCGAGCCGATGATCACCCGGGTGATCCCGCAGTTGATCGTCACCCGGTTCAGTCGCGGGAAGCTGATCGGATCGACACCGATCAGTGCCACCGCGAGCGCCCCGATCACTCCGCCGGAGCTGACGATGACGGTGGTCCCGGCGGACGCGTCGCCGGCGGCGCCGAGCGCCTCGCGGATGCGGGCGTTAAACGCCGGCCAGCTCTCCGCGGTGGGGGAGTCCTCACCGGCCAGGATCCACGCATCCAGCGCTCGCTCCAGCAGCCGCTGGAATTCGCGCGGGGACTGCGGTGTCGCTGACGGCCCATCAGGGTGCTCGAGGCGCTGGGTGCTGTCGGAGTGATGGGCGAGCACCGCGTCGGCGTCGTACTCGTTCCAGCGCTCGTCGACCGTCGGTGAGAGCCCGTAGGCGTCGCCGATCGCGTCGGCGGTGTCGCGCTGACGGCGCAGCGAGCCGGTGACGACGCGCGCTGCCTCCAAGCCCGCGGCCTTCAGCGCGCCCGCCGTCTGCAGGGCCTGCTGGCGGCCGACGGGGGAGAGCACGTCGTAGTCGGCAGAACCGAACGATGCCTGTCCATGCCGGACGATCACGAGCAGTGGCATCCGGGCAGCGTAGCGGCCTCTCTCTGAGCGGTGCCAGGTATCTGGCGGGATGCCCGCACCCCGTGGTACGGTGCATCATTCCGGAAACAGACAGCGAAGGGAGGATGGACGATGCCTGCATACACGACGATTCGGCCGACCGCGGCCACCACGTCCGTCAACCTTCCGCCCGCCATTCCGGTTTGACCTAGGGGTCGCCGGGGCGGGCCCTCGTCGAGGAGCCCCATCTGGTGCCTGACCTCACCACCGACGCGCTCGTCCCCTTCGGCTGGAGCGAACGCGTCCTCGCCCTGTACACCAGTTGCGCCGACGGTGAATGCACGCCCGCGCGCGTGACCCGCGTCGAGCGCTCCGGCTGCGTCGCCGTCGGTCCGGACGGCGAGGAGCGGCTGCTCCGTGCCGAGCCGCTGCCGGCCGTCGGCGACTGGCTCGCAGTCGCCGACGGCGCCGTCCGGCACGTTCTGCCGCGGTGGTCGGCGCTGCAGCGCGCCGACCCGGACGGCTCCGGGACGCAGACGCTCGCCGCCAACATCGACCTCGTGCTCGTCACCACACCCGCGGACCGGTCGAGCGCCGCCCGCGTCGAACGGGAGCTGGCGCTTGCCTGGGACAGCGGAGCGGTGCCGCTCGTGGTCGTCGCCAAGTCCGACCTCGACGCGGACGCGGCGGCGGCGTCTCTCGAGTCGCGTTTGCCCGGGACGGACGTGCTCGCGGTGAGCGCGGTGACCGGTGGCGGTGTGGCCGAGCTGCAGGCGCGGCTGGCGCCGGATCGCACCGCGGTCCTGCTCGGCCCTTCCGGCGCCGGCAAGTCGACGCTCGCCAACGCGCTGCTCGGCGAGGAACGGCTCGCGACCGCCGCGGTCCGTGAGGGAGATCACCGCGGTCGCCATACGACCACCTCCCGTCAGCTGGTCGCGGTGCCAGGCGGCGGGGTGCTGATCGACACGCCCGGCCTGCGGAGCCTCGGCCTCACCGCGGGCCTGGACATCGGTGCCGGCTTCCCGGACATCGAGACGCTCGCGCGGCAGTGCCGGTTCGCGGACTGCGCCCACGACGGCGAGCCGGGATGCGCCGTCGAGGATGCGATCACCAGCGGCGAGCTCGATCCCGCACGGCTCGAGAGCTTCCGCAAGCTCACCCGCGAGGTGGCCTGGGAGCGCCGGCGACGCGACCCGGTGGCGGGTGCCGCCGAGCGCCAGGCGTGGAAGGCGCGCTCGCGCGAGTACCGGGCGCGCGATCGGGCCCGGGGCAAGGGTCGGCAGTGAGCTGGCGCCGAGCGGCGGGGCGGCGGGGCGGCGGGCCGGCCGTGGGTCTTCGCGGTCGGATTTGTGACGGGCCGTTGCGGTCGGCGGCAGGTTGGTGACACATTCCCGGGAGGGGCCCGCGGCGCGGATCCGCGCGGGCCCCGCGGGCAGGGGCTCAGGCGGGTGCGGGCGCCAGCAGGGGCGGGGTCGCACGGAGCGCCAGGGAGACGAGTAGTGCGCCCACCAATAATCCACCGGCGAGCACGCTCACGCCGGTCCAGCCGTCGACGGTCCAGCTCACGCCGCCCAACGGCCCCCCGATCGAGGAGCCGACGTAGTACGCGAGCAGGTAGAGCGCCGAGGCCTGGGCGGGCGCCGAGGCGGCACGACGGCCGACCCACCCGGCGGCCACCGAGTGCGCGGCGAAGAAGCCGACGGTGAGCAGCGCGACGCCCGTGATCACGAGCGCGAGCGGGTGCAGGGCGGTCACGGCCACGCCCGCGAGTGCGACCAGCACACCGGCGGGCAGCACGCGGCGGCGGCCGACGCGGTCCGCGAGCCGGCCGGCAACGGCGGAGGAGGCCGACCCGAGCGGGTAGACGAGGAACACCGAGGCGATCGCCGCTTCGCTCAGCCGGTAGGGCGGTCCGTGGAGGCGGAAGCCGAGCGCGTTGTAGACGGCGACGAACGTCCCCATCAGCAGCGCGGCCATCATGTCCAGCCGGCGTTGCCCGCGGTCTCGCAGGTGCACGGCGATGGCCGCCAGCGCCGCCCGCGGGGTCGTCTCGCTCGCACCCTGGCGGCGCGAGGGGGGCACGATCCGCCAGAAGAGGCCGGCGCACAGCACCGAGACCAGGCCGACTCCGGCGATCGCCACGCGCCAGCCGTACAGATCGGCGAGCACCCCGGCGATCACGCGACCCGCCATGCCACCGAGCGCGTTGCCGCCGATGTAGAGGCCGATCGAGGCGCCGAGCGAGCCTGAGTCGATCTCCTCGGAGAGATACGTCATGCCGACGGCAGGCACGCCGGCGAGCGCGGCCCCTTGCAGCGCGCGCACGACGAGCAGCACCGCAAACGACGGCGCCAGCGCCGCCAGCTCTCCCAGCGCGGCGGACAGCACGAGTGCGGCGGTCATCGTGCGCACCCGGCCCCACCGGTCCGAGAGCCAGCCCGCGGGCAGCAGCGAGACCGCGAGCGCGGCGGTGGTGAGCGCGAGCGTCAGCGTCGAGGCGCCCGGACCGACGTGCAGCCTGCGGGAGAGCAGCGGCAGCAGCGGCTGGGTCGTGTACAGCCCGGCGAACGTCGCGACGCCGGCGGCGAACATCGCCAACGAGGCGCGCCGGTAGCCGCTTTCACCGCGACGATGTCCCTCGAAACCGTCCACGCGCCGACGCTACCTGCGGCGCCGGGCCCCGGGGAGCGACGGTCCGCGGGCGGACCAGCCGGGCCGGTAAGCGCTCAGACCGCGAAGCCCGGGTGGCGCTGGGACGCCGTCTCGCTCGCCTCGCCGGCCTCGGGTGTCATCTCGACCTCGGGCCCCTCTTCGGCCCGCACCACGAGCACCGGGATCTCGCAGTGGCGGACCGCATAGCGGCTCAGCGAGCGCATCAGCGAAGAGGCGACGGCCCCGCGGCCATGGGTGCCGACCACCAGCAGGTCGTAGCTCACGCGGCGCAGTTCGGACACGAGCGCGTCGCGGATCGGCTCCTCGGAGAGGATCTTCGTCACCGGCACGCAGTCGGGTACGCGGTCGACCGCCTGGCACAGGATCTTCTGGGACTCTGCGCGCAGATCGGCGCCGAGCGGCTCCACTGAGGCGGCGGTCATCGGTGTGGCCAGCCACGTGGGCGGGCGCGTGACCGCGGTGAGGATCGTCAGCCGCGAGTGCTGACAGTCGGCGAGGTCGATCGCCTGGGCGAGCGCTTCGTTCGCCTGGGGCGAGTCATCGACACATACGAGGATGTTGCGAAACACTGACGGTCACCTGCGCTTCGTTGGCATGCCAAAGGTTAGCAAGAAAGTCGTTGCTATCGTCACGAAGGTGCGAGTGCTCGACGAATCCGCGGGCGGGACCGGGGTGGAGTCGTTTCACGACTCGTTCGACGCGCTCGCCCAGGCGATTCGCCGCGCACGCGGCGCCCCGGCACGCGACGCCGAGGATCTCAGTCTCTCGCAGTACGCGCTCGTGCGCGCTCTCGCCGAGCGCACGGACGTGCGGATCGGCGACCTCGCGGGCGAGGCCGCCGTCACGCCTTCCACCGCGACGCGCATCCTGGACACGCTCGAGCGGCGGGCGCTCGTGCGACGCAGCCGGGCGCCCGGCGACCGGCGAGGGGTGACGGTCACGCTCACCGACCGTGGTCGCCAGGCCCTCGAACGCCACGACGTGTGGCTGCGCGGGCGCCAGCAGGCGTTCTTCGCGACGTTGCCCGATTCTCAGCGGGCGCTCGCGCCCGATCTGCTGCGCCGGCTGGTCGTGCTCATCGACGAGCTCGCCGCCGGACCGGTCGACGCCTGCTGATCAGTCGCGACATCGCGACCAACGCCGTGACTGCATCGCGTCGTGCGGTCAACCCCCCGTCTGTCGGGTTGTCGGGGCCGGTCGCTGGCCCGAAGCGCGCTTGACACGCAGGCTCTGAACTCGTGGCCTCCTTGCTCGATACCGGCGCCCTGCCTCGCGCCGCTGCTCAGCGATCGCTGAGGATCGGGCGTGGTGCCGCGGCGACTGCGGTCGGTACGAGCCTGCCGGCCCGGGTCGTCAGCTCCGCCGAGATCGAGTCGCGGCTCGGCCTGGCCCCCGACTGGATCGAGCGGCGCACCGGGATTCGCAACCGGCGGTTCGCCGCGCCCGAGGAGCGCCTGCAGACCCACGCCGCCGCCGCCGCGCGCGAGGCGCTGCAGCGGGCGAACGTGGCGGCCGCCGACGTCGACCTGGTGATCGTCGCGACCTCGACCGCCGACGAGGTGATGCCTGCGGCCGCACCGCTGGTCGCCCACGAGATCGGCGCGTTCGGCGCAGGGGCGTTCGACGTCGGAGCAGCGTGCAACGGCTTCCTGTCCGCGCTCGCCGTCGGTGCCGCCCAGGTGGAGACCGGCCGCGCGCGCAACGCGGTCGTCGTCGGTGCGGACTTCATGTCGCGGGTGCTCGACCTCAGCGACCGTTCGACCGCCGCGGTGTTCGGCGACGGCGCCGGCGCGGTGCTGCTGCAGTCGATCGAGGGCCCGACCCGGCTCGGACCGGTGGTGCTCGGAGCCGACGCCGAGGGCGCCGACCACATCGAGATCCCGCGCGAGGATCAGCGGATCCGGATGCGCGGGCACGAGACGTATCGCGAGGCGGTCGCTCACCTGTCGCTCGCCACCGAGCAGGCGGTCCACGCCGCCGGACTGCGCCTCGACGACGTCGACCTGTTCGTCTACCACCAGGCCAACGGCCGGATCCTCACCGCGGTCGGTGAGCGCCTCGGGCTCGATCCGACGCGCGTCGTGGACTGCATCGCCGAGCACGGCAACACGTCCGCCGCGACGCTCCCGCTCGCACTCGACCACGCCGTCGAGCGCGGACTGCTGCACGACGGGGACCGGGTGCTGCTCGGCGCGTTCGGCGCGGGCTTCACCTGGGGCGCGTCCGTGCTCGAGTGGGGGGCCGTGTGAGCGTATCCGCCGGATTTGCCGCCGCCCCGGAGGCGGCGGCCCGCGCCGCCGAGCTCGAAGTCACCCCGCTCGATCGCCTCGAGATGCTCTGCGACCCGGGCTCGCTGTCGCTCATCCGCTCGAGCGTGCTGTCGGATGCGATGGGGGAGAAGGCGCGCTCGGGCGATGGCGTGCTGGGTGGCTCGGGCACCGTCGACGGTCGCCCGGTCTTCTGCTACGCCCAGGACGCGTCGTTCGCCGGCGGGTCGCTCGGTGAGGCTCACGCCGACACGATCGTGCGCGTGCTCGAGCTCGCCGACCGCGGCCGAGCACCGGTCGTCGGCTTCATCTCCTCCGGTGGCGCGCGCCTCCAGGAGGGCGTCGGCGCGCTCGGCGGCTACGGCCGCGTGTTCCATCGCACCGTCAAGCTGTCGGGCCGCGTGCCGCAGATCTCGGTCGTGAGCGGGGTGTCGGCCGGCGGCGGCGCCTACTCGCCGGCACTCACCGACTGGGTCGTGATGACCGAGTCCTCGTCGATGTTCCTCACCGGTCCAGGAGTCGTCGCCGAGGTGATGGGCGAGCGCGTGAGCGCCCGGAAGCTCGGCGGCACCCGCGTCCACGGTCGCAATGGCGTCTGCCACTTCGTCGCCGCCGACGACTTCGAGGCAGCCCGCACGGCACGAGAGCTGCTTGGGTACCTGCCGAGCCATCGCGACCAGCCCGCGCCGCTCCACCCGCACCGCGACGCGACCGGCGTCGATCCCTCCGCGACCGTCCCCTCATCGCCGCGCCGCGTCTACGACATCCGCTCGGTGATCGAGTCGATCGTCGACGGCGGGGAGATGCTCGAGGTCGCCGCGGGCTGGGCCCGCAACCTGGTCACCGCGTTCGCCCGGATCGACGGGCGCACCGTCGGGGTGATCGCCAACCAGCCGCGCTACCTCGGCGGCGTGCTCGACGTCGCGAGCTCGGAGAAGGGGGCTCGCTTCGTCGGGCGCTGCAACGCGTTCGGGATCCCCCTGCTCGTGCTCGTCGACACCCCCGGCTACCTGCCCGGCACCCGCCAGGAGAGGGCCGGAGTCATCCGTCACGGTGCATCGCTGGTGCACGCCTTCGCCGAGGCGACCGTCCCGCGCATCACCCTGATCGTGCGCAAAGCGTTCGGCGGCGCGTTCATCACGATGAACTCCAAGGATCTCGGCGCCGACTACGTGTTCGCGTGGCCGGGATCCCAGATCGGCGTCATGGGCGCGCTTCCCGCCGTCGGCGTGATCCACCGACGCGCGCTGGCGGCGTCAGACGATCCCGAGCAGGAGCGGGCGCGGCTCGCGGCGGAGTACGCCGAGACGATGCTCCGACCCGAGCTCGCCGCGCAGGACGGGCACATCGACGAGCTCATCACCCCGCGCGACACCCGCGCGCGGGTGAGCTGGGCCTTCCGGTCGCTCGGCGGGCATGAGTGAGCGGCGACCTGCTGCTCACCGGGTCGACGGGCTTCGTCGGCATGGAGCTCCTCGCGCGGGCGCTGGAGCGGACCGACCGCTCGGTGGTCACGCTCGTCCGCGCGGCTGACGACGACGCGGCGCGGGCCCGGGTCAGGGGTGTCCTCGACGACCTGTTCGGCGCGCGCGCCGGCGAGTTCCGCGCTCGCGTGGTGGCGGTGGCGGGCGACCTGGAGCGGCCCGGACTCGGCCTCGCACAACACACGCGCGAGCAGATCGCCGAGCGGGTCACGACCGTCGTCCACAGCGCCGCGTCGGTGTCGTTCACGCTGGGGCTCGCCGAGGCGCGCGCGGTCAACGTCAAGGGCACCCGGCACGTGCTGGAGCTCGCCGAGCTCGCCGCCGACCGTGGTGACGGGCTCGACTGCTACGGCCACATCTCGACCGCGTACGTCGCCGGCAATCATCACGGCGCGTTCCCCGAGCACGCGCACGACCTCGGTCAGGGCTTTCGCAATACGTACGAGCAGACCAAGTTCGAGGCCGAGGCACTGGTGCGCGCGGCCGGTCTGCCGGCACGCATCCTGCGCCCGTCGATCATCGTCGGCGACCGTCGCAGCGGCTGGACGGCCGCTTTCAACGTGCTCTACTGGCCGCTGCGCGCGCTCAGCCGCGGCCTGTTCGCCGCGATCCCCGCCGACCCCGGGTCACCGGTCGACGCGGTCTCCGTCGACTACGTCGCCGATGCGGCGCATGCGCTCTGCCACGATCCGCGCCCGGTGGGTGGGCGAAACCGTGTCGAGACCTATCACCTCACCGCCGGCGACCACTCCGCGACCTTGCAGGAGGTCTGCTCGCAGGCCTCCAGCTACTTCGGCCGCCCGGCGCCGCGCGTGTTGCCGCCGGCCGAGTTCGCGCGGCTCGATGCAGCCGACGTCGCACGCTCCGCCGCCCTGGAGACCGGCCGCATCTTCTTTCCCTACTTCTCGGTCGGCGCCCAGTTCCGGGATGACGCCACCCGCTCGCGCCTGGCCGGCTCGGGCATCCAGGTCACGCCGCTGCCGGAGTACCTCGAGCGGCTGCTCGAGTTCGCGACCCGTGCCCGCTGGGGCAAGCGGCGGATCGCGCGCGCTGAGGCACTGGCCGTCTGATCTCCCCGCTCGCGCGGCCGCTCACAGATCGAGGAACACCCGCGCGACGTCCGCCCGGGTGAACTCGCCGGCGGGCGAGACCCGCTCGCGGCTCGGCGGCGAGTCGAGATCCTCGGGAACCCACCATTCCGTTGTTCCCTGCTTGGGAGCCCCCAGCGTGGCCAGAGTCTGGCCCGCCGCAACTCCCATCGCGCCGCTGCAGAGGTCGGCGATGCGTGCGAGCACGCTTTCCCCGATCGCGCGGGTCTCGGCGGTGAGCGCCTCGGGAACCGCGACGATGAGCCGCGCGAGCAGCTGCGGATCCCGGCTGAAGAAGCCGAGCGAGTGCAGCCGGTCCGGGTCGTGGGCGGCGAGCGTCTGCGCAAGTCCCAGCCACTCGTCGGCGCGGGAGAGCTCGGCGCGATCGATCGCCGCATCCGGGCCGAGCGCCGGGTAGAGCTCCGCCCACGTCCGGCTCACCGCCGGCGCGGCGACCGACGCCTGCGACCAGCTACGCAACGCGTACCAGTGGCCGACCAGTGCCGCCGACAGCGGCCGGCGCCGGGCGTCCCAGCGCGCGGCTAGCGCGGTGAGAACATCGACGGCCAGTCTGCGCGCCTCCCAGCAGCAGGCGGCGTCCATGGTGATGGTGTGCAGATCCCGCAGCGAGAGCAGGAGCTGCGCGAGCTCACGGTCCTCGAGCGCGCCGGCGAGCTCGACCAGGCGATCCGACAGCACGCTCCAGTCCCCGTCCTCCACCATCAGCGGAAGCTCCCGCGCGCCGGTCGCGCCGCCCTCCTGCGAGAGCGCGAGCAGCGCCCCGTAGAGGCCGCACGCCTCCAGGAAGCTGCGACGGGCCGCCCTATCCTCGCGGAGCTCGTCGATGATCAGGTCCCGCCAGCTGGGGTGGACCCAGCCGATCCCCAGCGGGGTCACCCGGACGAAGTGATCACACAGTCGATCGATCAGCTCGTGCGGCGGCCGGCTGAGGCCCCCCGGGTGGTGGTGACGCATGATCGCGGCCAGCTCGCGCTCGTCGATCAGGCCACCGGGAGCGTCGAGCAGCGCGACCAGCAGCGCGCGATGCTCCTCGCCGAGCGCGTGCAGTGAGGTCCGCATCGCCTCGGTCGGGGCGGCGAGCTCCTGCTCGAGCATCTCCCGCACGCGGTCCGCGCCCTCGCGCTCAGCGGTCGCCACCGGGGTGAGGAGCCGGTTGTCGACCAGCCGGCGGATCCGCTCGGGGGTGAAGTGGGGGTGCTCGACCACGGTGAGCGCCGCGGATCGCACGAGCTGCCGGGCCTCGCCGCGGAGTCCGCTCGCCTTCGCGTGGCGGAAGAGGATGAGCGTCTTCTCCGCCAGGTCCAGGTCGCCGGCGTCGACGAGCACCTCGCCGGGCGCGGGGAAACGCGCGGCGTGACGCTCGCGTTGGACCTGGCGCAATCCGGCCTTCAGCGGCGCCGGGCGCGAAGTCCAGATCAGCCAGTGGTCGTCGTCGAGGCTCGGCAGCAGGCGGCCGAGCGCTTGCGCCCAGCGGTCGGCGGCGTCGGGGCGGTACTCGGTGGAACCGAACGCGTCGTCGGCGATGAACACCTGGCGACGGTCAGGCGCCAGCGCGCGCCACAACTGGTCGGGGCTGCGGCACTCATGAGCCTCCCACCCCTCCGACATCTGGGCGAGCGCGATCATCTGCGCGATTGCCGTCTTGCCCATCTCCGGCGGGCCGGTGAGCACGACGAACCGATGGCGGCCGAGTGCGGTACGGGCGTCGGCGTGCGCGCGGGTCGGCCAGAACACCCGCGCCAAGCGCCGGGCGCCATCGACGTCGAACGACGACCGCGCGCGGGCGGGCCCGGCGATCAGATCGTCCAGGTCGCGCAGCCCGAGCACCGCGGGCAGCGCCGCGCGGATCGACGGGTAGCGATCGAGCAGGTCACTGAGCTCGTCGGCGCCGAGGACGACCGTGCGCGTCGCCTGCCGGCCGAGGGCGGTTCGTGCCGCCTCCGCGTCGACGTTGGTGAGCACCAGCCGGGTCGTCTCCGACAGCTCGCGCAGCGGGGCCAGTCGGCGGGCCAGCGTCTCGGCGCGCGCCGCCGCCGGCAGCGCCGAGATCCAGACCGCGGCGACGAGCACCGGACCCTCGAGCCGTGCATCGGAACTGCTCAGCGTGAGCGAGCGCTGCACGCGGGCGAGCGCCAGGCCGTCGAGGCGACCTTCCCAGACCAGATCCGCCTCGCTCCCATCCGCCTCCAGCACCAACGCGCACAGACGCTCGAACTGGAGCCAGCCGAGCTCGTCGAGCCGATACGCGGGAGGGCCGTCGCTCATGTCGGTCGACCCAGATCATCTCACCGCCGCTGAACGCGCGATAAGGCTTCACCGGGTCGCCGGCCTGACGACCGGCGCCGTCCCGTGATCAGGGGAACAGGCGGTTCTCGGCGGCCGTGTAGTCGGCGGCGCTGGTGTCGACCGTGGCATTCGGGTGCTGCGCGGTGAGGCTCAGCAGCCCGAGGTTGGCTGGGGTCCCGGGCAGCTTCTGCCAGCCGCTGACCGTGCTCATGGTCGTGCTCGGCGTGTTGCCGGGCAACGTGGGGTTCGGCTGGGTCATCTGAATCGGCGCGTATGTCGAAGGCGCCACGTCGTAGACGGTCTGGCCGTCGGCCGAGCTGATCTGGATTGCGTGCTGGCCGTCGACTGTCAGCCCGTCGGTGACGGTCGATCCCGGTGCGTGCAGCAGGTGGATCGCGGCGTGCCGGAACCAGCTGAGCGTCTGCGGCCCGGTCGTGATGCGCGGGATCACGATCAGGCTCTGGTTCTGGTCCGACGCCCAGACGTCGGCGCCGCTGCGAAGCTTCGCGGCCTGAGCAGCGCTGACGGTGAGCGTCTGGGTGCCGACGTGGAGCGTGAACGTGTGTGGCGTTGGCCCCGCGCTCAGGGTGAACGCGGGCGTTGGCTCGTTGGTGTAGATCGTGTTCGTCGAGGCGTCATACAGCCACTGGTCGCCGTGCACGGTCGCCATCTCGACCGGCTGGGGCCACACGCCGGTGTCGATCGTGCGTCCGTCGTAAGGCCTGGCCAGCTCCTGCCAGTCCTGCTCGGACCAGCTCTTGCTCGTGCCATTTGACCAGGTCTGGGTGGTGCTGACGTCCGCCTCCAGGATCGCGCCGTGCGCGCCGGTGAGCGCGTCGGCGGCCCGCCGGATGATCGTCTGCGCGTGAGCCTGGCCGACCCGTGCGGGGCCGTGAGCGGGCAGCGCCGCCGCCAGCACCGCGGCCGCGCCGGCACCGATTCCGATCGGTGCGGCCCGCACGAGCCACCAGCGCCGGGTGCGGCGTGGACGGCGAGGGCGCAGGACGGGGTCAGGTCCGTGGGCGAGCAGGCGGGTCAGCGACGCCTCGGTCTCCTCGGCCGGGCGAATCGGCTCCCCTGCGAGCGGGTCAGCGGTACGCATGGCGTCGTACAGATCGTCGTCGGACATCAGCGGTGTCATCGAGAGGCTCCTTGGCGGGTCGAGAATCTGGGGGCGGCGGGCGCGGACGACGGGGGTTCGGAGAGCAGTGCCTTCATCCGCCGCTTGGCCCTATGCAGGCGGACGCGGAAGCGGCCGGGTGGTTCGCCGAGCACGGTCGCCGCCTGCTGGGGCGTGAGTCCTTCCCAGGCGATCAGCGTGAGCGCCTCACGATCGCGTTCGGAGAGCCGTGCGAGCGCCGCGGTCGCGCGATCCTCGCCGTCCTCCTCCCACGAGCGCGAGCGGGGCTGGACGTCCATCATGCGCTCCCCGAGGTTGCGCCGGCGGTCCCGTCCACGGCGATGGGTGGACAGGACTCGGCGGGCGACCGCGAGCAGCCACGGCAGCGGCTCCTGGAGGGGAACGTCGTCGAGTCGCCGCCAGGCGACCAGGAACGTCTCGGCGACGAGATCGTCGACCGTATCGGCGGCGGCACGCCGCCGCAGGTAGGCGACGATCGCCGGCTCGTGGGCGCGGAACAGGTGCTCGAGCCGCTCACGATCGGCGCTGACGGGTGCGGTATGGGACTCGGTCATCGTTCTGTCTGTGGCCGGCCGCCGCGCCCCCGTTACACCCTGCCGCGCCCGGGAGGTGTGCGCCGCTACGGTGGGCACCGGATGACCGCTGCACACGCACGCGCCATGTTGCTCGCCCGGCCCGATGCGGTGGTCAGGCGCGAGCCGGCAACTTCGCGTGTCTCGCTCGTCGCGGGCGCGATCTTCGTCATCGCCGGGCTCGTGAAGTTCGTCTTCCACCACTGGGAGCTCCACGCATTCAGGAGCTTCGGCCTGCCATGGGCCGGGGAACTGGAGATTCTCGCGGGTGTGTTGGAGACGGCGGGTGGGTTGCTGCTGATCGGGCGCCGGTGGATCCTCCCCAGCGCGCTCCTGCTGTCGGCGACGATGGTCGTGGCGATCGTCTCCTCAGGCATCCTCCACGGTGACGTCATCCCGAGTCTCACCCTTGCGCCGGCGCTGCTGCTGGCGGTGTTGTTCATCTGCGGTCGGGTGCTCCGTGATGCCCGCAGCCGGCGGCGGTCAACCGCCGCGTGACCCGGAGGTCAGGTCCCCCAGGTGGGGGGTCGAGCCTGACACCGGCTTGCGCCCCGCCTGCGCGCACGTGAGGATCGGCACATGCTGGCTCCACTGGCGGATGTGGCGCGATTCACGGCTCAGGACCCTGACGCCGTCGTCGCCGCCTCGTTCGCCTGCCCGATCTGCCTGCACGGCGAGGAGGTCGACAGCGAGGTCGCGCTCGACGACGGTTACGACCCGTCGGTCGCGTGCGAATGCCTGGAGTGCGATGTGCGCTGGCGCGTCTACCTCACTCCCGAGCAGGCGCTCCGGCTTGGACTGATGCTCGCCCACGCCACCTGACGCACTCGCGTCAGTCGCGCCCGCCGGATGGTCTGATCGGCGCGCTGCGCGCCGCGAGCCAGACCTCGAACTCGGTGGCGACGATTCGCTCGTCGTGCACGTCGGCCGCGGCCGGCGAGGCCAGCCAGACGATCGGCGGGCCCATGATCTCCGGGTCGAGCAGGCGCGCCGCAGCGTCGGGCTCGATTGAGTCGGGCACCATCCCGGTGCGCGTCGCGCCGCCGGGCAGCAGGAGGTTCGCTCGCACCGGCGTGTCGGCGAGGTCCGCCGCGATCACCCTTCCCAGCGCCTCGACCGCGGCTCCGGACGGTCCGTACGGCACGAACCCCCGGCGCTGCATGGTGGAGTGGTTCATCGAGATCGTGACGATCCGGCCGGTGCCCGCGCGCAGCATGTGCCCCACGACCGCGCGAGCGACCAGGAACGATCCGGTCGCCTTCGTGAGGAGGACGTCATTGAACCCGTCGGGCGAGACTCGCCAGAATGGTTCCGGGTCGGTGATGAATCGCGGATTGACGGTGCGCATCCCGATTCCGGCGTTGCCGATGAGCAGGTCGATCGCGCCCAGTTCGGCGAGCGCCGCATCCACCGCGCGGTCGACCGACGACGGGTTCCGGACGTCGAGCTCGATGCCGTGGGCCCGGCCCGTCAGGCTCCGTGCAACCTTCCGGGCCCGGTCACCGTCGCGGCTGGTGAGGACGACCGTCGCGCCCGCGCCGGCAAGCGCCCGGGCCATCGCAAGCCCGAGTCCGCTCGAGCCGCCGGTGATCAGCGCGCGTACGCCATCCAGCTGACCCATGGTCGGCAGGTTACCCGGGAGGCGACCACGCCTCGGAGGGACCTGACCGGGTGGCCTGGCGGTTACGATCCCTGGGTCTCATGCGAGTGCCCGGAGTGCGATGCGAGCCGGTGGGTCTGTGAGCTCGTCGGGGGCGGGCGCAGATCAGGCTGGGCTGGGGATCGGGGCGCTCGACCTGTTCGTCGAGGTGCTCTCGCAGTCGGAGGCCGGCTCCCGGACCGACGGCTTCTACGACCGGTTGTGCGAGGCGGTGTGCCAGCTGGCCTCGATGCGCCGCGCGGTCATCTTCCGCTACGACTCGGCCGACCGCCGGGTGCGGGCGGTGGGGGCGTATGGGATGTCGATCTCCCCGTTCGCCGACGCGCACGTGACGGTCGAGTCGGCGCCGATCGCGGCCGAGGCGCTGCGCACCGACTCGGTGGTCGAGGCCGTCGGCGACATGCGACGGCAGACGCCGGCCGAGTTCGCTGCGATCGTCGCCGAGCCGGCGCGGCTGGTGTGCGCGCCGATGGCCGCGGGCGGCCGCATGATCGGCGTGATCCTCGCCGACCGGCTGATGTCCGAGCCCGAACTGCAGGATGCGGACCGCCGGCTGCTGTGGACCCTCGGCAAGGCCGCCGCACTCGCGTCCGTGGTGCGGTCGGTCTCCACCCAGTTCGAGCGTGCCTCGGCGCTGGAGCAGCGAATCGATCTCGCGCGTGAGATCCATGACGACGTGATCCAGCGGCTGTTCGGGGTCTCGATGGCGCTCGACGGCGAGGGCGACCTACCGGCGGCGGCCCGCGAGCGGTGCGCGGCCGAGACCCAGACGGCGCTCGGCGACCTGCGTACGGCGCTGCAGCGCCCCCTCGCCCGGGCGCCGCGGGCGACCGGCACGACGTTGCTCGCCGAGCTCGCCCGGCTGCGGCACGTCCACGCCGGGCTCGAGCTCCGTCTGGAGGCCGGCGGGGACGTTGTGGTTCCGTCCGAGCTCGAGCCGCTCGCGCAGTCGGTGCTGATCGAGGCGGTGCGCAACGCGGCCAAGCACGCCAATCCGACCCGGGTGTCGGTGCGGATCGGGCGAGACGACGAAGCATTCTGGATGGAGGTCGTCAACGACGGCGTCGACGGGAAGACGCGCGGACGGGCGCGCGCCGGGATGGGGCTGCGGCTGGCGGCGCTGGAGGCCCTCGGTGTCGGTGGCGTGATCGAGTTCGGCGAGCGCGAGGGGGGCCGGGATCGGCTCTGGCAGTTGCGCCTCGTCGTGCCGATCCCCGACGCCGGGGAGCCTGACGGTGACTGAGGCCGAGCGCTCGCCTGAGCGACTGCGCGTGCTCGTCGTCGATGACCACGACGTCGTGCACTGGGGCTTTCGCCTGATGCTCACCCAGCAGCCCTGGGTCGAGCGCTGCGTGAGCGCGCACACGGGCGCCGAGGCGCTCGATCTCGCCGGCCGCTACCGACCGCACGTCGCGCTCGTCGACCTGTTCATCGGCGAGGAGTCCGGCGCCGAGGTCTGTGAGCGCCTGCGCGACGAGCAGCCGGCCACACGCGTGCTGCTGTTCTCCGGCGCCGGCGAGATCTCACCGCGCGCGGCGCGGGCCGCGGGCGCATCCGGATTCGCCTCCAAGGACTGGCCCGCGCGCCGGATCGCCTCCGCGGTGCGGATCGTGGGGATGGGGGGGACCGTGTTCTCCGCCGGCCGCGGCGAGGCGAGCGCGAGCGGCGCGATGGGCCTCTCCGAGCGCGAGCGCGACGTGCTGGTGCTGATGGCCGAGGGCCGGACGAACCCCGAGATCGGTGAGGCGCTGCATCTCTCGCGCCACACCGTCAAGGAGCACTCGAGCGCGGTCTATCGCAAGCTCGGCGTGCGCAACCGGACCGAGGCGGTCCAGCGCGCCCAGCGGCTCGGCCTGGTCAGCTGAGCCGCTAGGGCTGCTGGGGCTGCGGCGGCTGGTGCTGCTCCGGCTGTTGCGGCTGCTCCGGCTGTTGCGGCTGGTGGGGCTGTTGCGGCTGCTGGGGCTCAGCTTGTGCTGGTGCTGGAGCCTCCTCGGGGGTTCCGGGCGCCTTGATCGCCTGGGCGGCCGCCTTGAGCTTGTCCTTGGCCGAGCCCTGTCCTCGCGCGATGTCACGCAGTTCCTGCGCGTCCTCCTTGAGGCTCTCGGTGCCTCCGCGCGCGTCGATCGTCCTCTTGGCCTGCTGGGCCAGCTTCGCCTTCCAGTTCATGTCGGTGCTCCTCGTTGTCTGGTGGGTCCGCGGCCGTCACGTGACCGTGAAACGTAGTCGGCGGGTTGCCGCGCCGCTGGGCGCGGTGGCGTGGATGGTGACGGTGTAGCGGCCTGGCTTCAAGCGGCGGGTGCCGACCCGGCCGGTGAAGCGGATCGTGTGGTGTCCGGCGGCGGAGAAGCGTCTGCTGATCTGGCCGCGGGCGCGGCGGCGCGGGTGGGTGCCCCGGAACGTGAACGTGACCCGAGCAGCCTGGTTGACGGTGAAGCCGAAGCGGGTTCCGATCGGGAATCTCCGCAGCGCCGCGATGCGTGCCCGGCCATGGGTCGACTCCCGCCAGCGGCGGTGGGATTGGGTGACGTGCGTGAGGGTGAGCGGGGCCGTCATGTGAGGCGAGGGAGTAGCCGGCTGGGACGGCCCCGGGAAAGCGGTTGCCGAGTTGATGACGATCGTCGAGCTCTGACTCGTCGAGTTACCCAGCGTGTCGCTGCTGGTTGTGCCGACGGCGTACGTGCCGGGGGCAGTGTACGTGTGTGACACCGCCTCGTCGGTCGCGGCCGTCCCGTCCCCGAACGACCAGTTGGTGGAGACAATCGGCGACCACGCATCGACCGAGTCGACCGAGAAGTCGACCGGGACGCCGACGGTTCCGGTCGTGGGCACCACGCGGTTGTTGAACACAGGCCCGCCAGCGTCCTCGGTGACCTCGAACGCTGGGGCCGCGATGCCGGTGAAGAGGCTGGCAACGATGTCCACGTCACCCGATGGATCGACGAGCGTCTGGCCACCGAAGTCGGCGTTGACTGAGGGAGAGATGGCAGTGGCAGTCCCGAGCTGTCCACCAGGCGACTCCGTGACGGACCACAGCCCGCCTGGCTCATTGCCGCCCTCGTTGTCGACCGCCCAGTCTGCGGTCACGGTGCCATCCGGGCTGACGGCGACCTGGGGATACTCCATGAACTCGGAGCCTGTCACCGTCGCCAGCGGCGATGTCGTGGTCCAGGCGCCCCCTGCGGGCTTGACCGCCATCGCGACTGCCCCGGGCTGGTTGACTCCGTAGGCCCAGCTCACGGCTGCGCTGCCCGTCGCATTGACGGCGAGGTCGAGAGCCTGCGGATCCGGTCCGTCGGACAGACCGCCTGTGACGAGATCCTTCTCGTCGGTCCAGTCGCGCCCGACGGGCTGCTGTGCGACGCCGAGCGCGTAGACGCCCGCTTGGTAGCTGGTCCACGCTGCGGTCGCGTCTCCGTGAGCGTCCAGCGCGACCTGCACCTCGTAGACGTAGGTGTAGGTCTCGGCGGTCGTCTGCGTCGCGGCCGACCATTCGCCAGGGCTGGTCATCGTCGCGGAGGCCACCGCCTCGGCAGCGCCCGCCTCAGTCGCCCAGACGATCGTGGCGTGCCCCTCCGAGTCAAACGCAACCGCCGGAGCGACGTCCTTGACCGCGGAGTCGCCGACCGTCACAGGCTGCTGCCAGGTGCCGCCCGCGGGTCGGTACGCGGTATCGATCTCGTATCCCGCCGTTCCCGACAGTGTCTCCCAGGCGATCAGGGCGTCGCCGCGCCCGTCGAGTGCCACGCTCGGCACGGTCTCCTGGCCGCCTGTCCCAGCGGTTGACGTCACCGCGGAGGACCACGGCTCGTCCGGCTGATCGAAGATCGCCTCGATGTCGCCGCCCGACTGGTACTCGAGGAGCGTGTCACCGGCCGCATTCCCCGCCACCACCGGGTTGACATCCAACGTTGTGCTGAGCTGCGTTGCCCAGGTCCCGCCGGCATCGTGTGTGACCACCTCCATCCCGTGCAACTCGTCGTTGAATGCCACGGTGAGGTCGCCGGCGGCGTCCGCCGCCGCAGCGGGAGCCCCGCACTCGCAGCCGTTCGAGGAGATGACGGTCGCTCCGAGCCAGGTCGGCGCGGCCCGGGCCGACGCGGTGCCGAGCATCGCTGCTCCGGTGCCGAGCGCAGCCACCAGCATCGAACGCCCCATCCACCTCTGGCGCGCATGCCGGCGCCGTTGCCCCTTCCGCATCACTCAAACCCCCCGGTCTGGTGTCGTGACGGTGCGCACAAAGTAGCTCCCAGGACCGGGCGAGTGCAAGGGGTTGGGCGGTTAGGGAACTGTGAGTAACGGCCGCTACCATGCCCGCCTTTGCCCATGGAAGGCTCTTCAGCGCCCAGCCCACCGCAGGTTCGCCTCGCGGTCCGAATGCTCACACCGATGTTTGCGCCGCTGGTGCTCCTGGTGGGGGTGTCGCCGGCGGCCGCCGAGATCTGGGAAGACGCCTGCGCGTGGGAGCGCCCGCTCGGCGTGCGAGCGGTCTCGACGCGGGACGGCCGGGTGCTGTGGCTGACCTATCTGCTGGCCAAGCACCGTGAGTTTCGGACGCTGGCGTACCACCGGATGGGACAGCACGGTGTCGCATGGCTCGCGGTGGCCTCGCTTGCGCGGCTGATCTTCCGGGGGCAGGACGGGATGACGATCGACTGCCCGTCGATCGGGCCCCGGCTGTTCTTCGAGCACGGTCACGGTGCGACGGTCACCGCCGAGCGGATCGGGGCGGACTGCTGGATCAACCAGAACGTGACGATCGGGTACGAGAACGGGCGGCGCCCGGTGATCGGCGACGGCGTCTACATCCGCTCCGGTGCGATCGTGGTCGGGGGGATTGTGATCGGTGACGGGGCGCACATCGGAGGGAACGCCGTGGTGCGCCGCGACGTCGAACCCGGTGACATCGTCGGCGGAGTGCCCGCGCGGTCGCTGCACGCGGGCAGCGCTTCCAGTGCGTAAGCGAGAGCTATGCCAGGGTGAAGTGCAGGCGGCCGGTTGCCGAGCCGCCTTCGCCGCCCTGCTCGCCTGAGCCCGCTCGTGGGCGCCCCACATCCGGGGGCGTTTGGTCGTTTTTCCTACGGGTTGTCTGAAGATCGCCCACCCTGGTCCGTGCAACAACGGGCGCTCGATTCGATGGCGGGGGTTGTGGGTCGCTCCGGCCAGCTCGCTCTCGGGCCTCCGGCGACCCCAGTTGGTCGTTTCTCCGACGAGCGGTCGGGAAAAAGACCAACGCGGATGTCCGGGCGGGAAGGAGCGAGCAGCGACGGCCCGGGCCGGCCGCCGACCGCCGACCGCCGGCCCTGCCTCAGCCGTGCTCGTGCGGCTCGCGCGCCGCCAGCTCCGCCGGCGCGACGGCGGCGATCGCGCATAGGGCGCACACACCGAGGCTGATCACGCCGACGATGTGGGCCCATGGGGCGTCGGCCGCGGTGAGGAACCCGAGGCCGCCGAGCAGGCCGGCGATCGCGCCGCGCGCCGCCAGGCCTTGGCGGGAGCTGGCGAGCATCGCGCCGACACCCGCGCCCGCCGGCGCTCGTCCGCCCGGGCCGCCCGTGCCTCCTGCGCCGCCGGCCCGGTCCTGCTCGGCCAGGTCGAACCGGCCGCCCAGGTGCAGGGCGAACAGGAACCCCAGCGAGGGGAACAGGATCACGATCCCGGCGAGGATCGCGAACAGCAGCGGCACGATCGTCTGCGTCGGCGCTGCCGCCTGAGCGAGCGTCAGCCCCGGTAGGAACACCGGATCCTGGGCGAGCGCGAACCCGACGATCAGCCCGGCGACCGCGATCGCCGCCGATGCGCGTGCGGCCGTGAAGCGACGCGCGAGCACGAGCGCGAGCGTGCCGATCCCGCCGAGCGCCGACAGGATCGCGCCGACGAGGCCGGGTCCGCTGACCAGCCGGGTGTAGAAGCGGTGCGCGTCGCTGTGGAGCACCGGCAGCAGGGCGATGGCGAGCGCGCCGGCGAGTACCGCCGCGACCAGCGCCCGCGTCCGGAACCGCGCGGCCAGCGCGTCCTCACCGGCCCGCGCGGCGTCAGCGGCGAGGTAGACCGCCGCCATGTAGGCGCAGAGCAAGACGACGAGCACGCCCAGCAGGATCGAGAACGGCCCCGTCCAGCTTGAGGTGATCGAGCCGGCGGCATCGCCGAGCGGCACGCGGCCGAGCACGATCGCGCCGATGATCGTCCCCAGCGCGAACGGCGTCAACACCGACGAGAGGGAGAAGACGGTGTCGATCAGCGCGGATTCGCGCGCGCTGGCGCTGCCGGCGCGCAGCGCGTACGCGGCGCCGCGGAACACGATCCCCACTCCGGCGATGAGCAGCGGCACCTCGAGCGTCGAGGCGATCGCGCCGAACGCGCGCGGGTACGCCGTCCAGGTGACGGTGAGCACGAAGATGAGCCATACGTGGTTGGCCTCCCACACCGGGCCCATCGAGTGATGGGCGTGCTCGCGGTTCTCCTCCGCGCGCCGGCGGGCGGCTCCGCTACGGCCCGGGACCACGACCGACTCCAGCTGCCACAGCCCGGCCCCGAAGTCAGCGCCGCCGAGCACCACGTACAGGGTCAGTCCGACGAGCACGCAGATGATCGGGATCTCGTAGAGATGCATCGTCCGCGCCGCTCAGGCAGGCGCCCCGCCCGTGCGGGCGATCGGCTCAGGGTCAGATGGTGAGAGCGGTGGAAGCTCCATGAGCGCGAGACGGCGCAGGATCCAGATCGACGCCGCGCCCACGAGCAGATAGGCGGCCACCAGCACGCCGTAGCTGATCGGCACGCTGCTCGCGGTCGTCACGGCCTGGGTCGTCGTCATCACCTTGTAGACGACCCACGGCTGGCGACCCACCTCGGTGGTCACCCAGCCGGCGATGAGCGCGACGACCGACAGCGGTCCGAGGAGCGCCGCCGCCCCGTAGAACGGCCGCTCGTTCGGCAGGGTGCGGCGCCGCCACAACAGGAACAGGTAGACGACCGCGACGAGCGCCATCAAGGTGCCGATCCCCACCATCGTCTGAAACGAGAAGCGGGTGATGTTGATCGGCGGCCGATCGACTGGCGGCACCGAGTCGAGCCCCTGGACCGTGTGGTTCCAGGAGTGAAACGCGAGCAGCGAGAGCAGATGCGGGATCGCGATCCCGAACGAGATCGTGCCGTTGTGGTACCAGCCGAGCACGTGCTCGGAGGCGCCGCGCGTGGTCTTTGCGAGACCTTCGAGCGCCGCGAGCTTGACCGGCTGCTCGGTCGCGACGTCGCGCGCGACCCAGTCGCCGATGATCACCTGCAGCGGCGAGGCAACGGCCGCGACCGTGAACGGCAGCGTGAACGCGGTGCGCTCATACCGGCCCCAGCGGCCGCGCAGCCGCTGGACGGCGTACGGGGCAGCGAGCACGAAGCCGGTGACCATGAAGCCGGCGACGTACATGTGGATCAGCTCGTTCCACAGGAAGCTGTTGCCGAACAGCGCCGCCAGTGGGTGCACGTCGACGGCGTGGCCGTCACGCAGGCGGAAGCCGGAGGGGTGCTGCATCCATGCGTTCACCGCGATCACCATCAGCGAGCCGAGGAAGCCGGCGATCACGATCGGCACCACGCAGAGGAAGTGCAGCCGCTGCGACAGCCGGTTCCATCCGTAGACGTAGATCCCGATGAAGATCGCCTCCAGGAAGAACGAGAATCCCTCGATCGAGAAGCCGAGCCCGAAAACGCTGCCGAACGTCGACATGAACGTCGGCCACAGCATCCCCATCTCGAAGGAGAGGATCGTGCCGGTGATCACGCCGATCGCGAACAGGGCGGCCATGATCCGCGTCCAGCGGCGCGCGATCGTGCGGTACAGCTCGTCGCCGGTGCGCAGGAAGCGCCACTCGAAGTAGGCGATCAGCGCGGGCAGCGCGATCCCGAAGCAGACCAGGGGGATGTGGACCACGAACGAGAGCGACTGCAGCTGGCTCGCGTCACGCAGATAAGCGTTCTGGGCGACGATCGCAGCGAGGGGGAGGCCCACGCGGACAACCTATCGCCCCGCGGCTCTGCTCGCTACGCACTGATGGGCGACTGCTGCCCCAACCGCACGTTATGACCGAGTGGGCCGCCGCTGAGTGCTCCGAGCAGATAGGAGATGAGCTCGACGACGGCGGGAGTGGGCATTGCGTTCTCGCGCGTCACCAGCGTGAACTCGCGGATCAACGGCAGGTCGCGCACCCGCACCGCGACGAGCGGCGGAGCGGCGGCGACCGCGTGCGCGGACAGCAGTGCGGGCGCGGTCCCGGAGGTGACGGCGGTGATCGCGGCCGCCGTGGAGCCGACCTCGACGAGTGGCGGCGCTGCCTTGAGCCCGCGCACCCGCAGTTCGCGGTCGAGCAGGTGGCGGGTGTTGGAGCCCGGGTCGCGCATCACCATTGGCGTGGCCAGGAACTCCGCGAGCGCCACGGTCCCCGAGCGCGCCCATGGGTGACCCTCGGAGACCGCGACGAGCACCTCGTCCTCGCAGAGCACGCGCTCGACCAACCCCGGTCCCCCGGCGGTTTCGATCGTCGCCGCCAGGCCCAGGTCGGCCCGGCGCTCGCGCACCATCGCCCGCACGACCGCGGAGTTCGCGGCGACCAGCTCGAGCGCGTAGCCGTGGCCGAGCTTCTCCCGGTAGGCGGCCAGCGGGGCCGGCAGCAGGTATTCGGCGATCGTGTGGCTGGCGGCGAGCAGGATCGGCGTCTGCGCATCCCGCAGCCCGTCGAGCAGCTGCTCGACGGCCTCGGCGTGACCCAGCAACGTGCGCGCCTCGCGGTACAGCCGCTCGCCGGCGGCAGTCGCCACGACGCCGCGCGGTGAGCGCTGCAGCAGCGACGCCCCGGCGAACGTCTCGAGCTCGCGCATGCGCTTGGAGAGCGCGGGCTGGGAAACCCCGAGCGCCACCGCCGCGCGGCCGAGGCTGCCGAGCTCGATCGCCAGACAGAACCCGCGCAACTCCACGAGATCGACCGGGCGCAGGCGAGATGGCATAACCGGAGGTTAGATGCGTCTCGCCTGCGCGGGCCGCCGACGACTACACCGCGGGGGCGTGCACCGCGCGGAACACGCGGATGTCGCCGCTCGCTGTCACGCCGCGGATCACGACCGTGGGGCCCGCGTCCCCGGCCGGCGTATCGGACAGCGGCACCTCGGAGACGAGGTCGCCCGAGGCGGTGCTCGCGTCCAGATCGACCGCGGACCCCGGAGCGATGCCGAGCGCGACGTCGCCGGAGACGCTGCGGACCGAGACGGTCCCCTCACGGAGCGACTCGATTCGCACATCGCCGGAGACGACCGTGACCGTCACCGAGCCGTCGACTGAGTCCGCGTACAGGTCGCCGGAGACCCCGCGCACATCGATCTGACCGTGCACGTCCGGCAGGCGGACATCGCCGCTGGCCGACTTCACGGTGACGTCACCGTCGACCTCGCCGGTGACCCGCAGGTCCGCCGAGGCGGACTGCATCTCGATCTCGCCAAACGAACCGTCGAGAGCGACGTCGCTCGACGCCGTCTTCACCATGATCGCGCTCCCGGTCGGCACGCCGATCGCCACCTGAAGGGAGTCGCGTGTCCGGGTCACGATGTCCAGGAACGAGCTTCGCGGCTCGGAGATCACGAGCCGGTCGCCGATGAGCTCGACGCGCATCGCGTCCAGGACCTGCTGTGGTCCCTCGAGCGACACCGTCGACTTCGCGTCCTCGGAGGCGGCGATCGTGAGGCTCCCGGAGGTCACCGAGCAGTCGAGCCGGACGGGGTGCGGGGTGGAGAAGCGCTCCTCGCGCATGGTCTGCTCCTTTCAGGCGCGGCCGTAGCCGCTGAGCCGATGGCGGCCGACGCTGCCGCTGTGGGCCGATTGATGGGGCTCGAGCGCGCGGGTGAGCATCTGCACGAGCCAGGTGTTGACCGAGACGCCGCCGGCGCCCGCGGCCTCCTCCAGCCGGGACTTCAGCCGTTCGGGGAGCCGCAGCGTGATGCGGGCGTCCGATCCCTCCTCGGTGGCCGGTTCGGCCGGGGCGGGGGGACCGTCGGAGACGTAGATGAGCTCCGGATCGCCACCGGCGATCCGGACCTCGACGTGGCCCTCGGGCAGCTGCCCGGAGAGTTCAAGCGCCGCCTCGGCAAGCGCTTCCTGCATGCGGCGTGCGAGCGCCGAATCGAGTGCGACCGCGAGCAGCTCGGCGGCGCGGACGGTCGACTCGTCACCGAGCGCCGCCATCCGCGCGAGGTCCTCACGGATCGCGTGGGTATATCCGTCAACGTGCATGACGTCATCCTGACATCAGGATGACGTCATTTCAAGTCAACGGTGACATCAGGTCGATGTCGGCTTACGCCTCCACCTCGCTGTGATCGCCGGACCACAGTGTGTGGAACGCGCCGTCGCGGTCGACTCGGCGATACGTATGGGCGCCGAACAGGTCCCGCTGGCCCTGGATCAGCGAGGCCGGTCCGCGCGCTCGCCGGTAGCCGTCGTAGTAGGCAAGCGAGGAGGAGAAGGCGGGCGTCGGGATGCCGAGCTCCGCGGCCCGGGCAACGACGCGGCGCCACGGATCCTGGGCCTGGGCGAGCGCATCACCGAAGAAGTCGGCGAGCATCAGGTTGCGCAGGCCGGGCTCCTCGTCGTAGGCCTCGCGGATGCGGTCCAGGAACCGCGCGCGGATGATGCAACCGCCGCGCCAGATCGTTGCCATCGCCCCCAGATCGATCTTCCACCCCTCCTCGTCGGCGGCGGCCGCCATCTGGGCGAACCCCTGGGCGTAGGAGACGATCTTCGAGGCGTACAGCGCGTGCTCGAGGTCGTGGGCGAGCTGTTCGTCGCCGGCGCGGCTCCCGTCGGCGTCCGGCCCTCGCAGCACGGTGGCCGCATGGACACGCTCGTCCTTCAGCGACGACAGCGCCCGCGCGAACACCGCCTCGGTGATGCCGGTCAGCGGGACCCCGAGCTCCAGCGCGTTCTGGGCCGTCCAGCGGCCGGTGCCCTTCTGGCCGGCGGAGTCGAGGATGACGTCGACGAGCGGCTGGCCCGTCGCCGCGTCGGTCTGCGCGAGCACGCGAGCAGTGATCTCGATCAGGAACGACTCGAGCTCGGTCTCGTTCCAGCCGCGGAAGCGCTCGGCGATCTCGCCCACCTCCAGTCCGCAGCCGTGGCGCAGCAGGTCGTAGCTCTCGGCGATCAACTGCATGTCGGCGTACTCGATGCCGTTGTGGACCATCTTCACGAAGTGGCCCGCGCCGTCGGTCCCGACGTGTGTGCAGCACGGCGTGCCGTCGACGTCGGCCGCGATCGCCTCGAAGATCGCCTGGACGGACTCGTGGTAGGCGTCGGGGTCGCCGCCCGGCATGATGCTCGGCCCGTTGAGCGCGCCCTCCTCGCCCCCGGAAACGCCGGCGCCGACGAACACGATGCCCCGCTCGCGCAGCGCGGCCTCGCGGCGCTGCGTATCCCGGAAGAAGGCGTTGCCGCCATCGATCAGCACGTCGCCTCGGTCGAGGTGGGGTGCGATGTCGTCGATCACGGCGTCGGTCGCGGGCCCGGCCTGGACCATCGTCATGAGCACGCGCGGGCGCGCGAGCGCCGCGACCCACCCCTCGGTCGTCTCCGCGCCGCTGATCGCGCCCTCGGATCCATGCTCCTCCAGGAACCGGGTCATGCGGCTCGTCGTGCGGTTGTGGACGACGACCGGGATGTCGTGGTGGGCGACGTTGCGGGCGAGGTTGGCGCCCATCGTCGCCAGGCCGGTGAGGCCGAAGTGCGTGTCGGAAATGCTCATGGGGCGGACGCTACTGCGACCGCGCCCGCCCCGTGAGCGTCCTGCGCCAGGCCCCGCCAGGGTCCTGCCTCGCCGAATGCTCAGGCGAAGACGTCGTCCAGCGATCCGTTCACGAGCGCGTTTGAGGCCGTGGCGCTCGCCGAGGCGGTGCTCGTGGTGCTCGTCAGAGACGGTGGCGTCGGTCGCCCAGCGCCGCCCGATCCGCCAGGCTGGCCGATTCCGCCCGGTCCGCCCGGTCCGCCCGGTCCGCTCGGTCCACCCGGTCCGCCCGGTCCGCCGGGCCCGCCCGGTCCGGTCCCGTCGATGAGGTTCGTCGCGACCTGGGACAACCGGCTCGAGCTGAGCGACGGGCTGCCGCTGGGGGCGTTCGAGCTGAGGTCCTGCTCGACCGCCGAGAGCAGGTTGCTGGAGGAGACGCCGGCGCTTGAGGCCAGCGAGGAGAGGGTGTCGCCGGACCGAAGGTCGCCAGTGAGCGTGTCGGTCGAGATGCCGAGCAGCGATGCCGTATCTGTGAACGACAGCGGCGCGGGGTGCCGGTGGCTCGGCTGCGTCTGGGTCTGGGTCTGGGCCGTGTTGTCGAGTGGTGAGCTGCCCGAGATCGCACTGATGGACATGTGTCCTCCTGATTCATCGCTGCCTGGTCGCTCCAGGTGATCGACCAGGGGGACCGGAGCTCGCGTAAGGCCTACGTAGGAGTGGCCGCGGCAAGGCGCTCGGCGAGGCCGCGTGCGGCGTCGGCGAGCTCGGGCGGGTCGAGCACCTGGAACGGCTCGCCGAGTGTCGCCATCCAGACCAGGAACTCCTGGCGCCACGGGCCGCGGGTGGTGATCACCGAGCCGTCGTCGCCGTCGGGCTCGACGGTCGCCCACCGTGACGGCACGCGCCCGCGCAACCGCCCGGGGGCGGCGTCGACCCGCACTCGGCCGGGCGGGGCGTCCTCGCCGGCGATCCGCTCGCCGGCGCTCTGCAGGCGGCTGCGCACGTATGCCGCCGGATCGCCTCCGGGCACCGCGCGCGGCCGGCCGCGGCCGGCAGGGCGCAGGCGCCCGCGGATGCGGTCGACCCGGAACGTCCGCCAATCGTCGCGCTCGAGGTCCCACGCGAGCAGGTACCAGCGCGAGCCGCTGTAGACGACCGCGGTCGGCTCTGCGTGGCGCTCGCCCGCGCGCTCGTCACGGGTGAGGTAGGCGAAGCGGACCTGCATCGTGTCGCGGCACGCCGCTGCGACGTCGGCGAGCAGGTCGGCGTCGACGCGCTCGGTCTGGAATGTGAACGCCGAGGTGACGTCGCCGAGCGTGCGCACGCGACGGCGCAAGCGGCTCGGCAGCAGCTGCTCGAGCTTGGCGAGCGCCCGGACCGACGCCTCCTCGATCCCGCTCACCGAGCCGGACGCCGCGGTGCGTAGGCCGACCGCGACGGCCACCGCCTCGGCATCGTCGAGCAGCAGCGGCGGGAGCTCCCCGCCGGCCCCCAGCCGGTAGCCGCCCGCGACCCCGCGCGCCGACTCGATCGGATAGCCGAGCGAGCGCAGCTTCTCGACGTCGCGGCGCACGGTGCGCACGTCGACCTCAAGTCGCGACGAGAGCTCGGAGCCGGTCCACTCACGGCGCATCTGGAGCAATGACAGGAGGGCGAGGAGGCGGGCGGAGGTCTCAATCATGGCCTGGACGATGATGGTCCTGATATAGGACAGAAACTGTCCTCTGTGATCACAAAGAGGACAGCGGATGACCTCATTAGACGGGAGTCTTGACGGCATGTCAACCATCTCCCTCACCCCACAGACGGTGGCCGTGGAGCGCACGAGCGCCCGCTCGGCCTGGATCGGATTCGCCGTGGTCATCGCGGCCTGCCTCATGGACCTTCTCGACTCGACGATCGCGCAGACCGCGGCTCCCGCCATCCGCCGTGACCTCGGCGGGTCGTTCGCCACGCTGGAGTGGATCTCCGCCGGGTACACGCTGGCGATGTCGGTTTCGTTGCTGCTCGGCAGCCGGCTCGGAGACGTCGTCGGACGTCGCCGCGCGTTGCTGGTCGGGATCGTCGGCTTCGCCGGGACCTCAACGCTGTGCGCGTTTGCGCCCGACCCGGAGACACTGATCGTGGCGCGCGTGTTGCAGGGGGCGTGCGCGGCGGTCATGGTGCCGCAGTGCTTCGGACTGATCCGCGAGCTGTTCGGCGCCGAGGGACAGGCCAAGGCGCTCGGGATCGTCGGCCCGGTGATGGGCCTCGGCGCGGTCCTCGGGCCGCTCGCCGGCGGCGGTCTGATCGACCTCAACCTGCTCGGCTCGGGCTGGCGCGCGATCTTCCTGATCAACGTCCCGATCGCTGCGGTGGCGATTGCGGTCGGACGGCGCCATCTGCCCGCCGCCGCACCGAGCGCTCCCGGCGCGCGGCCGGATGTGCTGAGCGTCGCGCTGTCGATGGTCGGCGGTTTCGGCCTGGTCTACCCGCTGATCGAAGGACGGGCGCACGGCTGGCCGGTCTGGTCGTTCGCGCTGCTCGCCGTGGGCGCGCTGTCGTTCGCCGGCTTCGTCCGCCGCCAGCACACGACCGCGCGCCGCGGGCGCACGCCGCTCGTCGATCCGTCGATCCTGCACCGGCGCGCGTACCTCGCCGGGCTGGCGACGGTGCTCTGCTTCATCGCGGCGATGGGCGGGATGATGATCGCGCTCAACGTGATGCTGCAGACGGGCCTCGGCGACAGCCCGTTGCACTCGGGCCTGGAGACGGCCGCGATCCCGGTGGCCGCGATCGCCGGCTCGATCACGTCCTCGATACTGCTCGAGCGCCTCGGCCGGCTGACGATGCTGATCGGCAGTTCGGTGATGGCCGTCGGCCTGATCGTCACCGTCGTCGTCCTGCACTCGACCGGTGCCTCGCTGGCCGCCTGGCAGCTCGCCGGACCGCTGGCGCTGACCGGCTTCGGCATGGGGATGGTGTTCGTCCCGATGTTCGACATCGTGCTCGCCGGCGTGCCTCACCACGAGCTCGGCTCGGCGTCGGGCCTGCTCGAATCCGTCCAGCAGTTCGCGATGTCGGTCGGGATCGCGGTCGTCGGGACGGTGTTGTTCGACCACCTGGGTGGCCGGGTCGGTCCGGCCGCATTCGTCGGCGCTGCCCAGCACGGGCTGGTCGTGGCCGCCGGCTTCCTGGTGGCGGCGGCGATCTCGGTGTTGTGGCTCCCGCGCCACGCGCGTGAGAGTGCCGGCCACTAAGCCGGGTCGCTGGGCGGAGAACGCAAAGCATGTGCGCGTTTCCCGCCCAGCCCCCGCCGAGCCCCCGCCGAGCGCCCGCCAGGCGTGCTCCGCTGCGGGCTAGGGTCGGGGCCATGGACTACCGCACGCTTGGCACCACCGGAACGAAGGTCACCCCGCTCTGCCTGGGAGCGATGATGTTCGGGGGCTGGGGCAACCCCGATCACGACGACTCGATTCGCATCATCCACCGCGCGCTCGACGCGGGAATCAACTTCATCGACACCGCCGACGTGTACTCGCGCGGCGAGTCGGAGGAGATCGTCGGCAAGGCGCTCGCCGGGGGCCGGCGCGACAACGTCGTGCTCGCCACCAAGGTCCACGGCACGATGGGCGACGATCCCAACGAGTTCGGCAACAGCCGCCGCTGGATCATCAAGGAGGTCGAGAACTCGCTGCGTCGGCTCGGCACCGATTGGATCGACCTCTACCAGATCCACCGCCCGGAGGCCGACACCGACATCGACGAGACCCTCGGCGCGCTCTCGGATCTGATCCACCAGGGCAAGGTCCGCTATGTCGGCTCCTCGACCTTCCCCGCCTCCCAGATCGTCGAGGCGCAGTGGACCGCGCGGGAGCGCGGACGCGAGCGGTTCGTCTGTGAGCAGCCGCCCTACTCGATACTGGTCCGCGCGATCGAGAACGACGTGCTCCCGACCTGCTCGCGCTACGGCATGGGGGTCATCCCCTGGAGCCCGCTCGCGGGAGGCTGGTTGTCGGGCCGCTATCGCAAGGGCGCCGAGACGCCGACCTCCACGCGCGCCGAGCGGCTGCCGGGCCGTTTCGACCTCTCGATACCGGAGAACCAGCGCAAGCTGGAGGCGGCCGACGCGCTCGCGGTCGTGGCCGAGGATGCCGGGATGACGCTGATCGAGATGGCGATCGCATTCGTCATCCGTCACCCCGCCGTCACCTCCGCGATCATCGGGCCGCGCACGATGGAGCACCTCGAGTCCCAGCTCACCGCAGCAGACGTCACCCTGTCCGACGAGGTCCTGGATCGCATCGACGAGATCGTCCCCCCTGGGGTCAACGTCAACAGCACCGACGGCGGCTGGCCGAACCCCGCGCTGGAGCCCTCCACACGCCGGCGGTAGCCGCAAGCCGGCGTTGACCGCTCGACGGGTGTCCAGTACTGGCGGCGGGCGCTTCATCTCGCCCGCCGCGTGCCGATACCCCATGCATCGCCCGTCTGTCGCCCCGGCCTACCATGCCCGAGACAAAGCTCGAACATATTGTCGGCAGCACCGCCGACCCCCGGCTCCTCATGCAGCGGATCGTGGACGAGGCACAAGCGCTGATCCCATGCGCGTCAGGGGTGGCGATCGTGATGGACGACGGCGGCAGGCTCATCCCGGTGTCCGGGGCGGGCATCGGCGTCGACCACATCGGCCGGGTCGCGGCGATCGACAGCACGCTCTCCGGAAGCTCGCTGGCCTCGGGCGAGATCGTGATCTGCCACGACATCTCGGCCAACGAGCGCGTCGACCCGGGGCTCCGAGCCGATCCGCGGGCCGCGTCGTTGCTGTCGGTACCCCTGCGTCGTGACGGTCACCCGATCGGGCTGCTGGTGATGGTCTCAAGCGTGTGCGGCGCGTTCACGCCGGAGGTTGCGGCGCGCGTCATCCGCGTGGCGGACTTCATGGCCATCGCGCTCGCCTCCGTGATAGAGACGGCTCGGGCGGTCAGTGAGGTCCTCGGGGGCTCCGACGACACGGCCGCGGAGATCGATGGCGACCGGGAGTCGATCGCGCGGTTCGTCGCCAATGTGATGGAGCCGGGGGCGGTGGACACTCTGGCCGCGCGTGACCGGGTCGCGTCCGTGATCGCCGGCGGTCTGATCGAGTCCGTGGTCCAGCCGATCGTCGATCTCGACACCGGCGCGGTCAAGGCAGTCGAGTCGCTGTCACGGTTTGCGAGCGAGCCGCGCCGCGGACCCGACGTGTGGTTCGCAGAGGCTGAGGCGGTCGGTCTGGGCCTTCAGCTGGAGGATCTCGCCGTGCGGCGAGCGCTGGGCGCACTCGACCAGCTGCCCGGATCGGTGACCTTCGGTCTCAATATCAGCTACGACATGCTCGTCTCCGGGCAGATGACGGCGCTGCTCGCCGGCCAGCCCGCGCAGCGGATGTTCGTCGAGCTGACCGAGCACGTGATGTTCGGCGACTACGAGCTGGCGCGTGAGGCGATCGCCTCCCTCCGCGCCCGCGGCGTGCGCGTGGCGATCGACGATGTCGGTGCGGGTTACTCGAGCTTCCGCCACGTTCTTGAGCTGGCACCGGACGCGATCAAGCTCGACCGCTGCTTCACCTCCGGGATCGAGCACGACCGGGCCCGTCGGGCGATGGCCGCCGGTTTCGTCCACTTCGCCCGGGAGATGGGGATCGACCTCATCGCCGAGGGGATCGAGACCGAGCGTGAGCTCGAGTCCGTGCGAAGCCTCGGGGTAACGCTCGGCCAGGGTTACCTGATCGCCAGGCCCGGTCCCCCGGCCGACGTCCCGCTCCGCTTCGAGCACATCGGCACCCCGCCGGCGCCCGCGCGGCGCGCGCGCACGGGCGCGCCGCGGCCGTTCACCCGCGTGCGCTGATCACGACTCCGCGTCGTCGTCGCGATTCGGGACCCGCTGTCCATCCCGGATGAGCGGCTCGTCGCGGGTCGCCGACAGGTTGCCGGCGGTGGTCGCCGAGTTGTTCTCGGCAGAGCGGGTGGTGGCCGGCTCGTCCCCGCGGGCGACCGTCTCGTCGCGTGCCACGGGTCCGCGCCGCGTGGCGACCGGCTCGTCCTCGCGGGCGACCGGCTCGTCGGCGGCGACCTCGCGCCGCGGCGCCGACGTCGTCGCGCCTGGGACGGGCGCAGGGCCGGCCGGGCGGCCTCCGACCCGCGGCATCAGCGCGAGCAGGAGCAGAACGACTCCGGCCACGCCCCAGATCAGCTCGGTCCAGTGATTGGCGGCGAAGATCCCGAGCGCACCGTGCTTCTGGGAGTAGGCGATGATCGCCAGCACGATCATCACGATGCCGACCAGCATCGCCATCGTCTTGGCGGTGATGTGGGCGGCCGCCGAGAACAGCAGCGCGAGGCCGGCCGCGATGAACAGCAGTGCCGTCCAGCCGTTGACCCTCAGATGCAGCCACAGCCGGCCGTGGACATGGCCAGACGGGAAGTCCAGCGCGAAGCCGTGGGCGCGCACGATCAGCGCGCTGACCCCGTAGATGATCCCCAACAGCCCGATCACTGCGATCGGTCCCTTCGCAAGCGACACTCCGCGCGTACGTTGCATTCCCGCACCTCCTCAAGGACGGTTATCCGACCAGAGAGGGGCTACCCGGGCTGGCCGGGAATACTCACGACCCGTCGAGGGCTCAGCGGCGCAGCCGCGCCCGAGGGATCTGGCCGCGGCGGATCGAGAGCACGATCCGCTCGGCGCGGCGGTGGCGCTGGGTGACCGTGAGCAGAATGCGGTCTCCGGCCCGGAAGCGCCGGCCGCCGAGCCCGTGCAGCAGCTTCCGCACGCGACGGCCTGAGGCATGGCGGATTCGCAGCCGCGGGCAGTGAGGGCCGCGGCAACGCACGCTCACCCGCGCCGAGTGAGCGAGCCGTCGCGTCTGGATCGAGCGCAACAGGGTTGTGTGCGCCGCCCAGTCCCAGGAGATGACGAAGCGGGCGCGGACACCGCGCTTCGGCCGAGGCGTCGTCTGCGGGTTCGAGGTCCGGATCAGCTGGTCAAGCACCGTCGAGGTGTTCTGCGCGGCGTCGGCGACGGTGACCACGAGCCGGTGTGAGCGATCCGGAAGCCCGGCGGTGGGGACGGGGACGTCGACCGCCGTGGTCGGCGGGCACGGTTGCTGGTGGTCGAACTCGAGCGCGCCGCCGGTGCCGCTGCCGACGGCGACACAGCTGCCGTCGTTCGTGTTCGGGGTGCCGCTGCTCACCACGCGGCCGTCGAGCGTCACGGTGACGGCATAGACGCCCGGGCCGCCGGGGTCAGCGGCGGTGAACACCAGCTGCCCCGTCCGGTGGACGCGGCCCTGCAGGGCACTGCCGGAGAAGCCGCCGTCGACCGCGGGCGCGGCGTCGTTTGAGAGCAGCAGGTCCGCGGAGCTGACCTTTGCGGACGCCCAAGCGCCGCCGCTGCCTCCCTGGCTGCAATTGGCGCCTGAGAACGCCGTGCAGATCGCGCTCACATAGAGGTCGCCCTGGCGGTCGGAGGGCAGGGTCACGGTGCCCGACCAATCCGGGGTACCGGTCAACAGCCCGGCGGCCGATCCGCAGCCGGTGCCGTGGATGCAGGAGAAGAAGCCGTCGCCGGCGCTCGCGTCGTCGCCTGGCTCCTCGAGCGCCGACACCGCGTTGCCGTACTCGCTGTAGCCGTCCGCCGACAGCGACACGGCGACGGTGCCGCCGACCAGCACCGAGCCGGCCGGTGGGGTGTACTGAAGGTTCTCGCTCGCGTTCGGCGCAGCTGCCGCGGTGTCGGCCACGACCGCCTGCATCGGGGTGCTCGGCGTGCATGCCGTCGTCGCGTAGGACAGAGGAGGAGCACCCGCGGTCGCAGTCGTCGTCCAGCCCTCGCTCGGGGCCGCCGAGCCGTCAGGGTTCGCGCATGACACCTGGATCCAGTCGCCGGCACGAGCGGACGGTGCGGCCAGCGCGCCGAGCGACAGCACGATCGTCATCAGGACGCCGCACCACACGGATGCGCGCCAGGTCCGGTGCCTGCCCACGGCCGCAGTGTACGGCCGCGGGCCCCAGCTCAGAAGGAGATCACGCTGCGGATCCCGTCCTGACGCTCCATCAGCTCGAAGCCGTTGTTCACCTCGTCCAGGGTGATCGAGTGCGACAGGAACGGGGCCATGTCGAGCTTGCCGTCGAGCGAGAGCTGCACGAGCTGCGGGACCTGGTCACGGCCCTTCACGCCGCCGAACGAGGAGCCGCAGATCCGCCGCCCGGTGATCAGCAGGCGCGGGATGACGTCGAGCGTCTCGCCCTTGCCCGCGACCCCCGCGACGGTGCACAGGCCCCAGCCCATGCGCGCCGCCTCGACCGCCTGGCGCATGACCGCGACCAGCCCGGTCGCCTCGAACGTGTAGTCCGCGCCGAAGCCGCCGGTCTGCTCGAGCACGCGCTCGACGACGTCGGGTCCGCCCAGCCAGGTGTCCGTCGCGCCCTGCCCGCGCGCGAGCTCCAGGCGCTGGTCGGACATGTCGACGCAGATGATCCGCTCTGCCCCCTGCAGCCGCGCGCCGGCGACCGCGCCGAGGCCGACCATGCCGGCGCCGAACACGACGCAGGTCGTGCCGGGCTTCACCTTGGCGGTGAACATGGCGGCGCCGAGGCCGGTGGAGAGCCCGCACGCGAACAGGCAGGCGTGCTCGGGCGAGGCGTCGGGGGAGACCTTGGCGAGCGCGATCTCCGGCATCACGGTGTACTCCGCGAACGTGCTCGTGCCCATGAAGTGGCGGATCGGCTCGCCGTCACGCGACAGCCGCGTCGTGCCGTCGGGCAGGTAGCCCTTGCCCTGCTGCTCGCGGATCGCCAGGCAGAGGTTCGTGTCGGGGGAGAGGCAGTGGACGCACTCGCGGCACTGCGGGGAGAACAAGGTAACGACAAGGTTCCCCGGCGAGACCGAGGTGACACCCTCGCCGACCTTCTCGACGAACCCGGCGCCCTCGTGCCCGAGGACGGTCGGTGCGTAGCCGGACGGGTCGACGCCCGAGGCGGTGTACATGTCGGTGTGGCACACCCCGCAGGCCGCCAGCCGCACCAGCACCTCGCCCGCGCGGGGCTCGGCGAGGTCGAGCTCAGTGACATTGAGCGGCTTGCCGAACTCCTCAAGCACGGCGGCTCTGATCTTCACGGCGGCGGTCCTCTCAGTTTCGCGGCTGGTCGACCGCGCGAACCCTACCCGTCCGCGGCGCCGCTGCGGGTGTCCAGCGCGTCGAACATCAGCTCGAGCATGCGCGGAACCGCGTCCGAGTCAAGGCGCCGTGCGGCGCGGGCGGCCGCGAACAGCAGCCGCAGATCCTCCGGGGTGGCGTCCGAGCGCAACCGTCCCTCGGTGTGGGCGGCATCGAGCAGGCGCCCCTGGGCGGCAACCACCCGCGCGATCGCGGCCGCGACCTCCGGACGGTCCTCGACGACGGCGCGCGCCTCCATGAAGAATGGTTCGGGCGACTGCTGGGCGACGTGCCGGGAGACGACCTCGACGAGCGCGTCCCAGCGCCCGCCGGACCGCTCGTAGGCCTGGTCGAACGCGGCCGCCATCTCCTCGACGCGCCGGATCACGATCGCGGCCCACAGATCGTGCTTGGAGGGGAAGATCCGGTAGATCGAGGCGACACCGGCACCCGCCGCCGCCGCCACCTCGTGCATCGGCGCCTCCAGTCCCTCGCGCGCGAAGACGGCGATCGCGGCCTCGATGATCCGCTCGCGCTTGACCTCGGGGGCGAGTGCTGTCCAGGCGGGCGGAGGCGGAACGGTGAGTCCGGGCGGGGTCTGCGGAACGGGCATTCCGCTAGAGTACCCCCGCGTGCCGGAAAAGGACGTCGCGACGGAAAACAATCGGGCGAACGCGTCGCCCGCCCCGTCGCATCCGACAACCGGCCCTGATCCCCGCGGCGACACCTACAAGTGGATCGCGCTCTCGAACTGCACGCTCGGCATCCTGCTGGCGACGCTCGACGGCTCGATCACGCTGATCGCGATGCCCGACATCTTCAAGGGCATTCATCTCAACCCGCTCGTCCCGTCCAACAGCTTCTACCTGCTGTGGATGATCCTCGGCTTCCTCGTCGTCTCGAGTGTTTTGATCGTCTCGCTCGGCCGGCTCGGCGACATGTACGGGCGGGTGAAGATCTACAACCTCGGGTTCGTCATCTACACCGCCGCGTCGCTGCTGCTGACGATCGACTGGCTCACCGGGACGAGCGGGGCGATGTTCCTGATCATCTTCCGCGTCGTGCAGGGGATCGGCGCCGCCTGTCTGCTCGCCAACTCCGCCGCGATCATCACCGACGCGTTCCCCGCAAACCAGCGAGGGATGGCGCTCGGCATCAACAACATCGTCGGCGTGAGCGGCACGTTCATCGGGCTGGTGCTCGGCGGGCTGCTCGCTCCCGTGAACTGGCGCCTGGTGTTCCTGATCTCGGTGCCGGTGGGCGTGTTCGGGACGGTGTGGGCCTACCTGAAGCTGCGTGAGCTCTCCACGCCGCGGCGCTCGCGGATCGACTGGCCCGGGAACATCACCTTCGCCCTCGGCCTGGTCCTGATCATGGTCTCGGTCACGTACGGGATCCGGCCGGCCGGCGGCTCGCAGGTCGGCTGGGGCGCCCCGCGCACGCTCGTGCTACTCGGAGCCGGGATCGCCTGCCTGGTCGGGTTCGTGATCGCCGAGCGGCGCGCCCCCGATCCGATGTTCCGGCTGCCGCTGTTCAAGATCCGCGCGTTCACGTTCGGGACGCTCTCCACGTTCCTGTCCTCGGTCGCGCGCGGCGGCCTGATGTTCATGCTCGTCATCTGGCTGCAGGGGATCTGGCTGCCCCAGCACGGCTACAGCTTCGTCGACACGCCCCTGTGGGCCGGCATCTACATCCTGCCGCTGACGTTCGGGATGCTGCTCGCCGGGCCGACCTCCGGCTACCTGTCCGACCGCTTTGGAGCGCGCGGCTTCGCCACCGGCGGGATGCTCGGCACCGCGCTCAGCTTCCTGCTCCTGCTGCTGCTGCCGGTCGACTTCCCCTATCCGGCGTTCGCCGGTGCGCTGGCGTTGTGTGGGATCTCGATGGGCCTGTTCGCCTCGCCCAACCGCGCCGCGGTCATGAACTCGCTGCCGCCGACCGATCGCGGCGCCGGCGGAGGCATGAACCAGACCTTCCAGAACTCCGCTCAGGTCCTGTCGGTGGGGATCTTCTTCACGCTGATGATCCTCGGGCTCTCGGGCACGTTGCCGCACACTCTGTTGAGCGGCCTGCAGGCCCACGGCGTCCCGCACCGCGACGCGACTCACGCCGCCCAGCTGCCTCCCGTCTCCATCCTGTTCGCCGCCTTCCTCGGCTACAACCCGATCAAGGCGTTCGTGCCCGGCCACGTGCTCCACAAGCTGACCGCCGCCCAGCAGCACGCGCTCACCGGCCGCTCGTTCTTCCCGCATCTCATCTCCGCGCCGTTCCGCACGGGACTGCACGAGGCGTTCCTGTTCGCGATCGTCGCCTGTTTGGTCGCCGCGGCCGCGTCATGGTCGCGGGGCGGGCGGCCGGTGGATGACGACGCCGCGTCGGGGGGGCCGATGGTGGCGAGCGCCGGGCCCGGCCCCAGGGCCGAGCGCGAGCCCGACAACCCGGCGGCGGGGGAACGCAGCGCCGCCGGCGGGCGACGGCGGGTGCGGGCGCGGCGGCGGACCGTCGCGCACTGAGCGGGCGGGCATGAGCCCAAGCGCGGGGCTCGCCCGCGCTACCTACCGGACGCCCCGAGAGACCACCCACACCCCACCCTTCCAACAGGTACGATCCAGTACCACGGATCGCGTACGACCCTGGAGGAGAGATGGCGATCAGCGACGAGCCGCGCAACGAGCAGCCTTTCGGGCCACCAGAGGACGTGCTGGTCACCGACGAGGACCACTGGATCGACGGCCCGCCGCACGCGCTGTTCGCCCAGTTGCGCGGGCAGTGCCCGGTGCACTGGACCTCGCACATCGAGCAGGAGCCGGGGGAGACCGGGTACTGGTCGGTGCTGAGGCCCGAGGACATCCAGACGGTGAGCCGGGACTGGCGCAGGTACTCCTCCGAGCGGGGCGGCGTGACGCTGATGACCGACGTGTTCCCGCTCGAGCTGGTGCAGGCGATGTTCATCGGGATGGACCCACCGCGCCACGATCGGCTGAAGAACCTGTTCCAGGCGGGGTTCACGCCACGCCGCATCGCCGCCCACGAGCCCGCGATCCGGCGGATCGCGGTCGACGTGCTGGACTCGTTCCGGGATCGCAGCACCGCGGATCTCGTCACCGAGGTCGCGCAGCCGATTGTCTCCCGCGTGATCGGGTCGTTCATGGGCGTTCCGCCCGACGAGGACGCCGACTGGGCGCGGTTGATGAACGCGGCGCTGTCGATCGCCGATCCGGATCTCAGCCCTGAGGGCTCGCAGACGCTGGTCAACGACACCCTCCCGGAGATCTTCCGCCGCTGCCAGGAGCTGATCGCCGCGCGCCGCGAGCACCCGACCGACGATCTGACGAGCGTGCTCGTGCACGCCGAGATCGAGGGGCAGCGGTTGACCGAGGCCGAGATCGTCATGGGCTTCTTCCTGCTGATGGCCGCGGGCAACGACTCGACGAAGGCGACGTACTGCAGCGCGATGCGGGCGCTGATGGGCGACGGCGATCAGCGCGCCGCGCTCGTGGCGGACCCGTCGCTGATCCCGGGCGCGGTCGAGGAGGCGCTGCGGATGTTCCCCGCGTTCGCGCATTTCCGCCGCACCGCGACCTGCGACACCGAACTCGGAGGCCAGCAGATCCGCGAGGGGGACAAGGTCGTGATGTGGTACGTGGCCTCGGGCCGCGACCCTGAGCGCTACCAGGAGCCCGACCGGTTCGACGTCCACCGCCACCCCGAGCACCAGGCGTTCGGCGCGGGCGGGCGCCACTTCTGCCTCGGCGCGGCGCTCGCGCGCCTCGAGCTCACGATCATGCTCGAGGAGACGCTCGCACGCTATCCGGAGATGGCCCCGGCCGGGGGGGTGGGAGCCGTGTCATGGGTGCTGAGCGCGTTCCTGAACCAGATGAAGACCCTGCCGGTGACGCTCGGCCCGCGCCGCGCCGGCTGAACGCCTCGCCGGGCGCGCAGGCCATATGCTTGCGCGGCCATGGCCCAACTGACCCTGATCGGCGGTCCGACCGCGCTCATCGAGTACGGCGGGTTGCGCTGGCTCACCGATCCGACCCTGTCGCCGCCGGGCGATCAGGTCGACCAGCTCACCAAGACGACCGGACCCGCGCTCGAGGCCAACGCGCTGGGTGCGATCGACGTCGTGCTGCTCTCCCACGACGAGCACAGCGACAACCTGGACCCGGCCGGCCGCGCGTTCCTGCCACGCGCGGGAGGCGTGCTGACGACGGCCGGTGGCGCCGAGCGGCTCGCGGCGGATGAGCAAACCGCAGCCGCCCACCTGACCGGCATGGAGCCGTGGGCGGAGGCCGAGGTCGGCTCGGTTCACGTGACCGCGGTGCCGGCGCAGCACGGACCTCCCGGCTCCGAGCCGGAGGTGGGGGAGGTGATCGGCTTCGTGCTCAGCGACGGCTCCACGCGCGTCTACGTCTCAGGCGATAACGCCTCGGTCCCGGTCGCGCAGGAGATCGGCGAGCGCTCGGGGCCGATCGATGTCGCGATCCTGTTCGCGGGGGCGGTGCAGATCCCCGAGATCCTCGGCGGGGCCTATCTCACGCTGTCCAGCGACCGGGCCGCGAAGGTCGCGGAGAGCCTCGGCTCGCAGATCGTCATCCCGCTGCACTTCGAGGGCTGGACGCACTTCACCCAGGGGGCCGACCAGTTGCGCGCCAGCTTCGCCGGCTACGGGCTGACCGAGCGGTTGCGGCTGCCCGAGCGCGGCGTGCCGCTCAGCTTCTGAGCGGGCTCAGTCCTCGAGGTTCCAGACGCTCCAGCGCGACCGGGCCTGCTCGGTGAGCCGCTCGTCGGCGCGGATCACGTGCATGATCGCGTTGATCAGCGCGAGGTGCGTGAACGCCTGGGGGAAGTTGCCGAGGTGGCGGCCGGTCTCGGGGTCGACCTCCTCGGCGTAGAGGCCGAGCGGGCTCGCGTATCCGAGCAGCCGCTCGCAGAGCAACCGCGCGCGCTCGATCTCGCCGATCTCGCACAGCGCCGAGACGAGCCAGAACGAGCAGATCAGGAACGTGCCCTCCCTGCCCTGCAGTCCATCGTCGGTCTCGTCGGTGCGGTAGCGCAGCACGAGACCCTGCTCAGTGAGCTCGTCGGCGATCGCGAACACGGTCGCCCGGACGCGGGGATCGTCGGGCGGCAGGAAGCGCATCAGCGGCATCAGCAGCAGCGACGCGTCGAGCGCGTCGGAGTCGTAGCGCTGGACGAACACGCCGCGCTCGTCGACGCCGTGCTCGCACACATCGGCGTGGATCTCGTCTGCCGCCGCGCGCCAGCGCTTGGCGCGCTCCTCGTCCTCGCGCAGCATCGCCAGCCGGGCCCCGCGGTCGCAGGCGACCCAGCAGAAGATCTTGGAGGAGGTGAAGTGCTTGGGCTCCCCGCGTACCTCCCAGACTCCGCGGTCGGGCTCGCGCCAGTGGGCGATCGCCTCCTCGACCTGACGGGAGAGGATCTTCCAGACGCTGTCGTCGAGCGAGTCACGCGACCGGGTATGCAGGTAGACGGAGTCCAGCAGCGCGCCCCAGACGTCGTGCTGAACCTGCCCGTAGGCGGCGTTGCCGACGCGCACCGGCTTGGCGCGCTCGTAGCCGTCGAGGTGGTCGAGCTCGTACTCGTCGAGCTTGCGCTCGCCGCCGATGCCGTACATCACCTGCAGCTTCTCCTCGCCGGAGGCGACGTCGGCGATGAAGTAGAAGAAGTCGTTGGCCTCCCACTCGAAGCCGAGCGAGAGGAGCGCCCACAGCATGAACGTCGAGTCCCGGATCCAGCTGTAGCGGTAGTCCCAGTTGCGCTCGCCCCCCGGCGTCTCGGGCAGCGAGGTCGTCGCCGCGGCGAGCAGCGCGCCGCTCGGGGCGTAGGTGAGGCCCTTCAGGGTCAGTGCGGAGCGCTGCAGGAACTGGCGCCACGGATGGTCGGGGAAGCCGCCGCGGTCGAGCCAGTGCTGCCAGTGGTGAGCGGTCCACACCAGCCGGTCATACGCCTCGTCGACGTCGCGTGGCGGCGCGTGCTCCGACCACGAGAGCGCGCAGTAGACGATCTCGCCCTCCTTCATCAGGTGCCGGGCGGTCGCCCGGGATCCCTCGAAGCCGAGCATCAGATCGGTGGTGAGAGTGAGCTCGACTGACCCGTCCGGGCATGTCGCCGTGCCCTGGTGGTAGTCCTCGCCGGAGTAGCGCCAGCGGGCCGGCTCTCGGCCGTAGTTGAACTTCGGCTCGCAGTCGAGCAGCAGCTGCACCTCGCCGTTGACGCAGCGCACGGTGCGGAGCAGCACGTGGTCGGCGTCGTAGTCGGTCGGGGCGCGGCGATGGGTGTGCGAACGGTCGCTCTGGTGATGCCAGTTGCCGATCAGCAGCACGTCGCGCACGACGATCCAGCCTTTGCCGGTACCCCAGCTGGTCTCCAGCACCATCGTCCCGGGCAGGTAACGGCGGGCGGTCGGGACCTGCATGCCGTCCGGCGAGAGCCGGAAGTGCCCGGCGTCGCGGTCGAGCATCGCGCCGAACACCGAGGGCGAGTCGACACGTGGCAGGCACATCCACTCCACCGCACCGCTCGGCGCCACGAGGGCGACCGTCTCGCAGTCCGAGAGGAACGCGTACTCGGCGATCGGGGGGAAGAAGCTCTGATGGCTCAGCCGCGCCGCCGGCTCGGGCCGGGGGAGGGGAACGAGCACCGGCGAGGCGGGCGCCTCACCGTCCTCGGCAGCGCCGTTGGCGCTCGCGGATCCAGCTGGTGTTGTCTCGTCACGCACGGCGCCGCAGTATCACGAAGCGTTCACCAAAGGCAAGTGCTGAAGGGTCGCTCTCAGCCGGCCAGTCCGCCGAGCCAGGCGAACGGGTTGCCGGGCCGGCTGTCCCAGACGGCGCGCAGGTTGGACTCGACCGTGACCTCGGCGGCGGGCAACTCGCCGCGCAGACGCTCGGCGATCGCGTTGCCGTCGTCCTCGTCGCGGGCGCCGACCAGCACCCAGCTCCAGCGGTGGACGTTGGCGATGCCCTCCTGGTCAAGGCGCTCGGAGAGCTCGACCGCCTCGTGACGTGAACCGCAGGTGACGCGCACCTCGATCGCGGGGTAGCCGTCCTCGGCCGAATCGCGGCGCTCGCCCGCGTTGCGGATCTCGACCTCGGTGCGCTGCTCGTCGGCGGTCCGGGGCTCGGGGTTCTCCGGGTCCTCCCAGATCTCGGCGATCGGGTGCCAGCGGCGCAGCTCAGTGTCGAGCTGCCAGCCGTGCTCGGAGGCGATCCGCGCCACGACCTGTCGCGCGGCCTCGGCCTGCGTGCGGTCGGCGGCGTAGAGGAACATCTCATGGCCGTCGACGGAGATCACGACCCGGTCGGCGAACGAGCGCCGCAGGTCACTCTCGAGCTCCTCCGCCTGCAGCGACTCTCCGAGTCGGTGGGCGAAGCCATCGTCGTGCAGGTCGACGCGAACGCGCCAGTCATCTTTCATGGCCAGCGAGGGTAAACCACCCGCGCCTGCGAAGGTCCTGGTGACCGATGAGCTCCGATGCCCATCTGATCCTGGTCGCCGGCGCCCTGCTCGCCGCCGGCGTGGGCGCGGCGCTGCTCGCGTCGCGGTTGCGGCTGCCCGCGCTCGTGCTGTTCCTCGGCGTGGGGATGGCGATCGGCTCCGACGGGCTCGGCTGGATCTACTTCGACGACTACGGGCTCGCGCGCTTCGTCGGCTCCGTCGCCCTGCTCGTGATTCTGTTCGAGGGTGGCCTCTCCACCGGGCTGCGGGTGCTGCGCCCGGTGCTCGGCACGGCGATCTCGCTGGCGACGATCGGGACCGCCCTGACCGCCGTCGTCGCCGGCCTGTGCGCGCACTGGCTGCTCGGACTGTCGGTCTCCGAAGGTCTGCTGCTCGGCGCGATCCTCAGCCCCACCGACGGAGCGGCCGTGTTCGCGCTGCTGCGGGGTGTCGCGCTCCCGCGCCGTCTGCAGCTCGCACTCGAGGGTGAGGCCGGCTTCAACGACCCGGTCGCGGTCGTGCTCGTGCTGGTCATGATCGAGGTGGTCCGCCGCCCCGGGTACGCGCCGCTGGAGGCGGTCTGGTTCCTCGTGCGCGAGCTTGGGGTCGGGCTCGTGGTCGGCTGGGTGGTCGGCCGACTGGCGCCGCGGGCGCTGCGGCGGATCGCCGGCGGCGCGCCCGGGGTCGAACTGGTGGCGACGTTCGCGGTGGCGGCGATCGCGTTCGGCGCGGCCGGCTCGCTCGAGGGCTCCGGCTTCCTCGCCGTCTACGTCGCCGGTCTCGCGCTCGGTGACGCCGAGTTGCCCGAGCGAGAGTCCGTCGCCGCCTTTCACGGCGGCCTTGCCTCGGTCGCGGAGCTCGGGATGTTCCTCACGCTCGGGCTGCTCGTGTTCCCGAGCCGGCTCGGCGGCGTGGCGCTGCGCGGGACGGTGCTCGCGCTGCTGGTCGTGTTCGCCGCGCGCCCGCTCGGGGCCTGGGTGGCGACGGTGCGGGGTCGGCTGTCCACGCGCGAGCGTGCGCTCGTCGCCTGGGCAGGCCTGCGGGGCGGCGTGCCCGTCGTGCTGGCGACGTTGCCGGTGCTCGACGGCGTGCACGGGAGCGTGGGCTTCTTCGACCTCGTGTTCTTCGCGGTGCTCGTCTCGACTGTCGTGCAGGGGACGACGGTCGAGTGGCTGGCCGGGCGCCTGGGACTGGAGGCCGGACAGAGCACCTCGGCGAGTGCGCCATCATCAGGGTGATGAGCAGCGGCGGATCTCACGGCATGGGCGTCTCGGCGTCGGCGGGTACTCCGGGCACGGGCGCGATCCGCTCGATGCGCGGCGGTGGCAAGAAGCCGCCGGAGCTGATGGATCCCAGCCGTCCGCGTGACGGCCACCGGATCCTCGCGCTGTTCATGCCCTACCGCGCCCGCCTCGCCGTCGTGTTGGTGATGATCGTCGCCTCGGCCGGGGTCTCGATCCTCAACCCGTTCCTGCTGCGGGCGGCCGTCGACCGCGGTCTGATCGGTCACGACGACGCGGTGCTCGGTTGGGCGACACTGGGGATGATCGCCGTCGCGCTGTTCTCCAACGCGACGAGTGTCTGGCAGACCTACCTGTCCAACCTCGTCGGCCAGCGGGTCATGCACGACCTCCGCGCCGCGGTCTACCGCCGTCTGCAGAAGATGTCGCTGGCGTTCTTCACGCGCACGCGCACGGGCGAGGTCCAGTCGCGGATCGCCAACGACATCGGCGGACTGGACTCGGTGGTGACCACGACGGCGACGACGATCGCCGCCAACGCGACGACGGTCATCGCCGCCCTGGTGGCGATGTGCCTGCTGGACCTCCGGCTCGCGCTGTTCTCACTCGTGTTCGTGCCGCCGTCGGTGTGGGGGACCCGGCGGATCGGCAAGCTCCGGCGCTCGATCACCCTCACCCAGCAGAAGCAGCTCGCGGACCTGTCGGCGCTCGTCTCGGAGTCGCTGTCGGTCTCGGGGATCCTGCTCGGAAAGACGATGGGCCGCGGCGACGACCTCGCCGATCGCTTCACCGGCGAGTCACGGACGATCGCCGACACCGAGGTTCGCAGCCGGATGACCGGCCGCTGGATGATGGGCACGATCCAGTTCATCTTCGCTGTGCAGCCCGCGGTCATCTACTGGCTCGCGGGTCAGAGCTTCATCGGGCACGTGCAGATCGGCACCGTGGTCGCGTTCACGACGCTCCAGACCCGCCTGCTGTTCCCCATCAACTCGCTGCTCGGCGTCCAGGCCGACGTCGAGGCGTCGCTGGCGCTGTTCGACCGGATCTTCGAGTACCTCGACCTGCCGATCGACATCGTCGAGGCAGCCCACCCGGTGACGCTGCGCGCAGCCGAGGTGCTCGGGGAGGTGCGCCTGAGCCACGTCTCGTTCCGCTACACCGCGATCGTGCTGGCCGACGGCGTTGAGGAGTCCCCGTGGACCCTGCGTGACATCTCTCTGGAGATCCCGGCCGGCACCCGGACCGCGATCGTCGGCGAGACCGGCTCGGGCAAGACGACGCTCGGCTATCTGGTGGCGCGCCTGTACGACCCGCAGGAGGGCGCCGTCTCGATCGACGGCGTCGACATCCGCGAGGTCTCGCTGCAGTCGCTGGCGGCGACCGTCGGGGTGGTGTCCCAGGAGACGTACCTGTTCCACGCATCCGTGCGGGAGAACCTGCGCTTCGCCCAGCCGGACGCGAGCGACGCCGAGGTTGAGGCGGCGGCGCGGACGGCGCGCATCCACGATCTGATCGAATCGCTGCCCGACGGCTATGACACGGTCGTCGGCGAGCGGGGCTACCGCTTCAGTGGCGGGGAGCGCCAGCGGATGGCGATCGCCCGCACCGTCCTGCGCAACCCGCCGGTGCTGGTGCTCGACGAGGCCACGAGCGCGCTCGACACCCAGACGGAGTATGCGATCCAAGGCGAGTTGGAGCGCCTCGCGCAGGGCCGCACAACGATCACCATCGCCCACCGCCTCTCGACCGTGCGTGACGCGGACCAGATCGTGGTGCTGGACAAAGGCCGGATCGTCGAGCGCGGCAACCACGAGGAGCTGATGGGCCGTGGCGGCCACTACGCGGCGCTCGTTGCGCGCGACGTGACCGACGTGACCGACGAGCCGGCGGGCGCCGGAGCCTAGCCCGCGATCCGGGCGCGCCCGGCCTTCTTGGCGCGGTACAGCGCGGCGTCCGCGGTGGCGCACACCTCGTCGAACCGCTCGAGCGAGCCGACGGCGACGCCGAAGCTCGCGGTGACGCCGAGACCGGCTGAGATCTCCTCCCACGGACACCCGGCGATCGACTCCGCGATCGCCTCGCAGCGGCGCCGAGCGGCACCGTGATCGGGCATCGTGAGCAGCATCAGGAACTCGTCGCCGCCGAGCCGCACCACCAGGTCCTGCTCACGGACACCGGCGCGCAGCAGCCCCGCCATCCGCTGGAGGACGGCGTCGCCAACCGCATGGCCGTGGCCGTCGTTGACCAGCTTGAAGCGGTCGAGGTCGACCAGCGCGACCGCGGCGGTCTGGATCCCACGGCCGACCAGGCCCTGGGTGAAGCGAGCGAGCGCACGGCGGTTGGCGAGGCCGGTGAGATCGTCGAGGAACGCATGCTGCTGGAGCTCGGCGTGCTCGGCGGACAGGCGCTCGACATCGATCAGCGACTCCATCGAGGCCAGCGCGGCGAGCCGTCGCTCCCAGCGGCGCTCGGTGAGCTCCCGGCCCCAGCGCAGCCCGGCGGTCTCGTGCCCGGCAGAGGCGGCCTCGAGCTCGACCGCGAGCGCCAGCGCGAACAGATGCATGCGGTTGGAGAAGTGCGGATCGATCCCCTCGATCGCGAGGTCGCACGCGGCCCGGGCCTCGGCGACCGACGGCGTGGTCAACGCGCGCGTGAGGTGCACGTAGCCCGCGTAGTCGCCCGCGGGCTCGCGGGTCGGCGGCTGCGCCGGTCCGTCCAGTGGGGACATCGCGTCGAGCAGCTCGCGGAAGATCGCGAGCTCCTCTCGCCACGCTTCGGGCATGATCGGCACGTCGGCGTCCTCGAGCGCGCGTCGGGCGAGCGCGGCGCGCTCGCGCATCTCTCCCTCGGCGCGGCGCTCACGTAGCGCCGCCACCCAGTTGAGCTGGACCTCCGCGAGGTTGTAGAGCAGCACCGCGCGACGGTTCTCGGAGGCCTCATGCGGATCGATGCACGCCTCGGCGGCCCCGTAATGCGCGAGCTGCAGCTCCCACAACTCGCGTCCCTCACAGGCGACCGCGCACTCGATGTGGGCACTGACCGCCTCGGTCATCTGGCCGGAGAATCCCTCGAGCAGCACGGTGGCGTGGGCGAGGTCGCGGTCGGCGTCGACCGGGGCGCGGTCCCCTCCGTGCAGGCGGTCCTGGGCGCGGACGGCCAGTGCGAACGCGGTCATCACCGTGTCGCCCTCGACCTCGGTGCGCTCGATCAGCTCCGCCACGCACTGGGCGGGTGAGACACGCTCGATGTCACGCGCATAGAGGACCTGCAGCAGCATCCCGAGCTTGACGACGTCGGGCCACTCGTTGGCCACGCCCTTCTCGATGATCCCGTCGATCAGGCCCGGCGGCGGCCCGTTGTCCGCCTGCATCGTGCGCAGCAGGAGAAAGGCGCGCGCGCGAGCCTCGCGGTGAGCGGTGGACCGGTCACCGGCGGCGTCGGGCGCGATGCGCGGCGCAACGGTGGTCATAGCGCGTTGTATCGGCGGTGGCCGCTCGCCGGTGAGCGATCACCCAGGAATCTGGACGGTCGGGTGGGGCTCCGGATGTCCGCGTGCGGACCGCGTTCAGCGGCGCGTGAGCTCGTGCTCGCCGCCCGTGCGGGTCCGGCGACGCGTCCCGTCCTGCACACAGGCGCCGTCGCCATCCGGCGTCTCGGTAGACGGCGTCTCTGAGCCGCTGCCACGGCGGGCGATGACGTACGTTGCGGCCATCGCTCCCGCGATCAGGAACATCGGCAGCAGGTCGCCCGCCACCGTCGACAGTCCGGCGGCGACCGGCGAGCCGATCGTCTCGCCGACGGCGTACGCGAGGTTGACGGCGGTGGTGGCGATGATCAGGTTCACGGCGGCACGCTCGGTCGCGTCGGTCATGAGCGACACGGCCGGGATCGTGGCGGCGGTCAGCGGGGCTCCGAGCGCGACGACCGAGAGCACGACCAGGAGCACCGTGTTGTGCGGGATCATCATCACGGCCACCAGCGGAACGCTCGCCAGCAGCCCGCTCGTCATCGTCCTGCGCGCACCGCGGCGGTCGACCGCCCGGCCGATGATCGGCGAGAGCGCGGCGGACAGCGCGGACGCGGCGACGAACGTCGCGCCGATCGCCCAGCCGGGAACGCCGAGATGGGCCATCCGCAGCGGCAGCAGCACCCCGGCGGCGCCGAAGAACAGCGCCTCGATCGTGATCAGCCAGGTGCCGATCCCGAACCCTCCCGCGGTGAATGCCGCCCGCAGCTGCGCCGCGATCGACCGCTCAGGCGCGTCGGAGGCCGCGGGGCCGGTCCGTGCGGGCTCGGGGTGCGTCGCCGCCCACGCGGCGAGCGCGAGGGCGACCGCGCCGGTCGCGCAGAACACGGTTGCGGGTCCGATCGTCTCGGCGAGTGTCCCGAGCAGCGGTCCGATCAGCGTGCCGAGCGTCGCCGCGGCGACCGCGCCGCCGATGGCGGCGCCGCGCTGCGCGAGCGGTGCGGCGGCGATCAGCCAGGTGAGCCCGCCGCCCCAGATCAGGCCGCAGAACGCGCCCTGAGCGACCCGGAGCAGGTCGAGCGGGACGATCTGCGAGCTGAGGCCGAAGCCCGCGATCGCGACGCCGAACCCGATGAGCCCGGCGATCGTGGTCCGGCGGACGCCCTGGCGGGCGGCGAGCCAGCCGCCGAGCAGCGCGCCCGGGATCAGTCCGGCCGGGTAGCTGGCGACGAGCAGGCCGAGCGCGGGCTTGCCGGCGTGCAGTACTCGCGCATAGTGTGGGAGCACCGGGGTCAGCGCCGAGTACATCGCGGCTTCGAAAAGCAGCAGGACGCGGACCGTCCGGATGAGGGCGGTCAGAGGCTCGGTCGCGGCGTTGCGGCGCAGCCGGATCATCGCGCGCCTCCGGCGGCAATCAGGGCGCCGACGAGGTGCTCGAGCTCGGCGCGCGGATCGAGGTCGCCTTGCGACCCGGTCGCGAGGCGATCGACGAGCAGGCCGTCGGTGGCGGCCATCAGGATCCGGGCGTCCTCGGCTGCCCGGCGAGAGCCGGCGCGGACGAGCAGCGCGCCGACGGTGTCGCGATAGGCGTCGCTCCACTGCAGCGAGAGCGCCTGCAGCGCCGGACGCCGCGCGGCCTCGAGCATCAGCGCGTAGGTCGCCAGCAGCGCCGCGCGCTCGGCCGCGTAGGTGTCGGAGGCGGAGAGGTCGCCGGCGCACGGGTCGAGCACCACGGCCACGATCTCGGCAGGGCTCGGCGCACGACCGGTCGCCGCGCAGGACGTGACCAGGGCGTCGGCCGCGATGCGCAGCCGCGCCTCGTCACGCTCGGCGGCGTACCGCAGCGCCTCGGTGAGCAGGTGCTCCTTGGAGTCGAACCAGTACGTCGTGGAGGCAAGCGGCAGCCCGGCGTGCTCGGCGACGCGGCGATGGGTGAGCGCGTCGGCGCCGATCTCGGCGAGCAGTTCGAGCGTCGCCTCGAGCAGCGCGGTGCGCCGCGCGACGCCGCGCGGGCGGGCGTGTGAAGTGCGACGCGAGTGGGTCGCGGGACGGGGATGAGCGGTCGAGGTCGCCATGGCTGTCTCGGTAATGGTACAAACGTACCGATGTAAATGGTACAGATGTACCGATGGTCGTTCTCCCGACCCGTCGTCTGAAAAACGACCACCCCCGCGCGGGCAGGGTCGGCTGGAGGGCCCGCTGAGGGTCGGCTGGCCCGTCCGCTGCGGGGTCGACTGGAGCGTCCGCTGAGGGTCGGCTGGAGGGCCCCCTGAGGGTCGTTGGGCGATGTTCAGACCAGGTGTCGGAGAATCGACCACCACGCGCCCCACCGGACCGGGTAGCTTCCGCGCGACCATGTACGAGGGCTTCGAGCACCACGACGTGATGACCGACCGCGGGACGGTGCACACGGTGACCGCGGGGGAGGGGCCGCCGCTGCTGCTGCTCCATGGCTTCCCGGAGACCCATCTGATGTGGCACGCGACGGCACCGCTGCTCACCGACCGGTTCAGCGTTGTCGTCTGCGACCTGCCCGGGTACGGCGACTCGGAATACCCGGAGCCCGCCGAGGATCACCTCCCGCACGCCAAGCGCACGCTCGCCCGCGACCTGATCCAGGTGATGGCCTCGCTCGGCCACGAGCGGTTTGCGGTCGCGGGCCATGATCGCGGCGGCCGGGTCGGCTACCGGATGGCGCTCGACTCCCCGGAGGTGGTCACGCGGCTCGCGGTGCTGGATATCGTGCCGACGCTCGAGGTCTGGGAGCGCGCCAACGATCGTTTCACGCTGCTCTACTGGCACTGGGGGTTTCTCGCCCGGCCCGCACCGCAGGCAGAGGAGATGCTGCTCGCCGCTCCGCCCGAGACATTCTTCTCGTACCACTTCGACCAGGTCCGCGCCCGCCATCCCGGCTACCCGATCGAGATCGTCGATGACTACCTGGACCGGATCGACAACCCCGCCGCGGTTCGGTCGATGTGTGAGGACTACCGGGCGGGGGCGTCGGTGGACCGTGAGCTCGATGCCTCAGACCGCGCGGCCGGCCGGAGGATCGAGTGCCCGCTGCTCGTGCTGTGGGGGGACAAGGGCGCCCTGCCGTTCATCTACGACGACGTGCTCGCGGTCTGGCGCGACTGGGTCCGCGAGCCCTCCCAGCTGAGCGGGCGGGCGCTCGACGCCTCCCACTTCATCCCCGAGGATCAGCCGACCGGCACCGCCTCGGCGCTCGCCGAGTTCTTCTCCTGAGCCGCGCCCTGGCCCTCGACGTTGAGGTGGGGGAGGAGCCGCCCGAGCCAGTCGGGTATCCACCAGGTGCGGTCCCCGAGGACCATCGTCAAGGCCGGCACCAGCACCGAGCGGACGATGAGCGCGTCGAGGAACACCGCAGCCGCCAGGCCGATCCCGAACATGTCGATCACCCACTCGCCGCCGAGCGTGAACGACCCGAACACGAGGAACATGATCGCCGCTGCGGCGGTGATCGTCCGCGCCGTCGCCGCCAGCCCGTGGGTGACCGCCTCATGCGTGTTGCCGCGTCGGTGCCACTCCTCGTAGATGCGGCTGATCAAGAAGACCTCGTAGTCCATCGAGAGCCCGAACAGGATCGGGAACAGGAGCTCCGGGACGAACGCCTCGATCGGGCCGGTCGTGTCCAGACCGATCAGGTGGTTTCCCCAACCGTTCTGGAAGACGGCAGTCAGCACCCCGAACGCCGCACCGGCGGACAGCAGGTTCATCACCGCGGCGGTCAACGGGATCAGCAGTGAGCGGAACACCGCCATCAGCAGCAGGAACGACAGCGCGACCACGATCCCGATGAACAGCGGGAGCTTGGAGGACAGGACGTGGCTGAAGTCCACGAAGATCGCCGTCGTCCCGCCGACGAGGACCTGCACGTTCGACCCGCGGGTCGCCTGCGGGATCGTCGTCGTGCGGATCCGTTTGAGCAGGTTGGCGGTCGAGGCCGCCTGCGGCGAGCCCTTGGGGATCACGTCGGCGGTGGCCACCGACGGCCGGCCTCCGGTGCCCTTGGCGAACACCACGGGCGTGGAGGTGACCACTTCCGGATCCTTGGCCACCGCCGCCTGCGCGCGCTTGAACGCGGTCAGCTGTCCCGCGTTGTCGATCTTGGCGACGAGCTCGAGCGGTCCGTTGCGGCCCGGGCCGTAGCCCTTGGCGAGCAGGTCGTAGGCGGTCCGCGTCGTCGTGTTCGTCGGGTCGGTGCCTGCGTCCGCGGAGCCGAGGCGCATGTGGAAGAACGGCGCCATGATCACGATCATCACGACCGTGGCCGCGACGGCGAACATGATCGGTCGCCTGCCGAGCAGCCGCGACCAGCGCGCCCAGATCGGGGACTCGTCGCTGGCGGCCCACCGGCTCTCGCGGATCGCCCGCCGCTCGCGCCGCCTGGGCACGATCGTTCCGAGGCGGCCGCCCATGAACTTCGGCAGCCGGAGGTTGAGCAGGGCGGGCAGCACGGTGAGCGCCGACGCGACGGTGAGGGCGACCGTGACCGCCGCGGCCACCGCGATCCCGTAGAAGAAGCTGATGCCGAGAGCGAACATCCCGAGCATCGCGATGCAGACGGTGATCCCGGCGAACAGCACCGCGCGGCCGGAGGTGTCGATCGCCTCCACGACGGCGTCCTCACGGCTTGAGCCGCGCAGGAGCGCCTGCCGGTAGCGGGTGACAATGAACAGCGCGTAGTCGACGCCCACGCCGAGCCCGATCAGCAACGCCAGTTCGTTGGTGAACGACGCGGTGCTCAGGACGTGGGTGAGCAGGCCGACGATCGTGATCCCGGCACCGAGGCCGAAGCCGGCGGTGACCAGCGGCAACAGCATCGCCACGAACGAGCCGAACGCGAGGAACAGCACGATCGCCGCGGCCAGGAAGCCGATCGTGATCGACTTGTCCGAGCCCTGGGGATTGCCCTGCTCTGGGAGGTTGCCCTCCACCGCGAACGTGACCTTGTCGTTGGACGCACCCTTGATGATCGAATCGAAGTGAGTCGCCTCGGCGGTGCTCACCTTCTGGTCGGTCGCCGCCTTGCCCCAGCTCACGTCGGCGTAGGCCACGGTGCCGCCCGGGGCGATCTGCTTGGCGGTGGCCGCGCTGTAGGGGGAGATGACCGAACCGACGTACTTGAGCTTCCCCACCCGTGAGAACAGCCGCTCGGCATCCGCGCGGATCTCGGGGTCGGTGACCTTGCGTCCGCCACGCGCGCCGATCACCAGCTGATCGGTCTCGCCGGACGTCTTCGGGTTCGCCTTCTGCAGGAGGTGCAGGGCGTTGAAGCTCTGCGTACTGGGCAGGGTGAACTTGTCGGTGTAGGCGCTGCCGACGGCGGAGTGGATGACGACGAGCGCCACGATCAGAGCGACCCAGCCGAGCAGCGTCAGGGCGTTATGGCGAAAGCACCAGCGGGCGAGCGAGCGCACGGCGACGAGCACCTCCAGGAGGGCGAACGGGGCGGGCGGGATCCGGACCTGCGGTTCCGGATTGACCCAGAGCTTAGGCCGCTCGCGGCACTTGGACACATGTCATCCGGCCGCGATCCGCTATGACAGATGTCATGGCCACCAGCGCCGGGATCCTGCTGTACCGCGACGGGCGGGCCGATCCGTCCGAGATCGAGGTCCTGCTCGTCCATCCCGGCGGGCCGATGTGGGCGCGGCGCGACCTCGGCGCGTGGTCGATCCCGAAGGGCGAGGTCGAGCCGGGAGAGGAGCCGCTTGCGGCCGCGCGGCGCGAGTTCGCCGAGGAGCTCGGCAGCCAAGCGCCCGCAAGCGAGCCGCTCGCGCTCGGCGAGGTCCGCCTGAAGTCGGGCAAGCACGTGTGGGCGTGGGCGCTCACCGGCGACCTCGACGCCGCCGCGATCGTCTCGAGCACGTTCGAGATGGCATGGCCCCCGCGCTCGAGCGCGATGCAGACATTCCCTGAGGTCGACCGGGCCGAGTGGTTCGGATTCGACCTCGCCAAGCAGAAGCTCAACCCGGCGCAGGCGGCGTTCGTCGACCGCCTGGCCGACACCCTCGACCCCTCAAGAGAGGCCGCCAGATGATCACCGCCACGCTGTTCAGCGACCCCGCCTGCCCGTGGGCCTATTCCGCAAGTCCCGCGCTGCGCGTGATCGAATGGCGCTACGGCGAGCAGATCGACTGGAAGCTGGTGGTCATCGGGCTCACCGAGCACGCCGACCAGTACGCGTCCCGCGGGTACACCGCGACGCGCCAGGCGCGCGGCAAGCTCTCCTTCCGGCGCTTCGGGATGCCGATCGCGACCGATGTGAAGGCGCGGCTGAGCGGGACGGCGCGTGGCTGCCGGGCGATCGTGGCCGCGCGGCTGCAGCAGCCGGGCAGCGACTGGGCGGTGTACCGGGCGCTGCAGCTGGCGAACTTCACGACAGGGCTGCTGCTCGACGACGACGAGCAGATCCACGAGGTGCTGCGTGGAGTGGAGGGAATCGATGCGGACGCCGTCCGCGCGGCGATGGACTCCGATGAGGTGACCGCCGCCTATGAGGCCGACAAGGCCGCCAGCCGGACCGCGGCGGGCTCGCCGACCGAGATGCAGGGCAAGGCCGGCAACAGCGACGGTGCGGTGCGTTACACGGCCCCCTCGGTCGTCTTCCAGTTCGGCGGGTTGAGGCTGGAGGCCGGCGGGTTCCAGACCGTCGAGGCCTATGACGTCGTCGTCGCCAACCTCGACCCGACGCTCGAGCGGCGCTCCGCGCCCGAGACGCCCGAGACGCTGCTCGGGGCGTTCCCGCACGGTCTCACCACCCAGGAGGTCGCGGCCTGCATGACCGTCTCCAACGACGCGGTCGACCGCCCGGGGGCCGAGGCGGCGCTGATCGAGCTCGTCGCCGATGGTCGGGCGACGCGGACGGCACTCGGCGACGACGCGCTGTGGCAGACGACATGAGCACGCGGGGTTCACAGAACCTGACGTTCACGTAAGAAGTCACTGCTAGGCTGCCCCGAGGATGAGTCCGAGCCCCGCCACGACGACCGAAGGACGGCTCGACCATCACGGTGAGCCGGTCCCGGATCACTACAAGTGGATCGCGCTCTCCAACACGACGCTCGGCGTCCTGATCGCGACGATCAACGCGTCGATCCTGCTGATCTCGCTGCCCGACATCTTCAAGGGCATCGACATCAACCCGCTGCTGCCGAGCAACACCAACTACCTGTTGTGGCTGCTGCTCGGCTTCCTCGTGGTGACCGCGGTGCTTGTCGTGTCGCTCGGCCGTCTCGGCGACATCTACGGCCGCGCGCGAACGTTCAACCTCGGCTTCGCGGTGTTCACCGTCTTCTCGATCCTGCTGTCGGTGACGTGGATGAAGGGCTCGGACGGCGCGCTGTGGCTGATCGGGATGCGAGCGCTGCAGGGGGTGGGGGGAGCGATGCTGTTCGCCAACTCCTCGGCGATCATCACCGACGCGTTCCCCGCCAACCAGCGCGGGCTGGCGCTCGGGATCAACGGCGTGGCCGCCGTCGCCGGATCCTCGATCGGGCTTGTGCTCGGCGGCGTGCTGGCGCCGGTCGCCTGGCGGGCGGTGTTCCTCGTCTCGGTCCCGTTCGGCGTGCTGGGGACCGTCTGGGGCTTTGCCAAGCTGCGTGACCTGTCCGAGCGCAAGCCCGCGAAGATGGACTGGTGGGGCAACGTCACCTTCGCCGTCGGCCTGGTGGCGATCATGGTCGGGATCACCTACGGCATCCAGCCCTACGGCCACCACGTGATGGGATGGACGAGCCCCAAGGTGATCGCCGAGATCGCCGGTGGGATCGTGATCCTGATCGGCTTCTGCATCATCGAGACCCGCGTCGAAGCGCCGATGTTCCACCTCGACCTGTTCAAGGTGCGCGCCTTCGCCGCCGGCAACCTCGCTTCACTCCTGTCCGCGATCGGGCGTGGGGGCCTGCAGTTCGTGCTCATCATCTGGCTGCAGGGCATCTATCTCCCGCGCCACGGCTACAGCTTCTCGCAGACCCCGCTGTGGGCGGGGATCTTCCTGTTGCCGCTCGTCGCCGGAATGCTCGTCGCCGGACCGGTCGCCGGCGCGCTCTCGGATCGAATGGGGCCGCGGCCATTCGCGGTCTTCGGGATGCTGCTCGCCGCCGGGTCGTTCGTCTTCCTGTGGGCGCTGCCCGTCAACTTCTCCTATCCGGTGTTCGCCACCGCGATCGTGCTCAACGGCCTCGGCATGGGCATCTTCTTCTCGCCCAACCGGGCCTCGATCATGAACTCGCTGCCGCCCGACCAGCGGGGCGCGGGGGGCGGGATGGTCGCCACGTTCATGAACTCGGGCGCGGTGCTCTCGATCGGAGTCTTCTTCAGCCTGATGATCATCGGTCTGTCAGGGACGCTGCACGACTCGCTGCTCTCGAACCTGACCGCCCACGGCGTCGCCCACTCCACCGCCGCCCGCGCGGCCAGCCTGCCGCCGGTCTCGACCCTGTTCGCCGCGTTCCTCGGCTACAACCCGATCAAGACGCTGCTCGGACCGTCCGCGCTGCACCATCTGTCGGCCGCCCAACAGCACGTGCTCGTGAGCAAGAGCTTCTTCCCGCAGGTGATCTCGGCCCCGTTCTCTCACGCGCTCGGCGCGGCGTTCGTCTTCGGCCTGGCGTCGATGCTGGTCGCGGCCCTCGCCTCGGCGATTCCCGCCAAGGGTCAGCCGTGGATCGGCGGTCGCCGTCGGGGGGGCGACGCCGGCACCCCGGCCGTCGAGGTTACGCCCGAGCCGCCCACCGGCACGATCGAGCCGCTGCCCGCGACGGGCGAGTTCCAGGTCGCTCGCGGCCAGCGCGCCCCGCAGGGCTGAGCCGCGGTCAGACGCCGGCGGCGAGGCTGCGCGCGAGCGCCTCGGCGACGTCGACTGCCTCGGTGATCGTCCCGTAGTCGAGGTTCTCGGGCGTGTCGCTCATCAGGTGGTAGTTCGACAGCGCCTTATGGCGGTTGACCGAGGAGAGCGTCGCCGTCGGGTACCCGTAGCGGCTGGGGATCACCGCGTCGGTCGAGCTGCGCGCGCGGAAACCGCGCTTCAACGAGGCGCCGGCGCGCTCGGCGCAGCGCATGACGAGGTCGCGGAATCCGCTGTCGTGGTAGTCCTCCATCACGACCGGGCCCTCGCCCTCGAGCATGATCAGCTGCGGTGAGCCGACGGTCTCCAAATTGAGGAACCACGTGCGATCGGTGGCCAGGCGCGGGAAATGCATCCGGGCGAAGGAGTGAATCCCGCCCTGGATGACCTCCTCGGCCCCACACGAGACGAGCAGCACGCGCAGCCCCTCGACGGGCGCGGCGCGCAGGCGCTCGGCGAGGCCGACGAGGACCGCGACGCCGCTGAGGTTGTCGTTGGCGCCCGGCGTCACCGGGCTGCGGGCGATGTCATGGAAGGCGGCGACCGACAGCACGGTGCCGAACAGCCCGAGGCCCGCCAGCCACCGTCGCTGCGTGACCGCGCCGGCGGCGATCAGCCCGTGCGAGGCGAGCGGCCCCCACCAGATCGGGACCGCGGTGTTCGTCCGCTCGATCAGGCCTGGGAAGCGCTCGCCGACCCAGCTCTGCAGCCGGTCGTTGAAGATCACCCCGGTCGGGGCGGCATCGTGGTGGGCCAGCAGCACGAGCGTGCGGGCCGCCTCCGGGTCGCCGGCCGTGCCGACGACGTTCCAGGTCGGCTCGCGGCGCTGGATCAACCCGCGGGCGAGCCGCGGGCCGTTGGAGATGTCGTCGATGATCGCCGCCCCGGCGAGCGTCGCCACGGCGGCCGCAGGCGGGCGCAACGTGCGGGCCGCGAGCGTCGCGATCCCCGCCGCCGAGCCGGCGAGCGAGAGGCCGCGCATCAGCCCGGCGTACCCCGCCTTGAAGTCTGCGTTCTCCACCTCCGCCTCGCAGCCGCCCGCACGCAGCCGTCGCGCGATCCACTCGGCCGCGCGGTGCTCGCCCTCCGAGCCGGCACGGCGCTCGAAGCCCGCGAGCTCCTCGACCACCTCGGCAAGCACGGGCGCGGGCCCGGCCGTGACGCCGGGTGCCATTCAGCTCACCTGCAGGTTCTCGAACACCGCCGCCAATCCCTGGCCGCCTCCGATGCACATCGTCTCCAGCCCGTAGCGGCCGCCGCGGCGGCGCAGCTCGCGCAGGAGCGTGACGAGGATCCGTCCGCCGGTGGCCCCGATCGGATGCCCCAGAGAGATCCCCGAGCCGTTGACGTTCACGCGCTCCAGTTCGTCGGGGAGCTCCCAGTTGCGCAGCACCGCGAGCACCTGGGCCGCGAACGCCTCGTTGAGCTCGATCAGCGACATGTCGTCGAGTGAGAGCCCGGCGCGCGCCATCAGCTTGGCCACGGCGGGGACCGGGCCGATCCCCATCGTCCGCGGCGGTACGCCGGCGCACGCCCAGCCGACCAGCCGCGCGAACGGCTGCAGACCGAGCTCGGAGGCCTTCGCCTCGTTGGTCACGATGCAGACCGCGGCGCCGTCGTTCTGCCCGGAGGCGTTGCCGGCGGTGACGGTCGCCTCCGGGTCCTTGCGGCCCATGACCGGCCGCAGCGCGCCGAGGCTCTCCAGTGACGCGTCCGCCCGGGGGTGCTCATCGCGATCGATCATCCGCGCGCCGTTCTTGCGGTCCTTGACCTCGACGGGAACGATCTCCTCGTCGAACGTGCCGTTCTGCTGGGCGGCGACCGCCAGTTGATGGGAGCGCAGCGCGAGCGCATCCTGCTCCTCGCGCGGGATCACGTATTCGCGGCGCAGGTTCTCGGCGGTCTCGATCATGCCGCCCGGCACCGGATGGTGGACGCCTCCGGCGGTGACGCGCCCGCGCACGAGCCGATCCTCGAGCATCGCGCCGCCCGAGCGCGCGCCCCAGCGCAGCTCGGTCGAATACAGCTCGGTCTGGCTCATCGACTCGGCGCCGCCGGCGATGATCAGGTCGGCGACGCCGGTCTGGATCTGCATTGCGGCCTCGCAGATCGCCTGCAGACCTGAGCCGCAGCGGCGGTCGAGCTGATAGCCGGGGACCTCGACCGGCAGCCCCGCGTCCAGGCCGGCGACGCGGCCCAGCGCGGGCGCCTCGCCGTTGGCGTACCCCTGGCCGAGGATCACGTCGTCGACCGCCTCCGCGGGGACCTGCGCGCGGTCCATCACCGTCTTGATCACGACCGTCGCCAGGTCGGTCACCGACACGTCGCGGAACATGCCGCCGAAGCGGCCGACAGGGGTGCGCAGCGGCTCGCAGATCAGCGCGTCGGGCATGGATTGGCCAGCTTAGAGGGTGGTTGGCCGAGGCGACTCAGCCGCGCTGTGCAGCGGCGGCGTGGCCCTCGAGGTCCGCCAGCGCGAGCGGGCGCGTGGGCGGTGTGTCGACCGCCCGCCTGGAGTCGACCGAGAGCGTGCCGTCGACGTGCAAGAGCTCCCCGGAGGCGAGCGGCCGCCAGCCCGGGTCATCGTCCATCCGCTCGGTCGCCACGATCACCGCGGGATGCCCGGCGAGCTTCTCGGAGGTCGCGCGGATGCGGCCGCCGCGGGCATGGTCGAGCCGTTCGCCGGCGGATCGCTCAAGCACGAACAGGTCGTGAACGTCTGGGTAGCGCAGCGCCCACAGGCCAGTCGCATCGATCAGGATGAGGTTGAGCGCGAGCATCTTCAGGTTGGCAGCGATCCAGCGCGCCGCCGAGGTGATCCCGTCGCCGACGTCTCCGAGTCGATCGATCTCCCGGGTGATGAGCGCGAACACGCGCTCGGAGTCGGTGTCCCCGTGCACCCGGTGCAGATCGGGCCCGAGCTGACGCTCCAGTACGTCGAGGTCCGAGACCATCCCGTTGTGGGCGAGCAGGCGACCGTCCTGCTCGAAGGGATGGGTGTTCTTCTTCTCAAGCGCGCCCGTCGTGGCGTATCGGACATGGGCGACGAACGTGCGGGACCGCACGTGCTGCGCCTCGCGGGCGAATGTGCGGTCGTCATGGGCGGCGAGCGCCTGCTTGGAGACGTGCGGGTGGCCGTCACCATCGAACCAGCCGAGGCCAGTGCCGTCGGGCTCCCGCCGACTCTGCTCCGAGAGCGAATCGGGGGCCTGCAGCAGCCAGAACGTGGCCTCGACGGGGTCCTCGCCCCCGTGCATGCCGAACAAGCGACACATGGCTCCCACGCTACCCGGTCTGGCGAGCGACACCGGCGATGAAAGGTCTTTCAGAATCCGTGGACCGGGGCCGAGCCGCTCTTTCCTGTGTCACCCTATGTCGATGCGGTATCTGCGCACCGCCCCCACCCGGCGTCTGCTCGTCACGATCTTCGGCGCGCTTGCGACGGCAGCGGCCTGCGCGGCGATCGCCGTGGCCGCGACCGGCGCCGCGCCTGTGCCGCGGCCGACGACCCTCGCCAACGGGATCCACGGCGCCCTCAGCGCCGGCAAGCAGGATCCGGTGACCGGCATCAGCGCCGACATTACGTTCACCGACAACCTGATCGACTCCACCGATCTCACCGGCCGCACGGTCGATCCGCTGCTGCAGGGCGCGAGCGGGCGGCTGTGGTGGACCGCGGGCGGACGGTTCCGGCTCGAGCTCCAGTCCGATGACGGGGACGCGCAGATCGTGGTCGACCAGCACTCCTGGTGGGTCTCAGACCCAGTGCAGAACGTCGTCTTCGAGGGGACCATGGGGGGCTCGTCGGGGCCTTCGGGCGCCTCGGGCTCGTCGAGTGCGGGCTCCCAGGGGTCGAGCCACGGCCTTCCGACGATCGCCTCGATCCAGGGGGAGCTGGCGCGCCTCATGCAGCGGTTTGACATCACCGGACCGACCGCGACCGACGTCGGTGGCCGCCCCGCCTACAGCGTGACCGTCTCGCCGAAGACCTCCGCCGGGCTTCTGGGGTCGATCCAGCTTGCCTGGGACGCGTCCCGGGGCATCCCGCTCCAGTTCAACGTCTACGCGCGGGGCAGCGCCACTCCGGTCCTCGGCCTGCTGGCGACGTCCGTCTCGTACGGGGCCGTCCCCGCGTCGGTCTTCGACATCTCCCCGCCCGCCGGCGCGCACATCGTGAACGTCGGAAGCTCCGATGCGAAGGCGACGGGCGCGCGCACGCAGAACGGCCGGGCGATCACGGGACCCAAACAGGTCGCTGCCCGTGTCAGCTTCCCGCTGAACTCACCGGCGAGCGTCAACGGCCTCGGGCTGCGCAAGGTCAAGCTCGATGGGCCGGATTCGGCGCTCCTGCTCTACGGCCACGGGCTCGGGACGATCGCGGTGATCGAGTCCCGCGCGTCCGGGACGTCGGGAGCAGGGTCCTCGTCCTCGCTCGACGGCCTCTCGCTCCCGACCCACAGCGTCGCCGGAGCAACCGCGACCGTCCTCTCCACGCCGCTCGGCACCGTGCTGCGGTTCACAAAGGGGGGCGTCGGCTACACCGTCGTCGGCTCGGTCACCGCCGCCGGCGCCGAGTCGGCCGCCGGAGCGCTCGCGGCCGGCGGATGACGGACCAGGCCGCGCCACCGATCGAGGTGCGCGGTCTCGTCAAGCGGTACGGCACGCTGGAGGCGGTCGCGGGGGTCGATCTCACGGTCAACGCGGGCGACGTCTATGGGTATCTCGGCCCCAACGGCGCGGGCAAGACGACCTCGCTGCGGATGATGCTCGGGCTGATCACGCCGACCGAGGGCACGGTCCGGCTGTTCGGGCGCGATCCGATCGCCTCGGTGTCCGCGCTGGAGGGCGTTGCGGGGTTCGTCGAGGCACCGATGTTCTACTCCTACCTCAGCGCGCGGCGCAATCTCGAGCTGCTCGCCGCCTACGACGGCGGGGACGCGCGCAGCCGCATCGACGCGGCGCTCGACATCGTCGAGCTCACCGGCCGCCAGCGCGACCGGGTCGGCGGCTACTCACACGGGATGCGCCAGCGGCTGGGGATCGCCGCGTCGCTGCTGCGCAACCCGCGCCTGCTGTTGCTCGACGAGCCCGCCACCGGCCTCGACCCCGGTGGGATGCGGGACATGCGCCGGCTGGTGCGCCGGCTCGCCGACGAGGGCATGACCGTGCTGCTGTCAAGCCATCTGCTGGGTGAGGTCGAGGAGGTCTGCAACCGGGTGGCGATCGTCCGGCGTGGGCGGGTCGTCTACGAGGGCGAGATCGCGGCACTCACCCGCGCGGGTGCCGTGCTGCGACTGCGCACCAGCGACGACGGGGTCGCGCTCGCGGTGTGCGAGGCCCAGCCGGGGGTGACGGGGGTTCGGCGGGTTCGTGACCACCTTGAGCTGACCGCCGCGGACCAGGATGTCGGCGCGTTGTCGCAGGCGCTCGTCGAGGCGGGGGCGCTGATCCACGAACTCGCCCCCCAGTCGGCGACCCTCGAGGACGTCTTCTTCTCGCTCACCGAGGGCCAGGACGCCGACGCGGAGCCGGCGGCGGTTCAGTGATGTCCGGAGTCGCCACCGTCTATCGCTGGGAGCTCGCCAAGCTCCGGTATCAGAAGCGGACCTACCTCGGCCTCGCGATGGCGGTGCTGGTCCCGGTTCTGTTCGTCCTGGCGGTCCATCTGCGCCGACATCACGAGCGGGGTGGTGGCTTCGCCTTCTCGGACTACGTCGATCGCAGCGGGCTAGCGATCCCGCTTGTCGTGCTCCTGTTCGGCGCGATCTGGCTGTTCCCGCTGATCGCCGCGCTCGTCGCCGGTGACATCGTCGCCGCCGAGGACCAGGGCGGGACCCTGAAGACGATCCTCACCCGCTCGGTGGAACGGTGGCAGGTGTTCTGCGGCAAGGGACTGATCGCGCTGAGCTACGCGTGCGTGGCGACGTTCCTGTGCGGCACGGTGGGCGTGGTGGCCGGTTCGCTGCAGTCAGGCTTCAACCCGCTTCAGAGCCTGTCAGGGACGATCGTCTCCGCTCCGCGGGCGCTGCTCCTCGTCTACGTGAGCCTCGCCGTCTACCTCATCCCGATCGCCGCGGTCGTCTGCATCGGCCTAATGCTCTCCACCATCACCCGCAACAGCGCGGCCGCGGTCGTCGGCACGCTGATGCTCTCGATCATCTTCCAGTTGATCGGGATCCTTCCGGGGATGTCCGCGGTTCAGCCCTACCTGCTCTCGACGCAGTTCAACGCGTGGCAGGGACTGCTGCGCACCCCGATCGACTCCCAGCCGATCCTGCGCGCGGCGTGGGTGTGCGCGATCTATGCGGCGCTGTCGCTCGGCGCCGCGTTCATCGTGTTCGTCCGGCGTGACGTCAACGGCTGACGCGCGCGTGCGGCGACGCGCTCAGCTGATGCCGAGCATCTCGCCGACCGACTCCTCCGGCACCGGCTGACTGAACAGGAATCCCTGGGCGCCGTCGCACCCGAGGTCGCGCAGCCGGGCGAGCTGGTGGTCGGTCTCGACGCCTTCGGCGACAACGCTCAGCCCGAGCGTGTGGCCGAGCTCGACGACGGCGCCGATGAACGCTGCGCCCTCCTGCCCGTCGCCGAGCGCGCTGAGGAAGCGGCGGTCGATCTTCAGCATGTCGATGGGAAACTCTCGAAGATCCCTCAGCGAGGAGCGCCCGAGCCCGACCCCGTCGATCGCGATGTTCACGCCGAGGTCGGCGAGCTCGGCGATGATGCCCGCATCGAGCCCGTCGTCAAGCAGCGCGTCGGCCGAGATCTCCAGCCAGAGCACGCTCGCGTCACCGCCGGAGCGGTCGATCGCCCACGCGAGGCGAGCCGGAAATCCCGGATCGGCCAGCTGCAGGGTGGCGACGTTGACCGAGATCGAGACGCCCGGTCGCGCTTGGCGCCAGTCGCGGATCTGGTCCAGCGCCTGCTCGATCACCCAGTCGCCGATCGCGACGATCAATCCGCTCTCCTCGGCGAGCTCGAGGAAGTCGGCCGGGCCAAGGAGTCCGTGTTGCGGGTGATGCCAGCGGACGAGCGCCTCGAAGCCGATCAGACCCGTCTGCCCGCTGATCGTGACGCGCGGCTGGTAGTGGACACGGAGCTGGCCGCGATCAAGCGCCGCCCGCAGCTCTGCCTCGGCGTCGTCCGGGGTCGTCGGGGTTGTTCCGCTCGCCGGGGTGGCTCCGGTCTGCGGGCTGGCTCCGGTCTGCGGGGCGGCTCCGGTCTGGGGGGTCGCTCGGGTCTGCGGGGTCGCAAGCGTCGGTGGCGTTCCCCGGGTTGCCGGGAAGCGGCCGAAGTCGGCGATGAGCGGGCCCGGCAGCTCGTCGTGGGCGGTGACGTTCCCGGCCGGATCCTCGTCGGCGAGCATCACCCCGGCGGGTGCGGCGGGGCCGGGGTCTGGGGGGCCCTGTCGGAGATCACCGAAGCGCGGCTGGCCGATGCCCTCCTGCCGGATCTGCGCGCTCTCGCGCTCGGCCCCTTCGGTCGCGGCAACCGGCGGCCAGCGGTGCTCGCTCTGGTCGGGCTCCTCGCTCGCCAGCTCGGCGCGGCCGCCCCCGAGCCGCTTAGCGCGATACATCGCCGTGTCGGCCTCGCGCAATGCCTCGTCGAGCGAGATCGCGGGGTCGTCGAGCATCGTGATCCCGATCGACACCGCGACCGAGACCTCGTGGCCCGGATCCCCGAGGGCGATCGGCGCGGCGGCTGCCTCGGCGATGCGATGGGCGATCGCCATCGCCTCGGCCTCGCCCGTCAGCCCTTCGAACAGGAACGTGAACTCGTCTCCGCCGATCCGCGCCACGGTGTCCATCGGGCGCAACAGCGCGGTGAAGCGATCGGAGAGCTCGTGGAGCACGCGGTCGCCGGTCGAGTGCCCGAAGGTGTCATTGACCTGCTTGAAGGAGTCGAGGTCGAGGAACATCACCGCCGGCGCGAGGCCGGTGCGCTGCGAGCGGTCGAGCGCGACGCTCACGCGATCGCGGAACAGGAGCCGGTTCGGCAGGCCGGTGAGCGGGTCCTGGAGCGCGCGGCGGGTGAGCCGGACCTCCGCGCGCTTGCGCTCGATCGCATATCGGACGCAGCGGGCGAGCTGCGCGGGATGCAGCTCGGAAGCCGACAGGTGGTCCTGGGCGCCCGCCTGCACCGCGGCGACGCCGACCGCCGCGTCCTCACGGTCGGAGAGGACGAGAATCGGCGCCGACGGGGCGGCCGTCGTCAGCTCGCGCAACGGCCCGAGCGGGTCGTCGTCCGCGGGGAGCGTGAGCAGGACGCACGTCTCGGCATGGTCGGAGAGCTCCTGCACCGCGTCCGGGATGCACGGGGCCTGCGTGATCAGCAGGCCCTCTGGCCAGACCGTCCGCAACATCTCAACAATCTTCGTCGCCGACCGGGGATCCTCCCCGACCAACAACACCCGGGAGGCCCGGGTCGGCTGGGCCCCTTCGTCCAACAGCACCTGGTCAAACCTCCGTGTCAGAGCAGGAGGCGATTTTAGTAGGGATTGGAGCTTTGCGGAAGATCCGCCGAGCGATTCAGTGGTCGGAACGGATTCGCTTCGGAGAACCCGCAAACGGGCGGCCGAGGTGCAGGCGGCCGTCGGTCAGCGTGCAGGGGCCCGCGGCTCTGCCGGCGAGCCGCCTTCGGGCCGCCCGTGGCTGAGTGAGCGCTGCCACCATCCGACGTCCCACCAGCGACCCATCTTGAAGCCGATGTCGCGGTAGACGCCGATGAGCGTGAAGCCGAGCGACTCGTGCAGCGCGACGCTCGCCGGGTTCGGGAGCGCGATCCCGGCGCACACCATCTGGAAGCCCTGGTCGGCGAGCCGGTCCAGCAGCGCGACGTAGAGCGACCGGGCGACCCCGCGGCGGCGGTGGTCTGCCGACACGTACACGGAGACGTCGCTCGCCCACCGGTAGGCGGCGCGCTCGCGGTGGCGCGAGGCGTATGCGTACCCGGCGATCGTCCGGTCCAGCTCGGCCACCAACCACGGCCGGCTTGCGCTCGTGGCCGTGATCCGTGCTGCCATCTCGTTCGCGTCCGGGGGGACGTCCTCGAACGAGCTCACGCTGTGACGGACCGCAGCGCCATAGATCTCCGCGCAGGCCGCCGCGTCCGTCGATGGATCGGCGCCGCGGATCAGCATTCGCCAGAGGTTACGGGCGCCGATCGCCCGCCACTGATATGAATCCGCGCATGTCAGCGACCATCATCGACGGCAAGGCGATCGCTCAGGCGGTCCGAGGCGAAGTGCGTGAGGAGGTCGAGGCCTGGGTCGCGGGCGGTGGACGCCGACCGGGGCTGGCGACGGTGCTCGTCGGCGACGATCCCGCCTCGGCGGTGTACGTCGCGGGCAAGCAGCGCGCGTGCGCGGAGGTCGGGATCGAGGGGTTCTCCCACGTGCTCGCAGCCGACGTCCCTGAGCAGCAGGTGGTCGATCTGCTCGGCGAGCTCGCCGCCGATCCCGCCGTCTCGGGGATCCTGCTGCAGCTGCCGACGCCCGACCACATCGACGGCCCTCGGCTGACGACGCTGATCCCGGCCGCCAAGGACGTCGACGGGCTGACCCCCGTCTCGACCGGGCTGCTCGCAAAGGGGCTACCGGGACTGCGGCCGTGCACTCCCGCCGGGGTGATCGAGTTGCTGCGACGCCACGACGTCGCCCTGCAGGGCGCCGAGGCAGTCGTCGTCGGGCGCTCGGATCTCGTCGGCAAGCCGGTCGCCGCGCTGCTGCTCGCCGAGAACGCGACGGTGACGATCTGCCACTCCCGCACGCGTGACCTCGCGGAAGTCTGTCGCCGGGCCGACGTGCTGATTGCGGCGGTGGGGCGTCCGCAGATGATCCAGGGTGATTGGGTCAAGCCGGGCGCGACCGTCATCGACGTCGGCATCAACCGCACCGACGATGGCCTGGTCGGCGACGTCGACTTCGGACCCGCGGCGGAGGTCGCCGGTCTCATCACCCCGGTCCCCGGTGGCGTGGGGCCGATGACGATCGCGATGCTCATGCGCAACACCCTGCAGGCGGCTCGCGCCGCGCAGGCCTAGTTCATCCGGACGGCGTCCACTCGTTCGCACGCTCGACCGCGGGGCGCCGTCGCGGCGTGCGAATTCTGACAGCGGGTCCCGAATTCCCCCCGGACCGGTTGCCGGGCAGGACTGGGTCTCCCTTTAAAGCGGCCCGAAACGGGTAGAACTGTTTTGGAGATGTCGTGCATACGGATGTCGAGACCGGGGGAATGACGATGGGCGAGGCAGCGAATGTGCTCGCGCCTGACTCGCGAATCTCGCTCGTCGACGGCGCCGAGCGAGCCGTCCGGCGCTGGCTGACCCCTGGCCGCTTCCGGCCGGGCGACCGCCTGCCTCCCGAGCAGGAGCTCGCGGGGATGCTCGGCGTCTCGCGCGGGACCCTCCGCAGCGCGCTCCGTCGCCTGGAGGACGCCGGCGAGATCGTGCGGCGCCAGGGCAGCGGCACGTTCGTCGGCTCGATGGGGCCGCCGCGCGGCGTCGTCTCCGGGGCGCTCCGCGTGGACTCCTACTGGTTCGGCGTGTCCGGCGGCTACTCGGTGCGCGACCTGACGGTCGAGCTTCGTGAGGCCGGCGAAACCGCAGCTCGCGCGCTCGACATCGGCCCGGGCGAGCACACGACCCACCTGCGGCGCACGGTCGCCACCGGCGGCAAGGTGACCGCGATCGCGGAGGACGTCTACCACCCTTCGGTGATGCTCCCCGAGGTCCCTGAGCTGCGTGAGATGCTGACGAAGCCGATGACCTCCTGGGACGTGCTGTCCACGACGTCGACGCCCCCGGCGATCTCGAGCACCCGGATCACCTCGCTCCTGCTGACCCCGCACGACGATCTCGGCATGCGCCTCCAACTGCACGCCCCCACGGCCTGCCTCGCCCTCGAGGAGCTCGCCTGCAGCGAACGCCGCGAGCCGCTGCTCTGGTCCTGGGACGTCGTCCTCCCCGGCGGGTTCGAGATCGAGGTACTGCAGTCGGCGGTCACGGTGCGCCCGGACCGCGTGGCCGGCGGCTCGGACGCGGCTGGGGCCGACTGAGCAAACGCTTTCTCCCCCGCGGGGGGCGGTGGCGGGGTGGGTGATCGGCCCCTCCGACCGCGAGGTGGCTGACGACCGGGCTGCTAGCCGCGGGCCAGCGCCACGGCGTCGTGGGTGCGGTCGGTGATGACCGCCTCGACGCGCGGATCGGCAAGCAGGGTTCGCAGCAGCCGGGGTTCGTTCACCGTCCACACCCAGGCCGGCAGCCGGCGGCGCGCCGCGAACTCCAGCAGCCCGGTTCGAGCCAGTGTCGTGTGCAGCGCCAGGAAGTCCGGGGCGACCTGCGCGAGCCGCCGCTCGAGCGTCCGCGCCGGCCGGCGTGCCGCGAGCAGAAGACCCGTCCGGGCCCCGGGCACGGTGGCCCGCACCTGGGGCAGAACTGCGTCCAGGAACGAGGTGACGACATACCGCTCGGGTGCCAGATGGCCCGCGACGACTGCCATCGTCTCGTCGACATGGCCGTCCTCCTTGAGCTCGATGTCGACGAGCGCATGGCGAGGCGAGAGCGCTGCCAGCACCTCATCGAGGTCCGGTGCCTGTCCAGGCTCGAGCCGCTCGCGCAACTGCTCGGCGGTGAGGCGTCCCACCGGGGTGACGCCGATCCGCTGGTCGTGGATGACCACGAGCCGGCCGTCCGCGGCCCGGCGCACGTCGAGTTCGACGCCGTCGGCGCCGAGTTCGATCGCCCGCTCGAACGCGGCGATCGAGTTCTCGGGCGCGGGGTCCGATGCGCCCCGGTGCGCGATGACGAGCGGGCCGCGGCGCCGGGCCACGGCCCCGGCCGGCCCGTCAGCCGCCACCGAAGCGCCGTCCGGCGCCGGACCGTCTCGTCCTGCAGGCCGCGCTGCCTGCTTCAGCGGTGCGCCGGCGATCCGCAGCTCCTCGCCCCCCACGGCCACCAGGTCCCCGTCGTGCAGCTGGCGCCCGCGGCGGCTCTCGGGCTCGCCGTTGACCACGGGCCGCGCCTGATCGTCGGCGAGCAGCGCCTTGGCCTCGGCGCCGCTGCCGACGATGTCGGCCAGTTTGAGCAGCTGGCCGAGGCGGATCGTATCGCCGCGGATCGGGATCTCGCGCATGCGCTCAGGATGCCGCGGATGGCCTGGGAAGGCCCGACCGCCGGGTCAGGCGGCGCGGCGCTCGGGCCGTCCGCGCTCGCGGTAGAGCTCGCGCTTGGCCGCGAGCAGCCGCACGTCGGCGACGTCGATCAGATCGGCGGGTTCGCCGCCATCGTCGGGGAACACGGCCGCGCCGACGCTCCCGCGCACGTGCTGCATCCCGGCGGTGACGCCGCGGATCGCGTCGGAGACCCGGTCGCACAGCGGCCCGGTCCCGTCCGTGTCGGTGTCCGGTGCGAGCACGCAGAACTCATCCCCACCGAAGCGCGCAACGGTGTCCTGACCGCGCATCGCCTGGCTGAGCGCGGCCGCGACGTCACGCAGCAGATCGTCGCCTGCGGCATGGCCGAAGCGGTCGTTGACCTGCTTGAAGCCGTCGAGGTCGACCATGACGACGGCGAACGGCCGCTCGGCTCGACGGTGGCGGGCGATCTCGTGCTCGGCGGCGGCGAGCAGCGCCCGGCGGTTGGCGACGCCCGTCAGCGGGTCGGTCAGCGCGAAGTCGCGCAAACCGTCGCGGTCACGCTCGAGCGCGCTGCGGACGACGTGCAGCACAGCGGCGGAGGCGGCCGGGACCACCAGCGCGGCCCACACCGCGGGCGGGTTGGACGAGTCGAACCGGGCGGCGGCGAGCGCGGCCGCCACGACGACGCCGGCGGCGATCGCCGAGGTCCGCGGCGATCCGCACACCGCGGCCGCTCCGAGCGCGACCGGAATGCAGACCCAAAAAGTCTCCCCGTCGCCGCTGATCGCGACCAGCGCAGCGACGACGGCGGCCGCGGCGGCGACCGCCAACCCGATCTGCCCGGGCGCGAGGTCGTCGACGCGCCCGCGGTTATGGACGGGGGCTGGGGACGTCCTGCGGGGAGGCCGCCGGGGAGCCGTGCGGGCGGGAGGGCCCGGACGGCGACCGGGGGCGGATTCCGGGCGGCGGCCGGCCATATCGGGAACGGATGGTCCCATTCGCCCCGGACGGCAGCCCACCGCCGGGACGGCGGCCTCGCCTCAGGAGATCATGCCGCCGAGCTGGCCACCGGTGATGCCGAGCGCCTGTCCGGTGATGTAGTTGGCCCAGGGTGTGCAGAGCAGGAAGACGCCTCCCGCGGCCTCCTCGGGCGTTCCGGGCCGGCCGAGCGGGATCAGTGAGGTCGCGATCTGGCGGACCTGATCGGGCATGCCGAGCTGGATCGTCTCGCCGCCGATCTCCATCGTGTTGTTGCTCGTGCTGGTCTGCGTCAGGCGCGTGTCGATGTAGCCGAAGAACACCGCGTTGACGTTGACCTTGAACTGGCCCCATTCCTTGGCGAGCGTCTTGGTGAGGCCGATCACGCCCGCCTTGCCCGAGGCGTAGTTGGCCTGACCGGAATTGCCGAACGTGCCGGTGACCGAGGAGATGTTGACGATCTTGCGGAACACCTCGACGCCCTGCTCGCGCTCGTGCTTGGCGGGCTCCCGGAAGTGGGGAGCGACGGCGCGGCACATCCGGAACGGCACCACGAGGTGGATGTCGAGCATCCGCTGGAACGACTCGTCGCTCATCTTGTGGATGACCCCGTCCAGCGTGTAGCCGGCGTTGTTGACGAGGATGTCGACCCGTCCCCACTGCTCGACGACGCGCGCCACGAGCGCGTCCGGTGTGCCCGGTTCGGTGAGATCCCCGGCGAACACGAGCGTCTCGCCGTCGATCTCGGCCGCCGTCTGCTCGGCGAGGTCCCCGTCGAGGTCGTTGATCAGGACCTTCGCGCCGTGGCCGGCCAGCAGTTCGGCGGTGGCGCGGCCGATCCCGCGCGCCGAGCCGGTGACGATCGCGACCTTGTCCTCCAGCATTGCCATGTCTCTCCTTCGTGTCGGGTCCAAGTCCGCGGCGGATCTTGACAGCGCAAGGACGGATAGCCTCCGGGCGATGGACGCCCGCGCCTGGCTGGCCAGCTACGCCGACGAGCTTGGGGTCGCCCCTCCGAGCGAGGAGGAGATCGACCGGCTGCTTGCGCTGGCCGGCATCGCTGCGCACGCCTCCGAGCGGATCGCCGCACCGCTCGCCTGCTGGCTGGCCGCCCGCGCCGGCACGGAGCCCGAGGAGGCGCTTGCCCGCGCCAAGCGCATCGGCGGCGAGGATGCCTGACCACGACCTCGTCCTGTTCGGCGCGACGGGCTTCACCGGAGGACTGGTCGCCGAGCATCTCGCGCGCCGAGCGAACGACGCCGGCTCCCCGCCGACCCGCTGGGCGATCGCCGGGCGCAGCACCACCTCGCTGAAGGCCACGCGCGAGCGCTTGGCCGCGATCGACCCCGCGCTCGCCGATCTCCCGCTGCTGCAGGCCGACGTCGGCGACCCCGCCTCGCTCACCCGCCTGGCGCAGTCCACGCGCGTGCTGGCGACGACCGTCGGCCCCTTCATCCGCTACGGCGAGGGGTTGGTCGCCGCGTGCGCTGCGGCCGGCACCGACTACGTCGACCTCACCGGCGAGCCCGAGTTCGTCGACACGATGTGGGTGCGACACCACGAGCAGGCCGAGCGCAGCGGCGCGCGGATCGTGCATTCGTGCGGCTTTGACTCGATCCCGCACGATCTGGGGACGCTGTTCACCGTCGACCGGTTACCGGCCGGCGAGCCGCTCACCGTCGAGGAGTTCGTCCAGGTGGGGGCCACGTTCAGCGGCGGCACCTACCACACGCTGATCCATGGCCTCAGCCGGGCGCGTCCCACGATGGCCGCCGCCACCCAGCGCCGCCGGCTCGAGCCGCGCCCCGCCGGGCGCCGCCCGCGCGCCATCCGCACCCCGCTGCGGCCGAACCCTTCGGGGGAGGGCTGGGCGCTCACCGCCCCGACGATCGACGTCGACACCGTGCTCCGGTCCGCGCGAGCGCTCGATCGCTACGGCCCGGACTTCCGCTACGGGCTGTCGTTCGTCACCCGGCGCGTCGCCAGCGCCGCCGGGATCGCGGGCGGCTTCGGGATGCTCGCCGTGCTCGCCCAGGTCCCGCCAGTGCGCAACGCGCTGCTCAAGTTGAGGGATCCCGGCGACGGACCCGACGCCGCGCGCCGGCAGCGCTCCTGGTTCACCGCGCGCTTCACCGGCCGGGTCGGCTCGGAGTCCGAGCCGCGCGTGGTCTGCGAGGTCCGAGGCGGCGATCCCGGCTACGGCGAGACCTCGAAGATGCTCGCCGAGTCGGCGCTGTGCCTCGCCCACGACGAGCTGCCCGAGACCCGCGGGATGGTCACCCCGGCGGTCGCGATGGGCCAGGCTCTGATCGACCGGCTCACCGGCGCCGGGATCGCCTTCGAGCAGGTGAGCGGCCGGTGACCGATCTGCGCGCCGACGGGCACGCCGCGATCGACTGGGCGGCCGACTACCTGGACCGTGTCGGTGACCTGCCGGTGCTCGCGCAGGTCGCCCCCGGGGAGATCCGCGCCCGGCTGCCCGCCCACCCGCCGGACGACCCCGAGCCGTTCAGCTCCGTCCTGCGGGACATCGACGAGATCATCGTGCCGGGGACGACCCACTGGCAGCACCCGCGCTACTTCGCCTATTTCGCCTCCGCCAGCACGCCTCCGGCAATCCTTGCCGAGCTGATCGCGGCGACGCTCAACTCGATCGCGATCCTATGGCGCACCGCGCCTGCCTCCACCGAGCTTGAGGGGCTCGTCGCGGACTGGGTGGGTGAGCTGATCGGCTTGCCCTCGGGGTGGCACGGCCACATCGAGGACTCCGCCTCCACCTCGACGCTCGTGGCGGCGATCGCGGCCCGCCACGCGACCGGCCGCGGGCTCCTGGTCTGCTCCGAGCAAGCCCACTCGTCGGTGGCGAAGGCCGGCCAGATGCTCGGGATGAGCGTGCGGACGGTGCCTACCGACGAGGCGTTCCGGCTCGATCCGGCAGCGCTGGGCGACCTGAGCGAGGCTGCGATGGTCGTCGCCACCGTCGGCACGACGGCCTCGACGTCGGTGGACCCGGTGCCGGCGGTCGCCGACGCGTGTGAGCGGGCCGGGGCATGGCTGCACGTCGACGCCGCCTACGCCGGCTCGGCGATGGTCTGCCCGGAGCTGCGCAGCGCCTTCGCCGGCGTCGAGCGGGCCGACTCGCTCGTGCTCAACCCGCACAAGTGGATGCTCGTGCCCAACGACTGCTCACTGCTCTACAGCCGCCGCCCCGGCGACCTGCGCGCGGCGTTCAGTCTCGTGCCCGAGTACCTGCGCACCCCTGATGCCGAGGACGCGCTGTCGCTGTCGGAGTACGGCCCCGCGCTCGGCCGGCGATTCCGCTCGCTCAAGCTGTGGGCGGTGCTGCGCTGCTACGGCCGCTCCGGCCTGCAGGCGCACGTCCGCTCGGGGATCGCGCTGGCCGAGCGGTTCGAGCAGCTGGTCGCCGCTGAGTCCGGGTGGGAGATCTGCGCGCCGCGGCCGTTCTCCGTAGTCTGCTTCCGCGCACCCGGCGACGATGCCCGCAACCAGGAGCTGCTGCGCCGGGTCAACGCGACCGGCGAGATCTTCATCTCCCACGCGGTGCTCGGCGGGCGCTACGTGCTGCGGCTCGCCGTCGGCGGGATGTTCACCGGCGAGAGCGACATCGACCGCGCGTGGGCGGCCCTGCGCCAGGTCGACTCAGAGCTCTAGAAGTCCCCTGAAGAAGTGGGTTCGGTGATCGGGCCGCTCACCGAGTAGGTGACCGTCTGGGAGGGCGGGGTCTCGGGGCGGGCGCGGTTCGGCTGGTCTCGGTTCGGTCTTTCATGTGTTCTGGAGGGCGAGCCGGTGCCCGATCGGGTTGAGATTGACCAGAGCGGCGGCCCACGCAGCCT